>NZ_JBHFIZ010000031.1:100849-119969 GCF_057334535.1 Achromobacter colocynthidis
GGGGGGCGCCCTTTTCGTATCTTTAAGCAGGAGATGCTTACCTATGAGCACGCCGACCAATGATGAAAGCCATCTGTGGGTGACGTGGGACGATTACAACCGGTTGATCGAGCGCCTTACCTTGCAGGTGCACCAGTCGGGATGGAAGTTCGACAAGATTCTGTGTCTGGCGCGCGGCGGCATGCGCGTCGGCGATGTTATGTCCCGTATTTTTGACGTGCCGTTGGGCATCCTGGCGACCAGCAGCTATCGCGAGGCTGCCGGCACGAAGCAAGGCGACATGGATATCGCCCAGTTCATCACCATTACGCGCGGCACCTTGTCCGGCCGCGTGTTGCTGGTAGACGACATGGTCGATACCGGGAAAACCTTCAACAAGGTCTATGACCACCTGAAGCGCCAGTTCGCGGACATCACCGAACTGCGCAGCGCGGTGCTGTGGTGGAAGGGGCATTCCCAGGCCACGCCCGACTATTACGTTGAAAAGCTGCCGACGAATCCGTGGATTCACCAGCCGTTCGAAGATTACGACAGTCTTCGTCCGCATCAGTTGGAAGCCTGGATCCGCAAGGGTCACACGAGCTGATCCGTTGTGAGCGTCAGAGGAGGGGGGCTAGTACGCGCCCAGAGTCCCTCCTAGTAGTCAAAGCGGCGCTGACCATGCTAGAATCGCTGGTTATCGCTAAACCGAACTTGGCTTGTTACTCTTTGGGTAGTGTTTGGGTAACGGAAACAGCCAGCGGAAATCCGAGAAATAAGTAAGAACGAGTAGAAGTGGGTGCGCATCGGTGTTGTTCAAGCAGCGCTGCATGGTTCCCAATTAGTCGTTTTTCAAGAACTCGGGTTGCGCTTTCAAAGGTTCCACGTTCCGCGGTTATCGCGGACCTGGACCCGCGCAGCGTTGCTGGTAAGCAAGCCAGGTTTGTCATCAACTTTTGTTACCCTACAAGCAGGCCAATCACTTTATGCCTATCGTTCGACTGAAGGAAAACGAACCGTTTGAAGCCGCTCTGCGTCGCTTCAAGCGCACCATCGAAAAGACCGGTTTGCTCACCGAGCTGCGTTCGCGCGAGTTCTATGAGAAGCCCACGGCTGAGCGCAAGCGCAAGCACGCCGCCGCCGTGAAGCGCCACTACAAGCGCATCCGTAGCCAACAACTGCCCCCGCGCCTGTATTGATTTTTGATTCCCGAATCTATTGATTCCAGAATCATTCATCCAGGATCTACTCGCCCGAGTCGACGTCGTCGACGTAGTCGGGCGATATGTGCAGTTGCGAAAGGGTGGGGCCAACTTGCTTGGCCTGTGCCCCTTTCATAACGAAAAAAGTCCGTCATTCACTGTCAGCCCCACCAAGCAGTTCTATCACTGCTTCGGCTGTGGAGCACACGGCAGCGCCATCACTTTCCTGATGGAACATACGGGCACCAGTTTCCCCGAAGCCGTGCGCACGCTCGCGGCTTCGGCGGGAATGACGGTCCCCGAAGAAAATCGCAGTCCACGCCAGCAGCAGGAATCCGCGCGTCGTAAGGCCGAGGAATCCCGCCATACACAGGTGCTGGATGCCGCTCAGGCGCATTATCTGAAGCAGTTGCGAGCATCGCCCGCCGCTATCCGCTACCTGAAACAGCGCGGCCTGACTGGGGAAATCGCGGCACATTTCGGCTTGGGGTGGTCGGGCACCGACCGCCACGGGCTGTCGCAGGTATTTCCCAATTACGAAGACCCTACGCTGGTCGAGTCAGGACTTGTGATCGAGTCTGAAGACGGCCGCCGCTATGACCGTTTTCGCGAGCGCGTCATGTTTCCGATCCGCAATGTGCGCGGTAGCCTCATCGGATTTGGTGGACGCATCATCGGCAAGGGCGAGCCCAAATACCTGAATTCCCCCGAGACACCGCTGTTTTCCAAGGGCCACGAGCTATACGGCCTTTGGGAAGCGCGCCAAGCCATTCGCCAGGAAGGTCAGGTGATCGTGGTTGAAGGCTACATGGATGTGGTGGGGCTGGCGCAGCAGGGCATTGCCAATGCCGTCGCGACGCTGGGTACGGCGACCACGCCAGACCATGTGAAAAAGCTGCTTCGCGCAAGCGATAAGGTGATTTTCAGTTTTGACGGGGACGGAGCGGGCCGCCGAGCCGCCTGGCGAGCGCTGCAGGCTTGCCTGCCGGTGCTGCGGGACGATATCGCGATACGGTTTTTGTTTTTGCCGTCGGAGCACGACCCCGATTCTTACGTGCGCGAATTGGGCGCCGAAGCCTTTCGCGCCTGTTTGGGCGACGCGGTGGCGCTTTCGCGTTTTCTGTTGGACGAGTTGGCCTCGCGCCATAACATGTCTGAAGCGGAAGGGCGCGCCAGTTGCCTGCACGAGGCCAAGCCTTTGTTGGCGTCGATTCCAGAGTGCGCGTTGCGTGTTCAGATCGAGCGCGAAATGGCCAAGCTGGTACAGCTGACGCCCGAAGAAATGACGCAGATTCTGGCCCAGCAGCCCGCCAAGCCTTTTACGCCGGCCGGGTCCAAGCCCCCGCCTGGTGAAGGGGGCGGTGCAGCGGGTAGCTCTGGCTCGGGTCATGATGGCGGGCACCCGGATATGGGTTACGACTTTGCCGGCCATGATTTCCAGGACATTCCCGCCGACGAGCCCGACTATGCCGATTACGGGCATATTCCGTCGCACGGCGCCGAAATGCTTGGTGGTGGTGGCCAAAGGTCAGCAGGGAAGCCCGAGTGGAAGAGTAAAGGCGACTGGAAGGGCAAGAGCGACTGGAAGGGCGGGAAGGGCAACTGGAAGGGGCGCCGGGACAATGACGTCGGCGGCTTTGAAGGACGCCGCACGATGCCGTCGCTGGCCAAGCGTTTGCTGGGTCTTTTGTTGGCCCACCCCGAATTAGTGGATTCCATGGGTGATCAGCAGCTTGAAGTCATCGACCATGGCCCCCATCTAGGTTTGGTAAGAGACCTGATCATGCTGGCCCAATCCAGCGGTGCGCGCCATGTGGGCGCCTTGCTGGAAGCGGCTGATCCGGACTCGGACTTGGCGACCGTATTGAAAGGGTTGCGCGCGGATATCCTGTCGCAGGAAGATCTGCCCGACCCGCAGACGGAGTGGGATGACGCTTTGCGGCGCATTGAATTCGATTCAGCCAAGCTGGAAATGGCCAAATTGGCGTCCACCGGGCTGTCGACTGAGGAGGCGCGCAAGCGCTACCTGGAGCTCTCCGGCAGAATGGCCACCCTGAAAGGTGCCGGGATACGTTAAATGCGCTAAAATCAAAGGTTGTCCGCTGGCAGGCATAGGCGCCTGGCGGAACGGTCTGACGGAATCAAATCCCGAAATCGAGATCTAATTCTGAAGTACTGAGCTGGAAAGCGAGTTGAAAAGCAGAGTTGAAAAGCAGTCGTAGAAAGTAGAAGCAATAGAAGCAATAGAAGCAATATTGGCGCTTGGACGTAGTGCGCCAGAAAAGAGTACCAAGGAATTGAAATGCTGCCGAAGAGCTTAGACGAAGAGCTTAATTCGGCAGCCGTATTTGTTACATCATTAAATTATTATGGCCAATGGCTGATGCCAAAGGCTGAGCGGTGAATCAGGCAGTTCAACGGCGAGCATTTTTGCGTAGCGTTAGTGGTCTGGGTGCTGTGTCTACATAGCTGCTAGGGGCAATGACCCCATAAGCAAGCAAAGCCTATTTATAGGCAGGCAGCCCCCCCAACGCCCGGAATCCGTCGCGGAATGAGGTTATGCACGTAAAGCGCCCCAACGGTATTGCACCGCCACGTCGCTAAACGGGTTCGAAAGAACTGGCGCTGCGAACAACGCAGCCGCGTGATCTTCGCCGATTTATCTGTTTTACCCGTAGCTGCGTCGCGCTAGGCCACAGTCTGGCGTGGTGCTTGCGCGGTGCAACATGCCCAAACGGGTTGCGACGACCACGGAAGCGACTATGACCAAATCCACCGGCAAATCCTCCTCTGCAATTGATGCGGCTGAAATCAAGGCCCCCGCGGCCAAGCGCGCCGTAAGCATGGCGGCGGAAAAAGCGCCCGCCAAGACGGCGGTGAAGGTCGCCAAGCCTGCTGCTGTCAAGACGGCTGCCAAGAAGGCAACCAAGACGGCTGCGGCTGACAAGCCCGAAAAAGTGACGAAGGCTCGCGCCAAGAAGGCTGAGGACAAGCTCGCCGACCTGGTGGGGGGCAGCGCCCCGCGTTCGGGCCCCGTGCCGAGCGGCCGCCGTCCGGGCCGTCCCGCCAAGAATGCCAACAATGATTCCGACGGTTTCGACGATACGATGGACGGCGAAGGCGAAGTCCTGCCCGATCTGAAGCCGCCCAAGCGTGGTGGCAAGCGCGGCAAGGCTGATCCCAAGGATCTGATCGCCCGTGGCCCCGTCACGCCGGAAGAATACGAAGCACGCCGCAACCGCCTGAAGCAGCTGATCAAGCTGGGCAAGGATCGCGGCTACCTGACGTACGGCGAAATCAACGACCATCTGCCTGACGACTTGGTCGACGCTGAAGCCATCGACGGCATCATCAGCACATTCAGCGACATGGGTATCGCGGTCTATGACCAGGCACCCGACGCCGAAACGCTGCTGATGAGCGAGAACGCGCCCGTCGCGTCCAACGATGACGATGTCGAAGACGAAGCCGAAGCCGCGCTCACCACGGTGGATTCCGACTTCGGCCGCACCACCGACCCCGTGCGTATGTACATGCGCGAAATGGGTTCGGTCGAGCTGCTGACTCGCGAAGGCGAAATCGAAATCGCCAAGCGCATCGAAGACGGCTTGAAGCACATGGTCATGGCTATTTCGGCCTGCCCGACCACGATCAACGAGATCCTTGCCCACATCCTGCGCGTGCGCGAAGGCCAGGCGCAGATCGACGAAGTCGTTGACGGCCTTGTTGATCCGGAAGACGGCGAAGAATACGCCGGCGCCGGTGTCACCGCGGACGAAGACGAAGGCGACGATGGCCCCGCCGGCGGCATGTCCAGCAAGCAATTGGAAGACCTGCGCGTGAAGGCGCTGGCCAAGTTCGATGAAGTGGGCAAGCAGTTCGACAAGATGCGCCTGTCGTACGAGAAGGACGGCTACAAGTCGGACATCTATGTGCGCGCCCAGGAATCCATCCAGAACGAACTGATGGGTATCCGCTTCACCGCCAAGATGGTGGAGAAGCTGGCTGACACGCTGCGCAGCCAAGTGGAAGAAGTGCGCCAGCTTGAACGCGCCGTCCTGCATACGTGTGTGGACCGTGCCGGCATGCCGCGCTTGCACTTCATCAAGGTCTTCCCCGGCAACGAAACCAATCTGCAGTGGGTGGTGGACGAAGTTGCCGCTGGCCATCCTTACGCCGAGACGCTGGAACGCCAGATTCCCGCTGTTCAGGAATTGCAGCAGAAGTTGATCGACCTGCAAACGCGCGTCGTGTTGCCGCTGAAGGACCTGAAGGACGTCAACAAGCGCATGGCCACCGGCGAAGCCAAGGCTCGCAAGGCCAAGCGTGAAATGACCGAGGCCAACCTGCGCCTGGTGATCTCGATCGCCAAGAAGTACACGAACCGTGGCCTGCAGTTCCTGGATCTGATCCAGGAAGGCAACATTGGTCTGATGAAGGCCGTGGATAAGTTCGAATACCGTCGCGGCTACAAGTTCTCGACGTACGCCACGTGGTGGATTCGTCAGGCCATTACGCGTTCCATCGCTGACCAGGCGCGCACCATCCGCATTCCGGTTCACATGATCGAAACGATCAACAAGATGAACCGGATCAGCCGTCAGATCCTGCAGGAAACCGGTGCCGAGCCGGATCCCGCAACCCTGGCGCAGAAGATGGACATGCCCGAGGACAAGATCCGCAAGATCCTGAAGATCGCCAAGGAACCGATCTCGATGGAAACGCCGATTGGTGACGACGATGACTCGCACCTGGGCGATTTCATTGAAGATACGTCGACCCTGGCGCCGTCGGACGCGGCCTTGCATGGTTCCATGCGTGATGTGGTCAAGGAAGTGCTAGACTCTCTCACCCCGCGTGAAGCCAAGGTTCTGCGTATGCGTTTCGGTATCGAAATGAGCACCGACCAGACCCTGGAAGAAGTGGGCAAGCAGTTCGACGTCACCCGCGAGCGCATTCGCCAAATAGAGGCTAAAGCGCTGCGTAAGCTGCGTCACCCCAGCCGGGCCGATAAGCTGAAGAGCTTCCTGGAAGGGCAGTAATAGTTTCCTGGGCCTCTAGCTCATGCCTGGTTAGAGCAGTGGACTCATAATCCATTGGTGCCGAGTTCGACTCTCGGGGGGCCTACCAAGAAAATCCTGAGAAATCAGGTACGAAACAGCCGCCAGCAATGGCGGCTGTTTCATTTTCGGCGTCTGCCGGACCCAACGCGCAGTGTCCAAAAAGTCCCTGTCTTCGGCATGCGCGACAAGGCGCGGGCGCAAGGGCCGGGTTCGACGCAGGCGTTGGTGCGCATGCAGCGTGTGGCGCAGCGCTACGATATGCAAGGCAGTGGCCGGGGGGCCACGCCGATGATGCTGGATCTACACGCCTGCCGCGATGTCCAGGGGCTGAACCGCCTGCTGCGTGGCAGGTCTTCGCGCAACCTGTCCAAGATCCGCCGTGCCGAGCGCATCGGCTATCGCGTGCGTCCCATTTCATTGATACCCCCGGCCATCGCAACGGGCCACTTGAGACCACAGAGCGTCTGGTGGCCTATACCAAGCTCGCGCGCAGCGGTGAATTGGTCCACTACCTGGACCTGATGGGGCACCGCGACCATCTGGCTGACGGCATCATGCTGCTTATGCATGTGCACATCGCGCAATGGTTATTGCACGCCGACACGCCACCAGCCCGCGGTGCGCGCGCTATCTGGTATGGGGCGCTTGAGCATGGAGGAGAAGGCCTGCTTACCTGGAAGCGGCGCGCCGGCGTCGCCCCCGTGCGGGCCCGCTTGCAGGCCTGACGTCGCGCTGATGCCCGCCGGACGCCGGCGGCTGTGTCAGGCCATGTTGCCGCCTAGTCAGGCGATGGTGGGATTAGCTAATAGAGAGAGAGATCATCCTCGGCCGGCCGCAAGCCGATTTGTTCTTGCAGCGCAACCTCTGCACAGTATGCGCGGATCATCGCCAGACAAAGTTCTTTGTCCGCGAACGAGAGCGCTCTGAATTGCTCGAGCGGGAAATTGGGGATAGGCCAGTCGTTCATGCATCGCACTCTACCAAGCGAACTCAGCTTTGCGTGGCTTCTAGGTCCAATCTAAGACCAATTGACTCCCCTCTCTGCGGCCCGCCGGGGAACGCCCCAGCGGCTACCGCGGGGCCATTCCTTTCCTGAGCTTGTCCGGCGCTTCAAGCAGCGATGACGCCAGCCCGTCACGTTCTTGCACACAGGGTTCGTCGCGCAGGCTTTTCATGAAGTCGTCGTAAAGTTCGCCCGTGACCCCGGCCGGCCGTTTGAAGTCGCCAGATAACTGATACGCACGCAGCAACACCGAGCGCAGCCGTTTGACCTCCCAGAGCAGCGAGATCACATCTGAATTCCAGGGCTGGCGTTCGCGGATGGTGCGAAGGTCGTCAAGGGTGAGGGGGGCTTTGAACGTCATGGCGGAAAATACTGTTTGTATATCCAGTATATTCCATCAAAAACGGGGACGTTCCTCGTTATCGCAACACGGCCTGCGGCAATGTGGAAACGAGATGGTTTGGCCGTCTTGATATGCCGAATGTCTGGCAATTACGACGTCCCAATGGAAGAGCGCCCCAGCTCAAGATGAGTCTGAGGCGCTCCTGCCCGGCTTCGCACGCGATGGGTGTCAGACAGCCCGGCAACTCAAATCTACTGCTGTGAAATTCCATCGGCAATAGGGAAAACCCCAGAAAATTAAAGGGTTACAAGAATCTTGAGGGGGCCACGTCCACCCATCGCATGAACCCTTCGCAGCCCATGGTGCGAAGGGTTTTTTCTTGTTGGGCTGTCACGTTCTCACGCACGTCAAGATCGCGGGATCTTTTTGCCCACCTCGGCATGCGCGAATTGTGGCGTCCTGGGGCCGAGCCGACACTGACGCTTCATTCAACGCAGCGGAGAGCAGAGATGTGGAGCAGTCGAAAGCGGCAATTGGGCCAGGGTATGACCGAATACATCGTTGTTGTGGCGCTCGTAGCGGTGGCGGCCATTGCCGTCTATCAGTATTTCGGCCAGGTGGTGCGTTCACAGACTGCCGCCATGGCACGTGAGCTTGCAGGGGAAGATGGCGGCACACAGACGCGCGCGGCACAGCAGGCGGCTCAGAAGGCAGCGGCTCAGGCCAAGGCTCGGTCGCTCAAGTCCTTTACCGGCAATGCCTCGGATGCGAAGTGATGACGCAGATGCGCATGCCTTCCAGCGTTCAGCATGGCCAGGCATTGGTGCTGGGCATGATGATCGTGTCGGGCGCGGCGGTATCCCTGGTTGTGCTCTACAACCTGGGTCAAACGGCGGAAGGCCGTATGCGCTTGACCCATGCGGCGGACGCGGCCGCCTACAGTGGCGCGCTTGAGCAAGCGCGCACGCTCAATGCCCTTGCCTATGTGAACCGAACGCAGATTGCGCATCAAGTCGCCATGGCGCACTTGGTCACCTTGGCAGCCGCGGCGCAGTACGGCCGTACCATGCATGCTCAACGTACCCGGGGCAACCCGCCTGCCGGCTTGATCGCCATGCTGTTCGGTCCGGATATGGGGCTTGCTTATCGGGCAGGGCAGGCATTGCCCGATGCCGAGTCGCGGTTGGCAAGCGCGTTCGCGCAACATGACCACGTTGTGCATCGGGTATTGGACGCGGCGGCGGCCTCAGCCATGGCGAGGCTGACGGCCTCGCGCGATCGCATCATGCGCAAAGTCCTGGAAGCCAACATGACTGATCCGGATCCGGGTTCTGATCAGGGTTCGAGTTCGGATTTGAGCAAGTCGCCGCGTGCGCGGGGTCTGACGTTGAATCTCCTGTCGGATGCGTGGCCGGGGTTCGCCGAGCGCAACGTAGCCACGCGCAAAGCGGGTTTGCGGCCAGCAGTGGAACTAGCGGCTGACCGCTACGGATATCTGCAAAAGCGCAATGCCACACGCCGTAATCCCTGGCCCGTCAGCAAGCGCTGCCCTTTGAAGCGGCATGAGTTGCGTCGCCGTGGTTCGACATGGCTTGGGCCCGATGGACGTTGGGGTGCCTTGGACACGCACTCATTTCATGCGCTGCGATCCAATCGATGGATTGGTTGCTACTTCCGTGAATACTCAATGGCCTGGGGTACGGCGCAGGGCCAGAAGTCCAAGACGCCAGATGGCGTGGACTACGTGGAAGAGCCGCCCGCGGACTTTTCCCAAGAGGACTTTTGGCGCTGGGTGGAGCAGTCCACCGCGTGGGACATCTTCAGCGGCGTGACCAACCCCATGGCGAATTCCTATGCGATGGCGTCCGCGCAGCGTTGGCCCGGCAAAGGCTTGCCGGCTTACCGCGAAGTCAAGGCGTCGCGCTTGCACGAAAGGCTGCGGTTTGCCGTGCGCGTGCGTTGGTCTGGTTCTGTACTGAAGACCACCGATGCGGACAGCGTGTTGGCGTCGCCGACGGGCATCTTTCGTTACGCCGCCCTGGGGCAGTCCGGAGGGATCACCGTGACCAGCGCCGCCGAAACGTATTTCTTGCGGCCGGAGCAGCGTGCGGATCGCCGTGAAGAACTGGCCACCTTGTTTCGACCTTATTGGCAGGCACGTCTCTCGGCGGTCACGCGCGCAGAGGCCTCGCATGCCCGGAGCACGCCATGATGCAGAGGGATAGGTATCTCCGTTGCCCCGCGCGTCAGCAAGGGCAGGCGATCGTCGAAGCCTTGCTGATGCTGCCGCTGATGGCGGTGCTGGTTTGGGCAGTGTCCTGGGTCGGCGGGCTGCAGTTCTCGGCTCAACAGTTGTCGCAGGTCAGCCGCAAAACGGCGATGTTCGGCGCGCTGGGGCAGCCCGTGGCGCCAGCGCATTCGATGGTTGCCGCGGGACTGCGCCAACGGATCCTTGAACTGCCCGGCATCGCGCCGTCGAACATGTCTGTATTGCAGGGCGAATGGTTTGGCGACGGCCTGCGCCTGCTTTCGGTGTATGCGCGCGCGATGCCTTCGCGGAAGGGGCAAGCGCCGATCATCGCGCGCCATGCGCATGTGGCGATCGGTGCCGGCCATGCACATGGAGACGCCGACGCGCGCCGTCGTATTGGCAATGCACCGACCGCATGGCGCCAGGTTGAACGGGCGTCGCTTGCGCAGGCGCGACGCGGCGGGCCTGCCACACGGCGCATGGACGGTCCCTGGAGGCGGGCCGCGCTACAGACCGATTGGTTGTCCGCGTGGGCAGATGTGGTGCCGCCTGACCGGTTGGGAATACGTAAAGGACGAAAGCCATGAATGCGTACTCAATGACTTCGATTCTCCGGACAAGGCCTGTCGTCGTTCGTCTGCTTCGTCGCTTGGCGGTAATGACGTGGCTTGCGACGGTGGCGGGCCCCTGCGTCGCACAGCCCTCGCAGTCCGCAACGACAGTCGCTGTTTCTCTAAGCGGGCTGCGCTTGCCGGAAGGGTCCACGCATGCCTTGCTGGCTGACCGCGTGTGGCTTCATGGCTACCCGGCCCAAGTGCTGGTGTTTGACGCACCGGCGGATAGCCGTGCCGTGGTCCGCGCGTTGGTGGACCAGCAGCCGGGCTTGTCCGATTTGAATGTGCTGCCGGGCCATCTCATCCTGTCTGGCTGGATCGATGATCAGCAATGGGTGGCGCAAATGCAAAGTGCAGGTCCGAGCCGGACCATCGGCACGGTGTCTTCGCTGCGCATGGCGGCCCTTCCCAACCCTGTGATGCCCGTCTGGCTGCCAGAGGGCGCACGGCTGCGCCTCGATTTTGCAGTGATGGAGGCGGGCGTCAAAGTGTGGGAGCGTATTTGGCAACATGGCTTGCCGCCTTCTCGGATAGCCCCCTTGCTAAAAGCGGCCTTGCTGCGCGACGGGTGGCGCCTTGAAGCAGATGACGGCGCTTTGCAGTCATGGGCGCGCGCAGACCAACGCATGCAGGTGTCGTTGGTGCCGTTGGATGCGGGCAGCGGCCTGCGGGTCAGAAGGTGGGTGCCATGAAGGCTGCACTGATGCATGGCGTTTCCCGGCTGCGCCGCGCCGGCGTGTATGGGCTGGCATTGATGGCGGGGTTGCTGTCGGCATGGGCCGTGCGCGAGCACGTGCAGCAACGGGTAGAGGCGTTGGAAGCCGAGGCTCGCACACCGGTTGTCGAGCGTCTGGTTGCCGCCTATGACCTTGCCGCGGGCACGCGGCTGGAAGAGGCTGACGTGGCGGTCCGCGAGATTCCGGCGCAGTGGGCGTCTTCCGCCAGCCTGGATCCGCTGGCGCTGAACAATTTGCTTGGTGGCACCTTGGTGGCGGATGTGGCCCACGGCGAACCTTTGCTGAAGTCACATCTGACTTTCTCGATGCCGGCCCCCGCCTTGGCATCCCGACTGCGTTCGGGCCAGCGGGCGCTGACTGTCGCCGCGGCTGACCTTGGCGGGCTGGCCGATATGCTGCGTGCCGGTGACTTGATCGACATCTACGTGACCTTTCCTCATCGACAAAGAGAGCTCACCGTGCCTTTGCTGCAGGGCATGCGTGTGCTGACGGTTGGCGCCGGGGCCGATGAAGATGGGGTGGCAAGCGGTGCCGGCAGCATTACGCTTGCCGCCGATCCGGACCAAGCCATGAAGTTCGTCGCTGCCAGGCAGGCGGGTTCGTTGACGGCCATGCTGCGACATCGCGACGATGAGGCGGCCGTTGCCGAATCCACTCAGACGGATCTGGCCTCGCTTATCGGATTGGCGCCGGAACCCGCGCCTGCTCCCGGCGTAACGATCTTGTACGGGGACCGCATGCAGGCGCAATCGCCTGTTCCTTCAGACGCCGCCGCAATGGCGGGTAGTGCATCGGAGCGGCCATGAGACGCATCGCATTCATCCTGAGCGCAATCACGCTTGCCCTGACGTCCACCACGGCCACTGCCTCCCCCTCAACTGAGCCGCAGGCGTTGGAGTTGCAGGTAGGTGAAACGCGGGTACTGCCGCACCCCGGCGTGAAACGAGTGGCCATTGGAAACGGGCAGGTGTTGAGCGCCGTTGCGACAGAAGGCCGGGACGTCGTGATCTTTGCCCGCGCCGAAGGCGTGTCGTCCGTGCACGTCTGGGCGGCCGGGGCCAAACCGAAAGCCTATGACCTGCGCGTTGTCGCCGCTGGCGCGCCGCGTTTGCGGGCAGAGGTTGAGTCGCTGCTTGCCCGTATTCCTGGCGCGCGCAGCACCACGGTGGGAGGGCGAATCGTGATCGAAGGAGACGATTTGTCCGACGACGACCGGGCACGCATTGCCGCCCTGGCCGAACGTTATCCCGCCATCCTGGACTTCACGGGGCAAGTGGGATGGGACCGAATGGTGCTGCTTGATGTGCAGGTGGTTGAGATTCCCACATCGCGAATGCGCGAGTTCGGCCTGCGTTGGGACGGGGTGACTCAAGGCGGTGCGAATGCCGGCCTGGCCTGGGACGCAGGCTCGCGGGCGCGCATGACCCGACCTGGCGAATCCATCATCGAGACAGCCGGGCCGGCATCGGCCGCCGCGGGTTACTTCGGAGTCAATGCCTTACTGTCCGCCCGCATCGCCGCGCTGGCGCAAAGTGGTGAAGCCGTCATGCTGGCGCAGCCGCAACTGCTTGCGCGCAGCGGCGCCAGCGCCACGTTCCTGGCGGGCGGCGAGGTTCCCTACACGTCGACCGATTCGCGTGGCAATCCCACCACCTTGTTCAAACCGTATGGCGTGTCGCTCAACATCACGCCGCGCATCGACCGAAACGGCGTGATTCGGTCGTTGATCGAAGTCGAGGCCAGTTCTGTCGACACGTCGCTAAGCGTTGCGGGTGGCCCGGCCTTGCGGACGCGGCGGGCTTCCACCGAATTCAACGTCAGATCGGGCAATACGCTGGTCATTGGGGGCTTCTTGTCGCGAGAGCAAGGCCAGGAGATCAATGGCCTGCCCTGGTTGCAGAATATTCCCATTCTTGGTGCCTTGTTTTCGTCGCGCAGGTTTCAGCAGCGCGAAACCGAATTGGCCATTTTTGTGACGCCCAAGATTGTGTCGCAAAGCGAGCCCGCAATGCAGGATCGGGTGCGGCGCGGGCGAGGAGTGTTGGACAAGGCGTTTCCAGAGCCGCCGCGCCTGGGCACCGCAACGCCCGTCACCGTCGACGCTTGGGATCCCTATGCAGGTGCAGGTTCGCAGTGGGTCGCCCGCGATGACTTCCCCCAGACTCCACATCAAGAGTGACGCCATGCTCGACATCGAAATGACATTTGAAGATTCCGGCGTTCGCCGACAGTTCGCGCCGACGCCGGTGCTGATCGGACGGGGCTCCCAGTGCGGCTTGCGTATCGTCAATTGGCGAGTCGGGCGGCAGCACGCCCGTTTGCTTCGTCAAGACGACGATATTGTCCTGGAGGATCTGGGTACCTTGGCAGGCACCCTGGTGAACGGAGCAAGAGTGGTGCGTCATGCGCCGGTCTTGCCCGACGACGATATCCTGATAGGTCCTTGCCGCTTGCGCGTACGGTGGGTGGCGCCGGACGATGCTGCACCGGCTCTGGCCTTCGCCGTAGCCGTTGCGCCCGCATCGCCGGACGCGGCCGTGCTGACCCCGGCTGAGACGGCAGCGCCTTCGATAGCCACGATGCCGTTGCCGCCCATTGCGCCACAGCGCGTGCAAGCGCGTCGGCGCCTGCACGCGGCCTTGCTCGACGCGCTGGACCTGCGCCGGCGCGACGTCGCGGGCATGAGCGACGGCACGTTGCGCGCCGAAGCCGAGCGCCTGCTGACGCATATCGTCGCGTCGGACGTCGATTTGCCCGACGATGCGGCCAAGCAGGCCTTGTGCAGAGAGGTGCTGGACGAAGCCGTGGGATTGGGCCCCTTGGAGCCCCTGCTGGCCGCGCCAGACATCACCGAGATCATGGTCAACCGTTATGACGAGATCTATGTGGAACGCGCGGGGCGGCTTTGGCGACACCCCGCCGCATTCACCAGCGAACAATCGGTGCGTTGGGTAATCGAGCGCATCGTCACGCCACTGGGCCGTCGCATCGACGAAAGCTCGCCCATGGTTGACGCACGCTTGCCCGATGGATCGCGCGTGCACGCCATCATTCCGCCGGTGGCGATGAAAGGCGCCAGCTTGACCATCCGCAAGTTTCCGCAGCGGCGGCCCCAGATGTCCGATCTGATCGCGGCGGCGTCCTTAAGCGAGGCCATGGCGCGATTCCTGGCGCTATGCGTCAGGATGCGCAAAAACCTGGTTGTGTCCGGCGGCACGGGCTCGGGCAAAACGACCTTGCTGAACATCTTGTCCAACGAAATCCCCGATGGCGAGCGGGTCGTCACCATTGAGGACGCCGCCGAGTTGCGGCTGAATCACGATCATCTGGTGGCCCTGGAAGCGCGTCCCGCCAACCAGGAGGGCAGGGGGCATATCGCCATACGCGAGCTGGTACGCAACGCGCTGCGCATGCGGCCGGACCGTATCGTCGTCGGGGAGTGCCGTGGCGCCGAAGCGTTCGACATGTTGACGGCCATGAACACGGGCCACGAGGGCTCGTTGACAACCTTGCACGCGAACTCACCTCGCGATGCCTTGGGCCGACTGGAATCGATGATCCTGATGGCGGGCCTGGACTTGCCCTTGTCCGCCGTGCGCGAACAGATCGCCGCCAGCGTTGAGCTTGTGGTGCAGCAGGCCCGCTTGGCGGACGGTCGTCGCGTCGTGACGTCGATCGTCGAAGTCGCGGGGATGGAAAGTGGGCGCATACAACTGCAGGAGCTATTCCGATTTGACCGGACGGCGGGCTTCAAGGGATGTGGAGCGTTGCCCGGCTTTTCGCAGGGTTGGTCTGACGACGGGGTATCGATGGATCCGGCGTGGTTCACCGAAACGTCGATGCCGAAGGGGGCGCCTTCGTCCAAGTCTGCACCGGGGTTTCCATGATCTGGCTGGCGGCGGCGGGCGCTATGTGCTGCGCAGCAGTGTTGGTGCTGCATGCCCAGGCCTGGTTTGCGCCGGCATTGCGCCGCTACCGGGAGCTTTACACGCAAGACGCGGGAGTCCGGCTTAGCGAGGTGTTCCTGTTCATCGACCCCTCGCAGTTGTGGCTGGCGGCCGTCGCCTGCGCGGCGCTGTCGGCGGCGTTGGCTTTTTCGTTGACGGGCAGTGGCATTCTGGCGGCGTTGCTTGCCGGGCTGGCCTCTCGGGCGCCTCGCATGATGGTTGAGATGCTGCGGCGCAGGCGGGCACGCCGTTTCGAACAGCAATTGCCAATGGCGTTGTTGATGCTGGCCTCGGCATTGCGCGCAGGGGTCGCACTGCCCACGGGCTTGCGCCATGTGGTTGAGCAGAGCGGCGCACCGCTGGCCCAGGAATTTGGCTTGATGCTGCGGGAGCAGCGCTTGGGCGTGCCGTGGGATGCGGCGCTAGGAAATTTGCAGTTGCGGATGCCCGCCGACTCCACCTCGCTGGTGGTGGCCGCCATGCGTATTGCAGCACAGACCGGCGGCAACCTGGCCGAGGCGCTGGAGAGCATTGCGCAAACCTTGCGTGCGCGCTTGCAGTTGCAGGCGAAGCTGCAGGCGCTGACATCCCAAGGGCGTTTGCAAGCATGGATAGTAGGGGCGCTGCCCTTGGTGTTGCTCGCCGTGTTGAATGAGCTTGAACCCGACATCATGGGCTTGCTGTGGCACACGCCCATGGGGTGGGGCGTGCTTGCGATGGTGGCCGTACTGGAGACGGCGGGTGTGTTCCTGATCCGGCGCATTGTCCGGATCGAGCTCTAACAGGAGGGGGTAATGGGGAAGGGGGCCATGTTGCTGAACCTGAGCATGTTGATGGCGGCGCTGGCCGTGGGTTGCGTGACCTGGTTTGCGCTGCGCCCCTTGCTGGGCGGCAAACAGGCGGTGTCTGCCGGATTGCCATGGTGGTGGCGGGCTGCCTGGCCATGGGTATCTGCCGTGGCGCCAATAGCGGGGCCGCTATGTTCGTGGCGCCTGCGCGCACGATTGGCTCGCGCGATCGAATGGGCGGGCTTACCGGCAAGCGTGGGTTACGCACACGTGGCGGCATTGAGCGCCAGCGCGGCGTTGTTGGCTGGTGGGGCGGCGGCAGGCGCGATGGCGGCCTACGGCATGTCGCCCTTGGCCTGGATGCCTTGGGCGCTGGCTTTGGGCATTTTGGCTGGCCTGGCTCCCCGCGCCTGGCTGCGTAGCCTGAGCGAAACACGCCGCCGCAGCATTGAACGCGATCTGCCCTTTGTGTTCGACATGATGACGCTATGCGTGGAAGCGGGTTTGAGTGTGCAGGGGGCGCTGCAGTTGGCGGCGCAAAGCGGCCCGCAAGGTGTTCTGCGCGATGCATTGGCGGAGGCCTTGGCCGAGATGCGGGCGGGCGTTACGCGTACAGCCGCGATCAAGGCGCTGGCCGACCGCAGCAACAGCCCGCTTGCCCGGACCTGGGCCGCCGCATTGGCGCAAGCCGAGGCGCTGGGCATCAGCCTGGGGCCGGTTCTGCGGGCACAAGCGGCGCAGTGCCGCAGCGACCGGCACGTGCGAGCCGAACAATTGGCGATGCAGGCGCCGGTAAAAATGCTGCTGCCCTTGATCGCGTGCATTTTCCCGTGCACGTTCATCGTGCTGGCGTTTCCCATTGCCGTTCAATTGCTGCAAAGCGTGCAATGAATGGCTGCCCGCCCTTGTCGCCTGTCCGGCTGAGGTTCTTGCGTGTGGATGACTGGAGGCGCCGGATGCGGGGCCTGCTGGGGCGCCGACCGCCTGGCACGCGGTCCGGCGTATTGCTCATGCCCTGCGCTGGCGTACATACCTTTGGCATGCGCTATGCCATCGACGTGGCGTTTGTCGGGCGGGATCTGCGGGTGATGGCGGTGCGCAGGGCGTTGCCACCCTGCCGCATTGCCTTATGCCTGGGCGCTGTTGCCGTTGTCGAGATGCGGGCTGGTGTTATTGATGCCGAACACGGAGGTATAGGCCGGATAGAAGCTGCAATACAGCGCGCCGCCCGCGGCGATATTGAACGGAATCTGTAGGGTGCCCGCGAATTCGAGCGACAGGCCCATATAAACCAGCAGGCCGGCGCACAGGTCGATGAAGAGGAAAACCAGTGCCCAGGTGGCGCCGTACACCAGGAACGGCCACTTGTTGCGCCAGCAAGCAATACCGGAGAAAAACAAGGCTTGCACCAAGCGCAGGCCATGCCATGCGACCAACACCGGCGCATGCCAGAACAAGGCGGCGATCACGACATAAATAATGGCGAAGATGGTCAGCGGAACCCGCATGGCCATCAGAATAGGGTCCAGAGAGCGCTCGACGGAAGCGATGCGATAAGCCTCCGCCATCGAGTCCATGAACGGCAGGAAAGTGAGCAGGCCGGCCGCCATGCTTAAGCCCGCATACAACAAGCCCATCAGGAACAGCTTCCTGAACACGCCCGGTTGCTTGAGGGGTTTGCCCCACATCGACGGCAGCATGACGCGGTCGGCCTCAATGTGCTTGCACGCAGACAAGGTCATGAGGGTGATGATGGGCATGAGCGCCACGACCAGGATCGGGCCCACTGGAGGAGTCGCGCTGGCGAAGACGACCAGAAGGCTGATGAACATTGCCCAGGTAAACATGGCCAGGGGTTGTTTGCGGAACAGACGGAAGCCGTCTCGAACCCATTGCCAGCCGGACGTCGCGGGTAAGAATGCTGCTTGCATGGCTCTCTAAAGGAGGGATGTCTCTCAAAAAGGGACGCGCGAGCCCCATTATGGGGGGCGTTACGGTTACGGCAATATTGGCAAGCGCGAGCGGTGGCGTGCCTGCAACACTCTTTCGAAGTGCCGCGGGTCGTGCGGCTTAAGCGTTTGCGCGGGCCGGGGCAGGAAAAAATCGTACAGGCGGGAGATCCAGAAGCGCAGGGCGGCCGCTCGCAGCATCAGGGGCCAGACCTCGCGTTCGGCATCGGTGAAGGGGCGCACGCTGGCGTAGGCCGCCAGCCATGATTGCACCAGTTCGGGAACGAACTCGCCGGTATCCCGTTCAATGCACCAGTCGTTGACGCTGACCGCCACGTCGAACAGCCACGTGTCGCAGCCCGCGAAATAGAAGTCGATGATGCCGCCCATGAGCGGATCGTCGAACGTGCCCGCAAACAGCACATTGTCGCGGAAGAGGTCGCAATGGGCGGGGCCCGTCTGCAGCGCCTGCCAGGCGGGCGTGGTCACCGCGGCTTGTTGGGCAGCCAGTTCCGCGCTTAATAGCTCGGCCTGCTCGGGGGTAAGAAACGGCATGACTTTGGGGGCCGTTTCCAGCCACCAGTTCAAGCCGCGCAGGTTGGGCTGGTGGATCGGAAAATCCTGGGCGGCCAGATGGGCGCGGGCCAGGGTTGCGCCCGCCAGTGCGCAATGGGTCGCGCCGGGGGCGGGCTCGTAGCCGCCAGGCAAGCGCGACACGATGGCGCAGGGTTTGCCGTGCAGGGTCGTCAGCCGGGTGCCGTCGCGCAGGTTTTGCGGTTGCGGCACCGGGACGCCGCGTTCCGCCAGGTGGTACATCAATTCAATGTAGAAAGGCAGTTGCGCGTGCGTCAACACCTCGAACAGCGTCAGCACGAATTCGCCGCGGGTCGTATACAAGAAGTAATTGGTGTTCTCGATACCCGCCGTAATCCCTCGAAGCGAGACGAACTCGCCCAGGTCGAATCGCGCCAGGAGGGCGCGCGCGTCGTCGTCGGATACGGGAGTGAATACGGCCATTGATGTACAGGGTAAGGAGTTAACGGACGCTCGGACATGCCGGGTGCGGCGGCGGCGGCGCAATTTTAGACCACATAGCGCCCGGGCCGTTCGGGAGGGGCTTGGGCAGGCGTGGACAGGCTGCCGGACATATTGCCGCGAAGCCCGTAAAATACCGCATCCCCTTGTTTTGTAGAGTGATTCTTGGACTCCCCCGACTGGCGGCTGTGCGTCGCCCCGATGATTGA
>NZ_JBHFIZ010000032.1:0-13292 GCF_057334535.1 Achromobacter colocynthidis
GCGCGAGGAAACGGCCAGCTTGCGGTAGATGTGCTTGATATGGCATTCAACGGTGTAGCGCGACAGGAACAGTTGTTCGGCGATTTCGCGGTTGGCCAAACCTTCAGCCACCAGACGCAGGATCTGGCTTTCGCGGGGGCTAAGTATCTCACCGCTTGCCGTGCCGGTCTGCTCTGTTGGCCGGGGCCGCAACTCGTCGATGATGCGCCGTGCCACGAACGGGTCAATCGGCGCACCGCCCCGCAGCACACTGCGTAACGACAGCGCCACTTCCATGTCGTCCCGTTCTTTCAGCACATAGCCCGTGGCGCCGGCGCGCAAGGCCGCCAAAATCGCGTCTTCGGTACACCAGGCCGAGATGACCAGGATGGCCAGGCCGGGGTCGGCGGCGTGCATCTCGGCAATCAGGTCGATGCCGCTGCCGTCGGGCAAGCCCAGGTCCACCAGCGCCAGCGCAACGGGCTGGCTGGCCAGGCAGGCGCGCGCCTCGGCCAGGGAGCCCGCGAAGATCAGCGCGTCGGGCTGATAGCCCAGTTGCAGCAACAGGCCTTCGATGCGCCGGCAGACCAGCGGTTCGTCCTCCACCAGCAGCACGGGGGCGGGCAGCGTGAGTTCGGGGGCAAGCGGAGAGGCGGACATAGACGGGAAGGGGAAAAGGCAGAATCGCCCGATTCTAGATTGTGATGGCTCGGAGCGTGTCCGGCTATCCCTTGAACTGGGTATTCCTGCCTTTGTATTTCCCTTCCGCGCTTGCCTTCCGTAGTTCGCCTCCGTAGTTCGCTTCCGTAGTTCGTTTACCGCGCGCCGCCCAGATCAGTAATTGATCGAGGCTGACAACATATACGTCCGTCCTGCCGCGTTCGTCACGAACGAGCCGGACGCCAGCCAGTACTTCTTGTCCGCCACGTTCTCGACGTTGGCGCGGAACACGACGTCCTTGCCGGCGATGGTGGTGGCGTAGCGGGCGCCAGGTCGAAGCGGGTGTAGCCCGGCAGGCGCAGCGTATTGGTGTTGTTGAGGTAGACGGATGACGTGCGGATGGCGCGGCCGTTCAGGCTCAGCCCCTGCACCCACGGCGTGTCCCAATCCAGGCCCAGGTTGTAGGTGCTGGCGGGCACGCCGGCGGGCCGGTTGCCCTGGCTGACGCCGCCCGGGGTCTTGGTGAGTTCGCTGTTGATGAAGGCCGCGCTTGCCATCAGGCGCAGGCCGGGAACGAGTTCGCCGTAGCCCGTCAGTTCCAGGCCACGGTTGCGCTGTTCACCAAAGTAGCCGTAGACGTTGTTGTCGTCGGCCTGGCCGGCCGGGCGCGCAATCTGAAAGAGCGCAAGCGTGGTGGTGATGTTGCCGTCCCAATCCACCTTGACGCCGGTTTCGTACTGCTTGGACTTGTACGGCGCCAGCACGGCGCCCCGGTTTTCGTAGGTGTCGCCCACGATCGTGCCGCGCGTCAGGCCTTGGGCCAGGTTGGCGTAGATCGATACGTTGTGCAGCGGCTTGATGACGATGCCGCCGACGGGCGAGTTGGCGCTGGAACGGTAGCCGCTGGTGCGCGCGCCCGTGGTGGTGTTGAAGCTATCCACTTCAACCCGTTGGTGGCGGACGCCCGCCGTCAGCAGAATGCGATCGTCGATGAACGACAGCGTGTCGACAATGGCGAAGCTGGTCAGCGTGGTGTCCGACGCCTTCTGCGGAGTGAGGCGCACGGCGGGGCCGTCGGGGATGTCGACTGGGTCATAAATGTTGGAGGCCACAATGGCCGACCCGGTCGAATAGGCGTTGCCCGCCTCTTGCTTCAGGTAGGTGGCGCCCAGCGCCAGGCGGTGCTTGATGCCGCCGGTGCTGAAGCGGGCCGTCAAGCCGGCATCGCCGCTGCTCGTCTTCGAATACGAGTCGTAGTACGTCGTCATGACGTTGAAGTTGCCGTCCTGGTCCACCGACTGGCGCACGCCGGACGGGCTGACGGTCACCGGGAAGATCTGCCGCACCTTGCCGTCGCGATAGCCCGCCGCGATGTGGCCGGTGAGGTTGTCGGTGAAGTCATATTCCAGGCGCGACATGATGGTGCTGTCGCGTTGCGACAGGCGGGTGCCGGGGTAGAAGTTGATGTCGCCATCGGGCGGCGAGGGCAGTTCCGTCACGTTGGCCTGCCAGCCGATCTGCGAGCGGAAGTTCTCGATCACGTCTTCCTGGTGGATGGCGTCTGCCGACCAGCGCAGGCGCGCGCCGCGATAGTCGATACCCAGGGCGCCCATGTCCAGGCCTTGCTTGCCGTCCTTCAACGTGGATTCACCGCCGCGCTTGACGCCGTTGAAGCGCAGGCCCCAGGCATTGTCTTCGCCAAAGCGGCGGCCCAGGTCAAGCTGGCCGGTGAAGTTGGCCTTGCTGGCATAGCCCAGCGTGGCGCGCGCCAGCGGTTCGTCGTCGGCGCGCTTGGTCACCACGTTGATGGCGCCACCGATGCTGCCGTTGGGCGGAATGCCGCGCATGAAGGCGCCGGGGCCTTTCAGCACTTCCACCCGCTCCAGGATCTGCACCGGCACGCGGCTGGACGACACCAGGCCATACAGGCCGTTGACGCTGACGTCGCCGCTGCCCACGGCAAAGCCGCGAATCTGGAAGTCTTCCCCAAAGCCTCCGGCTGACGTCAGCGTGCGGACCGAGGCGTCATTGACGACCACGTCCGCCAGCGTGCGGGCCTGCTGGTCATACAGCAATTCAGAGGTGTAGTTGACCGTGCTGAACGGCGAGTCCATCACGTCTTCGGAACCCAGCAGACCCAGGCTGCCGCCCGTGGCAAGCTGCCCGCCCGTGTAGGGCGGGGCAAGTTCGCCCAGAATGCCGGCGGTGACCGTCACGGCTTCCAGTTGCACCGTGCCGCCCGTGGGCTCGGCGCGCGACAAGGTCACGTTGTTGCCATTGCGCGTGTACTGGATGCCCGTGCCTTGCAGCAGTTGGCGCAGGGCCTCTTCAGGCGACAGATTGCCCGAGATGGCGCGCGCGGTCTGGCCAGCCAGCACATCCTGCGAATAAAAAATCTGCAAGGACGTCTGCGAGCCCAACTGCAACAGCGCATCGCCCAAGGGCTGCGCGGGAATGTTGACGCTGACGGGCGCTTCCTGGGCCTGGACGGCGGGCGCCATGCCGAAGACAAGCGATAGTGAAAAGGCAAGCGCGCTGAGAACCACACGCGGCGGGACGCGCAGAGCAGGTCGGGCAGAGACGGTATTCAAGATCGGTAGCTCGGTGAGAGGCACGCCATGGGGGCGCACCGGTTCTAAAGGAGGTAGGCGGGCGGCGTGGATATGTCCGCCCCTTCCTCTCTAGACGCATGAGCTGGCTTGAAACCGGAATGGGAATCGCTATTATTTTGTAATTAAATTGTTACAAATCGTCAGCGCGCCAGCACTCGGACCCGGCCGTCCGGCAAGCGGTCGAGCGACACCGGGGCAATGGCGGGCAGGGCATCGATCATGGCCAGCGGGTCGTCCACGCTGAATACGCCCGAGATCCGGTAGGCCCCAAGCGCGGGGGCGTCCAGGCTGGCGGGCTGCGTCAGGTAGCGGTTCATCTCGTTGATGACCGTGGCCAGCGGCACATTGTTGAAGATGATCTTGCCGCGCTGCCAGGCGGTCAGGTTGTCGACATTGACCTGGGTGACTTCGCCAAGCGGGCCGCCCGCGTAGGCAATGGCCTGTTGACCCGCGCCAAGGCGGTGTTCGCTATGCCGCCACCAGGGCCCGGATTCCAGCCGCACGGAACCCGATTCAACACTGACCTGCAAGCTTTCGCTGTCGCGCCGCACGTTGAAGCGCGTGCCTGTCACGGTGACCTGACCCACGCCGCCCTCCACCACGAAAGGCCGGGACGTGTCATGTTGCACTTCAAAGAAGGCCTCGCCTTGCGCCAGTTCCACCCGGCGTTCCTTGGCGCCGAAGCGGGCGGCCAGACGGGTGTCGCCGTTCAGGTGCAGGATGGATCCGTCGGGCAAGGTGACCTGTCGCCGTTCGCCCTTGCGGGTGGCGTAGTTCAGCCGCTTTTCGTCGCGGTCGAAGAGATAGGGCGCAGCCAGCAGGCCCGCCGCAACGGGCAGCGCACAGACCGCCACCATCCTCAAGCCAAAACGCCGCCGCGACAGCGCGGGCGGTGGGGGCGCAACATGCGAGTCTTGCGTGGCGTTCGTGGCTTGCATCAGGCCGCGCAGCCGTGCTTCAGGCAGGGACAGCACGGCGTCCCATTGGGCAGTCAGCTTTTGATATTCGCGTTCGTGCGCCGGGTCGGCGCTGCACCACGCGGCAAAGGCCTGCCGATCGGTTTCCGTGGCCTCGCCGGAATGCATGCGCGAGAACCAATGCGCCGCGTCGCTCGGATGCGCCAGCACGTCGTCGCCGTGCGGGGTGTCATGCGAATTGTCGTGCCCGGGCGCGCGCATGTCGGGCGGGCGCGAGGCAGGGGAGCGGGATTCAGAGAGGGGCATGGTGTTGCAGCCGATCGTTGATGTGACGCACGGAGCGAGTCATGTATTTTTCCACCATGCTGCGCGAGATGCCCATTTCCTGGGCTATCTCGGTGTGCGTCCATCCTTCCAGACGGCACCACAGATAAACCTGCCGGCACTTGGGCGGCAGGTCTTCCAACGCACGGGTCAGTTCGTCGGCCAGTTGCTGGAACCGGACGCCGTCGTCGGCCGGAGGCGTGGCGGGATGGTCGCCGCCGGGCACGTCATCCAGCGACGTGATGTCCAGCGTGTTGACGTGCCGATGCCGGCTGACCAGGCGGTTGGAGGTGCCACGGGACAGGTACGCGCGCGGGTCATAGATAGCCGCGACGTCGCCTTCCAGCATGCCAAGCACGGTGTCGTGCATGGCGTCTTCGCCATCCTCGTGCCCCCGCCCGCGCCATTTGCCGATCATCTCCGCGTAATGGGCGAGCCAGTCTTTCCTGGCCTTGGGAGGGTGGGACATGAGGAAGCGCTTGGACAAATAACAAAAAGTTATTGATTCTAATATGCATTTGCGTCTTTCGGCGATCCCCGGTCGGCATGGCGCTCACGAACAACGTGCACGCTCAAGGCTTGACGGCTAGGTCATCGGGATGCTCGTTTGATTCAAGGGATGTTCCATGCGCCCGTCGCCATGGAAGGTGACAACCTTGGCAATCACCACCTGATAGCCACGCAGCCAACGGCTTTGCTGCCGCTTCGCCTTAAGGTGGTCTTTGTGTTGCATCAGCGTCTGAAGCGCTTCCATCGTGCTCCAGTAATAGACGTTCGAGACCGCGCCAGTCGCGGGATTTTACCAGGCTTCCTCGCCCAGGTAGCCGGGGATGGCCCTTGCGATGGCCGCGATGCTGTTGTCCAAGGCATGAAATTCATCGTCGTAGGCGCCAGGCAGAAAAGTGAAAGTCGAGGTGTACATGGTCGTCAGCAATAAAGTGGTCTACGCGCCTTGCTCAATGATCCGGGCAAGCTTGCGTGCGGCGGCAATCATCTGGTCTTGCGGGTATCCCCCAAAGCCCAGGATCAGCCCCTGCCGCTTGTCGGGGCTGCGATTCGAATAGGTGGGAGACAAGGCGCGGACGGCGACTCCCTGTTCGGCGGCCCGGCGGGCAATGGCCATATCGTCCAGGCCATTGTCCAGCCAGACCAGCAGATGCACGCCTTGTTCAATTGGCTGCACCCGGGCCAGGCGCGCGGGCAAGTGGGCCTGCAGGATCTGGACAAGCGTCGACCGGCTGTCCGCGTAGATCGACCGGATGCGCCGGATATGCCGGTCCAGGTGGCCTTCGGAGATGAAGGCGGCCAGTACATGCTGGTCTGCGGTGGCAGGATGCCGGTCCATCACAATCCTGGCGCCGCAAAACGCGGCGACCAAGTCCGATGGCGCAATCAGGTAGCCCAGCCTGAGAGAAGGGAAGAGGATCTTGCTGAAGGTGCCCAGGTAGATCACCCGGCGGCCATCCAGGCCCTGCAAGGCAGGGAAGGGATGCCCGGCGTAGCGAAGTTCGCTGTCGTAATCGTCCTCAACCACCCAGGCGTTTCTGGACGCGGCCCAAGACAACAGGGCTTCGCGCCGAGCCATGCTCATCGGCATGCCAAGCGGATATTGATGCGAAGGTGTCACGAAGGCAACGCGCGCATTCGGTGCCTTGCGCAGGCCTTCTTCCACCATCAGCCCCTGTTCGTCCACCGGCAGCCTGACAATGCGATCGGGGCGCCCCGTGCTTTCCAGAATGGACGTGATGCCCAGGTAGGCGGGGTCTTCCACCCAGGCCTGATCGCCGTCCCCCAGCAAGACCTGGCACGCAAGAAACAGCCCTTGCTGCGTGCCGGACGTGATGATGACCTGATCCGGCGTGCAGGCCACCGAGCGGGATTTTCGGACGTGGTCCGCGATGGCCTTGCGCAGCGCAAGCAGGCCCTGCGGGTCGGCGTAACCAGAGGGGCCGCCGGCGCTGGTGCCGCGTATGCGGTTGCCAAGCTTGCGCCAGGTATCATCCGGCGCCACCAGGCCGGCGGGCACCGAAATGGCAAAAGGCGCCGCTGGCAACGGAACCATGGCGGCCGCAATCCCGGCATAGCGCGCGGCCGTGGCAGGCAGGGGGCGCGCAGGCGCCGTGTCCGCCGCTGCCGGCCTGCTTGCGGCCGGGCCTGGATTCCGCTCGGTCAGCGTGATGGATACGGTGGTGTTGCCCCCCGCCCTGGATTCCAGATAACCCTCGGCAACCAATTGCTCGAAGGCCTCGACGACGGTGCCGCGTGCGATCTTGAGCGCGGCGGCCAACTGGCGGGTGGCGGGCACCGGCTCGCCCGGGCGCAGCGTGCCGGCACGGATCAACTGCCGCAACTGCTGCGCCAGTTGCTGGCTAAGCTGGCCTGCCTTGCGGTCGAGCGGAGACAGGACGGGCAGTTCGATGCTCTTGGGAGTACGCAAAATAGTGGTCTAAAGAAAAACCGTCAAACTGGATCTTACTGCTAGGCCAGATTGGGAGCATGCTGTGTGGCAATTGTCCCGATCCTTTGACTTGCCGAGGCCCTCCGCCATGTACGTACCCGAACACTTTGCCGTTCCCGATTCCGAATCTCTCTACAGCCTGATTCGGGCCCAGCCACTGGGGATGCTGGTTACCAATGGCCCGGAGGGCCTGGACGCCAATCATCTCCCCTTCGAGCTTGAGGTGGGCGAGCGCGCCGTCTTGCACGGCCACGTGGCACGCAACAACCCGGTGTGGCGCGAGGTCGCCGACGGCAGCGAAGTGCTGGTCGTGTTCCGCGCCGGGGACGCCTACATCTCGCCGAACTGGTATCCCAGCAAGCACGAGCAGCACAAGCAGGTGCCCACCTGGAATTACCAGGTCGTGCACGTGCATGGCCGCGTCACCATCAAGGACGACGAACGCTATGTGCGTGGCGTGGTCGCCCGCCTGACGCGCACGCACGAGGCGTCGCAGGAGAAACCGTGGAAGATGACCGACAGCGCGCCGGACTATATCGATGCGATGCTGAAGGCCATCGTTGGAATTCAAGTGGAGATAACTCGGGTCGTCGGCAAGCTCAAGCTGAGCCAGAATAAGGACAAGCGTGATATTGAATCCGCGGGTCAGGCGCTTGTTGCCAAGGGCAAGACCACCATCGGCGCGGCCATGCTGGCCTGTGCCGACCAGAAAACGCCGTAGCGAGCCCACGCTACCGACATCAAGGGAAGAACCTGCTGTGCCCAGATCAGACCGCCCATTCAAGGAGGCTTCAGAGCTTGAGCGTGGCGTTGGCGAGTCCGATCGCCGTCTGCGATATTTCTTGACGATCGCGGCGCTGGGTTCCATGTCGAAGGCGGCTGACGAGCTAGGCATTTCGCAACCCAGCCTGAGCCGGCAGATGGCGGCCCTGGAGGCCTATCTGGGCCGGCCCGTGTTTGACCGCAATGGGCGCGGCATGGTGCTGAGCGAGGCGGGCAAAACGTTGCATCGGGCGGTGGCGCCCGCGTTCCAACTGATAGACGACGCCATCGCAAAGGCCAGGGATGCAAGTTCCGTGGGACACGCATCGCTAAGGATCGCGGCGGTTCATACCCTGACTTACTACTTCCTGGGGGATCTCGTTTCGGCGGTGACCCACGAAGGGGGCGACGCGAACCTTCACCTTATGGCGCGAAGCTCTCCGGAGGTGGTCGATCTGGTGGCGTCGGGAAAGGCCGAGCTGGGCTTTGTCTATGACTCGGCGGTCGCCAGCCCCGGGCTGGTGTCCGTCGACTTGTTCGAAGACGAAATGTGCCTGATCGTCAGGCTGGACGACACGTCTTATGGCGACGTGGCCAACTTGTGGCAGACGCACCAACGCCTGGTTGCGTTTCCCGAACACTACGCGCTCAGGAAAATGCTTCAGCATTCGCGCCTGAACTATGTGGTGTCGGCCGAGACCGACACCGTCGACTCGGCATTGGAGCTTGTTTCCGCCGGCATCGGAAACTGCCTGTTGCCCTGCCGTATCCCTGATCGGCTGCTGCTGGATCACAAACTGAAGAAGGTTCCTATCACCGGCGGCACGCTTGCCCGGAAGGTGGTGGCCATCCACCGCGACGGCTACCCGCTATTCCCGCTGGCGGCGCTGACGCTGAACATTGCCAGGCGCCTTTCATCGCGCTCGATTGAATAGCTGATATAGCTTCAGACGCATCGACGGCGCCTTGTCGACTTCTCATACTCGCCCCATTGATTTGAATCAAACTTTCAAGGGGTTGATCCATGAGCGAAGAGCTCCGCAGCAAGGAATACTTCGACCAGCGCGCCACCCAAGAGATGGCGCAACATCTCAAGAGCCAGAACCGTCCGCTGAACGAAACGCTGGCATACGCCTGTCGGATACTGGCCATGACCGGCCAGGAAGCCGGGTTGGCGGGCCAGATCACGGCCCGATCCGACAAGCCGAATGCGTACTGGACGTTGCGCTTCGGCCTGGGCTTCGATGAAGCCACGCCCGACGACTTTGTCGAAGTGGATCAGGACCTGAACACCATTTCAGGCCACGGCATGGCCAATCCGGCCACCCGTTTTCATCTTTGGGTCTATCGCGACCGGCCGGACGTTCAATCGATCATCCATACGCATTCGCCTTGGGCGACCACGCTGGCAACGGCGCGTCAGCCGCTGGTCGTGGCCCAGATGGACATGGCTCCCTTGTTTGATGACTGCGCATTCCTGGGCGAATGGCCGGGTGTGCCGATTGCCGACCAGGAAGGCGTGCTCATCTCTGCCGCGTTGGGAAAAAAGAAGTCCATCCTGCTTGCGCATCACGGCTATCTCACTGCTGGCAACTCGGTGGAAGAAGCCACCTATCTGTCCGTCTATCTGGAGCGCGCGGCTCGGCTGCAAGTGCGCGCCCAGGCGTTCGGTCCCCTGACGCCGGTCGACCCGGTCTTGGCCAAAGAGGCGCATGACTACCTGCTCAAGCGCTCCATCGTGCAAGCCACATTCAACTACTGGTCTCGCCAGACCGACCGGCTTCCCGGCTTGAAGTAAGCCGGCGCCGCAAACCTGTCAGGAAAACAAAATGAACGACAAGAACACCCAATCCAATCAGGGTGGCAAGGGGAAGTCGCGCCAGCACGTTACGGCCGGCATTGCCAGCTTCATGGGAACCACTATCGAGTGGTACGACTATTTTCTGTACGGCACGGCCGCCGCGCTGATCTTCAACAAGATCTTCTTTCCCGCCTTTGACCCGATCACCGGCACCTTGGCGGCTTTTGCCACGTATTCGGTCGGGTTCTTCGCGCGGCCGTTGGGCGGCGTCATCTTCGGCCATTTCGGCGACCGCGTCGGACGCAAGTCGATGCTGTTGATCACGCTGTTTTTGATGGGCATCCCCACGATCCTCATCGGACTGATCCCGTCTTACGACAGCATTGGATATTGGGCAGCCGTGTTGCTCGTCTGCATGCGCTTCTTGCAGGGCATCGCCGTGGGGGGCGAGTGGGGCGGCGCGGTCCTGATGGCCGTGGAACATGCACCGGAAGGCAAGAAAGGGTTGTTCGGCAGCTTGCCGCAGGTTGGTGTGGCGCCGGGCCTGATCCTGTCGTCGCTTGCCATGGCGGCCGTGGCGCAGCTTCCGGAAGAAGATATGTTGTCCTGGGGCTGGCGCGTGCCGTTCCTGGCTAGCGTCGTACTGCTCCTGGTGGGCTGGTTCATCCGTGTGAAGGTAGCCGAATCCCCTGACTTCCAGCACATGGAAAGCAAAGGCGAAAAGGTCGACGTGCCTGCCAAGGTCGTGCTGAAGAAGTACCCGCGTGAAGTGCTGGCGGTGATCGGCGGCCGGCTTGCCGAGGTGACGTGGTTCTACACCGTGGTCACCTTTGCCCTGGCTTACGCAACAGGCAGCTTGGGCGTGCCGCGAGGCGTGATGCTGGACGCAACGATCTGGGGCGCGGCGGCCGCCCTGGTGACGATGCCGCTGTTCGGCATCCTGGGCGATCGGGTCGGCTATCGATGGGTGTTCATCCTGGGTTCGCTTGCCATCGTCCTGTTTGCACCGACCTTCTTTCAGCTGTTGCAGACGGGCCAGTCCGGCAACATCACGTGGGCAATGGTCATTGCGGTGGGGCTGATCTACGGTTGCCTGTACGGCCCACAGGGCAGCTTGTTTTCTTCGCAGTTTCCGCCAGAGGTCCGCTACAGCGGCATTTCGCTGGCCGTTCAAGTGTCCGGCGCCATCGGCGGCGGCTTGGCCCCCTTGATCGCCACCTCGCTGCTCGCCTATGCGAACGGCAGCCCCAAGTACATCGTCTGGTATCTGAGCGTGCTTGGCGTCATCGCCGCGGTCAGCGCCTTGTTCATGCACGGCCCCGAGCGCTTCAATAAAGTCCGTCAACCGGTTCCCATCGAGTAAGCCATGGCTGACACGATCGACTATTACTTCTGGATCAACTCCGACTGGGCCTATCTTGGGGCCGACCGGCTGGATGCCATTGCCGCGCGGAATGGGGTGATGATCAACTACCTGCCGGTTGATCTGCCCGACGTGTATCGCCGCACGGGCGGCGTGCTGCTCGGTCAGCGTTCGGCCGAGCGGCAAGCCTATCGCATTGCTGAACTGAAGCGATGGTGCCGGGAATTGCGGATGCCGGTCAATCCGCAACCGAAGTACATGTGTCCTGACGGGGACCTGGCGTCCCGTCTGGTCATTGCCGCCTTGGAACTGCCCCGGCCCATCACCCCGCTGTACAAGGGCATTCTTCACGCGGAATGGTGCGATGAGCAGGACATATCCGATCCCGACGTGTTGCGCCGCATTCTTGAATCCCAGGACTACGACGCCGACGCACTGTTCAGTCGGGCCGCACAGCCTGATATCGAAAGCAGGTACCGCAAGAACACCGACGCGGCCGTTGCGGCAGGCGTGTTTGGTTCGCCCAGCTATGTGTACCTGGGCGAAGTTTTCTGGGGGCAGGATCGTCTTGAACTGCTGGAGAAGGCGATTCAGCTTGGGCGGGGCTGACACATGCGCTCAGGCCAGCGCTTGCTTCAGGTCATCAAGCAGGTCGTTGATATCTTCCAGGCCCACCGACAGCCGCACCAGTTCGGGGCTGACGCCCGGGCTCAGGCACAGGTTCGGATTGACCTTCTTGCGCGCCTCGACCATGCCCGCTGTGTGATAGATCAACGAGTCCGTGTCGCCAAGGCTGATGCCTCGGGCAATGATCTTCAGCTTATCGATCATGGGGGCCACGCCATCAAAGCCGGCCTTCAGCTCGAATGACACCATGCCGCTGCCCGCCGACATCTGCCGCAATGCAATTTCTTTATTGGCGAAGCTGTCCAGGAAGGGATAGATGACCTTGGACACCGCCGGGTGCGCTTCCAGCATGCGGGCGACAGCCAACGCGTTCTTGCTATGGCGTTCCATCCTGATGTCCAGCGTCTTCAAACCGCGCAGGACCAGAAAGCATGACATCGGCGAAGGCGTCGCGCCGGTCAGGTATTTGGCGCCCGTCGCGCGGATGGCCTCGATGGTGTCACGGCGGCCGATCGCCGCGCCGCCGAGTATGTCGCCGTGGCCATTCAGGTACTTCGTCAAGGAATGGATAACCAGGTCCGCGCCATGTTCGATGGGGCGCTGAAGCGCCGGCGACGCAAAGGTCGAATCCACAATCACCATGGCGCCGACGCGCTTGGACGCTGCCGCAATCCGCTGGATATCCAGCACCTCGGAAGAGGGGTTGATCGGCGTTTCGAAGTACACGATCTTCGTGTTCGAACTGATCGCGGCTGCCGTGCCTTCGGCGGTACTGAGATCCGCGCGCCTGACCTTGACGCCGAACTTGGGCAGGCCCTCGTCCATCAGCGCGCCGGCCGTGTTGTAGATGGTGTGGTGAACCACGATCTCGTCGCCCGCGGACAGCAGCGTCAGCAAGGTGGACGCGATAGCGCCCATGCCCGAGGCCATCACGATGGCGGCTTCGGCGCCTTCAAGCGCGGCAAGTCGGTCTTCCAGCAACTTCTGCGTGGGATTCTGCTGCCTGCCATAGACGCAACGATCGCTGTCGCCTGAGAAAACCGCCTGGAACTCGGCGGTGGATTCAAAGGCGTAGGTCGACGTCAGAAAGATGGGCGGCGACACCGCGCCTTCGTGGTTCGCCGGGTCGTAGCCGTAGTGAATCGCCTTGGTGGCGAAGCGGACTTCACTGTCTGGCGCGTGCGCTTTCATGTGTGGATTCTTCTATGTCGGCTTACTGGTTGACGTCGACCACGACGCGCCCCTGAACTTTTCCAGCCATCAGGTCTTGCGCGGTTTGCATGGCATCGCCCAGCGTGATGTCGCGGCTGATGCTATCGATGATGGCCGTGGGAAGATCCGTCGCCAGACGATTCCAGGCGTGAATGCGTTCGCTGCGCGGCCGCGTCACGCTGTTGATGCCAAGCAGGCTGACGCCACGAAGAATGAAGGGGGCGACAGAGGCGGGAAGGTCCAGGCCCTGGGCCATGCCGCAGGCGGCGACCGCGCCGTCGGCTTTGATGCTGGCGCACAGGTTGGCCAGGGTATGGCTACCGACGGAATCAATGCCCGCGGCCCAGCGTTCTTTCTGCAATGGCTTGCCCGGCGCGGAAAGCGTTGCGCGGTCAATGATCTCGGACGCGCCGAGTCGGCTCAGGTAGCCGGATTCGTCGGGGCGGCCAGTGGCGGCCACCACCCGGTATCCCAGCTTGTGCAGGATGGCGATGGCAAAGCTGCCCACGCCGCCATTGGCCCCCGTTACGACAACGTCTCCGGCATCCGGCCGGATGCCGGCCTTTTCCAACGCAAT
>NZ_JBHFIZ010000032.1:13343-58888 GCF_057334535.1 Achromobacter colocynthidis
GGATGCCGGCCTTTTCCAACGCAATGACGCACAGCATCGCCGTGTAGCCGGCCGTGCCGATGGCCATCGCGTGACGGTTCGACATGCCGTCAGGAGCATGAATCAGCCAGTCCGCCTTGACGCGCGCGTATTGGGCCAGGCCGCCCCAGTGCTGCTCGCCCACCCCCCAGCCGTTAAGAATGACCCGCTGGCCGGGCGCGAAATCGGCGTGCTCGCTTTGTTCAACGACCCCGGCGAAATCGATGCCGGGCACCATGGGAAAGCTGCGCACGATGGGGCCTTTGCCGGTAATGGCCAGCGCATCCTTGTAGTTCAGCGTGCTGTAGTCGACTTTGACCAGTACGTCGCCCTGCGGGAGATCAGCTTGCGTCAGCGCTTGCACCGATGCGCGATAGCCCTGTTCGTCCTTCTCGATCAAGATGCCGTTAAACATGGTTGCTCCGTGATAAGGGTCTGAAAAGCGGTGGGGTCAGCGGGGAAGTCCCGCAAGAAACCCCTTGAGGAAGACGTCCATGGGTTCCGCCTTACGCATCATCTTGGCGCGCAGGACCGCGCCTTCCCAACCGATCCAGAAAAACGATGAAAGCGATTGGCAGTCGGCGCTGGCCGCGATGTCGCCGCGTTCCTGCGCCGCGGCCAGGCAGGTGGCGATGCGGGATTCCCAGGCGCCAAGAATCTGGTTCATGCAAGCCCGGTAGGGCTCGGGAAGCGCACCGACTTCCTGGCCGAAGTTGCCAATGAGGCAGCCCCGGGTATAGCCGTGGCGCGCCATCCCGTGCTTGGCGTCTTCAACAAAGTTCTGAAGCCGTTGCAAGGGAGCCGTCTGCCCATCAAGCAGCCAGCGGTCGAGCTTCTTGCGGAAGTACTCGTCATACGCCTGCATGACGTGGTGGCCGAAATCTTCCTTGTTCTTGAAGTAGTGATAGAAGGACCCTTTCGGCACGGTGGCTCGCTTGAGGATGGCGTCCAGCCCCGTCGAGGTGAAGCCACGTTCGGTAAGCAATTCCATGCCGACACGAATCAGAAGGTCCCTTGTCTCCACCAAGAACAGCGAGGCGTCGGCGCGGGTGCGTCGGCCTGTGCGTGGGGGTGTTGTCGTTGTCATTTGCGAAGTATAGACCGATCGTTTTCTATTTCAAGTGCCCAGTTTTTGGATGCTTCCCGCATCGACAAGCACCTTCAAAGTTCCTTTAAGTGCCTGTATTTAATGCGAAAAAATCTATTTCATCGTTTCGGCGTCGTACTTTAAAAGCGCCTTGAATCGATCTTTTTGGTGCGTCCCGGTAGTTTCCCTAATGACTCAAAGTGTCCAAAGGAACATACTTTGGCCACGGTCTTGGCGTTCCGATATGGGCCGGGAAACAAGGGGAAGTTCATGAAATATGGATTGTCACGGCTGTTGGCAGTTGGTTTTTGTGCACTTGCTGCGGGCGTCAGCCCGAGCGCGTCTGCCGACGCGTATCCCAGCAAGCCCATCCGGCTGTTGGTTGGTTTTCCGCCGGGCGGACCCACGGACATCATTGCCCGCCTTATCGGCAAGGGGCTTTCCGAGCAACTGGGCCAGCCCGTAGTGGTTGAGAACCGGGGCGGTGCGGGGGGCGTGATTGCAGCGCGGGTGGTGGCGACATCGCCGCCGGACGGCTACACCTTGCTGGTCAGTGTCGAGTCATCACAGACGCGGGGCGTTGCCCTGAACAAGTCGCTGCCCTATGACGCAGTGAAGGACTTTTCGTATGTGGGGAAGATCGCCAAGCAGCGGAATCTGCTTGTGGTGAACCCGCAGCTTCCGTTCGCTGATGTCAAAGGCCTGATCAGCTACGCGAAGGCCCACGCCGGGCAGCTCAATTACAGCGGCACCTATGGCGCTACTTCCCACATTGGCGGCGCCTTGTTCGATATGGACAACGCGGTCAAGATGACCTTCGTCAGTTATCCCGGTGGCGCGCAGCCCATTACGGACCTGATCGCCGGCGTGGTGCAGGTGGGCTTCTTCACCGAGGCAACGGTGGCCGCACATGTGAAAACCGGAAAGCTGAAGGCGCTGGCTATTGCTGGCCCGGAACGTTCGCCCGACTTTCCTGCGGTTCCGACCTTGACCGAGGCAGGCGCCAAGCCGATGGAGCTATCGCCCTGGTTCGGCTTGACTGGCCCGGCCGGCATGAGTCCCGAGGTGATGACGCGATTAAGCCAGACGGTTGCGGCGCTGGTGCAAGACAAGCAGTTCCAGGCGCAACTTGCCACGATAGGCGCCGTGCCCATCGTGGGGTCTACCCCGCAGTCGTTTCAGAAGGACATCGAACGCGAGATCGATTACTGGAAGAAGTTCGTGGTCGATGCGAATGTCCCGGTAAATTGAACCTGCAGGTTCGAGTCAACGAATTCAAGCAACCTAGGGATGCTTCACCCATGACCAGTCTTAAAGGGACGCGCGGCTTCTTCGCGCAGATCGATGCGCTGCTGACGCCCGCCGAGCAGCAGATCGTGGCCCGGGCCAGTGACTTCTGCAGGCGGCGCATCGCCGCCGACACGCTGGCCGCGTTCGGCGCGCATCAACCCTACCCGATCGCAATTCTTGAGGAATGGGCCGCGCTGGGGTTCCTGGCGTTGCAGGCTCCGCAGTCGGTCGGCGGGTTCGACGCGTCGTTCCTGTGCAAGATCCGCTTGGCGCAAGAGGTCGCGCTTTACAGCTTTGCCACGGCGTTTTCGCTGAACAATCTGCAAGGCTCGGTCACGCGCGTCGCCCGGGCCGGATCAGCCAGACAGCAGCAGGCGTATCTGGCCGGACTTGCGCGCGGAGACTTGCTGGGTGCACCCGCGCTGACTGAACCGCAGGCCGGCAGTGACCTTGGCGCCTTGGCAATGACCGCCGAAAGATGCGATTCAGGGTGGCTGCTTTCCGGCACGAAGACGTGGGTGACGAACGGGCAGATCGTCAACTTGCCGCTGGTCTTGGCCAGGCGGCTTGATTCGGCGGATGGGGAGGCCGGCATCGCCAGTTTCCTGGTCCACCTTGATGCGTCGGCAAGCACCTGCATCCGTCGGGAAATCCAGACCGTGGGTGGCAGTTCCTTCCGCGCGGCCGAGATTGAACTGCACGAGCATTTTGTGCCGGACTGGGCGGAATTCGGCGCCCAGGACGATGCGTTCAAGGCCTCGATGGCCGCGATCAACGCGGCGCGGGTCCACGTTGGGGCAATGTGCACGGCCACCCTGTATTCGGCGTTGGCCGAGACGGTGGCGTACTGCTCGGAAAGAACGGCCTTTGGCGAACCCTTGATCGGGCACCAGGGTTTGCGCTGGGAACTGGCCGAAGTGGCCACGCGCCTGGAAGCGGCCAATGCCCTGGTGGTGCTGGCCGCGCGCCACCTTAACGACGGCAACGCCGCCGTCACGCTTGCGGCCCAGGCCAAGAAATTTGCCGTCGATACCGCAATTTGGGGCGTCGACCAGTGCATGCGGTGCGTGGGGGCGGTGGGCACGACCAACACGATGCGCCTGTCGATGCATCAGGCCGAGCTGCGCTTTGCCGCCTACACGGACGGCACCGGCCAGTTGTTGCTTGATCGGGTGGGGAAGAACCTTGCCCGGGAATATTGCCGAACCAGACTAGGGTGACGATGTGAGAAACGTAGTGGTTGACGATGCCGGATCCGCCATCTCCGGATTGCAGGACGGGCACACGGTGATGGTGGGAGGATTTGGCGGGGCCGGTCTGCCCCGGCGCCTGATAGAAGCCGTGCTTGCTTCCGGCGTCCGCGACCTGACGGTCATTTCAAACAATGCCGGTTCAAGCGGAGTCGATCTGTCCGCCTGGTTCGAGGCGAAGATCGTTCGCAAGATTGTTTGCTCGTATCCCAGGGGCGCCACGACTTTCGCCGAGCAGTACCGAGCCGGCACTGTTGAGCTGGAATTGGTGCCGCAGGGCACGCTGGTCGAGCGAATTCGGGCGGGCGGCGCGGGCCTGGGCGGCTTTCTGAGCCCCGTCGGCGTCGGCACGCAATTCGAAAGCGGCAAGCAGAAGATAGAAGTCGGCGGCATTACGTACTTGCTTGAAGTGCCGTTGAAGGCGGACTTCGCGCTGCTGCGCGGGCGCGCGGCGGACACGATGGGCAATGTGGTCTACAACAAGACCGCTCGCAATCACCAGGCCGTCATGGCCACCGCCGCCGATACGGTGGTGGTGGAAGTCGGCGAGATCGTCGCCGCCGGCAGCCTGGATCCCGAAGCGATCATTACGCCCTGCATCTTTGTAGACAGGGTCTTTATGGCGGAGCGCACATGAACTGCCTGACGCGAGAGAACATGGCCCGGCTGGTAGCGACCCAACTGCCCGGAAACGCCTTCGTGAACCTGGGCATCGGCGCGCCTACGCTGATTGCCGATTATCTGCCGGAGGAATCGGGCGTCATTCTGCATAGCGAAAACGGAATATTGAACCTGGGTCCCAAGCCCGCGCCGGGCGAGGAAGACTACGACCTGATCAACGCAGGCAAAAGCCCTGTCACGATCAAAACCGGGGGCGCCTTCTTTGATTCCAGCATGGCATTCGCGATGATGCGCGGTGGGCATATCGATGTGGCCGTGCTTGGCGCATTTGAGGTGTCCGCCTCGGGGGACCTGGCCAACTGGAATACCGGGAAATCGGATGGCGCGCCGCCCGCCATCGGCGGGGCCATTGACTTGGCGGTGGGCGCCAAGCAGATCTGGGTCATGATGGACCACGTCACCAAGGACAATGCGCCGCGCCTGGTGGCGCAATGCACGCTGCCGCTGACGGCGGTGGGCGTTGTAAAGCGCGTCTTCACCAACTACGGCATCCTGTCCATCACGCCGGAAGGTCTTGCCGTCGAAGCGATGGTCAAGGGGCTGACGCGCGACGCGCTGCAAGGCATGACGGGCGCCGCGCTTCGGTTTCCCCAGGAACCTGGGGTAATCCATGACGACGGCGCGGTCCATTGGGCAGGCGGCTGATCAGCACGGTGGGGCCATGAGGGGCGGGGAAGGCTCGCACAGGGAGAGCTTTCCCGAATCTGCATACAATCCCGAGGGACATTTCCTATCGCCGCCCGGCATGGCGGCTGCGATATCTCTTCCTCAAGGATTCCTTCGTGGCGCTGAAACTGAAGCTTCTTCGTGTGCAGGCGGGCCTGACCCTGGAGCAGTTGGCACAAGCCTGTGGCTTGACGCGAAGCTACATTTCCAAGGTGGAACGGGGGGTGTCCACCCCGTCGATCGAAACCGCGTTCAAGCTTGCCCATGCGCTGGGCGTCAACGTTGACCGCCTGTTCGGCAAGACCGAACAATTGGAAGAGTTTTCCATCGTGCGCGCCAAAGACGCCGACCCCGACGAAGCCAACGAATACCTGTCCTTGGTTGCCGGGGCAAACGGCAACCGCCTGATGCGCGCGTTTGTGATCCGGCCTGGTCAGTTCAATGGCGGGCGCGCGAAGAAGCGAATCCTGAGCCATCACGATGGCGAGGAAATTCTCTACGTGCTGGCGGGAAAGCTGGAACTGACCGTCGGGGAAAGGAAGGAAATCCTGGACGTGGGCGATTGCGTGCAGTTCAACTCTTCCATGCCGCACAAGCTGGTCTCGGTGGGTAAGAAGGAAGGGGTGGGGCTGATTGTCGTGACAAGCCGCGACCCGTTATTGCTGTAGGCTTACGGCCCGCCGCAGCGGCGCGCCTGGCCGCATGCCGATCAATCACGCAGTGAGTGGAAACCATGGAATATCTGCCTCAGTTGTTCACCCTTTCCGGCATCATTCTCCTGGCCTGCGCCAGTCCGGGGCCGGACTTCGTTGCCGTCACCTCCAACGCCTTGAATGATCGGCGATCCGGCATGTTCGTCGGCTTGGGCATTGCTTGCGCGGTGGTCGTCTGGGCCACCCTGGCAATTCTTGGGTTCGGCCTGCTGATCAGGGAACTGTTCTGGCTCTACGAGGCCATTCGCCTGGCCGGCGCGGCTTACCTGATCTACCTGGGCGCGCGCATGCTGATGGCTGCCTTCAAGGCGAAGAGCGGCGAGCCGCGCGTTCATGGCGTTGCACGCGTCGGGGCGCCGCAAGCATGGCGCCAGGGCTTCATGGTCGGGATCACCAATCCGAAAACGGCCACTTTCTTCGCCACGCTGTTCGTGACCGTACTGCCGGTCGGCGCACCCACCTGGGTGTATGTCAGCGTGGTTGCGCTGGTCGGCCTGATAACGGCCGCCTGGCGCGGCGCGCTGGCCGCGTTCTTCTCCGTGGGCCGCGTCCGATCAGTCTATGCGAGGGTGAGCCGCGTGGTTGATGCCCTGATGGGCGCGGCGCTGGTGGGCTTGGGGATACGCCTGGCCAGCAGTCGTTAGGGTTGTTGAGGCACCTTAATGCTTGTTGACGCTCGTCATGGCGGGCGGCCTTGTTAACGATGACAGACCGCTTCCACGTTGTGCCCGTCAGGGCTGAACACAAAGGCGGCGTAATAGTTGGGATGGTAATGCGGCCGAATCCCCGGGGCGCCGTTGTCCCGGCCGCCCGCCGCCAGCGCCGCCTGATAGAAGGCGTCCACGTCCGCCCGCGTAGCCGCCGCAATGGCGATGTGCAATGGGGCCGTGGCTGAACCGGTCGCGTACAGCCATAAAGACGGCTTCCCGTTCTTGCCCAAGCCAATGCTATTGGGGCCTTCCATCGCCAGGCCGACGCCAAGCGGACCTAGCGCTTGCAGGAAAAAGTCGCGACTTTGATTGATGTCGCTGACGCCGAAACCGATGTGATCGAACATGGGAATCTCCGTGTAGTGGCGCTCGTCATGCCGGAATTGCACTGTTGGCGGGCGAAGCGAAATCATTGTAGTGCTGACGTCTATCCGCGGAACTCTGCCAGGGCGTAGCCGCTCCCATGTTTGAAGACGGCTACAGTCCGAACGCCCTCCTTTCCTCAGTGCTCAATTTTTCGAGTTGCGCGGACGTAAGCGCTCCGTCGCCAACGACCTGCACCATATTGTTTGGTCGATACGCCGAGGCGTTATCGACTCGGCTGTCCCGTTGGGGCGGTGGCGCGCCGTCAGATACCGGTTCCTGCCCAAAGCCCAGAATCTGCACGTTGATGATGGAGGGCTGGTTCTGACGCGCGCGGTCCTGGTTGCGTTGCACGGATTCCTGAGCGGCGTTGACCGCCGAGGTTGCCGCCGTGCTGGCTGACGTGAGCGCGCCGGTGTTGACGGTTGCGGCCAGCGGAATGCCGACGCTGTCTCCTTGCGTCTTGATGTTTGCGGCGTTCAGCACGGATTGCGCGGCAATATTGACGTTGCCCGACACGCGGATGCCGGCTTCCCCCGCGTCAATGGTGCCCAGCGGTGCGTAAAGGTCTACGTCGCCGGCGGGCACTTCCGCCAACGGCGCCAGGGTGGCTATGCCGGCGCCGCTGGACGGCGCGGCGGACGACAGCGTGATGTTGCCTACGCTGTCGTAGAGCCGGCGGGGCGGGGTGTAGACCACCGTGGTCTTGGAACCGCGCCCGGCGTTAATGTCGCCTTGCGCGGACCAGGCCAGGATGTCACCGCCGAAAGTCGTCATGACGCGGCTTTGTCCCAGCAGGATGCTGTCCTGCGCATACAGCTGGATGTTGCCGCTACCTTGGGTGAGCACCCCCGCGGTGGCGGGTGGCGCCGCGCCTTCTACTCCGTAGACCTGCGCGCCGCCAGGCGTCAGAACCTGGACGTTGCCGCCGCTGCGGGTTTGCAGGCCGGCACCCCCGTATAGAGTGACGCTGCCGTCGTAGCGTTGCGTCTGCCCCGTCGTGCTTCGGGACGGAAACAGCGCGGCAATGGCTTGCCTGCCGCGCAAATAGCTGCCTTCGCGCGGGCTGCTCCGGTCGTTGAATTCGCGGCCGCCGGCACGGAGTTCGGCGAAGTAGACCTGGCGTGCGAACACGCGCTGCTGCGCCGGCGGCAGCGCATCGAAAAAGGCACGGGCGTCGTCCATGCTGCCGGCAAATCCATAGGCCTGCGTCAGCCAAAGCAGCAGTTCGGCTTCATAGGTCTTGAAAGGCTTGCCTTGGTCGGTCAGCGGCAGGGCGGGATCGGCGACGCCCGCATCGAGGTAGTGACGTAGCAAGCCGGCGTAGTCGCCGCCCTGCGCGCCCAGCCCGGCTTGCAGCACGATGCTGGCGCCTGGACGGGTATCGCCGGTCACGACAGGACCCAGGCTGACGACCGCCGCCTTGTCTTCCATCAGGATGTTGCGGCCCGCGCTGATTTCCAGCGTGCCGGGGCCGGCAACGGTGAAGCTGCCGTAAAGGATGTCGCGGCCGGCTTGCACCACGGACACATCGTTCGCGTCACCATGCAGGAAAAGATTGTCGGTGTATTGATACGGTATCGGGCCGGATATTGAATCGGCCGCCCCTAGCGGGCTGCCGCTGCCGACGATGTCCCGGCCGGCGACCATGCGCACCGGGCCGCCCGCGGCATACCAGTCCGTGCCGGTCAGGACATTGCCGATGTTCGCCAGCCGGATATGCCGGCCGCTGCTGACGCCGACAAGGTCGCCGTCCCTGGCATAAAAGCGCGAGGGCGCCATGACGCCCGACGTGGCAGCCGTCAACGGCCCGAAGGCGAACAATACGTTGTCCCGATAGGCGCCGTCGGGCGATAGGGTGGTGGGTCCCCAGATGATGCTGCTGCTGTGGGCGTCCTTCACCTTTCCGGCAAAGGCCGGCCGGTCGATTGAGGCCAACGCGCCGGGATCGGCGCTGGTGCGTCCGAAGGGGGCGTCGCCACCATAAACGGAGTGGCCGGCCAGCAGGTCCAGGCGGGACAGGGCGCCGGGCGCGAGCGCGACCGGATTGTCGTACCGGATATCTCCTTGAGCGGCGACTGCTGAGAACTGCGAGGGGTAGATGACGATGCCATCGTTGTCGATGCCGGCCCTGAATACCGGCGCCACGTCGCCGCCCGCGCTGAACAGATCGATGGCGGTATTGGGCGTCCATAGTGAAAACCAACTGTTGGATCCGTAGACTCCCAGCGTGCCGTCGGCCTGCGTGTATGGCATGGACACGGGCAGGATGAAGCGGCCGGGGTCCCTGGCGGACTGGACGACGAGGGCGCCCAGGCTTTGCAGCTGGAATGCGCTGTCTCCCGGCGTTAGCGTCAGTGCCCCCGCGGGCTCGTAGGTGCTGGCCTGGAAGCGGTCCAGCGCGCGCGTGTCGCGTGCCGCCCGAAGGTTGTAGATCGGGTCCATCCGGCCCATCGAGGCGGCTTGCAGCAGTGTCTGGCCGCGCAGGTTGGTGACCGCGCCCGAGGCTTCATAGAAGCTGGGCAGCGCAGGGTTCAAGCTGCCGCCGACCCGCAGGATGATGTCGCCGCCACCGGTCAGCGCCAACGTGCCGTCGGCCATCACGCGGCCCGTGCTGGCCACGGCCAGCGTCAAGGCCTGGCTGCGCGGGTTGATCTGGCGTTCCTGGTAACTGATGGGGTGCGAGGTGATGATGCCGGCGTCGCCGCGCACGTCGATATCCAGGTTGCCGCCGCCCAGCGTGCCGAAGCCGGTGAAGCCGCGCAATTCATCGGCTTGGTCTGGCGCGCTGGAGGTATAGGTGCCGAAGTTCAGCCACCATGCGGTGGGCTGTGCCTGGCCTATCGCCGCGTCGCCGCTGCCCTGGCGCCACAGCCAGTTTCCGACCAGGTCGGAGGAGTAGCCGGTCGAGCGGGTCAATGGCCGCCCGTACGAAGCCAGGGATGCCGTCATCAGATCGCCGGTCAGGCTGGCGCCGGCACGCAGCGTCACGTTGCCGCCGCCATCCGGATACCAGGCCCGGTAGACGCTTTGCGGCCCGCCGTCCACAAAGGCTTCGAAGCCCTTGCTCGGGTCGCGCAGCACGGTGCCGTCGGGATTGATCAGGCGCGGCTGGTTATAGGGGTCGCCCGCGTAGGTGCCCGTGGATGACGTGCCCGCGGTGTAGACGCCGTACAGCGACTGCATGCGCAAGCTGCCGCCCGCCAGCAGATCCAGGTCGCCGGTGCCGGTACGCAGCACGCTGAAGCGCGGGGTGGCAGGCGCGGGGATGTAGTTGTTCGCGCCGCTTGCGGCGCAGTACTCGGGGAGGTCGGCGCACAGGGCGCCGGCACTCGGATAGCCGAACATGTCGCGGGTGAAATCGTCGTCGATGACCTGCCCCACCAACTCCGGCATGCCGAGGTCGTCGGCGACCAACTGCGTCCAGACGAAGTTGCCGGGGCCATCAAAGCCATACATGCCGTAGTGGCTGTCGGCCAGCACCAGGTCCCCACGCTGAAGCCCGACCTTCGTGGCGTACTGCGTGATGCGTGTATCGGCCGCGCCCAGATCAGCGCCGCCGGCAAGCCGCATAGACCACGATTGCGAACCTTCAGGCAGCATGGGCGCCACGGCCCACACCTGGCCCTGGGCGCCGTCGACCCGAGGGCGCAGATCCACGTACTCCACCCCGGGCTCCAGAACCACGTTAGTGCCCGACGGGATCAGCGCGCCGCGCGGCAGGGTGACCGCGGCGGCCAGGTTCGCGTTGGCGGGCAGGGGGATGCCGGCAGGCCAGGTGACGGCGCCAAGGAAGGCTCTGCTCGATAAGTGCGTGCCTGCCCCCAAGGCCATGCCGGGGGGCAGCGTCAGCGCTTGGTGCAGTACGGTGCCGGCTGCGTGCGCCACCGTACCGTCCGGGTTGAAGATGGGAGCCGATAGCACGGTGCCGGCGGGAAGTATCAACTCCAGGGCCAATGGGGCAGTGACGGGCAATACGGAATGTTCGGCAAGCATGCCGCCTTGCAGCATCAAGTCGTAATTCAGTATGGCGCCGACCGGGAACGCCGTACCGGCGGCCAGCACCACGCCGGCATGGGGCGTGATCATGTCGGCACCGGTGAAGTCCCGGCCCGGCCGCAGGCGCCAGCCGTTCACGTCCTGCTTGACCTCCGGAGGCGGCGCGAAGCCGTCGTTGATGCTGCCGTGGATCTGCAGGTCCCCACCGGCACGGATGACCAGATTGCCCACTTCCCCCGAGCCGTAGACGCCCGGTCGCAGCGGCGTATGCGGGTTCAGGCTGGCATAGCGGAAGCCGGACAGGTCCAGATCGCCTTGCACCACCAGGTTGCCGTCCGCGGTGGCGCTGCGGATCTCGACGCCGGGGCGCAGGTGCAGGGCGTCGCCATAGGCGAGCAGGCCGGCCAGCTTGCCGTTGATCAGGTTGCCGTTGGACCGGGCCCGGTCGATGAAGTCGACGCTGTCGTCGTGCAGGCGGTTCAGGTAGGCCTGGTCGATGACCTGGTAGGGCTTGCCGTCCGCCGTGGTTTCGGTCCCGGGTGTTGCGTCCGTATAGACCCAGACCCCGTTGACCGCGATGCTGCGCGCGCCGCGGATGTCCAGCGGCCCGCGCGCATCGATGTTGATGTCGCCGCCGGTCGCGCCGCCCAGACGTGGCGCATTCAGCGCCAGCGTGCCGCGCGGCAGGCCGTCGTTGCGGGGCGCGTCCGTGCCGGCGCGCAAATCAATGACCGCGCCTGCGTCCATCCGCAACAGGCCATTGCCCGAATTCAGTTCCACGATGGCGCGGTTGGGCGCGTCAATGATCTTGCCGTAGCTGTCCACGCGCAGTGTGGTGCTGTGCGCATCCAGCGCGGCGGTGGACGCCAGGTGCAGTCCATCGCGCGCGGCCAGTCGGATGCTGCCGACACCGTCGCCACTGGCATCAATGCGGCCGGTCACGGTCAGGCTGCCGGCATCGACCGAAATATTCACATTTCGGGCGCGTACCTCGTCACCAATGGCAAGGTTGCCGCGCTTGAGCTGAAGGCTGCGACCGCCGAAGACCTGGCCCTCGTTCAGGCGTTGGTTCAGCGCCGCGAAGTCCACTTGCTGCGCTCGGATATCCACTTCGCCGAAGGCGTAGGGGACCAGGGTGCCGCCCGCGTCATACCTGCCCGAAGCCATGCCCAGGATGCGGCCTTGCAGGTCCACGCGGCCAGCGTCGTCGGCCAGCGCCACGGCGGTCAGGCGCCCGGCTCGGTTGTATTGGGCGGAGACATCGATGATGCTGCCCGCCGCTTGCGTGATGTCGCCTTGCCGGCTGTGGAGGCTGACGTCGCCACCCCAGCTGTATTTTGTGATGTCGTCGAACGGTACGGGCCGGCCAGCTACGTCCAGATGCGCGCCAGGGCCCAAAATCAAGGCGTTGTCCGCGCTTGCGCTCAGCTTGCCCGTGGGCAGGGCGATGCGGCCGTTGATGTTCAAGGTGCCCGCGTCCAGCGCCAGTTCCGCGCCCAGCCCGCGCGCGTCGGGGGCGGCTGCACCTGCACCTGCCGGCGGCGTGCTGACGTTGATCGCGGCGCCCGCCTTGATTCGATTGATGGAACCGGATTCACCCGTCAGAAGGGGAGCCTCCATATTCAGGGTGCCGCCGCTGTAGCGCCAGCCGGAGGCGGCATCGAAGGCCCCTCGGGACTGGTACACGGCCAGGCTGCCTTGATGATTGGCGGTGATGCGGTCGCTGGCGCTCAGGTTGACGTTGGCAAAACCCAGGGCCAGACGGGCATTGTCCAGTTCGCCCAGCGGCTGGGTGTAGGGGCCGTAGCCGAATTCGATGCGCTCGGCCTGGATATTCAGCGTGCCGCTGCCGGTGCCCGCCCCGTTATCGATCACGCCGACGGGCGGCGTGACCGATCCGTTCCAGATCAGGTTGCCCGCGCGCAGCGTGGCCACGTCGCCCGCCTGGCCATAGCCGTAGATGGCCGGGGCCGTCAGCGCCAGCGTTTGCAGGCGCGATTTGCCGGTTGCGGGATCGGTCGTGTCCAGCGTGACGGTTTCGAAGAAGTTGAACGAGGCGCTGACGGCCAGGGTCAGCATCTCCAGCGCCGGCGCGCCAAAGCGCTGGTCGCCGGCCATCAGGCGATTCAGCAGCGTCTGGTCCAGGCTAAGCCCTGCGCCAAGCGCGCCGCGCGTGGCTGCGGCCGCCAGGGCCTGTTCGCTGCCGGCGTTGACGGCGCCCACGGCCAGCGTGAGGTAGCGTGCGCCGTAGCCGGCGGCACTACCCAGTTCGAAGGTCTTGTTGGTGACGGCGGCCAGCGTGCCCTCGGTATACAACAGGGATTCGCCGACGCAGGTAGTGCCGCAGACGCCGATGCGGATAGGGCCGGCGCCTTTGGGTTCCTGGTCCGCGGTGGGCGGAAGCATGTTGATCCAGCCGTTGGACAAGGCCAGGAAACTGCTGGAGGATGCCCCATAGGTGTAGCCGGCAGTGGAATCAAAAGGCGCTTTGCCGCGGCCGATGGTGTTGATGGATGCCCCGCGTTCCACGGTGATGCCGGTGGTCAGGCCGCTGGTCACCAGGAAGACTTCGGCCGCCGAGAGCGATGCGCCCTCGCGCAGGACCACTGAGTTGAAGTGGGTGCGGGCGTAGCCGAAGTCGACGGTATTGCTGTTGTTGGCATAGTCCACATTGGGGACGGCGCCCAGCACGAGGCGGGGCGCGCCCAGCGCGCTGAGCTGGCCGGAATCCAGGGATAAGCCCTCGAAGCCCGCACTGCGCCCCGCGCCCGGGGCGGTGATCTCAAGATGCCCTGCTTTGTCATTGCTGGACGAGACGGCGAACGTGCCGCCGTAGCCGGCTGTGGCGGCGGAAAAGTCGACCTGACCCGCGAATGAAAAGGCCTGGCCCTCGGCGCCGCCCGCCAGATAAGCCCGCAATGTGCGCGCGTCCGCGGGCAGCATGGCGCGCGGAACGCCGCGGCGCACGCCGTCGGCCTGCACGAAGGCTGCGTAGTCCATCTCGTTGTATTGCGAGTACTGGCGCAGGACGTCGCCGGACGTGACCAACAACTGTTGGGGCGCCGCCGTGGCGAGGTTCGTGCCGGCCGTACCGACGTTGCCCGCGATGGACCAGGAGCCGTTGCGCAGCGGTATCGCGCCCGAAGCGGGGGCGCCCGACGCCAGGCCGTTGACCTCCACGCGGAACGCGCCCGGCATCAGGGCATAGGTGGAGGGCATCAGCGTATAGGTGCCGGCGGGCAGGCCGGGCACGCCGTTTCCGATCGTGACTTGTTGCCCCATCTGCGGCAAGGTCTGCTGTCCGTCGGGCGTGGTCGGCGCCACGGGAGCCTGCACGCCGGGCACCAGCGCGTAGACGGGATTGGTGGCCAGACCCGGCAGGGTGAAGCCCGCGCCCTTGGCGTTGATCTGCACCAGCGGGTTGAATCGGGCGTCGGTGGAGCCGCCCCGTCCCGTCACAAAGCCGGCCCCCAGCAAGCGGCCGCCGCCGGAAAGGTCCAGCATGGCGTTGCCGTCCACCCGAACCTCTTCGCCAGCCAGCTGGATGCCGCTGCTCAATTCGCCGCCGATCGTGGCGGCGCCTGCGCCGTTCAACACGATATTCTGCCCGGCGTATTGATAGGTCACGCCGTCGACGGTGCCGCCGTAGGGCATGACCAGCCCCCGGCCACTGACGGACGTGACGCTGCCTGGCAGCAGATTGACGCGGGAGGTGGTGCCGGTGGTATCCGCGACCCCCACTTCCAGCATTCCGAGCGGCGCGCGCACCACGCCGCCCTGGTCGATGATGTCGGCGGCTAAGCGCAGCTTGCCGAACGCGCTGTACGGAAGCGGGGGAAGGGCGTCGCTATTGCGGCGGATGGTAAGCGTGCGGTCCGCTTCGTAGCCGATGACGCCGTCGCGCATGCCGTTCGGACCGGCCACGATCCGCGTCACCGCTCCCGTGTCCGGATAGATCTGCGCGGCGGTCAGGCTGAGATTGCCCGGGGCAGCAAGCTGCGTGGTGTAGGGCTGGTTCGCCAGCGCGACCTGCGTGCCCCGGCCGCCCAGCACACGGATGTCGCTCTGGCTGCGCAGGTCGGTTTGCGTGAAGCCCGTGCCGACATAGCTGACATCGCCGTTCGGCGCCTGTTGCGTGGTCAGCGCGCCCAGCTGTACCAGGTCGCGGATATCGATGAAGCCGGCATCCGTGATGAAGGTGGATTCGCTGACGCGAGTAGAGGGGGGACGCGAGGATGTCGGGCGCGTGTACAAGTCGGGCGCGCCGTTGTCGGTGGCCCCGGCCAGCATCACATAGGGGGCGGCCAGCTGCACCCGGGCAGTTGAGGGTGCGGCTTCCGTCATGTTGAGCGACGTGCTGAACAGGCGCAGGCTTTGACCCATGCGCAGGTCGACGTCGCCCGCGAAGCTGATGGCGCCATTGCTCAGCAGGTTCAGACTGCCGAAACCTCCGTCCTCCACTTGCGCGACACTGAGGGCGCCGCGCCCATAGACCAGCGCGTCGGCGGCGGCTTCCGGGTCGGCAAAGCCGGCAAGGTCGTCGGGCAGGGCCTGTTGCGACAGGAGCAGGTCGCGTCCTTGGTTCACGCGGGGGGTCATCGCCGCTGTGCGATAGACCGGCGCATCCAGGCCGATAGACAAGGTGCCGCCGGGCGCGCCGGCGCCGCCCGCGAGGGCGGTCATGCGGCCATCCAGGTACAGACCGTTGCCGGAACCGAGAGTGATGCTGCCGCCAGCGCCGGCCAACATCGTCGGCGCACCGTTGACCAGTACCGTGGCGGCGCTGCCCGACGCCTCCAGGCGGCTGCCGGGCCGCGAGACGATGAACAGGTCGGGCGATGGGGCGACGCCCAGCGACACGTTCACCTGGCCGCCCACTACGATGCTGCCGCCATCCTGCACGCGGCCGTATGCCTGGCCGTTGTGATTGAAGGCGGTGGCGGCGCGGCCCGCGACGTCCAGCACGGCCGTTTCGCCCAACCAAATGGATCGGCCATGCCCGGCCGCGATGGCGTCGTCCGTCGAACCAGGCCGTATTGCCTGGACAGTGATGGCGCCGCCCCACGCATTGAATGTGCCATTGAGGGTGATCTGCCCAACGCCGGTCAGATCGATCTTTTGCCCCGGATCCACCTCGACGAGGGCTCCGCTGCCCACGCGCAGAACCGTGGTCGCCAGATCGGCGGCGGTCGACAACTGGGACCCCGCTTGCAGTACCAGGCTGGCGCCCTTGCGTTGCGTCAGATGGCTTTCAACCGGATTTTCCTGGTAGAGCTCGGGCGTGAAGGTTTGCAAGGCTTGCGACTTGTCCAGGATGGCGCGTATGCCGGAAGCATGGCGCTGGACCGGCATCGTGACCCGGACTTGCGCCCCGTCCGCGACCTCCAGACCATGGAAACCGATCACTTCGTATTGCGAGAACCCCATGCCGAAGGCCTCGTCGGACAGGACGGATTCTTTGCTTTCCGTCGCGTCGGCGATCGACACGGCCGCCTGGCCCGCCGCTATGATGCGCACCTTGTCGGCCTGCAAGGTCAGCTTGCCGCCGCCATCCACGCCCTGGGCCGCAATCGTTCCTTCGTGCCTGAGCGCGGCGTCAAAGCCCGCCGCCAGGGTGACGTCGCCACCCTTGCCGCCAAGGGTTTTGCCATTGGCCAGCACGGCTCCGCCGCCCGACACGTCCAAGGCGCTGCCCGCGGCCAGCGTAACGCCCTGGGTGCTACGCAGCGATACGCTGCCACCCTGGCGATAGGCCAGCGCACCGGAAGCGGCGGGGTTGGCAAGCAGATTGGTCCACAGGCCGCCGGTGTCCAATACCGCGCCCGCCGAGACCGCCACGCCCGTGGGCCGGTCAGCGGGTGCGAGCACTGGCGTGTCTTCGTTGCGGCCGTTGGCGTTCCACTGCTTGATGAGGTTGCCGGCCAGAATCCGGCCGCCCGCCGCGCTGATGCCGGCGTTGATGTCGACCTGGGGCGCATACAGGACCACGGTTGCGCCCGGCGTCGCGCGCAAAGCCTGATCCACCGCGATCCGCTCGGTCCCGGCCAGCCGGATGGCGCCGAGATTGGCGGCGTTGAGCCAGGCCGCGTCCAGCCGGATCTCGTCGTCGCCCGCGTCGCCCGAGCCTGCCGTCACCTGCTTGGCGACACCGCCCAGCGTCCAGGCCAGCATGTTGGCATCGGCGTCGAAGATCGGCGTATAGCTTCCGACAGTCAATTGCGCGCGGCGCGCGACGGCCGTTTGCGATTGGTAGTAGCCGTCAATGTCCCCTTGCGGCGCCTCGACCTGACGCGCGCCCTGGTAAACCTCGCCCGTCAAGGTGCCCGCCAGTTGGGCGGCACCGGTGGAGACGATCAGTTGGCCCGCATCGCGGCCCACCGTATAGCCGTCTTCAAAGCGCGTTTTCGGGGCGAGCAACGGGTTGTAGAACCTGCGCGTGGCCTTGTCGCCCCAGCGTGCATGGGTCTGTTCATATCCCTGGTACAGGCCGGTGTAGAGCAGGTCGCCCGGCGCGCGTGAGACTTCGTACAAGCGGCCGTCGGCGCCGCGCAGCCAGCTTTGGCGGATATTGCCGGCTTGCACGTCCAGCGTGCCGCCTGACAGATTGATGTCGGAGCCGGCCTTCGTAACCAGTTCGCCTCCTGTGAAGGTGGCGGTGCCGCCTTGCGCCAGCCATTCGCCGGCCCCACGTTCGCTGGTGGCCAGGTAGCCGCCCACTTCCAGCAGGCCGCCGCTGGTGTACCAGCGGTCGCCGCTGGAACCGTTTGCCCCGCCGGCAACCTTCACCAGGGTGCGGCGGTCCACCCAGACGTCGCTGTTGTTCAGTAGCTTGCTGTCGCGGTTGACCGGTGCGTCGCGCTGTTCGTTGCCCTGCACGTTGATTTGCAGGTTGTTCGATTCCATCGACACGTTGACGCCGATGGCGCCCGCCACATCCAATTCGGCGCCGCTTTCCAGCACGGCCTGCCGCTTGGCTGAAACGACGATCTGCCCGCCGGTGGCCAAGGTGGTCGAGCCGCCCTGGAAAGACGCCAGGTCGCCCGTCACCACCTCGATGCGCGACAGATCCATGCGGTCGGCGACCGTGCTCAGGTTGTCGAAGGCGCCGGTGGGCTTGTTGGTGGCGGAACCGTCCAGTGTCTTGATCGCGGCTTGGCGCTGGCTGTCCAGGCCGGTCACGGCCGAGGCCTCCAGCAGCACGGCGGTGACGCTGCCCGCGCCCAACGTCACGCTGCCTGTCGCATCGCTGCTTCGGTTCAGCAGGTGGATGGCGCCGCGCGCGCCGATATCGGTGGTGGCGACCAGCACCCCGTCCTGGCGCACGGCATGGCCCGTCATCGTGATGTCGCCGACAGGCGCGCTGATCAGGCCGGTGTTGCGAACCTGGCCCGCCTTGCTGTCGGTTTTAAGCGTGGCGCTGATTTCGACGCCCGTGGTGGTAGACCTGGGGTTGCCGTCGGTGCCGTAGCCCCGGCGAATAACGAAGTTGTCGCCCGCTGCCAGCACGGACTGGCCGCGCGGCGTGGTCAGCGCGCCGGCGTTGTGGACGTCGCTGCCCAGCAGCAGCACGTAGCCGCCACCCTTGGTCGCGGTCGTGGGGACGGCGGTGTCGATGCGCGCGCCCGCCTGCACCAGCACGCCGCCCAGCGCGTCCTTGAACGTGGGCTGCGTGCCGTCCGTGTCAACGAACAGGCCTTTTTCGCGGAATTGCCCGTCGGTGATGGTGGCGGCCGCGGCGACCAGGTTGCGGGCGTTGACCTGGCTGGCGCCGCCGAAGATCACGCCGTTCTGATTCACCACCAGCACGGTGCCGTCGGCCTTGATCGCACCCTGGATCTGGCTGGGCTTGGCGCTGGCGCCCACGACGCGGTTCAACACCGCATCGTTGGCGTCCTGCTTGAACTGCACCGTGGTATTGCGGCCGACGTTGAAGGTGTCCCAGTTAAGGATCGCGCGCGGCTGCGTCTGTTCGATCGTGACGGTATGCCTGCCGCCGCTTGACGAAGAGGTCGCGGCCTTGGCGCCTTCCCACTTGGCCAGCTCGCCCCGGGCCTCCCATAATCCGCCTTCGGTCCTGCCGTCCGGCACGTCGGAGCCGTTGGCCGCGGCGGCCGCGCGCGCGGCCGCCTGCGCGGCCTGCTGGGCGGCGACCGCCGCTGCGGCACGGTTCAAGTTGTTCAGCGACTTCTGCAATTGCTGGCGCGATTGGGCTTGTTGCCTGGCCGCATTGCCGATGCCCGCCATGCTGCCGTCCGGCATGCGGCCCGTGCGTTGGGCGGTTGACTGGACGGCATTCTTGTCCGCGAACCAGCCGGGGCTGAACGCGCGCGTCTGGGCCTGCGCCACGCTGCTGGCGCTTCCCGCGATCGCCAAGGCCGCCAAGGCCTGCGATAACGGGCTCAGATGCCAGAAGGGTGCGCCGCCAGGTTGGCGCGAACCCGTAGGGGCGGGGATGTGATGCGGGCGGGATGTGGCGACAGGCGTAGCGGACGTAGACGAAGACATGGCGTGATTCAAGGATGTCGATGAAGGGCGGCAGTGACATGGCCACCGTGCCCGCTTACTTATCTAGTCGAACGACATCTCGGGATTCGGCATGGAAATCCCATGAATCTTTTGTGACAGGCGTCAGGCCTGCGCAGACCGTCTCAGCTCAAGAACACCACATCGCCCACGCGACGCACCGACACGCCGTACAACTGCTGGATCTGCGCAATGGCCTGGTCCAGGTTCTTCACCTCGTAGCGCGCGCTCAGTCGATGCCGCGCCAGCGCTTCGTTCATCAGCACCACACGACCAGGCCGATATCGGTTGATTTCGTCTACCGCCAGGTTCAGCGGCAAGTCATGAAAACTGACAATGCCCCCGCGCCAATCCGACACTGTCTGGGTGAAGACGGTCGGTGCGCCGAGCGAGTCGGCGTCGTAGCTGACCTGCTGCCCCGCTGCCAGCAGCATCGTGGCTTTCGGATGCGTCAATTCGACCTGGCCACTGTTGCAGCGCAGGTGAATACGGTCGTCATGCAAGCGGCGCACCTCGATGTCTCCGGTGGCCAGGCGCATGCGCGCCGCCCCGGCGAGTACCGCGCAGGGTTGACTTCTTGCGGCGCGGATCGCGGCTTCGCCTGACACAAGCTCAATGCGCGGCTCGGCGCCCTGAGTCGACACGTTGATGCTGGTCTGTGTGTTCAGATCCAGCTCAAGGCGCTGGCCCGCGAACGCGATACTGCGTTGTTCCCCCGTGACGGTGCGATAGTCAGCATTGGCTTGCGCCCATGACGGCCACAGGCCAAAAGGTGGCCGCACCAGTGCGACTGCCGCCATGCTGGCGAAGGCGCCGGCGCCTCCCGCCAGGAACCACCTTCTGCTTGGCTTGGCCGGAGTCGAGCGGGTCGGGGCGGGCGCTGGGTTACACGCCTTGTAGGCCTGCGCGATGTGGCCCAGCTCCCTCCAGGCGCGCGCGGCGTTTACCCAGGCGCGCTCGTGCGCCGCGCTTTGGGCGCGCCATGCCTTGAAAGCGTCGCCGTCCTGCGTGGTGGGCGCATTGGTCGCCAGAATGCGCGCCCAGGCATGGGCCTCGCGCTCAATGGCGGGGTCGGGAACAAGGCCTGGGTCAAGGTTGGAATCCATGGGTTGAGTCGCTTGCGCGGCGCTGTTTGCGCCGTTCTGATATCTAGACGTTTTCACGAAGCCGGAACGGAACTCCTTCGGAGGGAAATGAACACTTTCTTGCAATTATTCCTCCGTCCGCGCCATCGCCCGTACGCAATGCTCGTGCGCGGTCTGTAGTTCACGCCCGACCAAGCGCACCGATATGCCCCAGCGCTTGGCCAGATCGGGCCGCGACAGGCCATCCACGCGCGCGGCAAGCAAGATATCGCGCTGACGCGGCGTCAGCGCGTCCAGCGCCTTGAACATCTGCGCCAAATCCGAGCGTGATTGCATCACCGCGTCCGGCCCGGGGCTGGCGTCCGCGACGTCGAAAAATTCACTCACCTCGCTTTCGCTGAGCAGCCGCACATCGTGCCGGATGCGGTCGATGGCCACGTGCACGGCCGTGTTGACCAGATAGGACTGCGGGTGGCGAATGGCATCCAGGTCGTCGCGCACGGACAAGCGCATATAGGCATCGTGCAGCGCGTCGCCCGCCAGGTCGGACGCACCGCCCAGTCGGCGGGATACCTGATGCTTGATGGCGTCGTAGCGCTCGGCGATCAGGCGCCGAAGCGCGGCCAAACCGGCACCGCTCATGGCACGCAGCCGCCATAGCGGCGTGCAGCCTCGGGTGTGATCAACAGGGTTGCGGGCAGCCCGAATCCGGGCGGCGGGGCGCCGATGGGCAGGCCGGCGAGCGTCTCGCGCAAGGCTGCCTCCATCTCGGGTCGGCCCGTGGCGTGGACCACGACATCCGACATGGCGTGCAGGTGATCCAGATTCACACGTAATGCGACGCGGTAGTCTCCCGTGCCCAAGTCCGGGCGGGCGCAGAGCGCCGCGAGCACCCGGGTCTGGAGCAGACCATAGAATTGCTGTCGGGCGGCTTGCGAAATGGGTGGCACTGGGGCGGGCGGGGTGCGCGTCCGGGGGCTCAGCAGCAGGGCTTTCGGAGCGGTGTAATGAGGCCGCAGCTCTGTACCCGCCAGCATCCTCGTCAGCGCCTCGCTGGCGGTATAGCGGCCGGTCAACGCCGGCGCAATTTTTCCCGCCGTCTGGCCACTGTCATACAGCACGGAGTCTCCGGTCAACTGACTATATCGTTGCAAAGCATCATGTAGCGGCTGACGCGGCCAGTCGAGGTCGTAGGCCAACACAGGATCACTAACGGTCGGGATCTGGGCAGCCGCGGGTACAGACGAGGCAATGACCGCTCCGGCGGCCAAAGTCGCTAGTATTTTCTGCATGTGCCTCAGGCCTATGTGCACGTCGGCGGCGAATGAGCGCACATGCTAAGGCGCGGCGATGACAATTTAGTTACTTCGACCTGACGAATTTTTCAGATTGATCAAGGGTCGAGGCGACCAGTCCGGGCGGGTGCGACGCTCCGTGTCGACGACAATCAGATAGCGCCCCGCGCCGTATGTCGGTGTTCGTTGTGCGCGCAATACCCAGGGCTGGATGACTAAATCCGCGGCGAGTTCGTACTCTGCATCCAGCAAGCCAAGACGGTCGATAAATTCGTTTAGCGTCGCCGGGATACGAATGCAGCCCTTGGACTGCGGAGTGCCAAGCTTTGCCTCGAGCAAATAGGGGTCGGTCGCGTGCATCTGCAAGCGCATCGTAGCGATGCGCTCCGCGCCCCAGCCCTGGCGGGCCTCCTGCCATCCAAAGTCGTAAACGCGCATGCCCTTGACGCCATAGCCGAGGATTCCGTTCGCGTTTTTAATGCCCTCGGCGCGGTAGTCAGGGTTACCCAAGGTATGGGGAAACACGCCGGTCGGCGTCTCAAAATGGTCGAACGTGCCGACTTGCCCGGTAGAGGCGGGGGATGCGCCGATATACAGGGGCGGCGCAACAGGGTGCAACCAATATACGAATACCGCCTGCACGTAGATGTTTCGGTCGGCGATGACGACGTATTGAGGCGCCAACAAGGAGAGGCCGGCGGACACCAGCGCATGGTTGGCCAGTTCTCCGTAACGGACACGTTCGGCATCCGGCAACGCAAGCCTAGGGGACACTTCCCGGTTATACGCGGAGGCTACGTCGGCCGGTTGCAGTGCCCCCTGGCCGTGCGCCAGGGCGGCAACGAAAAGCCAGGCCATCGTGAAGATGGCGCGATTCCTGCGCCGCCATCTGGAAAGAACCGCAGCGCCGGAGGAAAGCGTTCGGCCACGTTGCATCAGAACGGCCGAATAGCCACTTTCAACACGTTGTCTCGCTGGTTCGCGAACAGGTCGTAGGCCTGCGCGATGTCGTCAAGGCCGAAGCGGTGTGTGACCATCTTCGTCAGGTCCAGTCGTCCGGACTGCAGAACATTCATCAGGCGTCGCATGCGCTCCTTGCCGCCAGGGCAAAGCGCCGTGTTTATCTTGTGATCGCCCAAGCCCGCGGCGAAAGCCGAAACCGGTATTGTCAGGTCGCTTGAATACACGCCGAGGCTGGACAAGGTGCCCCCGGGTTTCAGGACACGCAACGCAGACTCGAATGTGCTCTGCTGCCCCAGGGCTTCAATCGCGGAGTCGACGCCCTTGCCGCCTGTCAGCCGCAAGATCTCCTCAACGACATCGCACTCGTGAAAATTCAGGACGACATCGGCGCCCCAGGCCTGCGCCATCGCCAGCCGCTGCGCGTTTCCATCCACCCCAATGATGGTGGTGGCGCCCAACAACCTGGCGCCGGCCGTGGCGCAAAGCCCGATCGGCCCCTGCGCAAACACCGCCACCGTATCGCCGATTCGGATGTTGGCGTTCTCGGCGCCTTTAAAGCCGGTGGACATGATGTCCGGACACATGAGCACCTGCTCGTCGCTCAGCGCATCCGGCACCGGCGCAAGATTGGCTTCGGCATCCGGGACCAACAGGTACTCCGCCTGGGCGCCATCTATCATGTTGCCAAATCGCCATCCCGCCGTGGCGCGGTACCCATGGCATCCGCACATGCCCATGCCGACCAGGTAGGTGCCGTCCTGCGAGGGCGCGCCATCTTGAGCCGCATAGGAATTGAAGCTTGGGCAGATCGCGCCGGCAATCACGCGCTGGCCTTCGGTGTAGCCGCGTACCGCGGTTCCGAGCTTTTCTATGGTCCCGACGGGTTCGTGGCCGATCGTCAGGCCGTTTTTCACCGGGTATTCACCCTTGACGATGTGAATATCGGTCCCGCAGATCGTGGTGGTCGTAATCCTCATCAAGGCGTCGTTGGGCCCCACGTCAGGAATGGGCTTTTCACGTATTTCGACACGGTCCTGGCCCGCGAATACGGCGGCTTTCATCTTGACAGTCATACCGGTCTCCACGGAAGCGGCGCCGATGGCGTGTACGTCCACAAGCAGCACCGTGTGGCATTGGGAAGTTCTGGCAGCTTAGTCCTTCAGGGTGCCCGCCAATTGACCAAAGTCAACTACCGCGCTTCAGGGTTGCAGGCGGTATTGGTGCAGGCGGGGCGGGGAGATAAGCTGGAAGCCTTGGCATTCGACAAGCTGGTGGCGCCTGCCCGGTGTGACCGCGAACAGTTCCGTCCGGAGGATCGCTACATTGAGCACCGACAGCCAATCCGCCACCCTGGAATATCTGTCCAGTCCGCAACTCCATGGCCTGCCGCGCGAGCAGATTGCCTCCGTGCAGACCCACATTTCGGTTGTGGTGTTGGCAGGCGATCGTGCCTACAAGCTCAAGAGAGCGGTGCGCCTTCCGTATGTCGATTTTTCCACGCCAGAGCGACGCTTGCAGGCATGCCGCAACGAGCTTGAGCTGAATCGACGTACCGCCCCAAACTTGTATTTATCGGTGCGACGCATTACGCGAGATCGCGATGGCCGTCTCGTATTTGACGGTGCCGGTGAGATGGTCGACGCGGTGGTGGAAATGCAGCGTTTTGCCGACGATGCGTTACTGGAGTCGATGGTTGAGCGTGGAGAACTGTCCACATCGCTAGCGGAACGTCTTGCGGGCGTGATCGCCGGCTTCCACCAAAAGGCCCGAATCGTCCGACGCTCAGATGTTGCGGCGGCATTAACACGGGTGATATCGGACAGTGAGCGGATTTTTCCCGACCTTTCTTTCCTACCCAGGGAAAAGACGCAACGGCTCTGTGCGATGTTGTACGAGGAGTTGAAAAAAAGATCGCCGCTTTTGATGGAACGGGCGAAGGCGGGCAAGGTGCGTCATTGCCACGGAGACCTGCATCTGCGGAACATCTGCGTGATCGACGGCGAGCCTACGTTATTCGATTGCATTGAGTTCGATGATGCATTGGCCACTATCGATATTCTTTATGACCTGGCATTTCTGCTGATGGACCTGTGGTCGCGCGGGATGAATGCGCATGCCAATCTGGTGTTGAACCGGTACCTGGACGTGTGCGATGAGGAACGAGGGTTGCCGTTGCTGCCACTTTTCATGGCGTTAAGGGCGACGATACGTGCGCACGTCGCGGGCACCGAGGCCGCCGAAAGCTCCAGTGGCGAGAAAGAGATCAAGCAGGCGGCAGCCCTGCGTTATCTGGACCTGGGACTTGCCTGTTTATCGCCATGCCCTGCACGGCTGGTCGCCATCGGCGGACTCAGTGGCTCAGGAAAGTCAACGTTGGCGGCCGCGCTAGCCCCGCGTATCGGCCCACCCCCGGGGGCGCGCGTTCTTTCCAGCGACCGTATTCGCAAGGGCATGCTAGGCGTGCCGGCGGAGGTTCATCTCGAGGCAAGCGCCTATCGGGCGGATATTTCGGAGCGGGTCTATGCGGACCAGGCGATGCGTGCCGCACGAATTGCAAGCTCAGGGTGCGTGGTGATTGCCGACGCGGTATTTGATCGCGAGTCCGATAGAAAGCGAATCGAAGGGTGCGCCGCGCGGGCGAAGGCTTCATTCGATGGCTATTGGTTGGATGTGCTGCCACACCTGCTGCTGGCGCGAGTGAAGGCCCGCAAAAACGATGCGTCAGATGCAAATGAAGCGGTCGTTCATGCCCAACTTGCCCGGCAGCGCGCTGTCGAACATTGGACGCATATCGATGCAGGCGGGCCGATCGAAGCTGCGGCGGTAGCAGTGCTTCAATTGATTGAGGCTCGCCGCTCAAGCGAGCGTGACTGAACCTCGTGGCTCGCGGTCTGCGTATTACAGTCGCCTTTTTTCAAGGAAAGTCACCCCGGCACGCCGACACCGGATTGCCCGTCTTTAAGAATCACTTCCTTCAACGTATCCACGAACGACTGCGATATCTGCGACATCGGCTCGTCTCGCAGCCGAACCAAATAAGCCTTCAGCGGCGGGCCTGTCTCAATGGGGCGGGTCACGAATCGGCTTGCGGACCAACTGCGAGCAGAGAACTGATCCACCAGCGCAATGCCCGCGCCGGCCTGCACCAGCGCGCATGCGTTTTGAGGCGACCCCACCTCGATGACCGGACGCAGCGTCTCGCCACTCTCTTCAAACATGGATTGAACCATCACCCCAAACGGCGAATTCTTTTCGTACGAAATAAAAGGATAGGCCAGCAGATCCTTGATCTGCAGTACGGCCCTACGGGACAGCGGATGGTTGTAGGGGCAGATACACACCAAGCTCGCCGCGGCAAGCTCCTCCTGTTCCAGATTGGGGTGATTGATGGGCAGGATCGTGATCGCCATGTCCGCCTGACGCTTGAGCAGTCGCTCTGTCAGCGGGATGTGATTCAGATAATGAAACGTCAGTTTCACGTTCGGGTGCGTATGCCGATAGCTGGCCATCGCCGTGGGAATCAGCATCTGACCCACGCTAGGGCTGGCAACCAGGTTGAGGATGCCTTCCTGGTGTTCGAAAAGCTCCCGTGCCATCTCGTTGATGCGCAGCACGCCGTCGTACACGATCTCGACTTCATGAAACAGCTTCTTCGCCTCAAGGGTGGCGTGCAGGCGACCGCGTATGCGTTGAAAAAGCGGAAAGCCGATGCGTTCCTCGGTATGTGACAGCAGCCGGCTGACGGCCGGTTGAGAAACGAACAGAAGCTCCGAAGCACCGCGGATCGTGCCGGTGATCATCACCGCGCGGAAGACTTCAATTTGACGAATGTTCAGCTTCATTGAGGATGGTCCAGAGGGCGCTCGCTGCGGCAATACCAGTGCATTAGGGATAACACTTATGCCGACTGGCATGGTGGGGTAGACGGTTGATTCGGCAATTTTCCCTTGAATACCAGGGGTTGTCCCTAGGTTTTCGTTGCAGAACCGGGTGAAATCCTTAACCCAATGTTAAGGGTGAGGCCAAAAGAATCAATAGGCATCAAGAAACGCCGGGTCAATAATTTCCCCATCCCTGACCCCTTGAGCCATCGCCCATGCAAGCAGCAGAGAAAGCGTCCTACCCTTTTGATCTGACCATTCGCAACGGCCGAATCTCAAATGCCGATCGGTCTTTTGTGGCGGATATCGGCGTGCGAGACGGCGTGATCGTCGAGATTGGCCAGAACTTGCCGCCGGGCGCGAAGGATGTGGACGCCACTGGCAAGTGGGTTCTACCCGGCGGGATTGACAGCCACACCCACATTGAGCAGCTCTCGGGCATGGGCGTGATGTGTGCCGACGACTTCTATTCCGGCACCGTATCGGCCGCCTTTGGCGGAACCACCACCATCATTTCGTTTGCGGCACAGCACCGCAACGACCGCATTCCTGATGTGCTTGCCGACTATTCACGTCGGGCACGCGAGAAGGCCGTCATCGACTACGGGTTCCATCTCATCTTGGCGAATCCCGACGAACAAGCCTTGCAGCATGATTTGCCCGCCGTGATTGAAAGCGGCATTACATCGCTCAAGGTGTACATGACGTACGACAAGCTCAAGCTGGATGACTACCAGTTGCTTGATGTGCTGGCCGTCGCGGGCGAACACGGCGCGATGGTCATGTTGCACGCCGAGAATCACGACATGATCCGGTGGGTCGCGCGCAGATTGCTCGAACGCGGCCATCAATCTCCGAAGTTCCACGCCGTCTCGCATGACCCCCTGGTCGAGTCCGAGGCAACCCATCGGGCGATTGCGCTGTCACGACTGATCAATGTTCCCGTCCTCATCGTGCACGTCGCCGGAACGGAAACGGTGGACATCATTCGCAAGGCACAGCAACTGGGCGCTCAGGTCTATGCCGAAAGTTGCCCTCAGTACTTGTTCCTTGAAGCCAAAGACTCAGATCTGGCGGGCCTGGAAGGCGCGAAGTTCTGCTGCAGCCCGCCGCCTGGGGACAAGGCCTCGCAGGAAGCCGTCTGGGCCGGCTTTAAAGACGGCACGCTGGGTGTTTATTCCTCTGACCATGCGCCTTATCGGTTTGACGAATCGGGCAAGCTACCCAAAGGGGACGCGACCACCTTCAAGGAAATGGCCAACGGCGTGCCGGGCATCGAGCTGCGTCTGCCGCTGTTGTTCTCTGAGGGGGTGATGAAGGGGCGCATCAGCGTCGAGGAATTCGTGGCGATTACGGCAACGAATCATGCGCGCATGTATGGCCTGGCGCCTCGAAAGGGCGCGATTCAAGTGGGCGCGGACGCCGATGTCGTGATCTGGGATATCGACCGTCGGACGACGGTATCCGCCGAAATGCTGCATGACGCCGTGGGATACACCCCGTACGAGGGGCGTGAGCTTCAAGGCTGGCCGGTCGAGGTGTACAGCCGTGGCCGATGCGTGGTCAAAGACAACACCTTGCACGTTGAACGGGGCAGCGGCCAGTTCATCGCGCGCTTGCGTCCCGACCCCGTAGTGAAAAGAGCCGCGCCGTCGGAAGCTCGAAAAGTGTTCGGTGAATTCATTGGATTGAAGTCAGCAGCGCTCAGCAAGTAAACAACGACGCCAACATCGGCGCCCGCATACAAAGCAAGGGGAAATTCATGAAAGTTCTTAAGCCGTTTTTTCGCAGTTTCGTCGTGTCGAGCGCAGTCCTGGCCGGATGTTTCGGACAGGCGCTGGCGCAAGGCGCCCCGTTGCGAACCGCCGTCGATTCCACGTTCGCGCCACACGCAATGATGAAGTTGGACGGAGGGGTTCAAGGGTTCAACGTTGACCTGGGTCGCGAGATCGCAAAGCGGCTGGGCCGCGAAATCACTATCGAGCCGGCGGAATTCTCTGGCTTGGTTCCCGGCTTGAACAGCCGGCGCTATGACTTCTTGATCGCCCCGGTGACGGTCACGCCCGAGCGCGCTCGAGCGATGCTTTTTACCGAGGGCTATCTGGATACGGATTACACGTTTCTTGGGCGTAAGGATGCGCCGGCGCTTGAGAACCTTGAGCAGTTGAAGGGCAAGGTGCTTGCCGTCAATAAAGGTTCGAGCTACGAATCCTGGGCGAAAGACAACGCCGGCAAGTACGGTTTTCGCTACGACGTGTATGGCGGAAACGCAGACGCCGTACAGGCCGTTCAGGCATCGCGCGCCGACTACAACCTGGCTGGCACGACGGTGGTGGCTTGGGCGGCAAAGCAGAATCCGCGTCTGGCAACCAGCTACACGATCAAAACGGGCCTGGTCTGGGCGCTTGCGTTCCGCAAGGACGACACCGACGGACGGCAGCAGGTGTCCAACGTGTTGAAGTGCATGAAGCAGGATGGAACCATCGCCAAGCTGGCGAAGACCTGGTTCGGCTTCACGCCAGCGGCGGATACCTCGGCAGTGCGTATCGCGCCGGGTACTGGCGTGCCCGATATGGACGGATATGACGCCACGCCCGTGACGCCCAAGTGCGCCTGAACCCCTTGACGAGCTTGAGGCTGATGATGGAAGCCAATTCAATTCTGACCATATCCGATCTGCGCAAACAGTACGGACAGACCGAGGTGCTGTGCGGCGTGAATCTGAGTGTGAAGCGGGGCGAGCTCGTGTGCGTGATCGGGCCATCGGGGTCCGGAAAGAGCACCATGCTTCGCTGCTGCAACCTGCTGGAGATGCCCACATCGGGGACGATTCTTGCGAACGGCCACGATGTGATGGACCCAAAAACAGACATCAACCGGATGCGGCAGGATGTTGGAATGGTGTTCCAGCAGTTCAATCTCTATCCGCATCTGACGGCGGTAGAGAATGTCTCGCTGGCACTGTGCAAGGTCCAGAAGCGCAAGGCTGGCGAAGCCCGGCAACTGGCCATGGCCTCGTTGGAGCGCGTGGGGCTGGGGCATAAGGCAGAGTCGATGCCATCGCAACTGTCTGGCGGGCAGCAGCAGCGGGTCGGTATCGCAAGGGCTATTGCCTTGCAGCCGCAAATCATCCTGTTCGATGAGCCGACCAGCGCCCTGGATCCCGAGTTGGTCGATGATGTGCTGGCTGTCATGCGAGAACTGCGCGAAAGCGGCATGACCATGCTTGTCGTGACGCACGAGATGGCGTTCGCGCATGCCTTGGCGGACCATGTCGTGTTCATGGATGGCGGCGTCGTCATCGAGCATGGAACGGCGAAGCAGATCTTCGAGAACCCCCAACAGACGCGGACCAAGAGCTTCGTGTCGCGCTACTCCAGCAGGTTGGCCCACTGATGGACAGTAACAGCGGGTTCTTCTACACCTTCTTCAACCTGGAAATTGCCGCGCAGTATGCCCCCGCTCTGGGCGCCGGGGCGCTGATCACGCTATGGACAGGCGCGGCGGTCGTCGTGACCGGCACGCTTTTGGGCCTGCTCCTGGCCATACTCCGAGCCCTGGACGTGCGCCCCATAACGATCGCGATCGTGGCTTTCGCCGACATTTTGCGATCGCTGCCGCCGCTGGTGATTTTGATCGTCCTTTACTTCGGGCTTCCGGAAATCGGCTTGCCGCTGTCGGCGTTCCTGGTGACCTGGATCTCGCTGTCATTGGCGCTGGCCGCCTACGCCGAGGAGAGCATCTGGGCAGGCATATCGTCGTTGCCGGCGGGCCAGATGGAAGCTGCGCGATCGACGGGGCTGACGTGGTGGTCTGCGATGCGATGGGTGATCCTGCCCCAAGCGGTGCGCAGGGCTGTGCCGACGCTCACGAATCGGATCATCTCCATTACCAAGAACACGGCTTTGGGATCGGTGGTGTCTCTGAACGAGCTGCTGAACGCGGCCCAGGGCGCCAGCAGCATGTCGGGCAATCCCACACCGTTAATGATGGCGGCCATGTCATACGTGATCATTTTCTTGCCACTGGTGGTGTTCTCCCGTTGGCTTGAGAAAAACTGGGTGCGAGGTTAAAGGACGAACGATGGAAAACCTCATCCACAATTTCTTCAATTTTCAGGTTTATGCGGACGTCTTTCCGCACCTTCTAAAAGGGCTGTGGACCACTGCGTGGCTGTCGGCGATCGTGATACCGCTGGGTGCGCTGGCGGGGCTGGGCCTGGCTGTGACGGTCACCCAGGCGCAAAGCAGGGCCGTGCGCTGGGCCGTTATCGCGTACATCGATTTCTTTCGCGCGTTCCCGCCGCTCGTCCTGCTGATTCTTGTGTACTTCGGGTGGCCGTTTCTTGGCATCGAACTCGACAAGCTCACCGCGGTCGTCATTGCCTTTGTCCTGAACAACGCGAGTTACTACGCGGAAGTGTTTCGAGCCGGCCTGGAGGGCGTGGCAAAGGGCCAGATGGAGGCGGCCCGGTCGACGGGGTTGGTGCGCTGGCAGGCGTTGCTTTACGTCGTCATTCCGCAAGCCGTCAGGAACGTTCTGCCCGACCTTGTCGGCAACAGCATCGAGGTCGTGAAGCTTACGACCATTGCCAGCGTGGTCGCGCTGCCGGAGCTGCTGCGCGCCGCTCGCGACGCCCAGGCGCTGGTCTACAACCCGTCTCCTGTCGTGCTCGCCGCCATCATGTATCTGGTTCTTCTGTTGCCGCTGACGCGCTGGCTGGGCCGCCTTGAACATAGGCGCATTCGGTAGTTGAACGCACCAACACGCTTGGCGCGGGCGCGCGCTCGCATGGCGACGCTTCGCCCGGAACCTGGGCAACCTTTATCTTCCTTTGGAGTTTTCCAGCATGGCCACCAATCAAACTCTGCTTCTCAACGAGGAAGCAAAAGGCGTTTACATCATCGCGGCGACGCCGTTTGCCGACGATGGCGAAGTGGATCTGTATAGCGTTGACAGCCTGACCGATTTCTACCTGGAAAAGGGCGTCACCGGCTTTACCATCCTGGGCATGATGGGCGAGGCGCCCAAGCTTACCGAGGAAGAGACCTCGCTGGTCATGGAGCGGATCCTCAAGCGTGTCGCGGGCAAGGCGCCCGTGGTTGTCGGCGTGAGCAACCCGTCAAATCGCAATGTGGAGCGCCTGTCGAAGCAGGCGATGGACCTTGGCGCGGCCGGGGTGATGATTGCGCCCGCCGCCAATCTTAAAACCGATGACCAGGTCTATGGTTACTACGCTGGCGTCGCGCCGCTGCTAGGTAAAGACATTCCTATTTGCCTGCAAGACTTTCCCCAAGCCACCGGCGTGCATACGTCGGTGGCTGTCATCAATCGCCTGATTGACGAGTTTCCCCAGGTCGTCATGCTCAAGCACGAAGATTTTCCGGGTATGCGAAAGCTTAGCCAAGTGCGCCAGCAGAGCGAAGACGCGGGGCGTCGGCGCATCAGCATCCTGGTCGGCAACGGCGGGCTTTTCTTGCCGCAGGAAATGCTACGCGGCGCCGATGGCGCCATGACCGGCTTTGCGTATCCCGAGATGCTGGTGCAGGTGTGCAAGCGGTTTGCCGAAGGGCAGGTCGAAGCGGCAGAGGACTTGTTCAATATCTACCTGCCGCTCCTGCGGCACGAATTTCAATACGGCATTGGGCTGGCCCTTCGTAAAGAAACACTGCGTCGCCGAGGCGCCATTCGTTCCGCGTTTGTGCGTAAGCCCGGTCCGGTGCTCGACAAGGTTGACCACGAGGAACTCACCCGCTTGATTCAGCGGCAAGACGCAGCCCTTCGAAACTAAATCAAGACACCCAAGGATCAGTCGGCCATGGCAAAGACACTCTACGTCATCAACCCTAACTCCAACACGGCGGTGACGGCAGGCATCGACGCGGCCATGGCCGTATTTCGCCAGCACGACGCGCCGAAAATCGAATGCGTGACCTTGGCCGATGGTCCTCCCGGGATCCAGAGCCAGCAAGATGTGGATCGAGCGGCGGTGCTGGTGCGGGATTTTGCGGAAAAGCACCGCGACGGTGCCGCGGGATTCGTGACCGCGTGCTTCAGCGATCCGGGTTTGCATTCTCTCAGGGAGATACCTGGCGTGCTCGCAATGGGTATCAGCGAAGGCGCCGCGCTGACCGCGATGACGTTGGGAAATACCTTTGGCGTCATTGCGATTCTGAAAGGATCGATACCTCGTCACATGCGGGCCTGGGCGGCGATGGGCATTGCAACGCGCGTTGCCGGCGAGGTCGCGATCGGCCGCAGCGTGGCCGAATTGTCTGACGCCGACGCCACGCTGTCCGCGATGATCGCCGCGGGCAAAGAGCTGCGCGACCGCCACCTGGCCGGCGTGCTGGTGATGGGTTGCGCGGGCATGGCCCGATATCGCGACGCACTTCAGGACGCCGTTGGACTGCCGGTGGTAGAACCTAGTCAGGCGACGGTCTCCATGGCGTTGGGTCGATTGCGGCTGGGATGGTAAGCATGTCGACGCAAGCCCCCTCGTTGAGCACAGCGTTCCTGCAAAAACTGCATGCCATCGTCGGCGATGCCGGGCTGGTCCAGGACGAGCAGCTAAAGCAAAGCCACGACATCGACTGGCTAGGAAAATGGAAGGGGCTTAGCAGCGCCGTTGTTCGGCCCGCCAACACCGCCGAGGTGGCCGCCGTCATGCGACTGTGCCACGAGACGCGCACCCCGGTGGTGACTCAGGGGGGCAATACCGGCATGAGCGGTGGCGCGACGCCTGATGACAGCGGCGCGCAATTGGTTCTGTGCACGACAAGGCTGAAGCAGATCCGCGATGTCGATCCGCTCAACAACACCATGACCGTGGAGGCCGGCGTGCTGCTGGCGCACGTCCAAGGTGCGGCCGACGAGGCGAATCGGTACTTTCCATTGAGTCTCGGATCCGAAGGCAGCTGTACCATCGGCGGCAACCTGGCGACCAACGCGGGCGGTATTGCGGTGCTCAGATACGGCAATACCCGCGACTTGGTGCTGGGTGTCGAGGTGGTCCTTCCGAATGGAAAAATCTGGAATGGCCTGCGAGCGCTGCGAAAGGACAACACGGGCTACGCATTGCGCGATCTCTTTATCGGGTCGGAAGGCACGCTCGGCGTCGTAACCGCGGCCGTGCTGAAGATCTTTCCGAAACCGATAGCGCGTGTCTCCGCCTGGCTGGGCTGCGATGCCATGCAGGGCCTGTTGGAAGTGCTATCGCGGGTGCGCAATGATTGCGGCGATCGGCTTGTTGCCTTTGAGATGCTCACCGAGGAATCGCTTCAATTGGTGCTGGAACACGTCACCGACGTTCGGCGTCCCCTGGAAGGCAGCCATCGATATCACGCGCTGGTCGAACTTGCCGATACCCGAGAGGGGGAGCTTGGCTCGCTGTTGGAGTCCACGCTCAACACGGCAATGGAAGACGGTCTGGTGCACGACGCGGCCATCGGGGCGAATCTATCGCAGCGGCAAGCATTCTGGAAAGTCCGTGAAGGCATTTCGCAAGCCCAGGTGCGCGCGGGTAAGGCAATCAAGCACGACATTGCCCTGCCAATTTCGCGCTTGCCAACGTTCGTTGACGATGCCTTGGTTGCAGTCCATCAGGTGAAGGCAGACGCCCGCGTGATCAACTTTGGTCATATGGGGGATGGCAACCTGCATTTCAACGTGCTGGTGCCTCTGGACATGCCGGACGCGGAGTTCCATCAGTTGATTCAACGCATGAATCGCGCGGTGCATGACCTGGTCAGCGCCGCAGGGGGCAGTATCAGCGCGGAGCACGGCGTAGGCCAACTTCGCAGAGACGAGCTGCGCCATTACAAATCAGAGACCGAGTTCGGGTTGATGTTGCTGATCAAGCAGTCGATTGATCCGAACCAGATCATGAACCCGGGCAAGCTCATTTAGCAACCTTCGATAGGTGGTGAAATCATGGATCTTGGAATTTCAAATAAGACTGCGCTGGTATTCGGTGCCGGCGGAGGTCTGGGCGGGGCAATCGCCTCAAGCCTTGCGGCAGAGGGCGTGCGGGTGGCCCTGGCGGACATCAACGGAGAAGCGGCCGAACGAAACGCCGGCACCATCAATGCCAATGGCGGAAAAGCGATCTCGTTGTCTTGGGACCTTGGCGACCTCAACGTCATCGGGGAAAAGATCGCAGCGGTCGAGAAGGCCTTGGGTCCTGTCGACATCCTGGTCAACAACACGGGCGGGCCACCCCCGACCCCGGTGGCTGGCCAAGCGTTGGACCTGTGGCTGAAGCACTTTCAAAGCATGGTTTTGTCCGTCATTGCGATTACGGACGCAGTGCTTCCCGGAATGAAAGAGCGAGGATTCGGCCGCGTCATTACCAGCACGTCCTCGGGTGTGGTGGCGCCCATCCCGAACCTTGGCCTGTCGAATGCGCTTCGGGCCAGCTTGCTCGGCTGGTCGAAGACCTTGGCAAGGGAAGTGGCCCCGGCCGGCGTGACCTCCAACATTGTCTTGCCCGGTCGCATTGCGACGGCGCGTACGCAATTCATCGATACGCAAAAGGCAAAAAGAGAGAATCGTCCGGTGGACGAGGTGTCCGCCGAAAGCGCGGCATCGATTCCGCTGGGCCGCTATGGCGAGCCGCAAGAGTATGCGGATGTCGTCGCCTTTCTGGCGAGCGTGCGCGCGTCCTATATCACCGGGTCTGTGATCCGGGTCGACGGCGGCCTGTTGGCCAGCATCTGATGCGGGGTGTGAACCGCCCGGGTATCAGTAGGGCGGGTTCTTTTGAGCTTGCTTGATCAGCGCCTTCAGTACGCTGGCAAAGCGCTTGGCGGTGCTGGACAACGGGCTGCTGGCAGCGTGCAGCAAATGGATGGCGTGGCTTAGCGGCGGGTCGGTGGGCAGCAACACAAAGTCCCTGCCAAAGCTCGGGTGATAGCCGAACGATTCGATCAGCGCCACGCCGACGCCCTGGCGCACCAGCGCCAGCGCCTCGGGCGTGGAGCGGATTTCGATCTGCGGTTGCACGGGCGCGGGGCCGGAATTCAGGAAGCGGCTGGCGAGTCGTCCGAACGGCGTATCGGCGCCATACCCGATCAGCAAATGCCCTTGCAGGTCTTCAGCTCGCAGGCGGTTGCGCACGGCCAGCGGATGCCCGCGCGGCACCGCGCAACCCAGCCAGCCCAGGCCAATTTCCTCGCTGACGATATTGGCGTTTGCGGGTGGCGGCATCGACGCGATGCCGAAGTCCGCCTGCCCCAGCAGCAGATGCGGCAAGAGCGTGTCAAAGGCCAATGGCCGATAGCGGATCGGGGTGTCGGGGTGGCGCTCGCGAAACTTGCGAATGGCGTGGGGGACCAGCCATTCACTGAAGCTGGGGCTGGACACCAGGCTGACCGTGCCTGCCGAGCCCGCGCTTAGCGCGCCGGCCAGGGCGTTGAAACGATTGACGCGGCCGAAGATTTCTTCGGCCTCGACGAACAGGCGCCGCGCCTCGGGGGTGGGGTGCAACCGCCCCTTGACGCGTTCGAACAACCGGTAGCGCAAGCGGTTTTCGGCCGAGGCCAGCAGCCGGCTCACGGCCGGTTGCGTCACGGACAGCATGCGCCCCGCCTCGCTGAGCGAGCCGGTCAACATCACCGCGTGAAATACCTCGATCTGGCGAAGTGTCAGCGCTCCGGGCGCCGAGGGGAGGGGACCGGCCATGGATAGGGGGACGTCCGCGTAGGGATTGGGTGTGCGTCATTTTATGGCCAAGGCGGTCCGGGCGGCAGTCATGGCGCGGCGGCAACAGGCGTGCCATGCCCTTTTGCGCGCCACCTATAACAAAATGCACAGTCCCGAGGCCTTGTCGTTCCGCTCGCTGCGCGAGGAAAGCGTTTGTTTTCAAGGCTTGCGAGCGGGTTTGGACATGCTCCTGGCGCGATTATCCGCATGATGGGACGGCTTCCCGGAGCGCACTCCACGCGGCATGCTTGCAGCAACCTCCTTCCCATCACTTAGGATCGCCTCATGTCTCGCACCGTCACTGTCGCCGCCGCCCAGTTGGGTCCCATTCAACGTTCGGAGGGGCGCGAGGTGGCCATTGGCCGCATGCTTCGATTGCTGGAGCGCGCCCACCAGCGTGGCGCCCAAGTCGTGGTGTTTCCCGAGCTGGCGCTGACGACGTTTTTTCCGCGCTGGTACTGCGAAGACCTGAACGAGGCCGACGCCTGGTTCGAACCCAGCCTGCCGTCGCCCGCCACGCAGCCGCTGTTTGACGCCATCAAGCGCTATGGCGTGATGGTGTACCTGGGGTATGCCGAGCTGGCGTGGGAACCGGACGAGCAGGGCATTGTGCGCAAGCGCCGCTTCAATACGTCGGTCGTCATCGCGCCCAATGGCGAGATTGTGCTGAAGTACCGCAAGGTCCATCTTCCGGGTCACGCGGAATTTGCCGAACACCGCCAGGTGCAGCATTTGGAAAAGCGCTATTTCGAAGTGGGCAACCTGGGCTTTCCCGTCGTGCGCGCACCCGTCGCGCCGGGCCTGGATGCCAATCTTGGCATGCTGATCTGCAATGACCGGCGCTGGCCGGAAGCGTGGCGCGTGCTGGGTTTGCAACAGGTGGAGCTGGTCATGCTGGGCTACAACACGCCCAGCCGAAATCAAGACAACCGCGGTTTCGAAGCGCATCACCTGCGCGTGCTGCATTCGCATCTGTCGATTCAGGCGGGCTGCTACCAGAACGCCACCTTCGCCGCCGCCGTCGCCAAGGCCGGCACCGAAGATGGCCACGAACTGCTGGGCCATTCCATCATCGTCAATCCGCAAGGCGAAATCATCGCCATGGCCGCCACCTGGGACGACGAACTGATCGTTGCCGACTGCAACCTGGACCTATGCGAGCTGGGCCGCAACACGATCTTCAACTTCGCCAATCACCGCCGTCCCGAAGCCTATGGCCGCCTGGTCGAACAGACCGGCAGCGTGGCCCCGGCGGTGTGGACGCCCTCCGTCTGAGGCGCCCCGTCTGACGCGCCTCCGTCTGAAGCGCCCCCGTCTGACGCGCCCCAGATCGACTTATCACCTGAATTGACCCTGCCTCATGACCGCGACGCTTCTGCCTCCGACCATCGAACATGAAATGCTTGGCACGATGCGCGTGCCCGGCTACGCCGACGTGACCGCCGCCGCCGATCGCCTGGCGCCCTACGTGCGCCGCACCATGCTGCTGCGCTCGCCCGCGCTGGATGAGCGGGCGCAGGCGCCCATCTGGCTGAAGCTGGAAAACCTGCAAGTCACCGGCTCGTTCAAGGCGCGCGGCGCGTTCAATGCGCTGCTCAACATGGACGTCGCGCAACGCCAGCGCGGCGTCGTGGCCTACTCGACCGGCAACCACGGGCAGGCGGTGGCCTGGGCCAGCCGTTGCCTGGGCGTGCCCGCCACCATCGTGATGCCGGTGGATGCGCCGGAGAACAAGGTCGAGAAGGCACTGCGCTACGGCGCGAAGGTGGTGCGCTACGACCGCCTGCGCGAAAGCCGCGAGGATATCGGCATGCGCTTGCTGGCCGAAACCGGCGCGACCTTGTTGCCGCCGGGCGATCATCCCGACGTGCTGGCGGCGCAAGGCACGCTGGCCCTGGAAGCCTTGCAGGATCTGCCCGCCGCCGCGCGTGGCAACCTGGGCCTGTTCGCCACGCCGTGCGGCGGGGGCGGCATGGCGGCAGGGTGTTCGCTGGTGTTGCGCGAACTGGCGCCCCAGGCCCGCATGGTGGCGGTGGAACCTCGGGAATACGACGACACGGTGCGATCGCTTGCCTCCGGCAAGCGGGAAAGCAATCCGCCTGGCGCCAAAACCATTTGCGATGCCTTGCAGGCGGCGACTCCCGCCGAACTGCCCTACGCCATCAACAGCCGCAGCCTGAGCGCGGCGGTCTCCGTCAGCGACGCCGAGGTTGCCGCCGCCATACGCTACGCGCTTGATGAGCTGCGGCTGGTCGTGGAACCCGGGGGCGCGGTGGCATTGGCCGCGTTGCTGGCGGGCCATATCTCGGCAGACGGCCGCGACGCCGTCATCGTCCTGTCGGGCGGAAATATCGATTTGCCCTTGTTGCGTCAGATTGCGCTGGACTAGGCGTTCGCGCCTGCGTTCAGGTCGGCGAGGCCGCCAGGCCTTGCCATGCAGTACCCCGCATTACCCGCAGTACCCCGCAGTACCCGCGCCGGACGCAGAGCTGGCGTGGAAACACACATAACAGTCCAAGGAAGAAAACCATGTCCACGTACCCTCGCAGCGCCAGGCGCTGGCTTGCCGCCGCAAGCGCCGCACTGTCCCTGACGGCCGCCTGCGCCGCCCAGGCCGCCTATCCCGAGCATCCCGTCACCATCGTGGTGCCGTTCAATACCGGCACCCCGCCCGACATCGTGTCGCGCCTGCTGGCCGCTGAAATGTCCAAGCAGACCGGCGGCAACTTCGTGGTGCAGAACCGCACCGGCGCCTCCGGCATCATTGGCACGCAAGCGGTGGCCAACGCCACGCCCGACGGCTACACGATCGGGTTCGCCAACGTGGCCACGCTGGCAATCAACCAGGGCCTGTACGCCAAGCTGCAATACGACGCCGACAAGCAATTGGCGCCCGTCGCATTGACCGGCTCCGTGCAGAACATCCTGGCCGTGCGCCCGGGCTTGAACGTCAAGAGCGTTGCCGACCTGATCGCGCTGGCCAAAAAAGAACCGGGCAAGCTGGTCGTGGCCTCGGGCGGCAACGGCACCACAGGCCATCTGAGCGCCGCGATGTTCAGCTCCATGGCGGGCGTGGAATTCATGCACGTGCCGTACAAGGGCGGCGTCGAGGCGGACCTGGCAGTGCTGCGCGGCGAGGCCGACCTGGTGTTCGACAACATCTCGTCCATCGCCTCGTTCGTGGACCAGCGCAAGGTCGTGCCGCTGGCCGTGACCGATCTGCAACGCGATCCTTCCATGCCCCAACTGGCCACGCTGGATGAACAAGGCTTGAAGGGCTATCGCGCCGTGGCCTGGACCGGTTATGTGGCGCCCGCGGGCACGGACCCAAAGGTGCTGGATTATCTGAACGCCGCCATGAACAAGGCGCTGCAATCGCCCGACGTGCAGCAAAAGCTCAAGAGCCTGGCCTATGTACCGAACATCGGCCCGCGCCAGCAGTTGTTTGACCGCGCGCACGCCGAACGCCCGGTGTGGGCACAGGTCATCAAGCAAGCCAACGTAAAAATCGACTAACGCCCATGAACCACGAACGCTACGACGTGCTGATCCGTGCCGGTACTGTGATTGATGGCACGGGCGCGGACCGCGTTCGCGCCGATGTGGGCGTGCGCGACGGCCACATCGCCGCGGTCGGCGATTTGCACGGCGCTCGTGCCGACGTGGAACTGGACGCCGCCGGGCGCATCGTCGCGCCCGGCTTCATCGACACCCACACGCACGACGACCGTTACCTGTCCATAGCCCCCGGCATGCCCGCCAAGCTGAGCCAGGGCGTGACCACCGTCGTGACCGGAAACTGCGGTATCAGCCTGGCGCCGTGGCGTTCGGGCTGGCGTAGCGACGTGCCGGCGCCCGTCAACCTGCTGGGTAATGTCGTCAGCGACTTTCCGTATGAAACCTTCGGCGCGTACCTGGATAACCTGGACCGCGACCCTCCCGCCGTCAACGCGGCCTGCCTGGTGGGGCATACGTCGCTGCGCGCCGCCGCCATGGACGACTTGAGTCGACCCGCCACCGCCAGCGAAGTCGCGCATATGCAGAACCTGCTGCGCGAGGCCATGCAAAGCGGAGCGATTGGGCTGTCGACCGGCACGGCTTACGCGGCGGCCATGCCCGCCACGCTGGACGAACTGGTAGCGGTGGCCAGCGTGCTGCGCGAGTACGGCGGCGTGTACGCCAGCCACATCCGCGACGAAGGCGACCGCATCTTCGCGGCGTTGGACGAAGCCTTTGCCGTGGGTGCGGCCGGCGATGCGCCAGTGCTTATCTCGCACCACAAGCTGATTGGCCCCCGCAATCATGGCCGGTCGGTCGAGACGCTGGCGCACATCAGCCAGGTAGCCCAGCGCCAGGAAGTGGCGTTGGATTGCTACCCCTATGTGGCCGGCTCGACCATTTTGCGCAAGGACCGGCTGGCGGTGTCCAGCCGCGTCATCGTGACCAAATCCGTGCCGTATCCGCAGTACGCCGGACGCGATCTGGACGACATCGCCCAAGACATGGGGATGAGCCCCGAAGACGCCGTGGACGCCTTGCAACCGGCCGGCGCCATCTACTTCATCATGGATGAAGCCGATGTGGAACGCATACTGGCGTATCCCGGCACGATGATCGGCTCTGACGGCATGCCGCATGACCCCGCGCCGCACCCCCGCCTGTGGGGCACCTTCCCGCGCGTGCTGGGCCACTACTGCCGCGACATCGGACTGTTCACGTTGGAACAGGCGGTGCACAAAATGACCGGCAAGCCCGCCTCGTATTTCCGCCTGCCGCGGCGCGGCCATATCGCGACAGGCCATGCCGCCGACCTCGTCGTCGTCGACGCCGCCACCATTGCGGATAAAGCCACGTGGGCATCGCCAACCCGCCAGGCTGAAGGCATTGATTACGTGCTGGTCAATGGGAACGTGGCTTGGCGGGGAGGTGAAGGCACCGGGGCGCGGAGTGGGAAGGTGATTCGGGGGGGATAGGGCGAGGTCGTCGCCTGTGGCGCGGCGATGCTGAACCGGCCCACATGCCAAGCACATTAAAAAATTGTGCGCATTTAGAAGCTCATCTATGCTGACCGGTAAGTCGCTGCGTTCGAATTCGAGCATTGGGATTTTCTGCCACTCTTTGACCGCCACCGCTCTCATTTCCGCGTTGTTTCCGTCAAGTTCGCTTCCTCGAAGGAGCTCTTATGGACGTTAAACCCGCAGTTTTGCTGTGCGCCGCGACGCTGTTTTTCGCGTCCAATCCTGTCGCGCTGTCCCACGAGAATGTAGCGGCGCCCCCCGCGGCACTGGCCTCGCCCCGTCAGAACGCCCCCCCGGTTCTGATCGAAAACGTGCGCATCTTTGATGGCATATCGCCGGATCTGTCCGAACCCAGCAATGTGCTGCTGCGCGGCTCCGTCATTGCGCAGATATCGCGCCAAAAAATCAACGTGGACGGTGCTCAGGTCATCGACGCCGGCGGACGGACATTGATGCCTGGCTTGATCGATGCACACTGGCACAGCATGTTCGTCGGTGTGCCGGTAGCGGTGGCACTGACGCAAGACACCGGGTACTTGAACGTGGTGGCGGGTGTTGAAGCTGAAAAGACGCTAATGCGTGGATTCACGACCGTGCGTGACCTAGGCGGCGCAGTGTTCGGTCTGAAAGCAGCGATTGATCAAGGCGTCATTCCGGGGCCGCGTATCTACCCCTCAGGCGCGATGATCAGCGTAACCAGCGGCCATGGCGACTTTCGCAGTACGAACGATCTGCCGCGTACCTTGGGGGCGCCGGCGTCGCGTCATGACATCGTGGGCGACAGCGCTATTGCCGACAGTCCGGACGAAGTGCGCCTGCGCACCCGCGAACAGCTGATGCGCGGCGCCACGCAAATCAAGCTGACCGGAGGGGGAGGGGTGTCGTCACCACACAGCCCGCTTGATGTGGTGACGTTCACGGAGGCCGAGTTAAGCGCGGCAGTTGCCGCCGCAACGGACTGGGGCACTTATGTATCGGTACACGCGTACACGCCGGCGGCGATACAGCGCGCGCTCAAAGCGGGCGTTCTCAGCATCGAGCATGGCAGTTTGATGGACGACGAAACCGCTGCCATGCTCGCTCGCTCGGGCGCTTGGCTAAGCACGCAGCCGTTTCCCGATGCGCTCGCTGATGTGTTTCCTCCTGGTTCCGACGAGCGGGAAAAGGCACTGGAGGTATTCGCGGGCACGGACCGCACCTACAAGCTGGCGATCAAGCATCAGTTGAAGACCGCGTTTGGTACCGACATTCTGTTTTCAAGCCAGTTGGCTGAGCAACAGGGGCAAATACTGGCGAGCCTTGCGCGCTGGTACACGCCCGCACAGGTGCTCAAGATGGCTACTAGCGGCAATGCGCAACTGCTTAAATTGTCTGGCGCACGCAATCCGTATCGCGGCGACCTGGGCGAGGTTCGAGAAGGTGCACTGGCAGACCTGATTTTGGTCGACGGCAATCCGCTACAGGACTTATCGCTGGTCGGTGATGCCGAGCGTAAATTTCTGTTGATCATCAAGGACGGCGTGTTGGTCAAGAACGCGCTGGTGAAGTAGGGTCGGGAGGCAGTCAAGGGTCTGCCTCCCAACTTGTCGCGCAATGGCTTCAACGTGTCCTGTCGAAAGCAGTGGGGGGCGGCCCCCCCCCGGCCGTCAGCGCCGCTCGAACTTCGGCGCGCGCTTTTCTTCAAATGCCTTCCGGCCTTCCTTGGCGTCGGCGGTGGCAAAGCAGATCGCCTGTAGGTCGCGCTCGTATTCCACGGCCTTCTCAAGCGGCATCGACAGCGCGGCGCGCAGGTTGACGCGTGCCGTCTCGGCCGCGATAGGCGCGCGCGAGGCGATGGTGGCGGCAAGCGCTTGCGCGCGTTCGCGCAACTGCTCCTGCGGCACCACCTCGCTTACCAGGCCCCAGGCCAGCGCCTGCTCGGCGCGGATGGGGTCGCCGGTCAGCACCATCAGTGCGGCGTTGCTCGGGCCGACCGCATGGACAAGCTGCGCCGTCATGCCGCCGCCGCCGATCCAGCCCAGCTTGATCTCGGGTGCGCCCAGGCGCGCGTTGTCGGAGGCGATGCGGATATCGCAGGCCAACGCCATCTCGAGGCCGCCGCCGAAGGTATAGCCGTTGATCGCCGCCACCGTGGGCTTCTTCAACATGCGCACGCAGTCGCAGTAATCGAGCCGATTGCGAAAATCCCAGGGCGTGGCGTAGCGGTCAAGCTCGGTAATGTCCGAGCCGGCGCAGAAGGCCTTGGGGCCCGCGCCGGTCAGGATCACCGCGCGCACCTGCGAGTCGGTGTTGCATTGCTCCACCGCCGCGATCAGCAGGTCGGCCATCTCGGGCGTCATCGCGTTCAGCTTCTCGGGACGATTGAGTTCGATGATGGCGACATGGCCATCGATACTGAGATTGACGAGTGCGCTCACGTCGACATCCTTAGGTTGCGGTGTGCTTGGGGGCGGCGGCCAGGCTGGCCTGGAAGCGCTGAGTCAGGCCGCGCGCCAATGAGTGGGAGGATGCGCGGGCGGCGACGCCGTCACGCAGGAACTGCGAGGCCTCGGTCTGGAAGGCGATGTAGCCATCGTGCCGTGGCCGGATCGAGGCGGCTTCGAGCGTGCGGGCCGTGTTGGCATAGAAGTTGCCGCTGGCCGCATTCACGTTCGCATCGGCCCAACTGCCGCGATGGCTGGGCTGCCCTTCGTGCTGCGGGATGAAGCGGCTTTGGGTATCGGCTGCGAGCAACCACAGTAGATGTGCGCGCAAGTCCGGCCCCACGATGCAGCGCCGTGATATCGCAATGCCGGTGCCGCCGAGGATCGAGCCGGGCCTGCCCGCGTCGGCCTCGGGCGCGTCGCGGAACGTAAGCGGTTTCGCCACTGCCGAGGTGGCGTAGTTCACATACCCATAGACCAGCGGGCAGAGCGCGATGTCATCGCGCGAGCTCATGTGGCCGAGCAGCGCGATCGGGTTGTAAGCCAGGGCGTGCGCGGGCGTGAGCCGCGCCAATTCGCAAAGCACATCGCATGCCTCGGCAAGCGTCGCCTCGTCGTGCCAGGCGCCGTGCGGGCGCAGGTCGGTATCGGGCGCAATGGCGGCCGCGATCGACAGCAGCGACAAGAACGGGTGCGGACCGCCCCAACTGAGCGCGACCGCGCCGCTGCGTTGCGACAGCGTCAGCACCTCGCGCCAGGTGCGCGGCACGGGGCCGTCGAGCCGATCGGCGCGCGTGGCCATGACCTGCGTGGCGGCGTCCAGCGGCAGCGCCCATTGGCGATCGTCCATGCGATAGCTGTCGTACGACAGCCCGATGCTGTCCCGCGCAATCCGCGCCAGCTCGTCGGGCGCGAACACGGTGTCTAGCGGTTGCAGGCAATCGTGCGCCAGGGCCTCGCCCAGATGGGGATGATCCAGCACCACCAGGTCATAGCGGGCGCAGAGTTCGGCGATGGGCGCCGATTCAAAGCCTTCAAGCGACTGCTTGTCCCAGTGCACAAGCGGCGTGTGGCCGGTGGCAGCGTGCAGCGCATTGAAGCCGCGCGGGTGGTCCCAGGTCAGGCCGCGGTAGGGCAGGGCGCGCTCGCTCATTCAGAGGCTCCACGCAGCACCGCGCCCGAGGCGGCATGCGCGGCGATCTCGTCGGCGCTGAAGCCGAAATCGCGCAGGACTTCGTCGGTGTGTTGGCCGGTCAGCGGTGCCCCGCGCACCACCTGGCTTGGCGTCTTGGAAAAGCGGATCGGAAAGCCCGGTGTCTTGATCTTGCCTTCAGTCGGATGCTCGTACTCGACGAAGGTGCCGTTGTGCGCGATCTGCGGGTCGTCGACCAGATCGGCGTATCCATAGACGGGGCTGCACCAGATGCCGGCGGCATCAAGCTTGGCGAACCAGTCGGCCGTGGAAGCCTTGGCTAGGGTGTCGCGCACCAGCGCATAGATCTCGTCGCGCTTTTCCCAGCCGTCGCGCTCGTCGGTGTACTGCCCCAGGCGCGGCTCTTCGGTCACGCGCGCCAGCACGTTCATGTCGGGCATGGCCAGCGCCAGATAGCCGTCGCTGGTCGCGAAGGTGCCATAGGGCGCGCGGATGTACACGTGGGCATGCGGCTCGGCACTGCGCACCTGCGGCTTGTGCCCCACGGTGTAGACCGAGAGCTCCTGCATCTGGATCGTGGTGATTGCATCCAGCATGTTGACCTCGACCTTCTGGCCTTCGCCGGTACGCTCGCGGTGCAGCAGCGCGGCCAGCACACCTTCGAAGGCGCAATACGCGGTGACGGCGTCGACCACATACTGGCCCGGGGGGGGGGGGGCTTCGCC
>NZ_JBHFIZ010000032.1:58933-64899 GCF_057334535.1 Achromobacter colocynthidis
CCCCCCCCCCCCCCCCCCCCCCGACGACAGCATGGCGCCCGACATCGCCTGCAACAGCAGGTCCTGACCGGGGCGCGTGGCATAGGGGCCGTCTTCGCCGAAGCCCGACATCGATACATAGATCAGGCGCGGGTTCAGCGCCGACAGCGTCTCGTAGTCCACACCCAGACGGCCGGCGACACCCGGCCGGTAGTTCTGGATAAACACATCGGCCTGCGCCGCGAGTTTGTGGATGATCTCTTTGCCGCCGGCACTCTTCAGATCGATCGCCAGCGAGCGCTTGTTGCGGTTCAGCGAAAGAAAGGACACGTTGATCTTGTTGCCCGTGATGCCGCCGGCGGGCGCGTGCCGCTGCCATTCGCCGGTGGGCGGCTCGATCTTGATCACGTCGGCGCCCAGGTCGCCCAGGCGCTGCGCCGCGAAAGGCCCCGCCATGGCGATGGAGCAGTCCAGAACCTTGTAGCCAGAAAGAATACTCATGCTTCTACCTTTGCGTGCGCCGATGCGCCTCAATGCATGACCCAGCCGCCGTCAACTGCCAGCGTCTGTCCGGAAATGAAACCCGCCTCGTCCGAGGCAAGGAAAATGATGGCCGCGGCGATGTCGCCTGCGTGCCCACGGCGCTTCACCGACTGGCGTTCGAGCACCATGCGGTTGTAGCCCTCGGGATCAGGGTGGATCTTCTCGGCGTCGGTGGGAAACGCGCCCGGCGAGATGGCGTTGACCGTGATGCCCCACTTGCCGAACTCGCGGGCGAATGCGCGCGTGGCGCCCACCATCGCGCCCTTGGATTGCACGTAGGGCAGCAGGTTTTCCCAGCCGCCGGACAGCGTGATCGACGAGATATTGATCACGCGGCCCCATTGCTGCTCGCGCATGCCGGGCAGCGCCGCGCGGACGATCTGAATCGCCGCCTCGACGTTCACGCGGTGCACGCGCGCCAGCTCTGCGTCGCTGTATTCCTCGAACGGGCGCGAGGGGTAGATCGCCGCGTTGTTGATGACCACATCGATCGGGCCCTCGGCGGTCAGTTGCTCAAGGTGCGATTGCAGCGCGCTGGCGTCGGCAAGATCGGCCTGCAGGACGTGAAGCTGGTCGGAAAACCGCACAGGCACGGTGCTGCGCAAACGATCGATATGCCCGGCGTGGTTGTCGAGCGCGATCACACGGGCGCCCGCTTCCAGCAGCGCAAGTGTGGTGTCCACACCGAAGCCGCCCGCCGCGCCCGTGTACAACACGCGACGGCCTTGCAATGAGAAGCGCGCGCTCATGTGCGCCCCGCGATGGGCGCGAAGCGCCCCGACAACGGCGGATAATCGGCCTCGGGCTGCACCGCGATCGCGCGGATGCGTGCTTCGCATGCCGCGATATCGGCGGCCGAGCCCAGCACGCTGAACGTGGTGTCGTAGCGGCGCTCTTCCCCATGCTCAAGCCAGATGAGCTCGTTGCGTTCACGCGCCGCGCCTTGGCCCAGCACATGGTTGGTCGAGGGTTCGATGCCCATCGCATACTGGCCCGATTGCAGGTTCTGCCATTGATACTGGCAAGGGAATTGACGCTTGAAGGTGCTGACCTGCATGCCCAGGCCCAGCTTGTCGTTCACCAGGGCCACCGGCACGCTGCCATCGGCGGCGGCGGCCATCTCGTGCTGCCACACCTGCTCATGAAAGCCCAACTGCGGCGCCGGCATGCGGCGGTAGCCCACGCCCTGCTCGCGGTAGGTTTGCTCGTGCGCGGCCCACACCACATCGCGGATCGGCGCCAGATAGCGCGAGTCGGCGTCCAGCACCGGATAGCCCAGGTTGATGTGATAGCAGAGCATGTGCGGCGTGCGGTAGAAGCCGCGATTCACCACGCGATCCGACAGTTTGATGTCGTTGGTGCCCACCTCGATCTCGATGCGGCGGTGCAGCTCCAGGTGTTCGCCAAACACGGTGCCCTGGCTGACGACTCCCTCTGCCCACAGCACGCAGCGATCGCCGTCCCAGCGTTCGCCGTAGCCGCTCAGGCGCGCCGGAATGGTGCCCACGCGGCCATGGATGGACTGCTTGGCGGTCTTGCGCGGGCCATACACATAGTTGTCGGCCGGCGCGTCGTACATGAACAGAATGTGGTCCAGCCCGCAGGTGATCATGAGGCCCGAGAACGAGCGCATCCAGCCCAATCCGCCTTCGCCTTCATAGTCATGCAGGCCGGGATGGCGATAGCCCGACGGCGACTGCCATCCCATGGCCAAGCCACGGTATTCGCAATCGGCGATGTCCATCGCGCGATCCACCAGCACCGTAAAACGCAGGCCCGTGCCGCTGCGGAACTCCAGCATGCGGATACCGCGCTCCAGCCCGTCGTCCAGCGTCATCAGGCGTACGCCGGCAAACTGCGCAAGCTGCCCGGTGCGCGCCTCCACGTCGCGGCGCGTCATCCAGGTTCCGTAAATGTCAGGCATGAGTTCTCCCTGGCAAAGGCGCGGGTGCGCGTTTGCCGGTGTCGGTGTTCAGAATCTTGTTCGCGGGCGCGCCGCGGGCCTTATGCAATGTGCCTCGCGGTGCGCCTGTGTTGCGGCGGGCGGCCTACAGGCCGTTCGCGCGCAGCCGCTCGTCCAGGAAGGTCTTGGCGCGCGGCACGTCGTCTTCGGTCAGGTGCTCGATGATGATGGGAATGTTGGGGTGCTTCTTCGCCAGGCGCTGCAAGTACAGGTCGTAATTCAGCGCGCCCAGGCCCGGCGCCGGCAGCTCAATCTCGCCCACGCCACGGAAGGTATGGCTCTCGGCCGCGCCCTCGTCACCAATGTCGCTGTGTTTTTCCGACTTGTCATCGCCCGAACGCTTCACGTCCTTGGCATGCGCGATGCAGATCTTGTCGGAAAGCGCGTCGAACACCTGATTGAGCGTGCGGTCCATCTGGTCGATGTTGTGCGCTTCGAAGTAGTTCGTGGGATCCATCAAGAGGCCAAGGCCAGGGTGATCCACTTCGGCGAACATGCGCAGCGTTTCCTCGACGGATCCCACCACGTTGTTCACGTAGGTTTCCAGCAGGAATACCGCGCCATGGTCATAGGCATGTTGCGACAGCTCGGCGATCACCGCGCGGCACTGGTCCCAGCCTTCCTCGGTCTTGTTCCTGGGGTGATGCACCCAGTCGCTGTCGGTGGCGAAGGTGCCGGTTTCCGAGATCACGTAAGGCGAACCCAACTGGCGCGCGTGGGTCAGGATCTCTTTGAGATAGCCGTTGCGGCGTTGGCGCTCGGCGGGATCGGGATGAACGATATTGGTATAGGCCGAGATGCAGGACACCGGCAGGTTGTAGTGGCGAAAGGTGTCGCGGATCTGTGTGCATTTCTGCGCGGTCAGTTGGCCCGGGCCGAGCTCCATGTCCTTGAAATGCAGGTCCAGCTGCACGGTGTTGAAGCCGTGCGAGCGGATCACCTTGGCGGTGCGCTCCAGCTCATAGGGAAAGTAGCCCGAGAAGATTCCGGTCTGGATCATGATGCTTGTCTCCGTCTGTTTTTTGTCTGGTTATTCAACAGCCGGCAGCCGTACTGTGCGGCCTTCGGCGATGGACGTATACGCGGCCTCGACCAGCGCCATCGTGCGTACGTTGTCGGTCACGCTCAACGCAGGCTCGGTGCCGCTGGCCAGCGCGTACTGCAACTGCTCCATCACGCCAATGAAGGCATGCGGAAACCACATCGTGTCCCACGTGGGGGTTACCCAACGCCCGTCGGTATGGCCCTGGGCCGCGCGCGAGGCGTAGCTCAGGGTCGACGGCTCGCCGGTGGGCCAGCCGATGGTGCCGCGCGCGACGCCCTCAGTGCCTTCCACGCGCCAGCGGATGTGCTGGTCGTCGGGGTATCCCTCGGCCCGTGGGCCCGACCACACATCTTCGAGCGACAGCGCAAGCAGGCCGTTGCCAAAGCGCAGCGTGGTGCTCACCAGCCCATCCTGATGCGCGAACTCGGTGCGCGGATCGGGGCGGGTGATGCTGGTGATCTCGGTGGGCTCGCCAAACAGATAACGCAGGGCATCGAGGTGATGCACGCTCATGTTCGAGAGCGTCAGCCGCTCATAGCCGCGCAAGAAATCCTGCCAGTGCGGGATGGCGTGCATGTCGATCTGCGCGAACACCGGCGTGCCCAGCACGCCCTGGTCAAGCAGTTGTTTGAGCGTGCGCATCGATTGGTCGTAGCGCATGTTCTGGTTGACCGACAGGATCTTGCCGGCGGCTCGCGCCTCGTCGCGCAAGGCACGAGCTTCGTCCAACGAGAGGGCAAGCGGCTTCTGTGCCAGCACGCCGCGCACGTGCGGGGCGCGCAAGGCGGCGCGAATCAGCGCGGGCTGCTGGTCGGGCGGATACGCGATGTCCACGATCTCGATCTGCGGATCGGCGATCAGGGCCAGGGGGTTCTCATGCACAACCGGGATGCCATAGCGTTCGGCGACCTTGGCCGCTTTGCTGTGCGTACGCGACGCGATCGCCGCCACCGTGAAGCCGGCCTGCTGATAGGCCGCCAGATGGCACTCGGCCATGATCATGCCGGCGCCGATGCAGCCGATGCGAAAGCGCCGTTCCCGAATGGGCGGGTCGGGCACCAGGGTAGGGTGCGACATGTGCTCCTCCTGCCGGCTTGGTATGCACTGTCGACTGCCTGGCATCCTGCCGTGCGGTATTTGATGTTGTTGAGCCGCGATAATCACATCAAAACAATCAGTGGTAAAGATGGATGGCGCTCATAGGGCAGCAACGTTACCTTTTTGATCCAGAATGATTGCAAATGATGGGTTATGATCGCCTCGCTGCCATCGTCCTGATGGTGTCTTGAGAGCCTGGTACCGCATGCGTCCCACCATTTCCCTCATTGCCCGTGAAGCCGGCATGTCCACCGCCACCGTGGACCGGGTGCTGAACGACCGCGACGGCGTGCGCGGCAAGACACGCGACCGCGTGCTGGCAATCGCCAATCGCCTTGGCTACTTCGTCCAGGGCGCCGATGCCGCAAGCCAGGATGTGCGGGTCGATTTCGTGTTGCCCGCCGGCACCAACAGCTTCATGACCGCGTTGGGCCGGCACCTGCTGGAAGAAGCCGCCACCCGCCCCGATGTGCGGGCCCGCCTGCATCTGATCGAAGGATTCGACGCCAACAAGCTCGCGCAAAAGCTCTACGAGCTGCGCGAGCAGACGCAGGCCGTTGGCCTGGTCGGGCTGGACCATCCCCAAGTGCGCGACGCCATCATGGCGCTGCGCGACAGCGGCGTGCATGTAAGCACCCTGGTGTCGGACATTCCGATCTCGGCGCGCCTGGGTTACGTGGGCATCGACAACCGCGCCGCGGGCCGCCTGGCCGCGCTGTTGCTGGGCCGGTTTCTGCCACAGCACACCGAGCGCAAGGTTGCGGTGTTCGTGGGGTCTCTGGCGTATCGCGGCCACGAAGAGCGCGAGATGGGTTTTCGCTCGCTGCTGAGCGAAGAGTTTCCGCACCTGCGCATCGCACACATTCTTGAGATCGGCGACGACCGGGACCGCGCCTTTGCCGTCACGCAGGATCTGCTGCGCAAAGATCCGCCACACGCGATCTACAACATCGGCGCCGGCAACCAAGGCATCGCGCGGGCGCTGAAAGAGGCGCGGCCGGCTCAGGCGCGGCCGGCTGAGGCGCGGTCAACAGAGGCGCGGCCAAACGAGGCTAGCTCAAGCAAGGCAGCCTCGGCCCCTCGCATTGTCTTCGTGGGCCACGACCTCACCGAAGCCACGCGCCGCCTGTTGCTTGATCGCACCATGGACGCCGTGATCGACCAGAACCCGCGCGTCGAGGCGCGCGAGATCGTCAAGCTGCTGGTGGCGGCCGTGAAGGGCGCGCCTGAACCCAGCTACCTGCCAAGGCTTCAGGTCATCTTCCGGGAAAACATTCCGGAGCCGTGATGGCCGTCGTGACGGCGCCCAAGGCCCCGGGGGGGGGGCCTGTGCGGCCG
>NZ_JBHFIZ010000032.1:64919-140535 GCF_057334535.1 Achromobacter colocynthidis
GGGCCGGCCTGCCCCCCCCCCCCCGGGCCGCATTGGGCTTACGGCGCCCGTTTGCGAGCGCCTCACCGTGCTATTGGACCTTGACGTGCGCCTGGTCGATGACGGTTTTCCATTTGTCGAGCTCGGCGTCGACGAAGCCCGTGACCTGTGCCGGCGAAAGCTTGGCCGTCGTGGCATTGTTGTCGTTGATCCATTTGATGTTGGCTTCGGTGTTGGCGCTGTCGATGGCGATCTGGTTCAGCTTCTGCACGATGGATGTCGGCATGCCGGCGGGGCCGAAGAGGCCTATCCAGGCCTGCGACTCATAGCTGGGATAGCCGGATTCGGCGACGGTGGGCACATCGGGCAAGCTGGGCAGGCGGTCTTTTGAGGTGACGGCCAGGGCTTTGACGTCACCCGAGCGGATGAACGCGGCTGCCGATGTTGCGTCCAGGAATGCCGCCGGAATCTGAGCGCCTATCAGGTCGGTGACGGCGGGCGCGGCGCCCTTGTAAGGGATATGGCGCAGATTGGCGCCGGCGACCATTTTGTAGAGTTCGCCGGACATGTGCGCCGAGCCGCCCACGCTGCTGGAGCCGAAAGCCAGACCGCCAGCTTGTTGGTTGGCGTAGGCCGTGAAATCCTTCGCGTTGGAGAGGGGAGATTTGGCGGGAACCAGCAGGACGTTAGGCGCGTAAGCCAGAATGGCCACGTTGGAGAAGCTTTTCTTCGAGTCGTAGGGCAGGTTGGGCTGCAGGCCGGGATAGATCACGTGCTGCGTGGCCGTGACAAGCAGGTTGTAGCCGTCCGGCTTCTCGCGCGCGACGAGCGCAGTGCCGATCTGGCCGCTGGCGCCGGGTTTGTTTTGAACCACGATGGTCGTCTTCAACGCATTGCCCAGGTCCTGAGCGTAGCGGCGCGCAACCAGGTCCGTGAAACCGCCAGGCGAAAACGGGACGACGATGGTGATGGGTTTGCCGTCGGGCCAATCGGCGGCAGCCGCGACGCCAGGCGCGAGCAGGGCGCTGCTGCCGCAGATGATGATGGCGGCCAGATTGCGGCCCAAGGGGATGCGATGCAGTTGCTTGTCAGACACGCTTGTCTCCGATTTGTTGTAGTTATCAAAACCTCTGTATTTGCTAGCTCCGCAGCCTCTTATTGCGTGTGCGAGGCTTCAGGCAGGGCCATCGAGAAAACCTCGCCCCTCCCGAGCGAGCTTGACGATGAGATCGGCCGGCTTCCAGTATTGGGAACCGTGCTCGGCTTCGTATTTGCGCAAGCCCGCCAGGATGGCAGGCAGGCCGATCTGGTCCGCGTAGCACAGCGGGCCGCCCCGATAGGCGGGAAAGCCGTAACCTTTGAGCCAGACGACGTCGATGTCGGAGGCGCGTTCGACGATGTTCTCTTCCAGGATATAGGCGGCTTCGTTGATCATGGAGTACAGGCAGCGCTCCAGAATTTCCTGGTCGGAGATCTGCCGTGCTTGTCGGCCGGAGGCCGCGCGGTGTGCGTCGACCAGTGCTTCGGCAGCCGGTGATGGGGTGGCCTTGCGGTCATTGTCATAGTCGTAGAAGCCGCCCTGGGTCTTCTGGCCCAGCCGGCCCGCGGCGACCATGCGGTCCAGCATGTCGCACTCGCGCTCGCGCGGCGTCAGGTTCGGCAGGCGGCTCTGGCGATTGCGCCAGCCCACGTCCAAACCTGCCAGATCCGCCATGGCGAACGGCCCCATCGGCAGGCCGAAATCGCGCAGGACACGGTCTATCTGAAAGGGCGAGGCGCCTTCCTGAAGCAGGAAATGACTTTCGCGCGTGCGCTTGGCCAACATGCGGTTGCCGACGAATCCGTCGCAGGACCGCACCAGCACGGCGACCTTGCCCAGGCGGCGGCCCACATCCATGACGGTGGCGCACACGTCGTCAGAGGTGGCGGAGCCGCGCACATTCTCCAGCAACTGCATGACGTTGGCAGGACTGAAAAAGTGCATCCCCACCACGTCCTGGGGCCGCCGAGTGGCGCTCGCGATAGTGTCGATGTCCAGGAAAGAAGTGTTTGAGGCCAGGATGGCGCCGGGCTTGCAGACCCGATCAAGCGTCTTGAAGATCTCGTGTTTAAGGCCGATTTCCTCGAACACCGCCTCAATGACCAGATCCACGTCGGCCAGATCCTCGAAGCGTGTGCTGCCCTGTATGCATGCGAGACGCTGCGCGACGTCGCCTGCGCTGAGTCGGCCGCGCCGCGCGGAGTTGGCGTAGTTTTCTTCGATGCGCGCCATGCCCTGGCTGAGGCGCTCGGCGTCTTTCTCCAGCAGCACCACGGGTATGCCGGCGTTGGCGAAACACATCGCAATGCCGCCGCCCATCGTCCCGGCGCCTATCACCGCCGCCCGGTTGACGGACCTGGTCTTGGCCGCCAACGGCACCTTGTGCAATTGAGGCTCGGCCACGAAGGGATGGTAGGTGACGACTGGCGTGCTGGTGGTGCTGCTCATGATGGTGTCCGCGGTTGTAGCGTTTACAGGGTGGTGCGCGATCCGAGAATCGCCGTGACTTGGCTGGCCAACTGGCCGCCATTGCCGTGGGCCAGGGCCAGATCGACGCCGTCAACCTGTCTGGCGCCTGCGGTGCGGCGGATCTGGTGCACCGCCTCGATGGCCGCGAAAATGCCATACATGCCAGGGTGATTGCAGGACAGGCCGCCGCCGTTGGTGTTGACCGGCAGTGCGCCGCCGGGCGCGGTCACGCCTGAGGCCACGAACGCGCCACCTTCGCCCTTGGCGCAGTAACCCAGGTCTTCAAGAAACAGAATCGGGTTGATGGTGAATGCGTCATAGAGCTGCAAGACGTCGATCTCTTGTGGCGCGACGCGCGCCATCTCGAAGGCGCGTTGGCCGGATTGCACGGCACCGGTGACCGTAAGGTCTTCCATGCTTGAAATCTGGCGATGCGTGGTGGCCTCGCCGACACCCAGAACATAGGCCGGCGTGTTGGCAAATTCCGGCACGCGCTCCGCGGCGACAAGAATCATCGCTCCGCCGCCGTCGGTCACCAGGCAGCAGTCCCGCAGCGTGAGCGGATCGGATATGGGCCGGGAATCCAGAACCTCGGCGATGCTCAGGGGGCCGCGCTCGTGCGCGGCAGGATTTAGCTGCGCCCATTGGCGCGCGGCGACCGCGACGCTGGCCAACTGCTCGCGCGTGGTTCCGTACTGGTGCATGTGGCGCGCGGTAGCCAAGGCGTAGCCGCTGATGGGGTTGCGCGGCGAATACATCGCCTCCCAGGGGGCGGGTTCGGTCAGGGTGGTGAGCTTGCCGCCCGCCGACAGTTGGTTCGACCCATAGCAAATGCAGGCCACTTTGCACAGCCCGGCTTGCAGGGCAAGCGTGGCCGACAACAGGTGGGCCAGAAATGAGGATCCGCCGATGTTGGTGCCATCCATGTAGGTCGGATGGATGCCGAGATACTCCGCCACGGACAGGGCGGGCATGAAATGCGTCAGGGTGGACGTGAACAAGCCGTCGATCTGGTCCACGCCGATGCCCGCATCGGCCGCCGCCGCCTGAACGGCGATGCCAAGTTGATCCAACGCCGAGAACCCGGGGCTGTTCCAGCCAGGCGTGGTGCCGATCCCGACAATCGCCGAGGCCCCTCTTGTACTAGTAGCCATCAAATCGTTCCAATAATCATGGGTCGCGCGATAGTCAGCGCGCACAAACACCACACGCGGTCAGTCCGCGCGCACGAACACCACGCGCGGCACGCCAGAGGAATGGCGGCGCACTTCTGCACGGACTCGCATGCCGATCGTCACCGCCAGGGGCTCCATGTCGACAACGGTGCTCATCAGGCGCGGTCCCTCTGCAAGGTCCACCAGGACGACGCAATAGTTCCCACCCCGTTCGGGGCGTTGGCGCACGACGGTGGTCGAATAGATAGTGCCGTCGCCACTGGCGGCTTCCCAGCGCAAGCGTCCGCCGCCATAAGGGGAGATGGCTCGAGGATAGAAAACGGCGCGGCCGGTTGTTTCGCAGCGCTGAATCATGAACTGCCCTTGTTCGAGCATGCGCTGGAAGTACTGCTCCGGGCCGACTGCCTCGTCGCCCGCTGTGTGTGTGCTGTTAGAGGAATTCTGCACATTCGCCTCCCAAGATTCGTTGGCCGCGGCCGGCCGGCAGGCGGACGGGACATACACCCGTTGGTGCATGGCTTGTCTGCTGGCGATGCCACGACGCTTGAATGATGTTAGGGGGGCGAGTCGTCTCGGGACAATTAACTAATTTTGACGAGGGGCATAGCGATTGAGCATAGCTGGGCCGTGGCCCGTTGCGTGCCGGGTTCGCGCGCGGAGGGTGCACGCAGAGGGTGCACGCAGAGAGATGTATTCAATCAGCCAGCCAGCGTACGCCGACGTTCTCGAACTGTTTGATGTAGGGCTCGAGCAGGCGGATCAGCTCGGCATGCAGGACATTGACGAGGCGGGGGTTGCGGTTCAGCACGGCGGTGCCGATGATCACAGTGCGTTGCAGCGTGGGGCTGATGATGGGAGCGCCTTCGATGCGCTTTTCGGCCAGCATCGTCATGATGGGCATGGCTGGCAGGATGGTGTAGCCGACGCCGCGTAACACCAGATCGAGAATGACCGTAGTGCTGTCCGACTCGGCAACAAGATTCAGGTTGACGCCGAGGATGGTGCAGGCCCGGTCTATCACGTTGCGCAAGCTGCGCGCTTCCGGAACCACCATGGGCATTCTGGAGACGGCCTCGAGCGTCATCGGGGTGTCTTCGGACAATCCGGATCCCGGCATGCCGAAGACGTATATGGGTTCGGAATAAGCGGGCGAGGTCTGCAGAAGTTCGGATTGCAGATAGTCGCCCATGAGGCAGATATCAAGCTTGCCGCCCTCCAGGCCCTCTTGCAGGAAATCCGAGAAGCCGGTGGCGATGCGCACGCGCAGATTTGGGTACTGCTGCTGCAACGCGATGACGAGCGGGCCGGCAAGCGCGGCCGCAAGGCTGGGCAGCATGCCGATGGACACCGTGCCAAGCAGCTCCGATTTTGCGGCGCCGATGTCGGCCCGGGCTTCATTGAGCCCCTTAAGGGAAACCCGCACCTGATCGACAAACCGGCGGCCTGGCACGGTCAGCACCATCCCGAGCCGGTTGCGCTCGAAAAGCGGCGTGCCCAGTTCGTCTTCCAGTTGTTTCAGTTGTCGGGACAGGGCGGGCTGCACAACATGCAGCAGTTCCGCCGCCTTGGTGAGGCTGCCGGTTTCCGCGATCGCCAGAACCGTTCTTAACTGCCTGAGTTCCATTTCCGCCTGCTTTTATCGAGACACATGCCGAACGGCTATAGGGGTCAGAGAAAAATGTGAATTGTGCGGCTGTGGCACGACTCCTACCATCCTCACCAAGTTAACGACAACCGCCGGATCAAGCTGGGCTGCGATTGCGCGTATCCGTTTGCATGTTAGTGCTTTTCGGCGCCTGCCCGCAGGCGCGCCTCGTCTGGCAGGAACATGCAAGGGCTACGGGCAGCAGCTCAAGGACTTGAGCATAAGAGTCAGAGCAGAGACATAGGATCACCATGAAGAGAGTGTTGGTTGCCAATCGTGGCGAAATCGCCGTGCGAGTCATACGCGCCGTGCGCGACCTGGGGTTGGAAAGCGTCGCGGTGTATTCCCAGGACGATTCAAACTCAAGGCATCGAATTCTTGCGGATACCTCGGTTGCGCTGACCGGCTCCGGTCCGGCGGCTTATATCGATATCGACGCCATCATTGCCGTCGCCACGGCCGAGCATTGCGATGCCATCCATCCGGGGTATGGCTTCTTGAGTGAAAGGGCGGATTTCGCCCTGGCTTGCGATGCGGCGGGAATCACGTTCATCGGCCCGAACGCCGATCACCTGGCTCTGTTCGGAGACAAAGGCCGCGCATTGCAACTGGCCCGCGAATGCGGCGTGCCCGTCATGCCCGCCACGCCGGGCGGTGCAACACTTGCGGACGTCGAACAGTTCTTCGACGAGCAGGGAGGGGTCGGGATTGTCATCAAGGCGGTCGGCGGAGGCGGCGGACGCGGGATGCGCGTCGTCAAGTCCAAAGCCGATATCGCCGAGCTCTATGCCCGCTGTCGGTCGGAAGCCATGTCGGCCTTTGGTGTGGACGCGCTGTACGCGGAGCGTCTGGTCAACCGCGCGCGTCATATCGAAGTGCAGATTGCCGGCGATGGGGCGTCGGTGGTCGCGCTTGGCGATCGGGATTGCACGCTGCAGCGCCGCTTTCAGAAAGTGGTCGAGATCGCGCCCAGCCCGGTGCTAAGCGCGCCGCTGCGCGCCGCCATTCTTGCCGCGGCAAAGAAAATGGCGGCCAGGGTGGAGTACCGCAGCCTGGGAACCTTTGAATTCCTGGTCGAAGAAAACGAACACGGGGTGCAGACGGACTTTGTATTCATCGAAGCCAACCCCCGGCTACAGGTTGAACATACGATTACCGAGCAGGTCACGGGTGTGGATCTGGTGACCTTGCAGATCGGCGTCGCGCAGGGAAAGCACCTGGCCGAACTGGGCGTGGACCCGAGCAACCCGCCGGGGCTGAACGGTTATGCCATTCAGGTTCGCATCAATGCAGAATCGACCGATGCCACGGGCATGGCGCGCCCGGCACACGGCAGGCTGGAGCGTTTCGAGCCGCCCGCCGGCCCCGAAGTGCGCGTCGACACCCATGCCTACGGCGGGTACTCGCCCGCCCCGGCGTTCGACACGCTGCTGGCCAAGCTGATCGTGTTCAGCGGCAGTGACGATTTCTCGGGCGTGGTGCGGCGGTTGCGCCGCTGTCTGGCCGAGTTCCGGATTGCCGGCGTAGCCACGAATATCCATCTTTTGCAGGCGCTTGTGGCCCGGGAGGACTTCCTGTCGCAGCGCAACCATACGCGCTACATCGAGTCCATCCTTGGGGAACTGCTTGCAGCGGCCGAGCAGTACGCGCAAGCGCAGCAGGCCAAGGACAGCCTGATCGGGGATGCGGGGGCGCGCAGCGCTTCGGCGGCAAAGCTGCCGGAGGCCGCGGTGCCGGAAGGGCTCTCGGCATCGCGCGCGCCGTTGAGCGGCCGCCTGGTCGAGGTGTCCGTAAGCGCTGGCGCTCTCGTGCTCAAGGGCCAACCCATCGCCGTGATCGAAGCGATGAAAATGGAGTACAGCGTCGTCGCCGATTTCAATGGCAGGGTCGTCGAGGTGCCGGCCGCCAGTGGCGGTAATGTGCTCGAAGGCGAGATCCTGGTCTTGCTGGAACAGGAATCGAGTGGGGTCGACACCGAGGTCGTGACAGACGCGATCGATCTGGATGCCGTGCGCCCGGACCTGCAAGCCGTACTCGACCGCCATGCGTCGCTTTACGATGACGCGCGCCCGCAGGCCGTGGCAAAGCGCCGTTCGCGAGGGCAGCGCACCGCACGGGAGAACGTGGACGATCTGTGCGATGAAGGTTCGTTCGTGGAGTTTGGCGCATTGGTCATTGCCGCGCAGGCCAGCCGCCGCAGCAAGGAAGACCTGATCGCCAACACGCCCGCGGACGGCATTGTCACCGGCATTGGCAACATCAACGGCGACGCATTCGGCTACGACGGGTCGCTGACCGCCGTCATGGCCTATGACGCGACGGTGCTGGCGGGCACGCAGGGCAAACGCAACCACATCAAGACCGACAGGCTGGTGGAACGTGCTCGCCGCGACGAAATGCCGATGGTGTTGTTCGCCGAAGGCGGAGGCGGCCGCCCGGGCGATGTGGATTTTCCGTTCGTATCCGGGCTGTATCAGCCGTCGTTCGCGGCGATGGCCGAACTCAGTGGCGAAGTGCCTTTGCTCGGCATTGTTTCGGGACGCTGTTTCGCGGGCAACGCCGCCTTTCTGGGGGTCTGCGATGTCATCATCGCGGACAAGAGCGCCAACATCGGCATGGCCGGCCCGGCGATGATCGAAGGCGGAGGGCTGGGCATCTTCCGGCCAGAGGACGTTGGCCCCGCGCCGGTGCAGTTCGCCAACGGCGTCATCGACATCCTGGTCGACAACGAGGCGCAGGCCGTCGTGGCGGCCAAGCACTATCTGTCCATGTTCCAGGGCCGCACCAAGGACTGGGTGGCGCCCGACCCGCGCCAGCTCCGTCATGTGGTGCCGGAGAATCGCTTGCGTGTCTACGACAGCCGCAAGGTGATCGAAGGCATTGCAGACGTAGGCAGCGTATTGATGCTGCGCTCGGGGTTCGGCCTGGGAATGCACACCGCCCTGGCTCGCGTGGAAGGGCAGCCTGTAGGGATCATCGCCAACAATCCGCATCACCTGGGAGGCGCTATCGATGCCGATGCGGCCGACAAGGCGGCGCGCTTCATGAACCTTTGCGATATCCACGGCCTGCCCATCATTTCGTTGATCGATACGCCGGGATTCATGGTCGGGCCGGAGCAAGAGGCCAAGGCACAAGTGCGGCATGTGTCGCGCATGTTCGTGGTTGCGGCCAAGCTGCGGGGCGCCATCCTGGCAATTGCCTTGCGCAAGGGCTACGGCCTGGGAGCCATGGCCATGGCCGGCGGGGGCTTTCGCTCGGCCAGTTGCGCGGTGTCGTGGCCCACGGGCGAATTCGGCCCCATGGGCCTGGAAGGGTCCATCCGGCTGGGCTTCAAGAAAGAGCTTGAGAACGTCCCCGAGGGGCCGGAGCGCCAGGCGCTTTACGACCAGTTGGTGGCTCGCGCTTACGAGCGCGGGCACGCCATCAACGTCGCGTCCACGACGGAGATCGACGCAGTCATTGATCCCGCGCAGACCCGCACGTGGATACGCCAAGGCATCGCGTCGGCACCTTTGCGCGCCGGCCGTGCCCGCCGCGCCTTTGTCGATACCTGGTGATCAAGGTGAAGTCTGTTGGAACAGGTTGCGACTATGCATACATCTGAAAGCCGGCTCGCCTTCTCCGGGTTGCGCGTGCTGGAAATTGGCTGCGGAGCGGCAGTGGCTTATGCCGGGAAGCTCTTTGCGGATTTTGGCGCCGAGGTCATCAAGCTGGAGGACGCCGACGGCGACACGTTGCGCCGCCTGCCGCCCCTTTTGAACGAGGCCAATGGCGAACCCGCAAGCGCCTTGCATGCCTGGCTTAATACCAACAAGCGCAGCGTGGCTCTTCGTGGAAAGACAGGCGCGGAACCCGCGTGGCTGTCAGGGCTTGCGCGGACATGCGATGTGATTCTTGACGCCCGGGCCCTGGACGAAGGCTTGGAGGTTCTGAAGCGCCCCGCGTACGCTGGCGATGGGAATGACGGCCAGGGCAAGGCGCCCATCGAGGTATGTCTGACCTGGTTCGGCGAGTCCGGGCCCTACAGCGGTTTCGCGGGCACCGAGGCCGTGTGCCGCGCCCTGGCCGGCGCGGTGTATTGCAGTGGCGCGAAGCAGGGCCCGCCCCATCTGCCGCACGACATTCAGACCGCCATTGCCGCCGGTGTCGCGGCATTCTCAAGCGCGACCGCCGCGTTGCTGGGACGATCCGACGGCAGCCGGCGTTATCTGCTGAGCATCCATGAGGTTGCGTTTTCGCTGGTGGAGATGGAAGCCGGCATGGTGCAGGATGGCCGGCATCCCATGGCCCGGCTGGGTGTCAACCGGTTCTGCACAGCGCATCCCGCCGGCATCTACGAGACAAAGCAGGGCTGGATTGGGCTGTTCGCCCATACCGGCCCGCAGTGGGCAGCGCTGTGCGCTGCCATCGGCCACCCGGACCTGGCCGCGGACCCGCGTTTTGCGAGCGGGCCGACCCGTATGGTCAATGCGGACGAAATCGATGCGTTCCTGATTCCCAGCCTGCGCGCCAGGACAGCCGAGGAATGGTTCGATGTGCTGCGCAAGCAGAAATTTCCCGCTGTCATCGTGCCGACCATGGCAGAACTGCTTCAACAAGGCGTGCATCGCGAACGCGGCGCCTTTGTTCCCGTCAAGGCGGGAGCGGCCGAATTCGAGGGGCCGGTCGTTCCGCTGCCCATGGGCGATGCGGGGCCCTTGCCGGGCGGTAAGGCAGCGCTCCTGGATGCTGACGGCCCCCGCTACCGTGAAGCGCAGCGTCTGACGCCGGCCGCCGGCTTGGCCAGGGCCGCGCCGGACGCGCCGCCCTTGCGAAAAATCCGGGTGGTGGATCTGACGATGGGGTGGGCCGGGCCATTGGCGGCAAGGACGCTGGCGGACTTTGGCGCGGAAGTCATCAAGGTTGAAAGCACGGGCTATCCGGATTGGTGGCGGGGCACGCATTACACCGATGAGTTCTATCAGGAAAAGCTGTACGAAAAGAACTCGAACTTTGCGCTGATGAACCGCAACAAGTTGGGCATCACGCTTGATCTGACCCGTGCGGAAGGGCGTGCGGTCCTGTTCGACCTGGTGGCCAAGGCCGATATCGTCATCGAGAACTACTCGACCGAGGTATTGCCCAAACTCGGGCTGGACTATGCCGTGCTGTCCCAGGTCAATCCGCGCTTGGTCATGGTATCCATGCCGGCATTCGGGTCGGGCAATGCATGGAGCACGATCAGGGCCTATGGCGGCACGCTGGAGCAGGCTAGCGGCCTGCCGCAACACACTGGTTTCCCGCAGGACCCACCCGCGCTGACCTCCTACGCTTATGGTGATCCGGTGGGTGGCTTCAACGGGGGGGCGGCGGCGTTGCTGGCGCTGTTCGTGCAGCAACGCTCGGGCAAGGGGCGCCACGTCAACCTGTCTCAGGTGGAATGCATGCTGCCCATGACAGCGCCGTTCCTTATTGAGCAGTCCGTGCACGGCACGACCACGCCCCGCAGCGGCAATGCGCATCCTCTCCATGCCCCGCAGGGGATATACCAGTGCGCGGGCGATGACGCCTGGGTGGTGGTGAGCATCACGAGCGATGCGCAATGGCAGGCATTGCTGACGGTCATGCAGGCGGCTGATCTTGCCCTGGACCCTGCGCTGGAGAAGGCGGCGGGCCGACGGGCCCGGCACGAAGAGATAGACCGCAGGATCAACGCATGGGCGCGCACGCGCTCCGCGCAAAGCGCCATGGCCGAATTGCAGCAGGCCGGTATCAGCGCAGGAGAGGTCAAGCCGATCTGGACGGTACTCGATGACCCGCATCTCAGGGCCCGTGAGTTTTTCACGGCGACTACCCGCCCGTATATCGGCGAGTTTCTGGCGACCACGCCCTGGTTCAGGGAGCCGGGCGCGACGGTCGCGGCGGTGCGTCCGGCGCCTACGCTAGGGCAGCACAACAGCGATGTGTTTTCGCGCGTGCTGGGCATGAGCGCGGATCGGCAACAGACACTGGAACGAGACGGAATCATAGGAAACACCGCAACCAGGAAGGCGGCCTGACAAGCCGCGCAAGCACGATGCAATACACAAGATCTAACTTTCGTGGAGACAAACAATGACTACATCCAATTCCCGCCGTAACTTCCTCATCACTTCCGCGCACCTTGCCGTGGCTTCGGCATTGGGGTTGGGGTCGCCTGCCGCGTTCGCGCAGGACAACGCATGGCCCACTAAAGCCATCAAGATCATCGTGCCGTTCCCGGCCGGTTCGATCACGGACACGATGGCTCGCCTGCTGTCGGATTCGTTGTCCAAGACGCTCAAGCAGCCCGTCATCGTGGAGAACAAGGGCGGCGCCAATGGATCGATCGGGGCGGCCGAGGTGGCCCGTTCGGCGCCGGATGGCTACACGCTGCTGGCCACCAACAGCAGCAGCATCACGGTCAACCCCCTGATCTACAAGAACTCCCAGTACAAGACCAAGGATTTCGCTCCCATCGCCCTGGTTCTGGACGCGCCGTTCATTTTGAACGTCAACCCCGAATGGGCCAAGAAGCACTCCATCAAGTCGGTCAAGGATCTGGTTGAGTACGCCAGAAAGAATCCGGGCGAGCTCACTTATGGCTCGGGAGGCCAAGGCAACCTGGCCCACCTGGCGTTTGCGCAACTGAGCAATGACACCCAGTTCAAGGCAACCCATATCCCCTACAAGTCGGCCTCGCAAGCCAGCATGGCGGTCATGGCGGGCGAGGTGAACACGTCTTTCGATACGCTGGCCAGCGCACCGCAGGTGGCCGCCGGCAAGTTGAAAGCCCTGGCCGTCACGCAGAAGCAACGGATTTCCCAAATGCCGGATATCCCCACGATGGCCGAAGCAGGCTATCCGAACATCGATGTCACTTTCTGGCTGGGCCTGTTCGCCCCGGCAGGCACGCCTGCCCAGATCGTCGACACCTTGTACGAGCAGTCCAAGCGCGCGATGGAGCAACCTGCCGCCAAGACCTCACTCAGTGCGCAGGGTAGCGTCGTCATGAGCAATCCGAAGGAGTTGTCCACGCGCATCGGGCGTGAGGTCGATCAGCTTTCTCATGTCGTCAAGCGGGAGAAAATCGTCATCGATTGAGGCCAGGCCGGGAGGCGTCTTGCCGGCGGCGAAGTCCGCGGTCACCGATATCAAACAGAAAAAATGGGGCTGACATACTGGCCTTTGACTAGGCCCGCCGGTTGCGTGGCGGATCGGGTGGCCCGCGGCTAACCCGGTCCGCGCAATGGAAACGCCGCGTTAGTTCCCCGAAGGCATTGGCAGACTGAAGCCTTCTTTGGCCAAGCCGTCCCGTATGTGCTGGAAGCGCTCGTACTGCGAGAGAGTGATCGGCCCGTCATAGACCTCGCTTTGTGCCTTTCGCGGAGGGTACTTCACATACGTCTTCATAAGGTCCGCGGCGGCCGCGTTCATCGACACTATTGTCCAGGTCCTTTCCGTGACATTGCTCATGAAGATGTCGTACCGTTCTTGGGGGTCCGCCCACAAGTCAAATACCTGCGGAACCGCCGCGACATATGACTCAGCTCCTTTCCAGCCCAGGTTGGTGTCAACGGCCAAGCCTCCCGTTTTCACGCCGTCGTCGCCACGAAGATTGAATACCGCCTTATAGTTGCCAACGCGAATGGCGCCAGGAGACAACTCGTTTTCCGTGAAATAGAACCACGACTTACGTTCAGATTTGCCCGTGCCAAACAGCACCGGCGACATGTCGTAGCTATCGAACACAATAGGCTTTTCCGCCCGATCGTTAACGGGTAGTTTGACGCCCGCCACCGACGCGAAGGTCGCCATCAAGTCAAGGCCGCCCAAGATGCTGTGGTCCGTCGACGCGGGCGCAATCTTGCCCGGCATCCAGGCGATGGCGGGAACACGATTGCCACCTTCGCGAACCGTGCCCTTGGTACCACGGAAGGGGGTGTAGCCCGCATCGGGGTAGACGTCCTGCCAAGCGCCGTTGTCCGTGGTGTAGAAGACCAATGTGTTCTTGTCCAGGCCCAGCTCCCGAACTTTGTCCATGATCCGCCCGATCCGCGCATCCAGCTCCACCACCGAATCTGCGTACTTGCTCTTGGACATCGACTTACCCTTGTAGTCGGGGTCCGGCATATTTGGCTGGTGGACCTTCATGAAATTGATGTTCATGAAGAACGGCTGCTCGGATTTAGCGTTGCGGTCCAGATACTCGAGCGAGGCCTTTTCCACGTAGCGGTCGAAGAAGGGGATACCAACCACGCCTTCCTTGCCGTTCACGACGGGCGTATCGACGTACTGACCATTGATCTTGAATTCCTCGCGCGCCGTTTCGCCCGCGTTACCCGACAGGGCTCCGCGTGTCACCTTCTGGAACATCGCGCGGAGTTCAGGGTCCATATCCGGGAACCAAGTTGGATCCGCATAGGTATAGGCATTGAGATGGTATAAGCCGGCGTATTTCATCTCGTCGTAGCCTTGGGCGTTTGGCAACGAGTAGTCCGCTTCGCCCAGGTGCCATTTTCCGCTGAAGAATGTCTTGTAGCCGCCCGTCTTCAGTACTGACGCCAACGTCCATTCCTCTTTAGGCAAGCCCCCGCCTTGGCCTTGGAACGCGACCGTCGTCATGCCGCTGCGATTCGGGATGCGGCCGGTTTGCATGGCAGCGCGCCCTGGCGTGCAACTGGGCTGTGCATAGAACGAGAAGAAGGTCATCCCCTCTTTGGCAAGCCGGTCGATATTGGGGGTGGGCATTCCACGTCCGACACCGCCACCGTAGGGGCCGAGGTCCCCGTAGCCCGTGTCGTCCGATACGATCAGAATGATGTTTGGTTTGCGCGGTTCCTGCGCTATCGAGGGTGTAGAGAAAACCGCTGTGGCCATAAAAAGCGCCGCCGCACTCGACGAAAATGCTCGTTTGGTCGTCATCTTCAACTCTCCGTCGAAAGATAATCAAATCGACCGCACGAAATTCCAAACCGCGCGGCGCACATGGGCATACGGGTTTACTTTGGCATACGTACTGGAGTTCAAAGGCTGGCACTATCGCGCCCTTGAGTCGGACTTATTCTCACCTTCTTTAAAGGGCTGTCAATTGGTATATGCCGCTGGAATGTGGCTAGGCCGAGCCATTTGATAAGTCCGCACCGGCGTAATCGCACTACACCTTGGGCGTACGACTCGCTTCGATATCGCGGCGGAAAATCGCGAGGGGTTGCCACAGACGCATGAGCAGAAAAAAATCTGAAGTGGCACCGTTATATTCGAAGTAATCTACCGCGAGAGTCAGCCCAAATGTTCCGGCAGGTCTCGCATACCTGATCGATACCGGGAATCCCGCGATTAGCTTTGGTTTCGGCCCTGTACTGATGTCGTTTCGATAGAGCCCCTCGGCGGGCTGCCTGAGTTATTCACTGGCTCTTGCGGGCCGAGGCGGGACGATGATAAAGCACATATTTGGATGTCTGGCTGGCGGCCTGCTCTACGCCGGATCCGGTGTTTGCGCCGAACAGGTTGCTACGCCAGCGCCCGACATACGGCATGCGAGCGAATGGCAGTTTTCAGTCACGCCCTATGTCTGGGCGCCGGCGCTGTCTGGAAAGGTGTCTCACCGAGGTTTGCCGGTTATCGATGTAGACACGAGCTTTGATCAGATTTTCGATAACCTGGATTTTGCGGCCATGCTGGCAGGCGACGCCCGTAAGGGCCGGTACAGCCTTTTTGGCGATCTGATTTATGCAAAGGGCGGAGCACAGGGAGACACGCCCCGCGAGGTTGTGGCGACCAGTGCGGACGTACAGAGCAAGACGTTCACGGGTCTGTTGGGCGCGGGATATTCGGTCCTTGATCAGTCGCCCCACAGCCTTGATGTCGTAGCGGGCCTGCGTGTTTGGTCGGTAGACACCGACATCACGCTGAAGGGCGCTCGCCTGAATGGCAGGAAAAGCAGCGATGGCGCCACATGGGTGGATGCCGTGGTAGGAGTGCGGGGAAGCTACGTTTTCACTCCAAAGCTATATGCGACGGGGTGGGGGCTGGTAGGCGCGGGCGGCGCAAATGCGGATTGGGATGTTGGACTCGGCGTTGGATACAACATCAGCAAGAGCTTCTCTGCGACGGTCGGCTACCGTGCCTTGGGCGTGGATTACAGTGCCGGCGGCTTCAAGTTTGATGCTGTGCTTCACGGCCCAATGGCCGGCTTGACTATCCGTTTTTAAAGGCTGCGTCTCAGACCTCCTCCGTGCCATGTGACTAGCCGCATGAAGTCACGAAGCGTTGGTGAGCCGATCCACCGATTAAATTCAATAAATGGAATAGAGCCTCATGGACATCAAACTACCGAAAGCACTTGGTCACGGGATGCTGGTGATTGCGTCCTTAACATCCTTCTATGCCTGCGCGGAAATCAGCCCCTCTGAAACGCGGGCAATCGCGGAGGAAGGGTACATCTACGGTCTTCCTCTTGTGATGAACTACGCGATCATGTACGAGTACGCCGTCGACAAGAACTCGAGCCAGTACAAGGCACCCTTCAACCAGATTCGCAGCCTGCACCATGTCGCCAACTATAAGGACACGGCCGTCATCTCGCCGAACAGCGACACGCCGTATTCCATGATGTTCATGGACGTGCGCAGCGAGCCGATTGTGTTATCGGTGCCGGCGGTGACAAAGCCTCGGTACTACACGGTTCAGCTTATTGACGGCAACACCTACAATTTCGGCTACATCGGAAGCCGTTCCACTGGGGATGAGGCCGGCGATTACATGATCGCTGGCCCCCACTGGAAGGGCGCGATTCCACCAGGTGTAAGAAAGGTATTTCGTTCCGGAACTGAACTTCCATTCGCGGTCTTTCGAACCCAACTGTTCAACCCGGCCGACATGCCCAACGTCATAGCTATTCAATCGGGCTACAAGGCACAGCCGCTTTCTGCGTATCTTAAACAGCCCGCACCTCCTGCCGCGCCAGCAATCGACTTTCCAAAAATCAATACTGATCTGGCAAAGGCCGACTTTTTCACGTACCTGGGTTTCGCCTTGCAACACGGCCCGGCCGAACAGGACGAAGTGGCAATCCGTGCGAAGCTTGCTCTTCTTGGCATTGGCCCGGACAAGAAGTTCAGCTTCGAAAAACTGTCCGCTGAACAAAAGAGCGCCGTCGCTCAGGGCATACAGGATGGGCACGCCAAGGTCGAAAATGCTATCAAGGGTCTGGGCACGAAAGTCAACGGCTGGAACATCGTGGGGGCTGGCGGCGACAGTGCCTTCTACCACGGAGACTGGCTGAAGCGAGCGGCTGTGGCGCAGGCGGGCATATATGCCAACGATGCTGAGGAAGCCACGTATCCCCTGACCACGACCTTGCCCAATGGCGAGCCGCTCGACAGCAGTAAACACAACTACACGATCACCTTTGACGCCGGACAGCTCCCGCCGGTCAACGCTTTCTGGTCGGTGACAATGTACGACGGCAAGACGCAGTTATTAATCGAAAACTCGATTGATCGTTATCTCATTAACTCGCCCATGCTCTCCAGCATGACGAAAAATGCGGATGGTTCGCTGACGCTCTACCTTCAGAAAGCGTCTCCCGGCGCGGACAAGGAGAACAACTGGCTGCCCGCACCGAACGATCTCATGTACTTGGTAATGCGCCTCTACTGGCCTAAGACAGACTCGCCTTCCATCCTGCCTCCCGGGAAAGGAACTTGGAGTCCACCACAAATCGTCAAGGTGATGTGACCCACTAAGAACAACCGGTGAGCTAGGTTCACGTATCGCTTCTGGTAGGCGCGGCAGGGCCACGTTCTCGGCGGGATCCGTGCGCTTCGGCATAAACGCGGGTAAATTCGGCGCCCAGCAGAAACACCTGGGCTGCGTAATAAACCCAGATCAGCACGATCACCAGGGATCCCGCCGCAGCGTACGACGAGGCGACGGACGCCTTGGCCATGTACAGGCCAATCAGAAACTTTCCGATTTCGAACATGATGGCGGTGACGAACGCCCCTGCCCAAACGTCTCGCCACGCGACTGAGACTTGAGGCATAAACCGGTAGATCATCCCAAAAAGCAGGGTGAGTATGCCCAACGTGATTGCCTCGTTGATCACTTGGAGAAGCACCTCCCAGCCTGGGATGCCGCCGCCCAGCCAACTGCCCAATGCTGCCAGCACGGTGCTGACGACAAGCGAAACAAGCAATAAAAACGCCAATGTCAAAATCAGGCCAAAGGAAAGCAGACGCGCGCGGATCAGGGCCCAGATGCCGGACTGCTTCTTCGCGTTGACCTTCCAGATGCGGTCCAGCGCGCTTTGCAATTCCGCAAATACTGTCGTCGCCCCGACCACCAAGATCACGACGCTAATGACCGTGGCCGCAATGCCCTGCGCGGGCTCTTGCGCACCCAACACGACACTTTCCACCGCCTTCCCGCCCTCTGCGCCGACCAAGGCGCTGACTTGGTCTAACAACTGTCCCTGCGCGGCTTCGCGGCCCCAAAAGAACCCTGCGATTCCGATCACGATAATGAGAAGTGGCGCCAGCGAGAAAACCGTGTAGAACGCGATGGCGGCACCCATGCTGGGCGCGTAGTCGTCCAGCCAGTTCGTCACCGTTTGCTTGACTAACGCATAGAACCGTTTGATAGCCATTTTCCGCACTCCCAGCGCCTGGAGGGACTCAGCAAGTGGCGTGCCACCCTTGTATCGAGCGCCGCTTGGCAGGAATACCCCCCAGGGTATGAGTAGCAGGGAATAGAGTTCGCCTTTATTGGCGGATGACATTCCAACCGCGTAGTACGTCGACCGGCGAAGATATGTCCGTCCGCGTCGGTTCATCCGGCCAGCTCGGGCCGCCGATCCGGAAAGCGCGTTGCGCAAGTACCGCGCCGTATTCGCCGAGGGGCGCGGCGTGGCCTGGGACAAGGCACATACGTTCAACGCCCAGCGCGGCATCGCCGTCTGCGGGTTGGACCAATGGTTACGCAATCATCTGCCGGCGCCGGATCAAGGTCAGCGGAACTTACATCAGCGCTGACAACTAGTTGTCAGCGGCGGGACGACTTGATGCATTGGAGACGAGCACTGCGTGTCACGATGACGTGGAATGAACGAGATAACCGTGAGCTGCTCGAGAATAGCGGCGCTAGGTCCGGGGCGCACCACTATTCCTGATTCGCCGCTCGCTGATTCGGCCGGCCTTGCTGCCCTATTGACGCGCGATGCCGGCGTTGGCGATTGCCTGTTCCCATTGCCGGTCGCTTTCCGCGACGAAGCGTCCAAATTCTGCCGGGGTCGCGTTGGCGCTGACCTTCACGCCCAGATCCCGCAAGCGCGCCTGCACGTCGGGTTGCGCCAGGACTCGACCAAAGGCCTGGTTCAGCGTGGCGACGATGGGTTCGGGCGTGCCAGCCGGCGCGAAGATGCCGGTCCAGAAATAGAAGTCCATGCCCTTAAGGGCGGCTGTCTCGCCCGCCGCTGCCATATCGGGGTTGCCGATGTCGCGCTCGCGGCTCATCACTCCTACCGGCGTCACCCGGCCGCTCTTGATCAGTTCCAGCAACGCGGGCAGGCCGGACACCGCTAGGTCCACGGAGCCGCCGATGACGTCGGTGGCAATTTTCGACGCGCTGGCGTAGGGAATGAAGGTGATGTCGGTGCCGGTCATTTTCTTGAGACTTTCCATCGCGATGCTTGGCAGCGAGCCGACGCCGGTGGCGCCGTAGGTCAATCGGCCAGGCTCGGCGCGGGCACGCCGGATCAGGTCGTCGAACGAGCGGATGCCCAGCTCGGGATTGGCCACCACGGCAAGGCCGCTGGTGCCCAGCGGCGCCACCGCCTGCAGATCGCGGTAGGTGTACTTGGCAGAGGCCTGCACGCGCGGCGCGATGACCACGTCCGACACGATTCCCATCAGCACGGTGTAGCCGTCCGGTTTGGCGTTGACGGCGCGCGTGACGCCGATAATGCCACCAGCGCCAGCGATGGAGGTCGACCAATTGGCCACGATGATCGGTCTGGTACAGACGGGGGATTTCGTGGCGGTGATGCCCGGCTTGTTCGATGCGGCAGGGTACGGCTTGCAGTCTGTGCCGGTGGGCGAGCCGGACATCATCCGGGATATCTACTTGGTGCGGCGGCACGACGTGAGCCTGTCGCCCGCGGCGCAGTCCTTGCTAGCGTTAGTCCGGGACCGGTTGGCTTGACGTCCTTCGTGTCGCCGTGGCAGGCGTCCCGGGCCCGCTGAAGGCAGGGAAATCTGGGGTGCGCCCACGGCTGCCGAGCGAGGGTTCGATGCCGGTCTCGGCCAGCCGCTCGCAATAGCGGATGCTCACGTATTGCGATCCCTATCGAAGTGATGGGTCAGAGAACCGTCATTGGCGGCCTGGCGGGCGTATCACGTCTGCTCCAACGCATCGAGCCGGTCGCTGATCAATTTCGCGATTTGGTCCAGTGTCATGCACGGCCCGATCATGGCGATGCAGTCCTACAGCCCTGGCTCGCTCATGGGCATATGTTGGGCGACGTGCCCGCGTTGTTGCTGGTTGCAATCGTGCTGGGTGCATTGATCTGTCGCGGTGGTGCGACGACTGATAGGAAGTGAAGCGGCCGTTCGAGGTGATTGTCCTATGCGGTTCATCGGCTCCGAGGCTGACCCGTCAGAAACTCCGATCGGATGCGAACGGCCCCGCTCGTCCTTTCCCGCACCCGTACTGTTTGGCGTAGTAGCCACGCTGCGGTGCGAGGAAACCCCTATTGTCGCCAGCCCCGGCGGTTTCTAGAATTTATTCAACAATACGTGTATCCACTCTGACAATTGAAACATTTAATTTCCTTGCTGAATTATGGCTATTGAATACGTGCCGGGACATGCCTTATCGGCGGACGAAGAGGCTTACCATTTCGTCCTTCAACAGATTCGGACTTGCGGCTTTCGACCGGGCGAGCGTCTCGTCCCGGAAGAAATCGCCGCGACGATAGGCACCAGTCGGATGCCGGTGCGCGAGGCCTTCAAGCGGCTCGCGAATGAGGGGCTGGTGACGCTGCGGCCGAACCGAGGTGCAGTCGTCCGAGGGCTGTCCATTCCCGAAATGGAGGAGGTCTTCAACATGCGCGCGGTGCTCGAGGGATTAGCCGCACGTACGGCCCTCAAGCGTGTTGGCCCTCAGCAACTGAAAAGCCTGGAACACATGATAGATGTGATGGAGCAGAGCGACCACGATCTGCCTCGCTGGGTAACGGCGCACCGGGAGTTTCACGAGTATCTTTGCGGGCTTAGCGCCAGCCCTCGATTGCAGCAGCAAATTGCCTCGTTGCACGCAGTCGTGGAGCCTCACATGCGCCTATGGTTGCAGCACGCAGCGAAGCCAATGACCTCCCGCGAAGATCACATGGCTATCCTGACCGCGTTCAGAACAGGGGCGCCGGACGTTATCGAAGCCGTCCTACGCGAACATATCTCCGCAACAGTGCCTGCCTTGAAAGCGGTGATGGCTATCGAAAACCATCGCTGACGCCAAGCAGTCGTCGGCCCCGGGGCCGGCCTTCACTGGAATCCTTAGCAACCCCAGGTGTGAAACATGAAAAGCCAACAAGTGGCGCTATCCGGCGCTGATGTGAAGAACTCGCTGCATCCATACACGAACCTGAGCCTGCACGAACGGGTCGGCCCCATGGTGATCACTAGGGGTGAGGGCGTATACGTCTACGACGACACCGGAAAACGTTATTTGGAAGCGCTCGGTGGGTTGTTTTGTGCTTCCCTCGGTTTTAGCGAGTCCAGGCTGGCGGATGCAGCTGACCGTCAAATGCGCACGCTGCCTTTCTATCATGCGTTTGGACACAAAGCCAATGAACCGGCTGTCCGCCTCGCGGAAAAACTGATCGCGCTGGCGCCCACGCCCATGTCGAAAGTATTCTTCGCCAATTCCGGGTCGGAGGCCAATGACACGGCTGTCAAGTTGATCTGGTACTACAACAATGCCATCGGTCGCCCGAAGAAGAAGAAAATAATCTCTCGTGCTCGCGCCTATCATGGAGTCACGGTAGCGTCCGCGAGCCTCACCGGGCTGGCCAATAATCATCGCGACTTCGACCTGCCGATCTTGAATATCCTGCACACGGATTGCCCGCATCACTACCGCTATGCCTTGCCGGGAGAGTCGGAAGAGGCCTTCGCAACGCGATGCGCACACTCGTTGGATAGACTTATTGAATCGGAGGGCCCCGATACGGTGGCCGCTTTCTTTGCCGAACCCGTCATGGCATCGGGCGGCGTCATCGTTCCTCCAGCGACATACTTCGAGAAGGTCCAGCATGTTTTGCGTAAGCACGATGTCATGTTGGTGGCCGATGAGGTAATTACGGGATTTGGTCGAACCGGCAATCTGTTCGGTGCTCAGACCTATGGTATGCAGCCTGACATGATCAGCTTGGCCAAACAGCTATCCGCTGGCTATCTTCCGATTTCGGCGCTGTTGATCAGCGACACGATTTACCGTGCGCTGACTGTTCAGAGCGAGAAAATCGGTACTTTCAGCCACGGTTTCACCTACAGCGGCCATCCGGTGGCGGCGGCCGGCGCCCTGGAGACGTTGAGGATTTACGAGGACGACGGCATCGTCGAACACGTGCGCAAGGTCATGCCGCGCTTCCAGCAACGGCTTGCAGAAATGGGCGAACACCCATTGGTGGGCGAAGCGCGCGGAGTGGGCTTGCTTGGCGCCGTGGAGCTTGTTGCCGATAAATCCACCAAGATGCCTTTTCCAACTGAACAGACTGTGGCGGCGCGCGTCGGCGAATTCGCCAAGCAGCGGGGCGTGATAACCCGCGCGCTAGGTGACACCGTCAACTTTTGCCCTCCTTTGATCATCACGGAATCTCAAATTGACGAGATGTTCGACAAAGTTGAATTGGCCATGGACGACACGATGTCCTGGCTAGCCACCCTGGCCTGAACCCACAGTTTCGTCCCGCTTGCACGGGGGGCATACATGACTGTCCTGCCGCCTAGCTCGTCGTCGAGCTATGGCCTCGTATTGTCGAAAATTACACAAGGGGTATTAAATGAAGAACCGTGCAATCCAGTTTCTGAGACACGCCCTGATCGGCGGGATGGTCACGCTTGCCTTGGCTGCGCACTCCGCGCATGCTGCAGTGTCGGAACGCGCTGTCCAGCTGATCGTTCCCTTCCCCGCCGGCGGCGCGACTGATTTTATCGCACGTGCCCTGGCAGAACAGCTCTCGAAAAGGCTGGCCACTGCCTTCATCGTCGAGAACCGTCCTGGCGCAGCATCGATAATCGGGACGGAGTTTGTCGCCAGGGCCCCTGCCGATGGGTACACGCTGCTGCTCGCTACATCGTCCTCCATGGTCACGAACAGATTCCTGTTCAAAAAGCTCCGCTATGACCCGGATGCCTTTGAGCCAATCTCGCTGCTTTGCGTCACACCGTTGGTGCTAGTGTCCAATTTGGACCTGCCGTCTACGAACGTCCCTCAGTTAATTGACTATTCTAAAGAGCATCCAGGCACGATCAGCTATGCGTCGTTCGGCACGGGTACGCAGTCCCATCTAGCCTTGGCCAAGCTCAGCCGCGATGCGGGCGTAGACATGGAGCATGTTCCGTACAAGGGCGCCACCGAGGCTTTACCCGCGGTGATAGGGGGGCACGTCCAGCTTTACGTGGACACGATAATCAGCAGTCTGCCCTATATACAAAGCCATAAGGTTCGAGCCCTCGGCGTGACGACGGCCAAACGCACAGCGATATTGCCGGATGTGCCCACTATCGCGGAACAAGGTTATCCTGGCTTCGATCTGGCTCCCTGGTACGGACTGGTCGCCCCACCTGGAACCCCGGCCCCTATCGTAGAAAAGTTGCGCAAGGCGATGACCGAAGTGATGTCGGCACCGGAATTCCGCAATCAGTTGGCGCAGGCGGGCGCGGAGATTCCTGAAGGTGACAACGGCCCGGAAGGGTTTAGGCTCCGGGTGAAAGCGGATATATCCTCAACGCAGGCGTTGTTGGCGGCGGCGGGCGTCACGGCCCAGTAGTTGCACGGGATTCGTGGGCGGCCCGGGCGTGCAGCGCAAGATTGCGCGGGCCGCGCTGGATGCCGACGTCAAGCGCTTTGTCCCGTGGCAATTCGGCGTGGACTACGACGTCATCGGCCGGAACAGCCCGCAGGACCTGTTCGACGAACAACTGGACGTGCGCGATATGCTGCGGGCCCAGCCGAACTCCGAATGGGTCATCGTCTCGACCGGCATGTTCACCAGCTTCTTGTTCAAACCGGCCTTCGGCGTGGTCGACCTGGCGGCCAATACCGTGCACGCGCTAGGCAGTTGGGACACGGCCGTTACTCTCACGACCGCCGATGGCATCGGCAATGCCCGAACTGAAACGCCAACTGGCCGCCGATCCGGAAAGCGCGTTGCGCAAGTACCGCGCCGTATTCGCCGAGGGGCGCGGCGTGGCCTGGGACAAGGCACAAACGTTCAACGCCCAGCGCGGCATCGCCGTCTGCGGGTTGGACCAATGGTTACGCGATCATCTGCCGGCGCTGGATCAAGGTCAGCGTCAGGCGCTTTCTTTTCAGGCTGAATGAAGCAGCACGACATGGGCCGGACGGCTTGCGAGCCCATGCCCGTCTTTGCGCAACCTCAGTTTGCCGTGCGCAGGCGCTCCAGCCGGAACGAGAAGCGGGTGCCGCAAGGCGTCAGCGGCTGCGCGTCCAGCGTGCCGCCATGTGCTTCGATGATTGATCGGCAAATCGCCAGGCCCATGCCCATGCCCTGCGCCTTCGTGGTGAAGAAGGGGTCGAAGATGCGCCCCAGATCGTCTGCCGCGATGCCAGGGCCGCGGTCTTCGACGCTGACCTCGACCATGTCCCCCTCCAAGCGCGAGGACACAATCAACTGGCGCTGCGCCTGCGGCGTGGCATGCATTGCGTCGATGGCATTGGTGACAAGGTTAAGCACGACTTGCTGTAGCTGCGTGCGGTCGGCCTCGACCAGCGCGGCGTCGGAATCCAGCCGCGTCAGCAGGCGTACATGCTGCGCGTCCATTTCCATTTGCGTCAGCGTCAGCACGTCGCCCAGGGTGTCGTCCACGCGCACTGGCGCCAGGGCGGCGGGCGCCTGCTTGGCCAGCGAGCGCAGGGCGCGGATGATTTCCGCCGCGCGCAAGCCATTGTTCTTGATGTGGTTCAAGCTTTCGCGTGCTTCGTTGATGTCAGGCACCGGCCGGTTCAGCCAACGCAGGCTGGCCCCCACCGACGTCACAATCGCCGTCAGCGGTTGATTGACCTCATGCGCGATCGAGGCGGCCAGCCCGCCCATCACCGTCAGGTGCGACGTGCGCGCCAGGTCGCTGCGCGCCATTCGCAGATTCATTTCCGCCTGCGCGCGCCGATGGTTCTCGTCAACCAGTTGCGCGTATAGCCCCGCCATTTCCAACGAGATTGCCGCGTGCGGCGCCAGCAGCTCCAGCGCTGCCGTGCGGCCGGCATCGAACACATTCGGCCCGCCGTTGTTTTCCAGATAAAGCACGCCCAGCAGCATGCCACCCCGAATCAGCGGCAGGCACAGCACCGAGCGCAGCGGCCGGGTTGCGGCCATCGCCGCGTGGATCGATGGCGCGTCCACCACTGCATCGGCCAGCACCAGCGTCTGGTGCGAGCGCAACACGCTGTTCAGCACCGTCAGCGGCAGCGCGTCAGCCGTAGGCGCCGCGCTGCCCAGCGTGACCGCGCAGGTATCGCCCATGCGGCGCGCGGACGCTTCGATCAACGGCGCCCCGCCTCGCACCAGCAACAACAGGCCATACTGGGCGTCTGCGTATTCCATCATGTTGGTCATCAGCGTTTCGACCAGGCGGTCCAGCACCACCTCGCTTGAAATCAGCTGCGACGCGCGCACCCCGATGGTCCAGTCCGCCGCGCCGGTCGCGCCGTCGCGTTCGGCGGGTTCCGGGGGGTCGGCGTGCAGCGCCAACAATGCGGAGTGCGTCGCAAGCACCTGTTCGGCTTTCTTCACCGCGCCCCAGCGGCGATAGCTGGCATGCGCCAGTCTCACGTGCTGACGGGCGGCCGACAGCAGGCCATTGGCCTGGCACAGGCCCGCCGCCATTTCGTGTGCCAGTGCTTGTTCGTGAACAAAGCCCGCCGCGCCGGCGCCGTCGCCAGACGCCTCAAGACTTTGCAGCGCCACCAGTGGCTGTTTCCGCAGGCGGGCCAGTTCCGCGTCGATCAGTTGCAGCTTGCTGCGAAAGGTGGCTGGGTTCAGTCGGCTCCATTTCACAAAGCGGGCGCGGTGGGGCAGCAGTGCCGCGATGGTGGCGTCGGGGTCGGCCGTCGAACCTGGAGCGCGCGCCGTTGCCAGCGCCAGGTACAGGTGGCAATCCGCCGTATTGATGTGGCTGATCACGGACGACTTCAGCGCGGCGGCGCGCGACAGGCTGTCGACCGCCGCCGCGTAGTCGTGGAAATAAAAGGACGCCATGCCGTCGTACAGCCAGATCCAGAATCGGGTGGATTCCGAATGGGTTCGACGCGCCTGTTCCGACGCAGGCTCGTCGCCCACATACAAGGGCGTGCCCAGCAGCCGGCGGGTGAACCCGTGCTGCGCCTTGAGCAGCAGTTCAATGTCTACGTACTGGATCAGGCGCGTCAGCGCCAGGCCGCGTTCGATTTCCTCTTCGACCAGGCGCAGCTGCTCGCCCATGAAAAGCAGGTCGGACACGATGTGGTTGCTGGCGTAGCACGCCATGCCCAGGTCGCCCGACGCGCGGCCCAGCGACACGGCGGTGTGGGCATGGCCCAACGCCACGCTCAGGGGTTGCGTCCAGGGGCAGACCTGGTCCACCGCGACCAGCGTGGCGATGCGTTCGGCCTCGAAACCGTGGTGCTCGGCCAGCGCCATGCCCGCCAGTCCGTATGACAAGCCGTCTTCATAGTCTTCGTATTGCGCCGCGATGAACACGCCGTACCACGACAGGCCATAGGCCGATTCCGGCGTGGCGCCGTGATCCAGCGTCAGTTCGACCATCTTGGCCAGATGGGTGAAGCGGATGCCGTCATCAACGAAGAACGACGAGATCAGCGTGGACAGCAGGCCCATCACGGTCTGCACGCGGCGGTTCCGCGTGACCGGCGTGTGGCCCAGCGAGGCGATGGGGCGGCCGGCCAGCTTGCGCTGGACGATGTCATACGCGTCGCGCTGTGCGTCGGTGGACGGCGCGCGTGTCAGGGGAACGTCCAGCAGCGACAGGCCGGCCAACGCGGCGCCGATCGCGCCTTCGTAGTCGGACCGCAGCGTTTGCAGTGTGGCCTTCAGGCGGTGCACCGCGGCCTTGTCGACAGGGGGCAGGTCGCGCGCCAGCAGGGCGCCGATCTCTCGCGCGGCGGTGGCGAAATCGGCTTGCGCCAACAGGCATTCGCAACGCAGCAGGCTGACGTCATAGGCCAATGGGTACTGTGTCGTCCACCAGTTCCGCTGCATCAACTGGCAGGCCGCACCCACGTAGTGGGCCGCTTGCTGCACCGCCGCCGCGTCCTTGGCGCGCCGCCCGGCAAGTGTTAGTACACGCACGAATACCGTGCGCTGCACCAGGCTCAGCGCAACGCCGTCGGCGCGTTCGATCTGGTTGGCGATCTCGAAGGCGTAGTCGCCAAGCTGCGCGGCCCACAATTCCGCCATCAGCGTGGCGATGCGCGCATGGGCTTGCGGGCGCTGTGCGGGCGTCGTCATGGCGTAGGCGGATTCCAGCACGCGATCGTGCGCGAACACGTAGACGCCGCACTCGTGGCGCAACAGGCCCGCATCAACCAGCGGTTGCAACTGGGTCGCCACGGTGGCCACGGGCAGGTCCGCAATGCGGGCCAGCAGCGTGTCCGCGCTGCGCAAACCCACGCAGGCCATCTGTCCCAACAAGCGCCGTCCGGCCTCGGAAAAGCGCTCTAGCCGTGTCACCATCAACTGGACGACGCTGGCCGAGTAGCGCGGATCCATGACGTCGGCAGTGTTCCATTGCCAGTTTCCCGATGCCGCGTCGAACGACAGGACGCCGTCATCCATCAAGGTCAGCAGCAACTGCCGGGCAAAGAAAGGGTTGCCGGCCGTGACCCGATGCAGCGCCTGGCCCAGCTCGCTGACCGCATTGACCCGGTCGTTCAGGACAGCGGCGGTCAGGTCGCAGACGTCTTGCGCGGACAGCGGCGCCACCGCAATCCGAGTGACCTGGACCGGGTTCCAGCGGTCGGCATGAACCAGCCAGTCAAAGGCCTGGCTTGCTGCCTGGTGGTCCTGGTCGCGATAGGCGCCTAGCAGTAGCACGTGCGAGGGGGGATTGACGGTGTATGCCTTCAACCAGGCCAGCGTATCGGCGTCCGCCCATTGCAGATCGTCGATGAACAACACCAGCGGGAAGCCCGCCTGAGCAAAGGCGGAAAACGTGTTCAGCAGGGCGATGTGCACGCGCTGCTGCGCCTGCTTGGCAGGCACGCGCGACAAGGGCGCGGTGCGCCCGATCAAATGTTCGATTTCGGGGAAGATCTCGGCCACGGCCCGGCCTTGGCCGGCCAGAAGCTCCACCAACCGCGCCCGCAGCGGTGCCAGTACCTTCTCATCGCGGCCCAGCGCGGCCATGGTCAGCGTGCGCAACGCATCGGTTATGGGCGCGTAGGGAATGTCGCGCAGTTGCTGATCGCTTTTGCCACCGGCAAAGCTCGCGCCGGCTTGTTCGGCGCGCTGCGCCAGGCGGTCCACCAAGGTTGACTTGCCCGAGCCCGCGGGGCCGGCAAGCAACACGAGTTCCGCGTTGCCCTGTACCGTCACACGGGCCAGGGCGTCGTCCAGCGTGCGCAGTTCCGCGCCGCGTCCGACAAAGGGGGTGACGGTAAGGGTGGTGCTGTGGTCGGGGACGGGCATGTCAGGGGGCCGTCGAATCCGGGTGGATGGCGCGGTCGATGCAGCGCAGGATTTCGGCGTCTTCGAACGGTTTGCAAAGGAAGCAGAACGCGCCAAGCTGCCTGGCCTGTTCACGATACCGTTCTTCGGGAAACGCCGTCATCAGGATGACCGGCACGGACAAGCCGCGTTCGCGCAGGGCCGCGCACATTGCCAGGCCGGTCATGCCGGGCATCTGAATATCGGTGACCACGCATGACAGCCGCGACAGGTCATCGGCATTCAACAGGCCGGCCGCGCCGTCGTACAGCACCACGTTCAGGTCCAGGGAGCGCAACAAGCTGCCGAGCGCCTTACGCACTGAAGCGTCGTCGTCGACGACCGCGATGAGGGGAGCGGCTTTCACTGTGCATTCCTGTATCAAGGCGACTGCCGGTGGGGTGGCCGCGTCGCAAGTCCCCAAGCATACCCGCAGACCGGGGCCTGGAAAAAGCCATACAAAGGTATAATTTTTTCCCTTTTTAGCCGCCTTTTTCGTTATGCCCGGTCAATCCAATGCTCCGGATCGCGCTTGTCCAGCCACCGAGGCCATGGTCTGGGTGGTGGACGATGACACCTCGGTTCGTGAGGCACTGAGCAACCTGCTGCGGTCCGAGGGGATGGCGGCGCGCACCTTCGGATCTGCCGAGGAAATGCTGGCCGGTGGACTGCCCACGGTGCCCACCTGCATCATCCTGGACGTGCAGCTGCGCGGCCTGAGCGGGTTGGACTTGCAGGCGCGGCTGGCGCCGGGCGATGCTCCGTTTTCCATCGTCTTCATTTCCGGCCACGCCGACGTACGCATGACGGCCACCGCCATGAAGGCCGGCGCGCTGGACTTCCTTGCCAAGCCATTCACCGAGGAAGAACTGTTGGGCGCGGTGCACGCCGCGCTGGACAAGGCCCGGGCACGCCATCAGTTTGCCCGCAACGCGCAGGCGCTGCGTGAGCGCTACGCCACCTTGTCGCCGCGTGAACAGCAAGTGATGCGACTGGCGGCGGCCGGCCTGCTGAACAAGCAGATCGCGGCCACGGCCGATATTAGCGAAGCCACGGTAAAAATTCATCGCGCCAACGCCATGCGCAAGATGCAGGCACGCACGTTCGCCGAATTGGTGTTACTGGCGCAATCCATGGGGCTTATCGAGCAAGGTGGTTAGCCACGGGCGGTCAGCCACGGGCGGTTAGCCACGGGCGTCGATCTGCCCGGCCATCGTCACCAGTTGGGCAAAGCTGCGCGCCTGCATCTTGCGCATGGCGTTGCCCCGGTGGATCTTCACGGTGATATCGCTGATGCCCAAGCGGTCGGCAATCTGTTTGTTCATCAGGCCCGCCGTGGCGTGTTCCATTACCTGCCGCTCGCGCTGGCTCAGGCTTTGATAGCGCTGTACCAAGCCTTGCATGGCTTGTTCGTTGGCGCGGCGCTCGCCGTCGCGTTGCAAGGCCAGTCGCGTGCAATCCAGCAGATCCTGGTCGTTGAATGGCTTGGTCAGGACGTCCAGCGCGCCGGCCTTCATGGCCCGCACCGTCATGGGAATATCGCCGTGTCCCGTCATGATGATGACGGGCAACGCGTCGCCGTCGCTTTGCAGCAATTGTTGAAGGTCCAGGCCGTTGCCATCGCGCAGCCGGACATCCAGCAGCAGGCATGCCGGGCGGTCGTCCCTGTCGTTCTCCCGGAATGCCTGCACGCTGTGAAAGGCCTTGGCGGCCAAGCCTACTGATGCGAACAGCGCGACGAGCGACTGCGTGATCGCGGGCTCGTCATCGACGATGTAGACCACGGGGTCCACGGGTTTGGGTACGCCGGGGGCTGCGCATGGCTTCACGATGAACTCCTGGGTGGGGCGGCCGGGCATATGGTTGCAACGGGCGGGCTCGCTCGGGGCAACTTGCGTGTGTCCAGGATTCTGGCACGCCCGCGCGCCGGGGGCGTACTCACTACCACCAAAGTCGTAGTCGCCGGGCAGTGGCTAGAAGTAGTGGCGCAAGCCGATGGCCAGCGTCTGCGGGCTGGCGCCCTGGGTGACGCCCAGGCTGTTGATGGCAAAGTCATAGTCGGCGTGCGCGCGGTTGCGGATTCGCGAGTAATAGCCGTATAGCGCCGTGCGCGGCGACAGGGGATAGTCGTATCCGACCGTCCATTGCACCGCGCCGGTGTCCGATCCACTGCGTACAAAGCCCACAGTCTGCGACGATGGTCCGCGGCCGTTACCCGCCACACCCAGCGCCGCGCGCAAACTGCCCCGGCCCAGCGCCTGCACGACTGACACGTAATAGCCATCGCGCGTCAACGATCCGCTGGCCGTCTGGTAGCGCAGCCGTTCGGCTACCAGCCCGATCCGGGTCGTCGAAAATTGATAAGACAGCCCCACCTTGAAAGCGTCGTCGTGCGTGTTCGTCGCCTGGTAGTTGCGGTGCACTTCATAACCCACCGCCACGTTCAATCCGCCCAGGTCATAACTGCCCGACCATGAGAAAAGCTGCGGATTACGTGGGGTCCTCATCTTTTCCTGCGGCAGCCCCCACGCGAAGCCACCGGTCAGCCCGCGCCACGACGGCGTGCGGTATTGCAGGGAATTGTTCTGCCTGCGGTCAAACGAACTTGTGTTTTCGACATTGCCGCTACTGGCCGCCGACCCGTTGCCCAGTAAGGCCATATAGCCTGCCGTGGTCGGATAGTAGGGGTCGTAGGCCAGGGTGGCTTCGGTATAGGGCGTATGCCAGTTGCCCAGGAACAGGGTCCCGTAGGGGCCGTCAACGCCGACGCGGGTGTTGCGGCTGGCAATCTGCCCCTGACCGGTGTTCAGGGCGATGCCGCTTTCAATCTGAAAGATGGCGCGGGTGCCGTCGCCCAGCCATTCCGAACCTCGCAGCCCGAATACCGAGCGGTTGTTGGTCATCCGCGCCGCGCTGCCGGCGTCGGCCGCGCCGCTGATCCAACTGCTTTCCAGCGCGGTGTTCAACCTGCCGTAGAGCGTCAGCGACGGTTGGGCGCAGACCGGCGCCGCCGCCACCAAGCATGCGGCTAGCGGTGTTGCATAGCATTTCACTAGAGACTTCCGGTAAAGAAAGAAAGGCAGGGCGCCGGGCTGGTTTGCCGGGCGCCCCTTGATGGGTGCTCCGGAATCGGCGGGTCAAAAGGGGAACCCGCTTCGGGCCGTGGTTCAGCCCTTGATGAAGGCCAGCAGGTCGGCGTTGACCTGTTCGGCATCAAGCACGCACATCCCGTGCGAGGCGCCCGGGTAAACCTTCAGCGTGGCGTTCTTGAGCAGCTTCACCGCCTTCTCGGCCGAGTTCGCAATCGGCACCATCTGGTCGTCCGAGCCATGCAGAATCAGCGTCGGCACGTCGATCTTTTTCAGATCTTCCGTGAAGTCGACCTCGGAAAACTGCTTGATGCACGCGTACTGGCCGCGGATGCCGCCCGCCATGCCTTGCACCCAGAATGCCTCGATGGTTCCTTGATCAACCTTGGCGCCGGGCCGGTTGAAGCCAAAGAATGGCAGGGTCAAGTCCTTGTAAAACTGCGACCGGTTCTGCATGACGCCCTGGCGGATGCCGTCAAAAACTTCCATCGGCAAACCGTCAGGGTTGGAGGCGGTCTTGGCCATCACGGGCGGCACCGCACCGATCAGCACCACTCGCGCAACGCGCTTGCTGCCGTGGCGGCCGATGTAGCGGGCGACTTCGCCGCCGCCGGTGGAATGGCCCACCAAGGTCGCGCCCTGGATGTCCAGCGCGTCAAGCAGGGCGGCCAGGTCATCGGCATAGGTGTCCATGTCGTTGCCCTGGGACGGCTGACCAGAACGGCCGTGGCCGCGACGGTCATGGGCAATGACACGAAAGCCGCGTTCCGACAGGAACAGCATCTGCGCGTCCCAGGCGTCGGCGTGCAACGGCCATCCGTGCGAGAAAACGACCGGCTGCCCTGCGCCCCAGTCCTTGTAATAGATATGGGTGCCGTCACGGGTGACGATGGTCTGGCCGGCGGTGCCCGATGAGGCGGCGGTCTGCGCTTGCGAATTCATGTTCGTTCGTCCTGTGTGCAAGAATTTATCGGGCTGCAATCGGGGCGATTGCCTCGTGCGAGGTATGGGTGCGCTGCGGGGCCTTGTGCACCATCGTGTAGGCGTAGTCCACGCCCATGCCGTAGGCGCCGGAATGTTCCTTCACCAACGCCATCACGGCGTCGTAGGTGTCGCGGCGCGCCCAGTCACGCTGCCATTCCAGCAGCACCTGCTGCCACGTCACCGGCACGACGCCCGCCTGGATCATGCGTTGCATGGCCTGGTCGTGCGCCTCCTTGCTGGTGCCGCCCGAGGCATCCGACACCATGTAGATCTCGTATTGGCCTTCCAGCATGGCGCACAGCGAAAACGTCGTATTGCAGACTTCGGTCCACAAGCCCGCCACGACGACCTTCTTACGGCCGTTGGCGGCCAGCGCGTCACGCACCTTCTGGTCGTCCCACGAGTTCATCGACGTGCGTTCCAGCACCTTTTGGTCGGGAAACACATCCAGCAATTCGGGGTACGTGTAGCCCGAGAAGCTCTCGGATTCCACGGTGGTGATCGTCGTCGGAATGTTGAAGATCTTGCCGGCCTTGGCCAGGCCGACCGTGTTGTTCTTCAGAACCTGGCGGTCGATGGACTGCACGCCAAATGCCATCTGGGGTTGGTGGTCGATGAAGATCAGTTGGCTGTTTTGCGGGGTCAGAACTTCAAGTTTGGATTGGGTCATGGCGTAGGATCAAAGGGTCTGTCGATGCGTGATTGCAAGGCGCAAGCAGACGGATTGTGAATGGAGATGCGCGGGCATCCCGTGGCATTGAAAGGTGTCCGGCAGCGGACGAAACGAAGCTTATGGGGCGGTCATCGGCGGCACAATAACGCCTTCGTATAGGCGTGGAATCCGATGTGTTGATGCGCCGGCGATTACGGGGCTACGTCAGGCCTTGGCCGCGCGACGCCACGCGCCTGGGGGCACGCCCACCAGGTTGTGAAACACGCGCGTGAAGTGGGCCTGGTCGGAAAACCCGCAATCCAGCGCGATATCGGCCAGCGTCTTGTTCGGTATCCGAAGCTGCTCGCGGGCATCGGCGATACGCTGCAGAAGCACCCAACGGTGGGGCGTCGTGCCCTCCGCGTCGCGAAATGCTGTCGTGAAATGCGTGCGTGAAAGCTTGCAGGCACGGGCGACGTCGGCGACGGAGTTCTGGCCGCTTAGCAACATGGTCTTTGCCTGCCGCTCAAGCGTTATCGGCAAGCTGCGTTTGCGCGGCGCGGAACCGCAGGGCAGCGTGCCGCCGTCACCGACGCGGGCGATGGATGGGCGCATGGAATCCTCCGGGGAACTGGGAACGAGGGGTCGTGCCCTCTCGATGGGTGAAAGGGGGGGCGTCGCCGCGCTTTAGCACGCAGGCGTCCGGGCCTGACGATCAGGCGCAGACGCAGAGTAGGACTCGGCCTCAACACCATCAATCAGCCATTGGTGTTAGCGATAGGTGCGCCCGAATAGCGCGCCAGACGGGCCTAGGTTGATGACGCGACGTCGACTTTAGGTCCGCGATCAAGTCGATGGCGGTCTTTTTGCGGTGTGTCGCAAACGATGAAAGCGATGCTAGCTGCGGGCGGCTGAGCCCTCTATGTGCCCACGGACACACCTCAGGACTTATCCAGGCCGCCCAAACGGTCCAGGGCGAGCCCCGACATTCACCGAATTGCACAACGCGAACCAGACGCGCTGGTTCCTGAGCGCAGCCGACCATGACTGCACGGCGGACAGCGCCTTTCCCTGGCACACCCTGCGCGATATCAGCCTGGAGGCCGCGCTGGACGACGCCGGCCGTCAGGCGGTCCTGGATTTCTGGCAACAGCACACGCCGATCTACATGAGCGTTGCCGGCGCTTACGAATTCCTGGCGATACACCGCGACTCGGGCCGCATCGTGCACGGCATCGAGCCGGAATTCGAGGACACCCGCGACGTCGCCCCGAATCTCGCGGCGCTGTTCGAAGACATGATTGCGGGCCGCGCCACGGCGGCCCTACTGGCGTAACGTCGTATGCAACAGCCTACGTAGCCCCATATGCCGCCCGATCTAAAGGCGTATACCCACGACGATATTCCTAGCCTGGGTCTGCGAATCCTGACCCAGGCCGTCGCTTTCCGCCGGGGTCTTCCGACCCTAAGCAGTCATTCGATTAGAGGCTCATCGAAAGGAAGAGACGCTTCCCTTGGCTCGTCGCTTCCCGAGCAAACTTAGTCAAAGCTTCAACAACCGGCTCGATAGCCGGACCATCGGCGCCCATGTGCACCATTTCGTCGTGTTTGGCCCAGACAGCCGATATGCCTGGAATGGCTTCTGGCTGCGCGGTTGAAAGCCTGCGCACAAAGTCCTCTGGGAACTCGAAGACCCATCGCTCTTGCGTGTGCGCACGAAGGTGCTTTTCGCCTTCAAATTCTGTCGCGGTCGTTCCGCCGAGCGCGGACCATAGTCCGGCCAGCACCATGTTGTCCAAAGCTTTGAACTTCAAGATTGGCCAGTTGGCCGACTCGCCAGAGAGAATCGCGGGGATGTCTTCAGTCGAGGCAACCAGGATATCTGTAAGCATGTTCGGTGAACCCTAATTTGTCAGGATGGTAGTGCCATCGCATTCGACCCGGAGTGCGATGTGCGCGCACGCTGACTGTGCCTGAATGGCGTCTACGTTTAGAGGGCAAGATAGCATCCGGCAAGCGACAGGCGCTATTCGCGCGACACGAGGGGAGGCGGATGCCCACCCAATGAATGGTTTTCCCCACCAAAGCCAAAAGGCAAACTTCAACGACAAAGGCGGACTTGATTCCCGCCCCTACGGGTATCCCCCAATCACATTTTCCTTGCGGAAACTCAATCCCCTATAGGACACTTTGTGTCATTAGAGCCGACACGGCGCAATCAAGGGGAATGGCATGAAAGTTTTTCGCATGGTGGCAGCGCTGACCATAGCGCTGGGTCTGACGGGCGGTGCGCAGGCCGCGTATCCGGAACGCACCATCCGGTTGATCGTGCCGTTTGGCGCGGGTGGCATTACCGATATCGTCGCGCGGCAGGTGGGCAAGGGCATGGGCGATGTCCTGGGGCAAACGCTCGTCATCGAAAATCGCCCCGGCGCGGGTGGTGTAATCGCTGCTCAGGTAGCAGCCACGGCGGCGCCTGACGGCTATACGATCTTCATGGGAACGGTGGGCACGCAGGTGGTGAACCCGTTGATCTACAACAAGCTCAGCTACGACGCGAACGCTTTCGCGCCGGTGGGCATGGTGTCGGGCTCGCCGTTTGTGCTGGCGGTGCGGGCGGGGGTGCCGGCCTCCACGTTCGACGCTTTCGTGACCTACGCAAAGGCCAATCCCGGACGCTTGAACTTCGGGTCGGCGGGCAATGCCAGTTCGCCGCATCTGGGTCTGGAACTGCTGAAGTTGACAGCCGGCGTGGACATTGTGCATGTGCCGTTCAAGAGCGGTAGCGAAGCGGTCAACGCCGCGGTGGGCGAGCAGGTGGATGTGGTGATGGACGCCAGTTCGGTCATCATGCCGCATGTGGCCTCGGGCAAGCTGCACGCGCTGGCAGTGGCGTCGGGCGAGCGTCTGGCGGCGGCGCCGGCCGTGCCCTCCAGCGCTGAAGTGGGCGACGCGGCCTTGCAGATCAGTTCCTGGAATGCGTTTTATGCCCCGGCGGGTACGCCGCCCGACGTATTAGCCGCCTTGAACGCCGCCTTGCAGAAGACGCTGGCGTCCGCGCAATTGAAAGACCGTTTGGCGTCCCAGGGCACGCAGTTGTATACCGGTTCGGCTGACGAATACCAGCGCTTCATCACGGCCGAGAAGTCAAAATGGGCTGACATTGTGAAGCGCGCCGATATCAAGATGGATTGATGGCATGCATTCCGGGCTGCGATTTGGGCAGCAGCCCGGCATGCCATTCAGCAAGAAGCTGAGCAAGCCATTCAGCAACAAATTCAGGACTTACGCCGTTGTTGAACACGGCATCACGGAGACATGATGAACGATACGATGCACCTGGGAAAAGACGAACTGATCGCGCGGGCGCAAGCCGAAATGCAGCGCCAGTTCGACACGCCGCAATGGAGCCTGCGTGAACGGCTGGCGCTGACGTGCCGCATTCTGTTCGATGGCGGGCACGACTCGGGCCTGGCCGGGCAGATCACCGCGCGCACGCCGGAGCCGGGCCGCTATTACACGCAACGCCTGGGCCTGGGCTTTGACGAGATCACGGCCAGCAATCTGTTGGTGGTGGACGAGGACCTGCGCGTGCAAGAGGGCGGCGGCATGCCCAACCCGGCCAACCGTTTTCATTCGTGGATTTACCGCGCGCGGCCCGATGTGAATTGCATCATCCATACGCACCCGTTGCACGTGGCGTCGTTGTCGATGCTGGAGGTGCCGCTGGAGGTGTCGCACATGGATAACTGCACGCTGTACGACGATGTGGCGTTCTTGAAGGACTGGCCGGGCGTGCCGGTGGGCAATGAAGAAGGCGAGATCATCTCGGCCGCGTTGGGCGACAAGCGCGCCATTCTGCTGTCGCATCACGGCATGCTGATTGCGGCGGGCTCGGTGGAAGAGGCTTGCGTGCTGGCATTGCAGTTTGAACGTTCGGCGCGCATGCAGCTGTTGGCTATGTCGGCTGGCAAGATCCAACCCATTCCGCCCGAGCTGGGCCGCGAGGCGCACGACTGGATCTTGACACCCAAGCGGTCGCAAGTCGGCTTTTCTTATTACGCGCGCCGCGCGTTGCGTGCGCATCAGGACGTGTTGGCGTAAGCCACGGGGCAGGGGTGGGGAAGGCCGATCAGGCGTAGGGCGTCCAGGCGAAGGGCGGGAAGGCAAGCTCTGTGCAGGCGCAGAGCGCTCGACGGCGGCGCCGCTTTCGGGCATGCTTACCGGCTGGATTTTTGCCCTCCCGCCCATGATCGATCTGCCCCACCGCCTACGCACCCTGCGCCGTCAGCAAGCCCTGTCCCTGGAACAGCTTGCGCAGCGCACCGGGCTGACCAAAAGCTATCTGTCCAAACTTGAGCGCGGCTTGAGCGAACCGTCGATTTCGACGGTGCTGCGCCTGGCCGAAGCGTATGGCGTGGGCGTGTCGCAACTGGTGGGCGCGGATGATGCCGCGCAGGACGAAGTGGTCAGCGTGGTGCGCGTGGCCGATCGCGAGGCCCTGCAACGCGGGGGGCTGGGCTCGCAATACCATTACGAGTCGCTGGCCGGCCGCCGCAAGGTCAAGGCGATGGAGCCCTTCGTGGTGCATCCGCCGCGCGACTTTCCCGACGCCACGGCGGTGTTTCCGCACCCGGGCGAAGAATTCCTGCTGGTGCTCAAGGGCGCCATCGAGGTCCACGTGGGCGAACGCCAGTTGCGCCTGGAGACCGGCGATTCCCTCTACTTTGATTCCGAACTGCCGCACCGCATGCGCACGGTCAGCCGCGCCATGGCTGAAGTGTTGGTGGTGGCGGCGCATTGAACCCAAGGCAAGCCATGACACACGACCCCTCGCGGCTAGTCCGCATTGATGCCGGCCCGATGAAGAACCCCGTGCCGGGCAAGCCCCGCCGTCCGATCTCGGGCGACACGGCTTTTATGTCTGAGACCTTCTTCGAGGGCAACGCCGGCAAGGCCGAAGCCGGCGTATGGGAAAGCACCGCCGGCGTGTTTCAGGCCAACACTACCGGCTACATCGAATTCGGCACCATCATCGAAGGCGCGGCCCGGTTGGTGGACCCGGACGGCACGGTGCATGAACTGACGGTGGGCCAGGCCTTTGTCATGCCCGAAGGCTATACGGGCCGCTGGGAAGTGGACCAGTTCGTGAAGAAGATCTACTTCATCAGCCGCACGGCGTGAAGGTAAGCCGCGATGGCGGCTATTGCGGCGGCCGTTGCGGGTACGCCGACGTGCCGAAGGTATTGCCCATGCGGTTGCCGATGGTGGCCGGCGTGGGCAGGCCCATCTGATTGGGCGGACGCTGTGTGATGGCCTCGGATTCCAATTGCGGCGCGGGCCTGGCCGTGGCGGCCGGCGCCATCTTCTGGTTCAGGCAGTCGTAGGACAAGGCCCGATACCCGTTGACCTCGGTGTCGATGCAAGCGCCGTCGGCGGCGCCTGCTGGTTTGGCGGACGGCTTGGCGGCGGGCGTGGCTTGGGTGTCGTTGGCCGACACGGGCGCATGCATCAGCATGGCGGCCAACAACAATGAAAGCAGCCGGCCAAGGGCCCAGGGCACCGTGCGCATGCGCGCTCCTTGAAGACGCCCGGCCGGATACCGCCGGAGCAATCCAGGAAGTATAGGGATGGCAACAAGCCCGTAGGTGACCGTTGCGTGGCGGCGGCGCGGCTCGCGCGCATGTTGTGTCACGAATGCGTCATTCAGCGCCTCTAGCATGGCGGCTTTTGTCAGGGCGGACATTTCGGTGTCCTCTGTTGCGGCCATGTCAGGCACTTTCCCTTTGCGGTCACGTTCATGAGCGGCGCCTTCAAGGGGCGCGGCGGAGTGCTGCGCGCCTGTCTGGCCTGCGGCCTGTTGGTGCTGGCGCAGGCTGGCCTGGCCGCGCCGCCCGCCCCATCCATTCGATTCGAGATCGCGGCGCAGCCGCTGGCGCAGGCGCTTGTTGAATACAGCCTGGCCAGCGGCCTGACGGTGTTGGTGGACAGCACGTTGACCGCTGGCCGGCAGGCCCCGGCGGTGGTGGGGGTCTACACGCCCAGCGAGGCATTGCGCAAGCTGTTGGCAGGTTCCCCCTTATCCATCCGCTATGCCAGCGCGCAGTCGTTCACGTTGGTTTCCAAGGACGATGACGCAGCGTCCGCCTCGGGCCGGCGCTTGCGCGACACGCCCTACGCCGCCGTGGTGCAAACCGCGCTGAAGCGCGCCTTGTGCAAGGCGGCCGGCACGCAGCCGGGCAGTTATCGCGCGTTGGTGCAATTGTGGTTCGACAAAGCCTGGCGCGTCAGCCGCGTCGGGTGGGTGGCAAGCACCGGCCAGGCCGGTCTGGATGGTCGCCTGGAAGCGGCGTTGCGCGGCGTGGTGATCGGCCCCATGCCGGCGGGCACGCCGCAACCGCTGACGGTGTTGTTGCAGCCGCGCAGCGCGGCGGAATGCGACAAAGAGCAGGGGGGCGGCAGTGCGGGATAACAAGCCGGAAAACTCGTTGCGAGCCTTGTTTCTGGAGCGCTACAACGACTTTCGCAGTCAGCTCAAGCGTCGCTTGGGTTCGGATGACCTGGCGCATGACGCGATGCAGGAAGCGTTCTTGAAGGTCAATGACCTGCCTGCAAGCTCATCGATCCAGCAGCCGGCCGCCTACCTGTTTCGCGTGGCGTTGAACATCGCGGAAGATCAGCGGCGGCGTGACTCCCGGCTGCTGACCGGGGTTGAGATCAGCGAACTGATCCACCTGGCGGACGAGGCCGCGGACCCGGCGCGCATTGCGCAAGGCCGCGACCAGATCGACGCCTTTCAGCGCGCGTTGCGCCAATTGCCCGAGCGCACGCAGCAGATGGTGCTGGCCGCGCGCGTACACGATCTGCCGCATGCCGAGATCGCACGGCGCTACGGCGTGTCGGAACGCATCGTATCCAAAGAACTCAAGCGCGCGCTGGAACATTGCGCGCGCGAACTGCTCGTGGCGGGTAGTGGAAAGGGTGGGTCGGCCCCGATTCCTCGTGCCGCGTGCCGGGACGAAGAACCATGGCGCTGACGATGAGCATGCCCGGAAGGAACAAGAACAAAGAGGACGCCGCTACTCGCGAGGCGCGAGACTGGCTGTTGGCGCTGACGTCGGGCCGCGCCACCGAGCACGACGCGCAAGCGTTTCGCGATTGGCTGCGCGCCGACAGCCGGCATCAGGCGGCCTTTGCCCAGCAGAAGCAGTTATGGGAAGGCCTGGGGCCGGCCATCCAGGAGGTGGCGGCGCAGGGCGCGCGCAGCCGTGCGCGCAAAGCGGCTTTCACGGGCCGTCGTGCATTCCTGGGCGGCGCGCTGGCTGCGTCGGCGGCCTATCTGGCATTCAAGCCGCCGCTGGGCCTGTGGCCTGGCGTGGATACCTTGGGCGCTGATTACCGCACGGCGGCGGGCGAACAACGCCGGGTGTCGCTGGGCAATGCGCTGGACGTGGACATGAACACGCTGACGCGCATCAACGTCGAACACGACGCCGGCGGCCCGGTCATTGAATTGGCCGATGGCGAAGCCGAAATCCGCTGCGGCGCGACGGCCGCCGTCGTGGTGGCGGGCAAGGGCCGGATCACCGCGCGGGACGCTACCTTCAACCTGCGTTACATCGACGGCCAGGCGCGCCTTTGCTGCCTGTCCGGGTCGCTGCGCCTGGTGCATGCGCAAGGCGTGTTCGACGTGGCGGCCAATCGTGAGTTGCGCTACGACGATACGCGGGTGATGCCGCCCGTGCAGGTGGACCCCGCCGTGGTGACCGCGTGGCGCCAGGGCTGGCTGGTGTTCAACCAGCAGCCGCTGGCGCAGGTGGTTGAAGAATTGAACCGTTACCGGCGCGGTCGCCTGGTGCTGATGAATGAGCAACTGGGCAAGCGACTGGTGCAAGCGCGCTTTTCATTGGCGCAGGTGGCCGATGCTGAACGCCTGATCCGCGATGCGTATGGCGCGCGTGTGACACATCTTCCCGCCGGCGTCGTCCTGTTGTCATAAGCACGAGGCGGCCTGCCGCTCGATGAATTATTTATGACAGGGTTCTGGTCTGCATTTTTCAATCCGTCTGTCTTGTTCTAGGTGACGAACACGCGCGATTGGAACAAGGGAAGGCGATCATGCAGGCACGGATGTCGGGGTTGGGTGGCAAGCGAAACATGGGGACCGTGCCGGCGCGCGTGCGCCCGAACTGGCGTCCGACGCCATTGTCCCAGGCCGTGACGGCGTTGCTGATCGCGGGTAGCGCCAGCGGGGCGGCGCAGGCGCAGCGGGCGTTCAGCCCGGGCTGGTTCGCCGACAAGAACGCGGTGCAATCGACGGCGCAGCGCACGGGCCGCATGCCCGACGGCAGCTTGGCCGGCATCGGCAACAGCGCGCGTCAACAGGCGCAATCGCGCCAGCAGTTGCAGCGGTCGCTGGACAACCTGAACCGCACGGCGGCCGCCGTCGCGGCGCAGCAAGCCGCCCAGGCGGCGGCGCGCGCGGCCGCGGCAGCCGCTAATGGCGGCGACGCGCCGGACGGGCTGGTCGAAGGCGGGCTGTGGGCAGCGACGGGCGAGCAGGCCAAATGGGAAGGCGCGAAGGCTGCCAAGCCCAGCGTCGAGAACGGCCGCCAAGTCGTCACCATTGAACAGACGCAGTCGCGGGCGATCTTGAACTGGGACACGTTCAACGTCGGCCGCAACACCACGGTGCAGTTCAAGCAGGGCGCGGACGACGCGGTGCTGAACCGGGTGGTGGGCGCGTCAGCCAAGCCTAGCCAGATTCAGGGCGCGATCAAGGCCGACGGTACCGTGATGGTGGTGAACCAGAACGGCGTCGTCTTCAGCGGCACCAGTCAGGTGAATGCGCGCAACCTGGTGGCCGCCGCCGCCACGATCACCGACGCGCAATTCCGCGACAAGGGCTTGTACGCGGACAACGGCGCGCAGCCGACGTTCCAGGATGCGCTGGGCAAGGTGGACGTGCAAGCGGGCGCAATGATCCGGACCGCCGCGCCCGGCACGTCCACCACCAGCGGCGGCTATGTGCTGTTGTTGGGCAAGGAAACCGCCAACGCGGGCGCCATCGACACGCCCTCGGGCCAGGCCGTGCTGGCCGCCGGCGACAATTTCGTGATCAAGCGCGGCCAGGGCACGTCGGGCAATCTCAGTTCCACCACCAAGGGTAATGAAGTCAGCGTTGCCGGCACGCCCGGCCGCGTGGTGAATACGGGCTTGATCCAGGCGTCACTGGGGGATGTGACGTTGACCGGCGGCGACGTGGTGCAGGGCGGCGTGGCGCTGTCCAGCACTTCGGTCGATACGCGCGGCACGGTGCACCTGAACGCCACGGGCGAAGGCGGCAAGATCACCCTGGCGGAAGCGGGCACGACGGCCATTCTGCTGGACCGCAGCGGCGCGCTGGCGCTGGACAGCCAGCGCGACGGCCTGCGCGCGCCGGTCATCGCCGCGTCGGATTCGGCCTGGGCGCCGGGCGGTAGCGACCGGCGCGAGCTGTCGCGCGTGGAGATCAACAGTTCAGGCACGGTGGATTTCGCGTCGGGCTCCATCACCTTGGCGACGGGCGGGCAGATTGCCGTGCAGGCCGCGCAGCGCAGCCTGCTGCGTGACGGCGCGGTGCTGGACGTGGCGGGCGCGGTGGGCGTGCCCGTGGCCATGGAGAACAACAGCGTCAAGATCAACGTACAGGGCAATGAGCAGCGCGACGCGCCGGTCAACCGCGACAGCGGCAAGCTGAACAACAGCGACATCTGGGTGGATGCGCGCGAACTCGTCCTGGTGCCGGCAGGCACCAACGGCTACGCCACAGACCGTTGGTACACGGCCGGGGGCCTGCTGGAAGTCAGCGGCTATCTGGGCACCCAGGGCCACGCGGTGAACGAGTGGATGGCGCAGGGCGGTAATGTCGAGTTCACGGGCGGCGAGGTGGTCACGCGCGCCGGGTCGCAGATCAACGTGTCGGGTGGCACGCTGGACGTGCAGGACGGCATGGTGCAGCAGAGCTGGCTGCGCGGCGTGGATGGACGGCTGTACGAGGTGTCGCGCGCGCCGGGCGATCTGGCGTACACGGGCTTGTACAAGGGCTACGAAGCGAAGTCCGAACGCTGGGGCCAGACCCGCTATTTCTACAACCCCCTGCTGGCACCGAAGGAACGTTTCGAAACTGGCTACACGGTTGGGCGTGACGCGGGCCGACTGCTTGTCGGCACGAAGAGCGCCGTGCTGGAAGGCGACCTGATCGGGCAGACCTATCAGGGCGAACGCCAGAACGCGGCACCGCAGTTGGGGCTGGACGGCTATCAGCAATCGCAACGCGCGGCGGCGCGCGGTGCGCAGTTGGTGGTGGGCACGTACACGCCTTACTACAACAAGGCCACCGGCTCGATGTCGTACGCGCTGGGGAATTCCGAAAACACCATTCAGCAGGTGTTGCTGTCCGACCGGGTGGACGCCATTGCGGATGGCCTGGACCTGAGCAACGCGTTGCCTGAAGCGCGAGCCGGCATCCTGCATCTGGACACCACGCGTTTGAATGCGTCCAACCTGGGCGCCATCAAGATTGCCGCCAACGACATCGCCGTGCAATCCGATCTTGGCGGGGCGGCGGGGGGCGATATCACCTTGTTCGCGGACAAGGTATCCGTGGATGCCACGTTGACGGCACGCGCCGGCAGCATCCGCCTGGGCAATGTGCTGAATCAGGCTACGCCCGCGGGCATGGCCGACACCGCCACCGGAGCCGGGGCCGACGGCGCCCAACCCACGCTGGCGCTGAGCGCGCGCGGGCGGCTGGATACACGGGGGCAATGGAGCAACCTGGCCATGTCGCCCGAGCAGATCGGCGCCATGCCTTACTTGAACGGCGGCACGGTCGCGCTACGCAGCAGTGGCGACATCCTGCTGGACGCCGGCAGCGTCATCGACGTGAGTTCGGGCGCGGTGTTGGGCAAGAATGGGCGGGTTACGGGCGGCAAGGGCGGCAATACCACCGTGGAGCTGGTGGCCGGCGGCACGCAAGAGGGCCGACTAAGCCTGGGCGCCGAGCTGCGCGGCTATGGCGTGGAAGGTGGCGGCACCCTGGCCGTGACGGGAGACAAGATCGTGCTGGGCGGCATGCCCGCCGACGAGCGCGTGCTGACGCTGGGCGCACCTTTCTTTCAGCAAGGCTATTCGCGCTACGAGCTCACGGGCGCCAATGGCGTGGCGGTGGCCGACGGCGCGCGTATCGATGTGTCGATGCCGGTGTACCGCCCGGTCGACGGCGCGGCCGGCCTGCCGACGGGCGCGGACCCCTCGTCGGTGCTGCAAACGTGGCTACCGCCCGTCTATCAGCATGACGTGGTTGCCGGAACCGTGACGCAGCGCCAGGGCGCCAGCCTGTCGCTGCAAAGCGGCCGCAACCTTGCCGCGACCGGCGCGAATGTGGACGCCGCGCTGATCGTCGGGCAAGGCGCGCAACTGAACGTGGACCCCGGGCAGTCGATTCAGATGCGCGGGGTGGGGCAGATTACCGTGCTGGGCGCCTTGACGGCGGCGGGCGGCAAGATCGATATCCGCCAACTGCGCGTGGGTGACGTGGATGTGGCCGAGTCCCTGGAAGTCGTGCAAGGCGAGGTCCACGACCGTTCCATCTGGATCGGCGAGCAGGCCGTGCTGAACGTGGCCGGCCGCTCGGAAACGGGCGTGGATGCGCAGGGCCGCCGCTACGGCTTGGCGGACGCGGGCGGCGTCATCGTGCTGGGCGGCGAGATCGACCATGACCGCGCGACGGCAACTTCATCCGACCTGTATGTCATCGTGCGTCCCGGCGCGGTGTTGGACGCCTCCGGCGCCAGCACGACCGTGGATGTGAATGGTGTAGGCCCGGCGCGGCTGGACCGCGACGGCGGGCGAATCTCGCTCAGTTCCTACAACGGGCTGCATCTGGACGGCACGTTCATCGCACGCGCGGGCGGCGCGAGCGCGGCGGGCGGCACGCTGGATGTTGCGCTTGAGACGCCGCTGTACCGCACCTGGGGCGAGGGCCTGGCGGGCGAGGCCGTGCAGGTGCCGCGCGAAATGGTGCTGGCTTCGGGCGCGGGCAAACCGCTTGCCGCGAGCCTGATGCCGGGCGAAGCCGACGAGGGCTTGCGTTACGGCCAGACGCGTCTGGATCCGTCGCGCCTGTTGTCTGGCGGGGGCTTCGATCACCTGGGGTTGTTGTCCAACGGCCTGATGTCTTTCGACGGTGACGTCAACGTGTCGGTGGGGCAAAGCCTGCGCCTGTACGCCGGCGCATTTTCACTGGCGCCACAGGGAGATGCGCTTGCCGCCGAGCAAGCCTACGTGCCGGCCCAGGTCAACCTCGCGGCCTCCACGGTGCGGCTGTCCGGTCCGGGAAAATATGCCGCGTCCAACGGCATCATCCGGCCGCGCGTCCTGTTCGGCGACGCGCAGGACGTGGGCGAGGGCACGTTCACGGTGCGCGCGGGCCGCTTGCTGGAAGTGGGCAACAGCCTGTCGTTCGGCACACAAGGCACGATCAACCGCAGCGTGGGCGGCGTGCTGTCAGTGGCGCGTAGCGGCTTTGACCGGGTGACGCTGGACAGCGCGGGCGACCTGCGCTTTCTGGCCCAAAACGACAACGAGCCGCGCACGCGCCTGTGGACGCGCGGCGATCTGGACCTGATCGCCGCGCAGATCTATCCGGGCACGGGCGTTGAGGCCGAGGTGCTGGCGGGCTATACGCGGCGGCCAGACGGTACGCAGGTGTTCGACCCGGACCGCAGCTTGCGGATTGCGCGCCATGAAGGCACGACGGGAGCCTTGCCCGCGATGCCCTATTCGGCATTCGGCGCGTTGCGTTTGGCGGCGGCAACCGTGGAACAGGGCGGCGTGTTGCGCGCACCGCTGGGCGCGATCACGCTGGGCGACCTGAGCGAGCGGATGGACACGCAGCGCCTGAGCTTGTTGCCGGGCAGCGTTACGTCGGTCAGCGGTGCCGGCCTGGTCATGCCTTATGGCGGCACGACGGATGGCGTGTCGTACAAGTTCAACGGCGCGGATGTGTCCTTGGTCGGGGTGGGCGGCGCGTCAGGCTTGGATGGCGGCGCCATGCTGCGCACCGGCATCACCTTGGGGTTCCGCGACGTGGACGCGCAGCCGGGATCCGTATTGGATCTGTCCGGGGGCGGCGAACTCACGGGCGCGGGCTTTGTGTCGGGCCGAGGCGGCTCCACCGACGCGCGCTATGCGCCGTTGGTCCGCATGAATCCCGATGGCGGCTTCACCCTTCCGGGTCTGGCCGACAACCCCGTCTACGCCATCGTGCCCGGCGCGCAGCCGGTGGTGGCGCCGGTGGGCGGCGAGGCGGGGGCCTCCACACCCGGCGTTGGCCAGCAGATCACGCTGGGCGCGGGTGTACCTGGCCTGCCGGCTGGCACCTATACCTTGATGCCGTCCACCTATGCCTTGCTGCCCGGCGCGTTCCGGGTCGAGATCAACGGCGGGGCCAAGGCGGGCGCGGCGCTTGCGCCGATGCAGATGCGCAATCAATCGTGGGCGGCCAGCGGCACCTTGTCGACCGCGGGCACCAACGTGGTGAACAGCCTGGCCAGCGCGGTGGTCCTGACGCCGGGCAAGGTGCTGCGCACGCTGTCGCAGTACAACGAAATGAGCTACGCCAGCTTTGTCGCGGCCGATGCCGTGACGCGCGGTGTGCCGCGTGCGATGCTGCCGGCCGACGCCCGCACCTTGCGGCTGGCGATCCATCCGGGTTCCACGGACGGGCAGGCGCTGAGTGTTGAAGGGCTGGCGAATTTCACGGCCGCGAAGGGCGGCTTCGGCGGCGCCGTGGCGCTCAATGGCGGCAGCTCGACGGTAGAGATCCTGGCGGCGGGCCAGGCCCCCACGGCGGAGTTCGCGGGCACGTCGGTGCAGGCGGATGCCTTGAACGCGCTGGGCGCCAGCCGTTTGGTCGTCGGCGCGCTGCCGGTAGTGTGGTACGGGTCGGGCGGCCGCTTCTATACCTTCCAGGCGTCGGCCAACCAGGTGGTGCTGCGCGCGGGCGCGCAATTGACGGGGCCGGAAGTGCTGATCTCGTCGAGCACGATCGAGCTTGAAGCCGGCGCGGGCATATCCACGCTGGGCGCTGGCGCGCCGTCGGTGGATTCCACCAACGGCTATGCCTTCCAGCCACGCACCGCCAGTTTGCTTGCGGTGTCCAATGGCCGTCTGGATGTGCTGGCGCCGGACGCGCTGGGCTCGGGCGCCATCCGCATCGGCACCTGCGCGGCGCAGCCCTGCCAGGGCGTGACCCGCCTGTATTCCGAGGGCACCATCGCCGCCGCCACCAATGGCGTATTCGATCTGGGCGAACAAGTTCGCTACGGCACCCGCAACCTGGCCTTGGCCGTGGGCGCGGTGAATGTCGGCACGACCGAGGCGCTGGCGCAAGCCGCCGCGCGCGGCGTCTTGCCCAACGGCCTGACGCTGAACCAGGACATCCTGGGCCGCCTGCTGCGCGGCGACACCAGCGTGGGTGCACCGGCGCTGGAAACCCTGACGCTGACCGCGCGCGATGCCCTTAACTTCTACGGCACGGTGGCGCTGGACACGCGCGACCCGCTGACCGGCAAATACAGCCTGGCCACGCTGGCGCTGGGTACGCCGGCCATCTACGGCTACGGCGACACGGGCGACGAGGCCAGCATCCGCACGCAGAATCTGGTCTGGAATGGCGCAACCCAAGCGCCGGGCGCGGTGGCGGCGGGCGGGGCCGGCACGGGCCAGGGCACGCTGCGTATCGATGCCGAACGGATTGAGTTCGGTTATGGGCAAGGCGCGCAACCCAACGGTCTGGAAGACAACGCCAGGCTGGCGTTGGGCTTTTCCAGCGTCAACCTGAATGCCAGCGACCGCATCACGGCCAACCACCGAGGCAGCTTGTCGGTGTACGAATCGCAGGGCGCGTTCGATAGCGCCACGGGCCGCTACGCCTATGTGGGCGGCAACCTCAACTTGAACACGCCCTTGCTGACCGGCGGGGCGGGTTCCGTCAACCGCATGACGGCGGGCGGCGATGTGCGGGTGACGGGCGCGTCGGGGGTGCCGGCTTTGCAAGCCGCGGCGGTGCAGGACCTGGGCGCGGAAATCAGCCTGGCCGGGGCGAACGTGCAGGTCGATGGCAGGATCGTGCTGCCCAGCGGCAAGCTGACATTGGAAGGCCGCGACAGCGTGCTGCTGACGTCGGCCTCGCAGTTGGATGTGTCGGGCCGGGCCATCGCCTTCAACGACGTGCTGCGCTATAGCTGGGGCGGCGACGTGATTCTGGCAAGCAGCCAGGGCAGCATCCGGCAGGAAGGCGGGGCGCTGATCGATCTGTCGGCGCAGCAGAACAATGCGGGCAGCCTGCGGGCCGACGCGCTGTCGGCCTCGGCCGGCGTGGTGGACCTGCAAGGCCGCATCCTGGGCACAAGTTCGGGCGTCTACGATGCCGGCGGCACGGCCGTGCCCTACCGCGCGGGCAGCATCGATATCAGCGCGCAGCATCTGGGCGCGCCGGGCGCCTTGAACGCGGATTTCGACGCGCTGAATCAGCGCCTGAACGACGGCGGCGTCACCGGCGCGCGCAGTTTCCAGATCAAGCAAGGCAGCCTGACGCTGGGCGATACGCTGCGCGCCAACGACATCAACTTGTCGATCGACGGCGGCAGCCTGACCGTGGCCGGCCTGGTGGACGCCAGCGGCGAGCGCGTGGGCCGGATCCGCTTGGCCGCGCGCGATGGCCTGACCCTGGCGTCGAACGCGGTGCTGGACGCGCATGGAACCGTGCTGCGCGTGGACAGCTACGGCAAGATCATCGACGCGCCCAACCGCGCCGTGGTGCAACTGAATTCGGGTCGCGGCGTGCTGACCTTGGCCAGCGGCGCGCGCATGGATTTGCGCCACGGCACGGCGGCCACGCCGGGAACGGGCGCGGGGCAGCACGACGGCGTGGCGCGCGGCACCCTGGACCTGTTTGCGCCGCGCATAGACGCCGCCGGCAATGCGGCCAACAACGGCAGCGGGGTGGCGGGTTCCGCCGCCACGTATGGCGACATCGCCATCGAGGCGCGCGGCCCGGTCGCGATAGACGGCGCCAAGGCCATCTCGCTGATCGCCACCCAACGCTATGACGACGCCCGGGAAGGCGTTGCCGCCGATCGCACGAGCGGTCGCGAATATCAGATCATTGACCAGGCCTATCTGGATACGCTGCACGGCGACAGCGCAACGTTCATCGGCCGCGCGCTGGCCAACGGCAATCTCTTGAACACCAAGCTGGCCGGCTTGAATAACGCCACCTACCGCGATGTCTTCCATCTGCGGCCTGGCGTGGAAATCGTCAGCAAGACGGGCGATGGCGATCTGGTCGTGCAAGGTGACCTGGACCTGTCGCGCTATCGCTACGCCAGCCTGAATCCGCACTCGGCCATGACTTCCGTCTATGGCTCGGGCGAGGCGGGCGCGCTGACGCTGCGCGCCAAGGGCAACCTGGACGTCTACGGCAGCATCAACGACGGCTTTGCGCCGCCTGCGGCCACGCCGGATGACGAGAACGGCTGGATCCTGACGCCGGGCGCACAAGCGTTTGGCGGCGATGTGGTGTTGCCGCGCGGCGGTGTGGAACTGGCCGAAGGCACGGAGTTCCCAGGCGGCAAGACGCTGAACTACGCCTTGCCCCTGCAAGCCACCACGCTGGCCGCGGGCACCCGCCTGCCGGTCGAGGCCGCGCTGAACCAGGAGTTGACCCTGGCCGCCGGCGTGGTGCTGTCGGGCGACGTGCGCGATGCCTCCGGGCAGTTGCTGTACGCCGCCGGCAGCATTCTTGAACAAGCGGTGAACTTGCCCGTCGGCACGCGCTTGGGCGCGGGCACGATGCTCACGGCCGGCACGGCGCTTCAGTCGTTCACGTGGCCGGCCAACGTGGCCCTGCCCAATCTCTACACGACGCAAGGCTATGAGCCCAACGTGTTGTTGATGGCGGGCACCATCACGCTCAAGCAGGGCGCGTTGATCCCGTCGCAGACCAAGCTGGTGTTCCCGGAAGGGGTCGACTATGTGGAACTGCGCCCGGGCACGGCGGCGGATCAGCGGCGCAACTGGGCGGTGGCCCAGATGCTGCCGGCCGGCAGCCAGTCGTGGTCGATGCAGTTGGTGGCGGGCGCGGACCTGGACGCGGCGGATCCGCTGCGCGTCGTGCGCGGGCCGGACGCGGGCAAGCTGACGCTGGCCGATACCCACTACAACGCCAGCCTGGTCAAGGGCGCAAGCCTGGTCTGGGGGCCCGAAGCCGGCCCGTCCGGCTTTGAACCCGGAACGCCGGTGCCGGACGACCTGCTCTGGCTGTGCGACGCGATCGAAGGGCTGTGCATGCCGCCGCCGCGCTTTGTCTGGGGGCCGGACAACTGGTTCGGGTATCCGGCCGGCACGCCGGTGTCCGAGGCTGAAATCGACCTGTGCTCGCTATCGGCGGAGCAGTGCATCGAGAACAAATCATCGACGTCGGTGGTGACGCATACGCAGAATTTCAGCGTGTTGCGCACGGGTACGGGCGACCTGGACCTGGCGGCGGGTGGCGACTTCAGCCTGATGTCGGCGTATGGCGTCTACACGGCCGGCACACAAGCGGCAAACGTGGACGCGGCCTACCAATTGCCCCGTGGCCGCTACGAGACCACGGTGCTGGGCGACGATCACTCGACCACCTATGAACCCTTCGTGTCGGCCGGCGCGGGGTATCAGGCGTGGTACCCGGAAGCAGGCGGCAACCTCAGCCTGTACACGGGCGGGGCCTTGCGCGGCGACGTGTGGGGCAAGACCACGGGCGGCAATTTCGAGGCGCGCGTCATAGATCCCAGCGTAGGCATCGGCAACTGGTTGTGGCGCCAAGGTACCGGCAGCGCCAATGGCGGCGATACGCCTACCGCCTGGTGGATCAACTTCGGCAGCTACACGCGCGCGCCCTCGGCGTTCAAGGACAACACGCCGCTGTTGGTGGGCTTCACCGGCTTCGGGGCATTGGGCGGCGGCAACGTCAGCCTGCGCGTGGACGGTGACGCGGGCAACATCGAGTCGCGCGGGTCCATCAACAATCCGCGCAGCCAGGGCCTGATCGTGGCCGTCGGCAGCACCGGCCGCGTTGCGGCCGACGGCGGCATGACGTTGACGGGGGGCGGCGATATCGACATCCGTGTCGGAGGCGGCTTGAACCCGACGCAAAGCGCGCGCGGTCTGGTGTCCTCGACCGTGGGGCCAACCCCCTATTACGGCGAACCCGCGCTGGACTTGCAGGGCGCGCTGATCAACCTGCGCGGCCATGCCCAATTGGCGGGCGGCGCGGTGGGCGGGCTGGATCTGCAATACGGCAACGAAGCCCGCGAGCAGGACGTGAAGGAAAGCCGTGGCTACGACCCCTACGTGTCCACGATGGCCAGCGCCACGGGCGGCCTGGTGCTGATTCCGGGCGACGCGGTGATCCGCCTGGATACGCGCGGCGACCTGGTCGTCGGCGGGGCCAGCGATCCGGGCCGTGTTGCCTTGCCCAACAGCACGCCTTATCGCATGCCGGACGGCACCATGCGCACGGGCGGCGGCTATAGCTGGTTCTCGATGTGGACGGAGAACACGGCCATTGAGCTGTCCAGCGCGGGCGGCAACCTGACGCCCAGCCGGCAGACGTCGCATAGCGCGCAGGGTCTGGCGGTGCAGCCGGGGCGTAATACCTCGCCGTCCGACGGGCGCTATCTGTATCCGTCGATTCTGCGCGCCACGGCCTATGACGGCAGTATTTATGCGGGCGTGTCGGCGGGATACCTGAACAACGAAGCAACGGGCCTGCCGTATTCGCTGACGCTGGCGCCGGGTGCGCGCGGGCAAGTGGAAATGCTGGCGGGGGATTCCATCTACGCGGGTGGCTACGCCATCAACCGCTCGGGAGCCGACCCGGCCAGCGTCGCCAACGTGTTGGCGCCGGCCTTTGCCGGTTACTTGTCCGAGGCCAATACGAATGTGGCCTTGAGCAACCAGGGGGCCAATGGCCTGGCCGGCGACCGGTACACCCATTTCCCCTTGTTCTACTTCAATGCGCTGACCGCCAGCACGGCGGGTTCCAATGACGTGACGCGCTTTTATGCCCGCGATGGCGACATCGTCGGGCTCCGCACGGGCGAGGCGCTGTCCATCACGCAGGGCCCGAACCTGGGCCAAACCTGGTATGAGGCATCCGGCCCCGTCTGGATGCTGGCGGGCCGCGACATCGTGGCCTCGGGCACGAACACGGGGACGTCGACCGACGTGCCCTCCACCAATGGCATGAACTTTGGCGCAAGCGGGACATCCGTGACCTCGACCGGCAACCTGTTCCTGCATCGCGACGCGCTGGATGTGTCGCGGGTGTCGGCGGGTCGCGACATCCTGTACAGCTCGTTCCAGGTGGCGGGCCCCGGCGCACTGGAAGTGTCGGCCGGCCGTCATGTGCTAATGGCGGACAAGGCTTCCATCACAAGCCTGGGCGCGGTGATGCCGGGCGACCACCGTGCTGGCGCGTCGATCGCCGTGCAAGCGGGCGTGGGCGCCAAGGGGCCGGACTACGCGGCGTTCCTGGCGCGGTATCTGGACCCGGCCCAGGCGGCCGACCCCAGCCGTCCGCTGGTGGACCAGGGCTTGGCCTTCAAGACCTACGAAGCCGAACTGCTGCTGTGGATGACGCAACGCTTTGGCTTTGCCGGCAGCACGGACGACGCGCGCGCGGCCTTTGCCGCCTTGCCCGCCGAACAGCAACGGATCTTCGCGCGGCAGGTTTATTTTGCCGAGCTGCGTTCCGGCGGACGGGAATACAACGACCTGACCAGCCCGCGCAACGGCAGCTATCTGCGTGGCCGCCAGGCCATCGCCGCGCTGTTCCCGGAAACCGCGCCGGGCGCCTACGAGGGTGACCTCACGCTGTATGGCGCGGCGGGCATCCGCAGTACCTTCGGTGGCGACATCCAGTTGCTGACGCCGGGCGGGCAGCAGGTGTTCGGCGTGGAAGGCGTGGCGCCACCCGCCACCGCCGGCATCATCACGCAGGGCGAAGGCAACATCCAGTTGTACGCGCAGGGCAGCATCCTGCTGGGTCAGAGCCGGGTCATGACGACCTTCGGCGGGGGGATTACCGCGTGGTCGGCGCAAGGCGATATCAATGCGGGCCGGGGCTCGAAGACGACCGTGCTGTACACGCCGCCCAAGCGCGTCTACGACGCCGTGGGCAACGTGACCTTGTCGCCCAATGCGCCCAGCACCGGCGCGGGTATCGCCACGCTGGCGCCGCTGCCGGAAGTGCCGGCGGGCGATGTGGACCTGTACGCCCCGCTGGGCACGATTGACGCGGGCGAGGCAGGCATCCGCGTATCGGGCAACGTGAACATCGCGGCCTTGCAGGTGGTGAACGCGGCCAACATCCAGGCGCAGGGCGATAGCGCGGGGGTGCCGGTAACGGCCGGGGTCAACACCGGTGCGCTGTCTTCGGCCAGCGCGGCGGCAAGCTCCGCCGTCAATGCGGCGCAGGAGTCCGCCCAGCGCGCGCAGGCCGAGGCGCGGCAAAACCAGCCTTCGGTGATCAATGTGCAGATCCTGGGCTATGGCGACGAACCGGTGGCGGGCGCCGCGCCAGCTGTGCCGTCGGCGGGTGCGGCTTCGGGTACGGCTGCGGGTACGCCGAAGTACGACGCGGCCAGCGCGGTGCAGGTCTTGGGGGCGGGGGCGTTGGACGCGGGCGAGACGGCATCGTTGACGGCGGAGGAGCGGCGCAAGTTGATGCTGTGAAGAAGGGGGGCGGAACCGGGGCGTGAGGAACGCGATGGTTTTGAACCCCGGGGCGGAGTCGTGCAGACGGCGGTTGATGGGTTGCGCGCGTTCGGCGCCGGGGTTCTTGCCGTGGTGTTTGCGCGCTTCACCCATCCTACGCATGCGATTCACCCATCCCACGCATGCGCTTCACCCATCGTACGTATGGGCGGCCAGTTTGCTACTGGCCGCTTTTTTTTTGTTGCGCTGCTGGCGCCGTCATGTGGCGTCGCCAGAATCCCCGCCAGATCGTTCGGCCCGCTCGACGCCCGGTTTTTTTTCATGAAGTTTTTCTTACAACGCGCGGTCTTGGGCCTGCCAGTACGTCTAGTAACAAGCAGAAGTTGTAGACGCGGGGTTGTGGGCGAAAACCGTAACGGGATTGTCGCGAAGCGCGCTGCACGGTAGCGGCCGGTACCAGACCGGTTTTCACACAAGGAACTGAGTGCATCGCTATGCATGATTTCGAAAGTAGGGGCCGCGCGTTGCGCGCCATCTTGCGCCGCGCGCCGCAGGCGCTTGTGCTGATCGCCGTGATGAACACGGCCTGGGCGCAGGACGCGGCCGGGGCGGACGCCACGTCGGCGCGCCGCGTCAATATCAATGAGTACATCGTGCGCGGCAACACCGTGCTTGAAGCCCGTGACATCGAGCGCGCCGTCTATCCCTATCTGGGACCCGACCGCACCCTGGCCGACATTGAATCGGCGCGCGAGGCCTTGCAGACGATCTATCAGGAAAAGGGCTACCAGTCGGTCTACGTGGACCTGCCCGAACAGCAGGTGGCCGACGGCGTCGTCTTCCTGCAGGTGTCGGAAACCAAGGTCGGCCGCGTGCGGGTGGTGGGTGCGCAGCACTATTCGCCCCTGGCCATCCGCGACGACGTGCCCGCGTTGCAGGAAGGGCAGGTGCCCAACTTCAATCGCGCGCAGGCCGAGCTGACGCAACTGAACAAGGGCGCCAGCCGCCAGGTGGTGCCGTTGGTGAAGGAAGGGCGCATTCCCGGCACGATGGATGTGGACCTGAAGGTGGAAGACAAGAGCCCCTGGCACGCCAGCCTGGGCTTGAACAACGATTACAGCGCCGACACCTCGCGCCTGCGCAGCACGGCGTCGCTGGGCTATGACAACCTGTGGCAACTGGGCCACTCCGTCAGCCTGACTTTCTTCACCGCCCCGCAGGAAACCGACAACGCCAAGGTGTGGTCGGGCTCGTACTCCATGCCGCTGACGCCGCGCTGGGGCCTGCAATTCTCGGGCTACAAGAGCGACAGCAACGTCGCCACCATCGGTGGCACCAACGTACTGGGCAAGGGCTATTCGTTCGGGCTGTCCGCCATCTACACGATGGACCCGCAAGGCGACTGGAGCAATTCGCTGTCCATCGGGCTGGACTACAAGAAGTTCGATGAGTCGACCCGCTTCGGCGACAACGAAGACCAGATCCCCATCAAGTACCTGCCGTTCACGCTGGCCTACAACGGCTACCGCTATTCCGAGTCATCGCAAAGCAGCCTGGGATTGTCGGTGGTGGGCGCCAGCGGCTCCTTCTTCAACCAGGGCAGCGACTGGCAGGAGTTTGACGACAAGCGCTATCAGGCCAGCCCCAGCTTTGCCTTGCTGCGCGGCGACGGCACGCACACGCAGAACCTTTTCGGCGACTGGCAATTGGGCCTGCGCGGCTCGTTCCAGCTGGCCTCGGGCGCGCTGGTGTCCAACGAGCAATTCTCGGCCGGCGGCGCGACCAGTGTGCGCGGCTACCTGGCCGCCGAACGCACGGGCGACGACGGTGTGTTGGCTTCGGTCGAATGGCGCACGCCGTCTTTGGCGCGCTGGCTGGGCGCGAACGTCAACGAATGGCGCTTCTACGCCTTTGCCGACGCCGCCACCTTGCGCCTGCGTGACCCGCTGCCTGAACAAGACGCCAGCTATTCACTGGCCAGCCTGGGCCTGGGCACCCGCCTGCAAGTGCTGGATTGGTTGTCCGGCTCGCTGGACTGGGGCTACCCGCTCAAGGACGGCCCCAATACCCACAAACACGATCCCCGTCTGAACTTCAGCGTCCGCGCCAACTTCTGAGCGCACGCGCTTACCCCATTCACCCCCGGAGTCTTACTCATGCAACGCCTATTGATGCTCCTGCTAACCGTGCTGGCCGGCGTACTGCCGTCCGCCGCCAACGCCTGGTGGCAACCAGACTGGCAGTACCGCAAGCAAATCACCGTCGACAGCACCGCGCAGGGCATGCCGCTGGGCGGCCCCGCCGGCCGCATGCCGCTGCTGGTGCGCCTGCATACGGGCAACTTCACCTTCGACGGTATCAACGAGAAGGGCGCCGACATCCGCTTCGTGGCGGCCGACGACCAGACCGTGCTGAACCACCAGTTGGAATCGTTCGACCCCTTGCTGGGGATGGCGCTGGTGTGGGTGGATGTGCCGGACGTGGCCGACGGCCAGCGTCAGGACATCTGGATGTACTACGGCAACCAGAAAGCGCCCGCCTCGGCCAACGGCCAACTGAGCTTCGACCCCAACACCACGCTGGTCTATCACTTTGACGGCGCGGCCGGTGCGCCGCCCCGCGACACCACGGCCTACAGCAACCACGGCCAGACGCCGACCGCTGCGATGGTGGACGGCGTCATCGGCCGCGCCGCGCAGTTCACGGGCGCCGCGCCGCTGATGCTGCCGGCCAGCCCCTCATTGGCCATTCCCGCCGCGGGCGCCTTCACGTTCAGCGCCTGGGTGCGTGCCGACCAACCGGCCGGCGAACAACTGATCTACGCGCGTCGCGACGCCGGCAACGCCTTGCTGATCGGCATCAACCAGGGCGTGCCCTTTGTGGAAGTGAACGGCCAGCGCAGCCAGCCCGGCCAACCGCTGACGCCCGCCGCCTGGCAGCACCTTGCCGTAACGGCCGATGGCAGCCAGGTTCACCTGTATGTGAACGGCCGCGCTACCGCATCGCTGGCCGCGAGCCTGCCGCCGCTTGCCACCACCGCCGCGCTGGGCGGCGATGTGCCGATGCCGCCGGTGTCCGCCGCAACCCCCGCGACCCCCGCAGCGGACGGCACGACGCCCGTCGAAGCCGCCCCGGCGCCGCAGCCGACGTACGCGCCGTTCGTGGGTGCGATTGACGAAGTGCGCCTGTCCAAGGTTGCGCGTCCCGCCGCGCTGATCTACGCCGACGCGGCCTCGCAAGGCGCGGAGTCGCGCCTGGTGGTCTACGGCGCCGATGAAGAGCAATCTGGTTTTGGTTTTGGCGGATTGGGCTTTCTGCTTAACGCCGTGCCGATCGACGCCTGGATCATCATCGGCGTGCTGGTGCTGATGATGGTGCAGTCCTGGATCATCATGTTCAAGAAGAGCCGCAACGTGGCCCGCGTGTCGCGCGCCAACGAGTCGTTCCGTGAGGCCTTCGCCACGGTCGGCCAACGCCTGGAATTGCTGGCGGACGACAAGGCGCTGGCCACCCGCGTTGAGCACGCCTCGCTGTGGCGCCTGTACCGCGTTGCGATCAACGAGATCCGCACCCGCCGCGCGCAGGGCGCCGACACCACGTCGATTTCCACGGCCACCATCGAAGCCATCCGCGCGTCGATGGATGCCGTGCGCACCAAGGAAAACCTGGCGCTGGGCTCGAAGCTGGGTTCGCTGTCAAACGCTATTGCCGGCGGCCCCTATATCGGCCTGCTGGGCACGGTGCTGGGCATCATGGTCGTGTTCCTGGGCACCGCCATGGCGGGTGACGTCAACATCAACGCCATCGCGCCCGGCATGGCCGCCGCCTTGCTGGCGACCGCGATGGGTCTGTTCGTGGCGATCCCCGCGCTGTTTGGCTACAACCGCCTGGTGTCGCGCAACAAGGAAGTCAGCGCCGACATGCGCGTGTTTGTCGACGAGTTCGTCACGCGCCTGGCCGAAGTGCACGGCGAAACGCAAGCGCAGGAAGCCGCCCATCAGCAGGCAGTGCGCGCCCCGGCGGCCAGCCGCCCGGCCGTGCGCGACGTGCAACCCGCGTCCGCCGAAGCCTAAGGAGCAGCCATGGCATCCGTATCCACTTCCCAGGACGATGACGACGACGCGCCTGTTGACGGCATCAACATCACGCCGCTGGTCGACGTGCTGATGGTCGTGCTGGTCATGTTCATCCTGACGGCTACCGCGCAGATCGCCGGCATCAAGGTCAACCTGCCCAAGGCCAGTTCCACCATGGCCTTGTCGCAGCCGAAAACCAAGGCGATCTCCGTCAACGACGCCGGCCAGGTTTTCCTGGACGCTTACCCGGTTACCTTGCCCGAGCTGGAAGACCGGCTGCGCACGGAGAAGGCACTGAACCCCGACTTCCCGGTCATTGTGCGCGGCGACGCCGCCGTGCAGTACCAGAAGGTCGTGGAAGTGCTGGACCTGCTGCGCCGTCTGGAACTTGCGCAAGTCGGCCTGGTTACCGGCAAGCCGCAATAGAGGCCGGAACCGACGTCATGCCGCAACATGCATCCGATTCCTCGCGCGATCCGCATCCGGCGCGCCGCTGGCTGAAGCTGGCGGCCGTGGTGGTGGCGGCGATCGTGGCGGCCTACGCGCTTTGGCGCTGGGCCAACGATATGTCCGGCGTCCGGCGCGATGCGCCCAAGGTCACGGCCATCATCCCGCTGCCGCCACCCCCGCCGCCGCCACCCGAACCCGAGAAGCCGCCGGAACCCGAGCAGCCCAAGGAAGAGCCCGTGGCCACGCCCGAGCCCGAACCGCAGCCCACGCCCGAACCGCCCAAGCCGCAGGACGAGGCGCCGCCGCGCCCGGCCGACGACCTGGCCAACCCGATGCAGATCGATGGTGACGCGCAAGCCGGCAGCGACGCCTTCAACATCGGCGCGGGGCAGGGCAAGGGCATGTCGGGCGGGGGCGGTGGCCGCGCGGGCAACGCCACCTACAGCCAATACCTGGCCTATGCGCTGCAGAAGATCCTGCGCGAAGACGAACGCACCCGCAATCTGACTTTCCGCCTGCAAGCCAACATCTGGCTCACGGCGTCGGGCCAGGTCACCCGGGTGGAGCTGACCCGTGGCAGCGGCGACGCCGACGTCGACGCCCGCGTGATCGCCGCGCTGCGCGCCGTGCCGGGCCTGGACGAACGTCCGCCGGCCTCGGCCAGCATGCCCATCCGTGCCTCGCTGACTGGCCGCCGCCCGTCTTGATGTCTCACATTGAATTGATCCTGGAGTGACAAGAGCATGAAGTTCCCATTGAACCGGTTGGCGGCATCGCTGGCGTTGGCCGTGGCGGGCGCCGCCTCGCTGCCGGCGTACAGCGCGCCCGCGCCGTCCGAGAACGCCACCATCAACCTGATCCGCCTGCTGGTGCAGCAAGGCGTGCTCAAGCCCGAACAGGCCAACGCGCTGGTCGCACAGGCCGAGGCCGAAGCCCAGGCCGCGCGCAGCGCCCCGCCCGCCGACCGCGGCGCCGCCGTGGCGCAAGGGGGCGACGTGCGCGTGCCCTACATTCCGCAGACCGTGCGTGACCAGATTCGCGACGAGGTCAAGGCTGAAGTCATGGTGCAGGCCAAGGAAGAGAACTGGGCACAGCCCAACACCTTCCCGGAATGGGTGTCGCGCATCACGGTGGAAGGCGACGTCCGCGTGCGTGACGAATCGCGCTTCTACAACGGCGGCAACAGCGACGAGATTGTCAATTTCGCCAAGCTCAACGCCAACGGCCCGTACGACGTCAACAAGAACACCAACGGCGGCTATCCGCCCATGCTGAACACACGCGAAGACCGCCGCAACCAGTTGCGCATTCGCGCTCGCCTAGGCGTGCGCGCCGATATTTCCGAAGCCTGGACGGCCGGCATCCGCTTGGCCACCGGCAGCGACGACAGCCCGGTTTCCACGTCCCAGACGCTGGGCGGCGGCATGGGCAAGAAGGAAATCTGGCTTGACCAGGCCTACCTGACCTATCGTCCCGCGAAGTGGGCCACCGTAACGGGCGGGCGCATCGCCAACCCGTTTGAATCCACCGACACGCTGTTCTCCAACGATCTGAATTTCGACGGTATCGCGGCCATTTTCAAGCAGCCCCTGCAAGGCCGTGATGTGACCTTGTTCGGCACGCTGGGCGCGTTTGCGACCGAGTACGCCAACAACGGCTGGAACTCGTCGTCGATGACGGAAGGCGCAAGCGAAAACAAATGGCTGCTGGGCGCGCAGGTGGGCGCCGACTGGAAGGTCAACAACCAGAACAGCCTGCGCGGCGCGCTGGCCTACTACCACTTTGACAACATCGCCGGCAAGCGCTCAAGCGCGTGCTCGCCGTGGGCAGGCGACGAAAACTGCGACACCGACTGGTCGCGTCCCGCCTTCATGCAAAAGGGCAACACGCTGTTCCTCTTGCGCAACATCGCCCCCAACCCGCTTGACCCGGCCAACACGCCGGAGCCGCAGTACGTGGGCCTGGCCTCGAAGTTCGATCTGCTGGACCTGAACCTGCGTTGGGATACCCGCGTGTTCGATGGCCTGGGCCTGCGCGTGAACGGCAACTTCATCCACAACCTGGCCTACAGCAAGGGCAAGATGGCGAGCCGCTCGCAGGGCTATATCGTCAACAACTTCGACGACAACGGCAACGTCGAAAGCGGCCCCAACGCCTGGATGCTGCAAGCCACCTTGGGCCGTTCGTACGACCTGAAAGACAAGGGCGACTGGCTGGCCTTCGTTGGCTACAAGTACATCCAGCCGGATGCGCTGCCCGATGCCTTCAACGATTCGTCGTTCCACCAGGGCGGCACCAACGCGCGCGGCTACTACATCGGCGCGGGCTATGCCTTCGAAAAGAACGTGTATGGCGTGTTCCGCTGGATGAGCACCAAGGAGATCTACGGTGAACCCCTGGCCATCGACACCATGCAGTTCGAAATCAATGCCAGGTTCTAAGGCCATGGACATGCACATCGTATGGGATGAGTCCCGCCATTCCCCCACGGCCGGGCGCGGCCGGCGCCTGGCCGCCGCCGTTGCGCTGTGCGCGGCGGGCCTGAGCCTCGCGGGCGGCGCGCAGGCCGAAACCATGGAAGAGCGCCTGCGCGCCCAGTTGCGCAGCACCACGCAGCAGCTACAGCAATTGCAAAGCGAGCAGGCGCAGATCAACGCGGCCAAGGCGGCCACCCAAGCGCAGCTTGACGCCGCGCAGAAGGAGCTGGAATCGCTGCGCGCGCAGTTGGCAAAGAGCCGTGGGCAGGCCGAGAAGCTGGCGGCGCAGCAAGACGCCTTGACGGAAAGCGCCCAGGCCCAAGTGGCCGCCAGCCATGCGCAACTGGGCAAGTTCAAGGGCGCCTACGACGAACTGTTGACCTTGGCGCGCACCAAGGAAACGGAGCGGGTGGCGCTGGCGCGCAACCTGGCGCAGCGTGATGAAGAGGTCAAGGTGTGCGTGGCGAAGAACCGCGAGATGTATGCGGCAGGCAAAGAGATTCTGAATGCCTATGAACGCATCAGCACGGGCGACATTCTGGCGCTCAAGCAACCGTTCGCGGGCAAGGCGCGCGTGCAGTTTGAAGAGCAGGCGCAGGCCTACGGCGACAAGCTCTACGACGCGCAAGCGCCCCAGAGTCAAGCGCCCCAGAGTCAAGCGCCCCAGAGTCAAGCTCCCCAAAGTCAAGCTGCTGCAACGTCCAAGCCGTAGCCTTGCCGCATGCTTAATCTTTATTCCTGGAAACCTGAAATGACCGAATCGAACCTGATTCTTGATGTGAACGCCGAACGCCTGCAAGCCCTGCTGCAATCCGTAGGCTACCGCGTAACGCTGTCCGAGCAGAACGGCATGGTGCAACTGTTGAGCGCCAGCCAGGGCGTGGGCTTTGCCGCGCGCATGGGCAACCCGGCCCAGCAGGATGGCCATTATCTGGACTACACGCTGAGCTGCGCGCTGCGTGTGCAAGGCGAGCTGCCGGCCGGGCTGGCCGACCGATGGAACGTCGAAAAGCGCTTTGCCCGCCTGTCGGTGCAAGGCGTGTTCCTGGTGCTGGAACTGGACGTGATCGTGGCCGGCGGCGTGTCGGAATCGTATCTGCGCGCCACGACCGAACTGTGGGACCGCTTGCTGCAAGAATTTCTGTTGTTCTTGCGCGCGAATGCCTCGGCGGAGCAGGGCGAGGCGGGGCAAGCTGAGGGCCGGGCAGAACAGCAATCCGATCAGCAAACCGAACAGCGAGCTGAACAGCAAACCGAACAGCGAGCTGAACAGGAAGCCGACGCGGCCGAGACAACGGCGGCGGCGTAACGCCGCTTGCCTGGCAAAGGGTGCGATCCATGACCAAGACACTGACTTCCAACAAGCAACTGCGCGTGACGGCGGCCGTGCTGCTTATCGCCGTGCTGGCGGGCGCCGTTGCGTTGATGCGCGGCAACGATGCCCAAAGCAGCGAGCCCGCTCCGGCACCGGCCAAAGCCGTGGCGTCCGCCGCGCCCGTGGCTTCACCGCCCGGCGCCACGGCGGCCAAGGTCGCGGCGGCAGCTCCGGCTCTCCAAATGCCGGCCATTGCCACCTTGGGCGCCGTGCGTGTCGAACGCGATGAATTGATGCGCCAATTGCAAGCCCTGCCGCCGCAGGCGCGTCAGCAATTGCAGGACAACCGCGCGGGCCTGGACCAGTGGCTGCGCGGGCGTCTGGCAGAGAAGGCGCTGATCGAGCAGGCGCGCGCGCAGGGCTGGCAGGACAAGCCCGAGATCAAACAGGCCATCCAGGCGGCCCAGGAACGCATCGTGGTGCAAAGCTATCTGGAATCCGTCAGCCGCGCACCGGACGATTACCCCGGCGATGCGGAGCTGCAAGCCGCCTACGAACGCGCCAAGCCGCAACTGAGCGAGCCGGCGCAATACCGCGTCAGCCAGATTTTCCTGCCCGCGCCATTAGCGGATGCCGACGCGGTTGCAGCGGCGCGCAAGCAGGCGCTGGACCTGGCCAAGCGGGCGCAGGCGCCCAAGGCCGACTTTGCGGCGCTGGCGCAGGCCAATTCGCGCGACGAGACCTCGCGCGCGCAGGGCGGCGACATCGGCTATGTGCCGTTGGCGCAGTTGACGCCGGAGATGCGCCCGGTGGTGCAGCAGATGAAAGCGGGCGACGTGTCCGCCCCGGTGCAGTCGGCTGCCGGCTTCCATATCCTGAAGCTGGCGGCGTCGCGGCCGGCCAGCGTGACGCCGTTCGACCAAGTCAGGCCGGCGCTGCGCGCCGCGCTGCGTAACCAACGTCAGGAACTGGCCGCGCGGGCCTATCTGGAGGGTTTGCTGAATGCCGGAACCGTCAGCATCGATGGCGCAGCCCTCAATGCCGCGTCCCCCCCCCCCCCCCCCGCCCAGGCAAGCGCGCCGTCCGTTGCCCGCGCTCCGTGACGCGGCAAGCGCCGTCACGCTGGCCCTGGACGAACGCCTGACGCGCGTGCTGGGCCACGCCCAGCCGCCCGCCAGCTTGCGAGACGCGGCGGCGCTATTGCAAGCGCTGCGCCAGACGTTCCCGAATGATCTTGCGCGCTGGTTTCCGTTGATACCCGTGGGCATGCCTCTGGGAATGTCCACGGGAATGCCGGCATCCGCGACCGCGCAGTCACCGCGCGCGTGGGGCCTGGACCTGGCCGACCTGCGCGTGTTGCATCGCGCGATTCGCGTGGTGTGGTTGGCCGAGCTGGTGTTCGGCGACCGCGAGCAGGCGGTTCGCTGGCTAAGCGCCCCCAAACGGCGGCTGCTTGGACGGGTGCCGTTGTGGGTGTGCCAGCATGGCCGCTATGCCGCCCTGATCGAACAATGGCTGGTGGATATCGACGAAGGAAACGGTCCATGATTGCGCTGTGGCGTTTGAGCAATGCCCAGGACTTGCAGCCGCGCGCGCTGCCGGCGGGCCGTTGGCACGAGGCGGGCGCCCCGGTGATCGTGCTGGACGCAAGCCCGGCCGCCGCGGTGTTCGCGCGGCTGGCGCTGGCTGAGGTGGCGCATCCAGACGCCTTGCCACGCGATTACCTGCTGCTGGAGGTACAGGCGCCCGGCCGCGCGGTGGGCGTGGCCGAGCCACCGCTGCATTGGCAGACCGATCTGCGCGCCACGCGGGCGGTGGGCGACGCCTGGCTGGCGGCCGGCGACACCCTGTTGCTGCGCGTGCCGACCGCCACGGGCGGCGTCCAGTATTTGCTGAACACCGAGCATCCGCAAATGGGGCAATGCCAGGTCGTGTCGTCGGTGGCCTATCCTTACGCGCCGCACCTTGGCGGTGTCGTCCGCGCAGTGCGGGACGGCGCCGCCTGGGTGGCCGCGGCATGCGAGGGCGCCACAGCGGACTAGAATGTTGCGCAGCCGGCCGCTTGCCGGCATGCAACCTTAAGTTCCTGCCAGGAGCCCGCCGTATGACCGCCATTTCCGCTGCCCCCACGCCCGGCGCAGCGTTGCCCGCCTTCACCGCGCAGGTGGACGTCATTTCGATCCAATCCCAAGTCGTCTACGGCTATGTCGGCAACAACGCCGCCATGCCGATCTTCCGCCGCGCGGGCCTGCGCGCCATCGCGGTGCCCACGGTGGTGCTGAGCAACACGCCGCACTATCCCACGCTGCATGGCGGCGCGGTGCCCTTGGACTGGTTCGCCGGTTTGTTGAAGGGGTTGGACGAGCGCGGCGTGACCCGCGTGGCGCGCGCCGTGGTCTGCGGGTATCTGGGGCAGCCGGGGCAGGCGGACCTGCTGGCAGGCTGGCTGCCGGCCTTGCGCGCCGCGCGGCCGGACGTGCGTGTGCATATCGACCCTGTCATGGGCGACCGCAACGACGGTTTGTATGTGGACGCGGGCCTGGTCGCGCAATACCGCGACTTGCTGGTGCCGCTGGCCGACGGCATGACGCCGAATCACTTTGAACTTGAAATGCTGGTGGGCCGACCCTTGGCGACGATGGACGAGGTGGCGGCGGCGGCGCGTGAACTGATCGCGTTGGGGCCGCAATGGATTGTGGTGACCAGCGCCGCGCCGATGGCGGCGGAACCGGGCGCCTTGCAGTTGGCGGTGGTCACGCGCGACACGCTCGACGTTGTGACGCATCCGGAAATCGCCATCCCGCCATCGGTGCATGGCACCGGCGACGTGTTCATGGCCAGCCTGACGGCCAGGCTGTTGACCGGGCAGGACCTGCTTGAGGCTGCGCGCGAGGCGGCGGCGCAAGTCACGGCCACCTTGCAGCGCACGCGCGAGCTGGGCTGGGAAGAGCTGGCGGTGGAAGGCTAGGCCAGCTCGCAGCCAAAATCAGCAACCCAAGCGCGCCCCGGTCTTGACGGGGGGCGCGCCAGCTCAACGCATCAATACATCTTGTACGGCAGGAACTTGCCGCTCATCACGATCTGCACGCGGTCGCCCTTGGGGTCGGCTTCGCGCTGCAAGTCCATCTTGAAATCGATGGCGCTCATGATGCCGTCGCCGAATTCTTCGTTGATCAGCGCCTTGAACGTAGTGCCGTAGACGTTGATCAGCTCATAGAAGCGGTAGATCAGCGGGTCGGTGGGCACCGTGGTGGGCAGCGAGCCCTTGTAGGGCACCACTTGCAACTGCACCACGGCGTCGTCGGGCAGGTCCAGGATGCGGGCGGCGGCCAGGGCTTGTTCCTCGGTCATTGTCATCTGGCCCAGCAGCGCGGCGGTGGTCCATTCCTTGCTTTGGCCAACGGCTTCGGCGATGGCGTTCCAGGACAGCTTCTTTTCCAGTTTGCGGGTAACGACCAGTTCGGTCACTTCAGCGCGGGACATCATGATGGGTGTCACTCCTTGTGGGATGCCTTGTCGACCAGGAAGTCGACGAGATGGTTGCGGATGTCGTAATAGCGGGGTTCGTGGTGCAGGCTGGCGCGGGTCCGGTCGCGCGGCAGGTCCACGCTGACGGACTCGGCAATGCGGGCGTAGGGGCCCGCGCTCATGAGCAGGATGCGGTCCGACAGCAGGATGGCTTCGTCCACGTCGTGCGTGATCATGAATACGGTCTGGCGGGTTTGCTGCACGATGCCGCGCAGCTCGTCCTGGATGGTGCCGCGCGTCAATGCGTCGAGCGCGCCGAAGGGTTCGTCCAGCAACAGCATCTTGGGCTGGATGGCGAAGGCGCGCGCAATGCCCACGCGCTGCTTCATGCCGCCCGACAGTTCGCTGGGCTTCTTGCCGGCCGCCTGCGCCAGGCCCACCATGTCCAGGTAGCGCAGGCTGTGTTCGCGCACTTGCTCGCGGGTATAGGCGGGCCAGCGCGAACGCACGCCGAATTCCACGTTTTGCAGCGCGGTCAGCCAGGGCAGCAGCGCATGCGCCTGAAACACCACGCCGCGCTCCAGCGACGGGCCCGAGATCTGGCGGCCGTCCATGATGACGACGCCTTCGTTGGTGTCGTCGATGCCGGCCAGCACGTTCAGGATGGTGGTCTTGCCGCAGCCGGAATGGCCGATCACGCAGACGAACTGGCCTTGCTCGATGTCGAAATCAACGTTCTCGAAGACGGGCGGCTGGGGCTGGCCGTTGCGCCCCGGGTAGCGTTTGCCAAGGCCTTGGACTTGCAGGAATGCATGGCTCATGGCGTTATTCCCGATAGCTGACCAGCCGCGCGACGCGAGCCAGCGCGGTGTCCAGCAGCATGCCGATCAGGCCGATGAAAAAGATGGCGCAGATGATGTTGGCAATCGACAGGTTGTTCCATTCATTCCACACGAAGTAGCCGATGCCCGTGCCGCCGATCAGCATTTCAGCGGCCACGATCACCAGCCAGGCGATGCCCACCGATATACGCATGCCGGTCATGATGGTGGGCGCGGCGGCGGGCAAAATCACTTGCAAGGCGGTGCGCAGGCGCGACACTTCCAGCGTGCGCGCCACGTTCAGCCAGTCTTGCCGCACGGCGCCTACGCCGAAGGCGGTGTTCACCAGCATCGGCCATAACGAGCAGATGAAGATGACGAAGATGGCGGACGTGTCGGCGTCCTTGATCGTGTAGAGCGCCAGAGGCATCCAGGCCAAGGGTGAAATCGGCTTGAGCACCTGGATGAAGGGGTCGAAGGCGCGGTAGACGGTCTTGGACATGCCGATCAGAAAGCCCAGCGGTATCGCCACCAGTGCGGCCAGGCTGAAGCCGGCCAGTACGCGCGCTATCGAATAGCCCAGTTGCACGCCGATGCCTTTGTCGTTGGGGCCACGGTCGTAGAACGGATCCTTCAGGTGTTGCCACAGCTTTTCGCCGACGTCGGCCGGGCCGGGAAACGGCGTCTTGGAGCCGCTGGCCGCGGCATTGCCGACCAGCGCGGCGTAGGCCGGGTCCACCGTCACGTCGCCCGTGTCGGGGCGCGTGGCGGCGTGCCACAGCAGCAGAAACGCCAGGAACAGCGCGACGGACAGGAACGTCGCCCGCCAATATTGCACCGACCGCATCAGGTTCTCCGGATCTTGAAGCTGGCCAGATAGGCCTCGGGCTGTGCGGGGTCAAACGGCTTGCCCATGACGCTGAAGGTCTTGGCCGTTTCGGCGGGCGGGGTCAGGCCGGCCTCGCGCATCAGGCGCACGGCGTCGGTCGCCAGGAAGACCTCGCTGGCCACCTTCTGGTAGTCGATGTCGCCCTTGACCTGGCCCCAGCGCTTCATCTGCGTCAGGATCCACACCGCAAACGACTGCCACGGCATGGGATCGAAGTCGATGCGGTTGGGGTCGGTCAGCACTTTGCCCAGGCCGTCGGCGTAGGTGCCGGTCAGCACCTGTTCGACCACGGTGACGGGCTGGTTCAGGTAGTTGGGCGCGGCGATGGCGGCGGCGATTTCCTTGCGATTGGCGGGGTTGCGGGCGTAGGCGGTGGCTTCGATGATGGACTTCAACAAGGCCTGGTAGGTGTTGGGCATGGTCTTCACGAATTCCTGGCTGGCGGCGAAGGCGCAGCAGGGGTGACCGTCCCAGATGTTCTTGGACAGGGTGTGGATGAAGCCCACGCCGTCGTAGACCGCGCGTTGGTTGACCGGGTCCGGCGCCAGGAAGCCGTCGATGTTGTCGGCGCGCAGGTTGGCCACCATTTCAGGGGGCGGCACGGAACGGATCTGCACGTCGGTGTCGGGGTCCAGGCCGTGTTCGGCCAGGTAGTAGCGCAACAGGTAGTTGTGCATGGAATAGTCGAACGGGACGGCGAACTTGAAGCCCTTCCAGTCCTTGGGGTCGCGGCGGTCCTTGTGTTTCATGGACAGCGTGATGGCCTGGCCGTTGATGTTTTCCACGGCGGGCATGGTCCACGGCACGGCGCGGCTGGCGCCGACGCCCAGCGAGATGGCCAGCGGCATGGGGGACAACATGTGGGCGGCGTCGTATTCGCCGGACATGGCCTTGTCGCGCACCAGGGCCCAGCCGGCGGTCTTGACCACTTCCACGTCCAGGCCCTGTTTGGCATAGAAGCCCATGGGGTGGGCCATGATGATGGGCGTGGCGCAGGTGATGGGAATGAAGCCGACCTTCAGCTTTTGTTTTTCCAGCGGGCCGGTGGATTGCGCGAAGGCTTCGCGGGCGGCGGCCAGCGGGAAGATCGACGCAATGGCGGCCATGGCGGTGCCACCACCCACGGCGCGCAGGAAGCGGCGGCGCAGGCCGTCTTCCGGGAACAGGGCGCGCATCACCGCCTGGTCGACGGCGTTGTCCGTGACGGATTGCACGGCGCGTTCATGTTCGGCTTGCGAGGCGTGGCGGCCGCAGCCGCAGGCAAGACGGCTGTTGGCGTCGAACGGATTGCTGAATAGGGACATGGGATGGCTCCGGCCAGAGGGGGATTGGAGCCATCATGGGGCCGGGCGCGCGGGGCCGGTATCCCCGGTTCGACGATATGCGTGTAGGGGGTCTACTACGCGGTGCGACGCTGCGCCGTGCTGGTGCGCAAGGCGGCTACAGCGCACCCAGGTGGTGCGTGTTGGCGTAGGCCACCAGTTCCACGAGCGTGCGCACGCCGAGCTTTTCGAAGATGCGGCTGCGGTAGGTGGAGATGGTGTTGACCGACAGGGCCAACTGTTCGCCGATGGCGGATACCGAACGGCCGGCCACCAGCAATTGCAAGACCTGGAATTCGCGGTTGGACAGTTGTTCGTGCGGGGGGCGGGTGCTGTCCTGGCGAACGGTGTGGGCCAGGAGTTCAGCCACGGTGGGGGTGACGTAGAGCTTGCCGGCGGCGGCGTTGATCAGGGCGGACAGCAGTTCGTCGGGGTCGCAGCCTTTGTTCAGGTAGGCGTGCGCGCCGGTGCGCAGGGCGCGCACGGCGAACTGGGTTTCGGGGTAGACGGACAGCATGACGACGCCCAGGGCGGGGTAGTCGGCGCGCACGGTTTTCAGGACGTCGAGCCCGTCGCGTTCGCCCAGGGCCACGTCCAGCACCATGGCGTCGTAGCGGGTCTGGCGCAGGGCGCGCAGGGCGGAAGGGGCGTCGGCGGCTTCGTGCACGAGGGCGACGCGCGGGTCTTCTTCCAGGATGCGGGCCAGGCCTCGGCGGATGATGAGGTGGTCGTCGACGATGAGCAGGTTCAGGGCCATGGGGCGGGACAAGTAGGGGTCAGGCGCTGGCGGGATTCAGGCGCAGGTGGGGTTCAGACGCAGGCGGGCGCGCATGCCGGCGCCGGGGGCGCTGTCCAGGGCAAGGTCGCCGCCAATGCCGCGGGCGCGTTCGCGCATGCCAAGTATGCCGAAGGTGTGGCGGGCTTCTGGCAGTTGCATGCCGATGCCGTCGTCTTCCACGGTAAGCAGCAGGCCGTCGTCGCTCCAGACGGCGCTGACGCTGACGCTGCGGGCGCAGGCGTGGCGCTGCACGTTGGTCAGCAGTTCCTGGACGATTCGGTAGACGGCGATTTCGGCGTTTCGGTCAAGGCGGCGGCGTTCGGTGTCGGGCGGGCACAGGTAGCGGCATTGCAGGCCGGTGCGGGTTTGCAGGTCTTGCAGCAAAGTTTCCAGGGCGGCCCACAGGCCCAGGTGGTCAAGCACGACAGGGCGCAGGTCGCTGAGGATGCGGCGGGTGGCGCCCATGGCGGTCTGGGTGACTTCGAGCATGCGGTCGACGTGGGTTTGCAGTGCGGGCGTGGCGCCCAGTTGGCGGCGCAGCCAGTTCAGGTCCAGTTGCAGGGCGGTGAATGAGGCGCCGAGGTCGTCATGGATGTTGCGGGCGATGTGGGCGCGCTCTTCTTCGCGCAGGGTGGACAGGTGGGAGGACAGGCGCCGCAGGGAATCATGGGCGTTGCTGAGTTCGGCGGTGCGTTCGCCGACGCGGCGTTCCAGCAGGGCCTGGGTGCTGTGCAGTTCGCGTTCGATGCGCTTGCGGTCGGTGATGTCTGAAAACGTGACGACGGCGCCGACGACTTCCTGTTCGTTGCGGATGGGGTAGGAGGCGTATTGGGCGTCAAAGCAGGAACCGTCGCGGCGCCAGAGCACTTCGTCGTCCACGCGCACGCCACGGCCTTCACGAAAGGCCTGGAAGATGCGGCAGTCATGCACGGGCATCAGGGCGCGGTCGGCGTGGGAGTGATGGATGAGGTAGTGCATGTTGCGGCCAACGACTTCGTCGGGGGTGTAGCCCAGCAAGGTGGCGCCGGCGCCGTTGATGAAGATGCAACGGCCACGCAGGTCGATCCCGTAAATGCCTTCGCCAGCGGATTCCAGCAACATTTCCAACTGACGACGCCAGGCGGCGTGGTGGGATAGGTGGTTCAGGTCGGCGAACATGATGGGATTTATTGCGGGGGCGGCGGGCGGGCGGATTTTGGGGGGAGTTTACGGGAGGCTTGGTGCGGGAGAGGGGAGGGAATGCCCTTGGTGTGCGGGGCTTGAGATGCAAGGGGGGCGAGTCTTGAGATGCTTGGGGTGTGGTTCTTGAGATGATCGAGGCGTGGTGCCTGGGATGCGCCGGGTGCGGTTCTTGAGAAGCACAGGGTGTGGTTTTAGATGCCAGGGTGTGGTTCTTGAGATGCCCGGGGCGTGGTTCTTGAGAAGCGCAGGGTGTGGTTCTTGAGATGCCCGGGGTGCGGTTCTTGAGATGCACGGGGTGTGGTTCTTGAGACGCCCGGGGCGGCGGCGTCCTGGCGTCGCGGGTCAACGATTGCGGTCCGGAGCCTTCGCTCCGGACTGCCCCATCGTCATCCTCGTTGCCGCCTGCGGCGGCTGCCTTCGGATTCCCTCGGGCTTATCGACTCCCCGCGCCACCAGGCCGCCACCACCCCGAGCTGCGCCGCAGAAACTTGTCGGTTGCTGGGGCGGGCGGTGTGCTTGGCATGCTTCTGTGAGGCCGGTGAGGGATTGGAAAAGTGTGCAGGGCCGCCAAAGCCGGCCGCCCGGGCGGCCTCTTTTGGCATTTGGTTTGGCGGCATTTTCCGGGCGTGATCCGACGGACCTCGCTTGGCATGTGATGCGACGACCGCCGTCGGCACCTGAACCGACGGACCTCTCTTGGCGTGTGATCCCACGACCGTTGCCAGCACCTGATTCGGCGGACCTATCTTCGGCGCCTGACTCGACGGACCTATCCTCGGCACCTGATTCGACGGACCTATCCTCGGCACCTGACGCGACGGTACTTTGTAGGATGGGTGAAGCGCGGCACGCCCGTCACGCGAAATCCGACGCTTAACGCGCGCAACCCATCACGATCCACCCACACCAACCGCCCTCGAGGCACACGCCCGACACTGCGGGGAAACCCGATATAAAAGTTTGCATGGCGTCCATGATCCAGGGTTATGCCTCGGCCGTCCGCCAACACCGTCCGCGTGCTGAATCCTCAATCCAATCAGCGCCTTAGCGACAATCCCCGCCCCGGCCACCGCCCACCGCAACCCAACGGCTCACGGTATCGCAAAGTCGCGAAGGCATGCATGCTTCTTTCCTACGGTCGCGCGCGCCATTCGCCGCCGCCATCTGCCACCCCCCCGGCACTCGAACCCCATTCGAAACGAACCCCTGGAGATTGACATCGTGAGTAACGCATCCCCCGCCCGCAAAATGGGCCTGGCGGTCGCCCAGATGGGCGCCGTGAACCTTGCCGACACCCGCGCGGTGGTTGTGCGCCGTCTGGTCGAGATGATGCGCGAGGCCGCTGGTCGCAAGGCGGAATTTGTCGTGTTCCCGGAACTCGCCCTGACGACCTTCTTCCCGCGCTACTGGATGGAAGACGCGGAAGCGGTTGACCGCTTCTTTGAAAAGTCCATGCCCAATGCCGATGTGCAGCCGCTGTTCGACACCGCGCGCGAGCTGGGCATCGGGTTTTACCTGGGCTATGCGGAAGTGACTCCGGAAGGCCGCCAGTTCAACACCGCCATCTTGGTTGACCGTACGGCCAAGATCATCGGCAAGTACCGCAAGATCCATCTGCCGGGGCATTCCGACCACAAGGTCGACGCGCCGTTCCAGCATCTGGAAAAGAAGTTCTTTGAAGTTGGTGACCTGGGCTTTGGCGTATGGGAGACCAACGACGTCAAGATCGGCATGTGCCTGTGCAATGACCGCCGCTGGCCCGAGACGTACCGCGTGATGTCGTTGCAAAGCGCCGAGCTGATCGTGCTGGGCTACAACACGCCGTCGCTGAACATCCATTGGAACGAACCGGCGCACTGGCGCACCACCACGCACGAGATCGTGTTGCAGGCCAGCGCCTATCAGAACGCGGTGTGGGTCGGCGCTGCCGGCAAGTGCGGCCATGAAGACGGCCACCACATGATTGGCAGTTCGATGATCGTGGCGCCGTCCGGCGAGATCGTGGCGCGTTCCAGCGGCGAGGAAGACGAAGTGATTACCGCGAAGATCGATCTGGCCATGGGCCAGACCTTCCGCGAACACGTCTTCAATTTCGCTAAACATCGCAGCCCGCAGCACTACAAGCTGATCACCGAACGCACCGGCGCGGGTGATCCGCTACCCGTGCCGGACGTGGCTTAAGCCCGGTTGAAAATTGCCTGCGTTATCGCAGGCAATTTTTTGGCGACCAGGGATAGCTGCGCCAGGCAATGCCTTCAATGGAGGGCTGGGGCGCATCGGGGAATGTCTTGGCAATGACTGGCGCAGGCGCAATTCAGGAATGTCTTGGCATTGGAGGGCTGGGGCTCATCCAGGAATGCCAGTGGCAATGGATGGTGAAGGTTCAATCCGGAGTTGGGGCAGGTGCACCAAAAGCTCCCCGCGTGAGTGCGGGATCTCGACAATCCGGCCCTCGATCATCACACCCAAGGTCCGCGCTGCTAGACTGCCTGCGGCTCTTTGATTCGTTGACTCTCTTCAGGCACTGATCCCATGCGCTTTATCGACACCGAACAGACTCGCGGCGCCCTGTCATTCGACGCCGTCATTCCCGCCCTGCGCGAGGCCTTCCGCGAAGGCGCCACCGTGCCCACGCGGCACGTCCACGCCATTCAGTCGGGCACGGCCCACGGCACCACGCTGATCATGCCCGCCTGGAGCGACCGGGGTTATTTCGGCGTGAAGATCATCAACATCTTTCCCGAGAACACGCACCAGGGCCTGCCCGGCCTGCACGCCACGTACAACCTGTACAGCGCCACGACCGGCGTGCCGATCGCGCAGGTGGATGGCGACATCGTTACCGTCTACCGCACGGCGGGCGCGGCCGCGCGGGGTGCGGACTATCTGGCGCGCAAGGAGGCAAGCACGCTGCTGATCGTGGGCTCGGGCCGCATCGCGGGCCTGGTGGCGCAAGCCATGCGTACCGTGCGTCCGATCCAGCGTGTGATGGTGTGGAATGTGCGCGAGGCCGGCGCCCAGGCATTGGCGGAAAGCCTGCGTGCACAGGGCATTGATGCCCAGGCCACGACCGACCTGGAATCCGCCGCGCGTGCGGCCGACATCATCAGTTGCGCCACCTTGTCCACCGTGCCGCTGATTCAGGGCGCCTGGTTGCGCCCCGGCACGCACCTGGACCTGATCGGCAGCTTCACGCCCGAGATGCGTGAGACGGACCCGGCCTGCTTTGACGGCACGACGGTTTACGTGGATACCGACGAAGCCCCCACCAAATCCGGCGACCTGCTGTCAGCCTTCGACGCCGGCGTGCTGACCCGCGACGCCATCCAGGGCAATCTGCACCAACTCACCACCGGCGCCCGCCCGGGTCGTCAAAACGATCAGGAAATCACGGTCTTCAAGGCCGTCGGCAGCGCCCTGGAAGACCTGACGCTAGCCACCCTCGTCTACGAATCCCTGAACCCGAGCTGACGCTGGCATCGTAGGATGGGTGAAGCGCGGGAAAAACGACAAAAGAACCCCGCCCCCCCAACGCGCGCAACCCATCACCACACCGCACGCAAACACCCACCCCTTAACCTACGCACCCCCCATCACCCTCAAGGCACCAACGACAACCCCACCCGGAACTGCGATTCATTGCGCTGGTTATACCCAAGCAACGTCTCCCCGTACCCGTTGAAATACTGCAAGTGCAGATACCCGTTCATGTTCAACCACGTGCGTTGCAGCGGCCAGGCAAAGTCCAGCTGCGTCGTGCGGCGTTTCTGGTCGCCTTGGCGGTACATCGCGGACACCACTGCGCCGTTGTCTTGCGCCCAGCGCAATTGCCAATCCACGTGGCCGGCGTAATCGGCGTAGTCGCGGTTCTCATCGGCCACGCCGAAGTAAGCCTTGACCTTGGGCGCGAAGGTCAGCGTGCTGCCGCCGTCGAAGCGGTAGTGGAAGCGCGGTTCGATATAGCCGTCGTTGACTGAACGCGATTCGTCGCCGTCCTTGCCGTTGGAGCTGTGCTCCACGCCGGTGTTCATGCCGAAGCGCCAGTTCTGGTTGGCGGATTGCCAGATGCTGTCCGACAGCCAGAAGGCGCTGGGGTTGAAGGTGGTGTCGATGAAGGGCATGGAATCGCCCTGCAAATCCCACAGCGAAGTCTGCGTGTACGCCAGGTAGAAGTTCTCTCCCCAGGTTGCCGGGCGGTCGCCCGTCGGGCTGAAGAGGCGGTACTTGGCGCTGATCTGAAAGCGGGCGGTGGTGCGGCCGCGGGTGCCGATGTCGAAGTAGACGGGCTTGTATTCCGAGATGGAACTGCGGAAGCGGTCGAACGCGGTTTGCGGCTGCACGGTCGGCGCAACGGTGGCGTCGGGCGCGGGGCCCACATCGGGCGAGGCCCCCGCCGCCGTGACGGCGGCCACGGGCACGGGCTGGCCGCTGCGCGCATCCACCACGGGGCCTTGGGCCGGCGTGCTGGCCAGCGTGCCGGTTTCGCGGCCGGTGGCGTCCAGCGCCATCAAGGACGGCTCGCCTTCAATGGACACGGCTTGCAGGCCGCGCGCGGTGCTGGGCACGACGGCGGTCCATGCCATGCGGGCAAAGTTGTTGACGGGCACGCTGTAGCTTGCGCGGTCACCGTCCAGCTTGGCCAGGCTGCGCACGATCTGGCCGTCCTGGCTGCGCCATTGCAGCACCAATTCGGGTGGCGCTTGCCAGTTGGCGCGTGCGCTGCCTTCGTTGAAGTACACGGCTTCGATGGTGACGGTCTCGCCGGGGGCGGCGGACGGGCGGTCCATTCGGTACGACACGCCTGCCGCGGCCGAGCCGGCGGCGCTCAGGGCGACGGCGGCGGTCAGGGTGCGCAGGGCGAAGTAGGGGGGTGCAGGTCGGCGTAGGGACATGGGGACGGTGTGCTTTTCTTGTGACGAAGAAATGTAGCATCGCCTGCCGCAACTGTTTGTAAGCCAGGCTTATCGGATGTAGGCCATGTAATAAACAGGTGTTACGCAGGATGTCGTGCGACGACCCAAGCAACAAGGCCCCGCGCGGATTCAACCG
>NZ_JBHFIZ010000032.1:140600-250629 GCF_057334535.1 Achromobacter colocynthidis
GATTCAACCGGGCGGGGCCTTGCGTTTCAAACCTTGCGATTCAAGGCTTTCCAGTCGGCCTACTCGCCGAACTTGATGCCTTGCGCCAGCGGCAGGTTGCGCGAGTAGTTGATGGTGTTGGTGGCGCGGCGCATGTAATTGCGCCAGGCGTCGGAACCCGATTCGCGGCCGCCGCCCGTCTCCTTTTCGCCACCGAACGCGCCGCCGATCTCGGCGCCCGACGTGCCGATGTTGACGTTGGCAATGCCGCAGTCGGAACCGGACGCTGACAGGAAGGTCTCGGCTTCGCGCAGGTCATTGGTGAAGATGGCCGACGACAGGCCTTGCGGCACGCCGTTCTGCAAGGCCAGCGCGTCGCCGAATTCCTGGTAGCGCATCACGTACAGGATGGGGGCGAAGGTTTCGTGGCAGACCACGTCGGTCTGGCCGGGCATTTCGGCGATGGCCGGGCGCACGTACCAAGCGTTGGGGTATTCATCGGCCAGCACGCGCTCGCCGCCCGTGACCTTGCCGCCTTGCTCGCGCGCAGCCTTGAGCGCGTCTTGCATGGCGTCAAACGATCCCCGGTCGATCAGCGGGCCGACCAGGTTGCCGCTGTCCAGCGGGTTGCCGATGGGGGCGCTGGCGTAGGCCTTGTGCAGGCGTTGCACCAGGGCGTCGGCCACGCTTTCATGCACGATCAGGCGGCGGGTAGTGGTGCAGCGCTGACCGGCCGTGCCGATGGCGCCAAACACGATGCCGCGCGCGGCCATGTCCAGGTCGGCGGTGGGGCCGACGATGATGGCGTTGTTGCCGCCCAGTTCGAGCAGCACGCGGCCAAAGCGTTGCGCCACGCGCGGGCCCACCTGGCGGCCCATGCGGGTGGAGCCGGTGGCCGACACCAGCGCCACCGTATGCGAATCCACCAGCGCTTCGCCCACGTCACGGCCGCCGATCAGCACTTCGGACAAGCCGGCGGGCGCGTCGCCGAAACGCTGCATGGCTTGCGCGAAGAGCGCTTGGCAGGCCAGGGCGGTCAAGGGTGTTTTTTCAGACGGCTTCCACACCACGGCGTTGCCGCAGACGATGGCCAGCGCCGCGTTCCACGACCACACTGCCACCGGGAAATTGAAGGCGCTGATCACGCCGATGACGCCCAGCGGATGCCAGGTTTCCATCATGCGGTGGCCGGGGCGTTCGGACGCGATGGTCAGGCCGTACAACTGGCGCGACAGGCCGACGGCGAAGTCGCAGATGTCGATCATTTCCTGCACTTCGCCTTCGCCTTCGGCCACGATCTTGCCGGCTTCCAGGCTGACCAGGCGGCCCAGCGCGGTCTTGTTCTCGCGCAGGGTTTCGCCCAGCAGGCGGATCAGTTCGCCCCGGCGCGGGGCCGGCACGTCGCGCCAGGCCAGGCTGGCCTGGCGGGCGCGGGTGATGGCCGAATGGGCCTGGGCCACCGTGTGTTCATGCACCTGCGCCAGTTCAGCGCCGTCGATCGGGCTGCGCGCGGTCAGCGTGCCGCCGGTAAGCGCGTCGGGGTTCAGACCGAGCGCGCGCAGGATGTCTTGGGGGGTGTCCATGCCGGTTCCTTGGATTGCCAGCGAAGTCATGGCTTCGCTTAAGGGTTATGCCTAAGTGGCGATTCGGGAAAAAAATTTACTATACGAAACTCCAGCGTGAATTGCGAAACTTTTTTGCTTAACCCGCTTAAGCGCGGTTTTCGAGGTGCATCAGTGGCAGACGCTTTACTGGATGTCCAAGCAGTCACCAAAACGTTCCATCGCGACGGGCAGCCGCCGCATCTGGCGCTGGACGGCGTCGATTGCCAGCTGAACAAGGGCGAAGTCATGGTGGTGGTCGGGCCGTCGGGCTCCGGCAAAAGCACCTTGCTGCGCACGCTGAACGGCCTGGAAACCATTGATAGCGGCACCATCCGTGTGGACGGCGTGTCCTTGACGGACCCGGCCACCGACGTCAACCGCTGGCGCATGAATGTCGGCATGGTGTTCCAGCACTTCAACCTGTTCCAACACCGTACTGCGCTGGACAACGTGGCGCTACCCCAGCGGGTGGTGCGCGGGCGCAGCCGCGCCGACGCCGAACGCTACGCCCGCGACCTGCTGGGCCGCGTGGGCATGGCGGACTTCGGTGAGCGCTATCCCAGCCAGCTGTCGGGCGGCCAGCAGCAGCGCGTGGCCATCGCCCGCGCGCTGGCCATGGACCCCAAGCTGATGCTGTTCGACGAGGCCACATCCGCGCTCGACCCCGAAACCGTGGGCGGCATCCTGGAACTGATGCGGCAACTGGCGCGCGACGGCATGACGATGGCGGTGGTGACCCACGAAATGGGATTCGCGCGCGACGTCGGCGACCGTGCGCTGTTCATGGACGCCGGGCGCATCGTGGAAATCGGTACGCCCGACGAGGTGTTCGTTCATCCCAAGGAGCCGCGCACGCGCGCTTTCCTGGACAAGATTCTGTAGTCAAGGCAGTCCCAAGGCAGTCCCAAGACAGTTCGAAAGCAGTCCGAAAGCAGTCCAAGCACAGGCCGGTCCGGCAACTCCGGGCGCTGCCGGCCATGCGGCAACACCCTATGCCAAGCCCGGAACGACGTCATCCACCACAAGGGAATATCGACATGCTGAAAATCAAACAATGGCTGGGCCTGGCCAGCATCGCCCTCGCCAGCGCCACCGTGGCGCTGCCCGCGCAAGCCGACGAACTTAGCGACATCATCAAGCGCGGCGAACTGCGCGTGGCCGTGCAGACCTCGGGCCCCTTGATGAGCTTCATGGACAAATCCGGCAAGCGCACCGGGCTGGCCGTGGAAGTGGCCAAGCGCATGGCCGACGACCTGGGCGTGAAGCTGGTCCTGCAAGACTATGAATGGAAGGGCCTGCTGCCGGCGCTGTTGTCCGGCAAGGCCGACATGGTGGCCGCCGACATGACGCCCACCCCGCAACGCGCGGCGCAAGTGCTGTTCTCGGCGCCCATGTTCTATGCCGAAACGGTTGCCGTGGTGCAGAAGGACTCGCCCTACAAGTCGTACCAGGAACTGAACAAGGACGGCGTCAACGTCGGCGTGCTGGGCGCCAGCACCTATGCCGAAGCCGGCAAGAAGATGTTGCCCAAGGCCACCATGAAAGAGTTCTCCGGCGGCAGCGCCCCGGTCGGCCAGGCTCTGTCCAGCGGCCGCCTGGACGCCGGCATCATGTCCATGTCCACCGCCAACCAGTTCCTGGTGGACTTCGGCAACCTGCGCGTGCTGGACGGCGTAATGGTGCGCGAGCCGCTGGCGTTTGCCGTGGGCCCCAATGCCTTCCGCCTGAAGTTCTGGCTGGATAACTGGCAAACGCTGAAGACCGCCGACAACACGCTGCCCGAGCAGGTGCAGTACTGGTACTCCACCGACTGGAAGAAAGACCACCAATAAACCGCGCCACACAACCAGGAGACCGGAGCGCCCATGGATTGGCTGATCGACTATTACAACTGGCGCATCGTCAGCCAGTACGCGGGCGAATTCGCCACGGGCCTGGCCAACACGCTGATCGCGGCGGGCGCCAGCCTGGTGCTGTCCGTGTTGCTGGGTGTGCCGCTGGCCTTGCTGCACATGTCGCGCCGTGGCGCCATCTGGCGCCCGGTGGCGGCGTATGTGCAGTTCATCCGGTCCACCCCCTTGCTGGTGCAGATCTACCTGGTTTATTACGCCGTGCCCATGGTGATACCGGGCGCGGGGCGCTGGAGCGAAATGGTGCTGGGCATCATGGCCATGACGCTGCATCACGCCGCCTACATGAGCGAGATCATCCGCGTGGGCATCGAGTCGGTGCCGCGCGGCCAGATCGAAGGCGCCAAGGCTTGCGGCATGAACTATCAGCAGCGGCTGCGCTACGTGGTGCTGCCGCAGGCCTTCGTCAACACGCTGCCGCCGCTGCTGGGGCAGACCGCTGTGCTGATCAAGGACACCTCGCTGCTGTCGTTGATTACCGTATTCGAACTGGTGGCCGCCGGTGTGCAGATGAACAGCGACCGCATCGTGCCCAGCGAAAGTTTCCTGACCATCGCCGCGGGCTACCTGCTGATCTACGGCGTCATGCTGATGTTGTCGCGAGGCGTCAGCCTCTGGTTGGCCGGCCCGGCCTGGAACGCGAGGTAAGCATGCTGGATTCCTATCTTTCCACCGCCGGCGTCGTGCTGCCCTTCCTGCTGAAGGGCTTCTGGGAAACGCTGAAGATCTCGTTCGTGGCCATCATCGCCGGGTCGCTGCTGGGCTTTGTGATAGGTGTGATACGCAGCTACCACATCCGTGGTATCCACCAATTGCTGGGCCTGTACATCCACATCCTGCGCGGCACGCCGTTCCTGGTGCAGCTTTATATCTTCTACTTTGTGCTGCCCAGCACCGGCATCGCGCTGCTGCATTGGGATTCCGCCACCGCCGCCTTCGTGTCGCTGTCGGTGTACACGTCTTGCTATGTGGCGGAAATCGTCATGGGCGCCATCCAGTCCGTGCCGCGCGGCCAGACCGAAGGCGCCATGACACTCGGCCTGCGTCCCTTGCAGATCCTGCGGCTGGTGGTGCTGCCGCAAGCCATGCGCCTGATCGTGCAACCCATGAGCGGCGTCTACGTCATGCTGATCAAAAGCACCGCCATTCTGTCGGTGGTCGGCATTACCGAACTGACGCGCCAGGGCGAGGTATTCATCATCACCTTTCCGGCGAAATCGCTGTTCATCTACGGCATGATCGCCGCCATCTACTTCATCTACTGCTACCCGTTGCTGCGCCTGGCCAACTGGCTGGAAAAGCGCCTGACGGGCGGCCTGCAAGGCGCAAGCCTGCACTGACACGGACCCCCACCGGCATGGCCTCCGAGTACATCGACACCTATTACAAGCGCACGCTGTCCGACGCGGACACGCGCTATGCGCCGTTGGCCGGCGTGGCCAGCACCGACGTCTGCGTGGTGGGCGGCGGCTTGGCCGGCTTGTCGACCGCGCTGGAACTCGCCCGGCGCGGCCGCAGCGTCACCTTGTTGGAAGGGCGGCGCATCGCCTGGGGCGCATCGGGGCGCAACGGCGGCTCGGTGTCGCCCGCGTTCTCGGCCGGCGCCGACGCCATCAAGCGCCATGTGGACGAAGACCACTACCGCCAGCTTTACCGGCTGTCGATGGAAGGCGTGGAGATCATCCGCGACAACATCCGCACCCTAGCCATCACCGACGCGCACAAGGTCGACGGCCGGCTGCGCGTGGTGCGCTACGAAGCCACCGACGCGCTCAACCAGTGGTGCGACGCCCAGCGCCGCGACTTTGGCCGCGATGTGCGCTTCCTGACGCGCAGCCAGGTCCGCGAACGGCTGGTGTCCGACGTCTATCACCAAGGTGTCGAAGACCCGGCCTCGTTTCACTTTCATCCCCTGAACTACGCGCGCGCGATGGCCCGCGAATGCGTGCGCCTGGGCGTGCGCATTCATGAAGATTCCCCCGTCACCGGCGTCACGCTAACCGGCGCCGTCAAGCACCTGAAGACGGCGCACGGCCAGATCGACGCGCGCACCGTGGTGCTGGCCACCGGCGGCTATACCGGCGACGTGGTGCCCGCGCTGCGCCGGGCCATGTTGCCCATCGCCACCTACATCATGTTGACCGAACCGCTGGGCGATCGCGTGCTTGAAGCCATCCGCAGCACCGCCGCCATTGGCGACGACCGCCGCGCCGGCAACTATTACCGCGTGCTGGATGGCGGCCGCATCGGCTGGGGCAGTAGAATCACCACCCGTGTCGACGACCCACCCGATCTGGCCGAGTCCCTGCGCCGCGAATTGCTGTCCGTTTACCCGCAATTGCAGGGGCTGCGCGTGGAAACCGCCTGGTCGGGCCGCATGGCCTACGCCCGGCACTTGATGCCGCAGATCGGCCAGTTGGCGCCAGACGTCTGGTATTGCACGGCGTTCGGCGGGCACGGCATGAACACCACGTCTATCGGCGGGCGCGTTGTGGCCGAAGGGATCACCGGCGACACGCAGCGCTACAAGCTGTTCGAACCCTTTGGGCTGGCGTGGAACGGCGGCGGGCTGGGCACGGCGGCGGTTCAACTGACTTATTGGTCTTACCAGGCGCGCGACTGGTGGCGGGAGCGCACCACGCGGGCATGACAAGGTACACAGGATGCACGGCAACAAACAAAGCGCATTGGCGCAACGGCTGCGGGCCCTGCGCCAAGCGCGCAATTGGACCCTGAAGCAGGCGGCGGCAGCCACCGGCGTTGCCGCGTCCACGCTGTCGAAAATCGAAAACAGCCTGCTGTCGCCCACCTACGACAACCTGATCAAGATCGCCGCGGGCCTGGACCTGGACGTGGCCGAACTTTTTTCCGCGTCTGACGCCCACATGGGCACCGGCCGCCGCAGCCTCAGCCGCGAAGGCGAAGGCCGCCAATACGAAACCCCGTACTACGACCACCGCCTGCTGTGCACCGCGCTGTCGCACAAGCGCATGATGCCGTTTCACACCCGCGTCAAGGCGCGCTCGTTCGACGAATTCCAGGACTGGAGCCGCCACCGCGGCGAAGAATTCGTCTACGTGCTGGAAGGGGAGGTGATGCTGTACACCGAGTTCTACGAACCGGCGCGTTTGAAGGCGGGCGAGAGCTTCTATATAGACAGCCGCATGGGTCACCGGGTGATCAGCCTGAGCGAGGCGGATGCGATGGTGCTGTGGGTGTCCACGCACGCGGATATCGAGGACGAGTAGGGGGGCGTGGGGGCTTAGAGGCCGCTGCGGTGGGCCGCGTCCCAAGTTTTTCCGCAACAAGGTAAAATGCGGCGCCCGGACATCTTCCGGGTCATCAAAAGACTGCGCGGCAGTAGCTCAGCTGGATAGAGCACGGGCCTTCTAAGCCCGGGGTCGGGGGTTCGAGCCCCTCCTGCCGCGCCAGAATCTTTAGGGAATACAGGGCTTTAGACTAAGTCCACCCTCCGAAGTCCACCCCCCGAAGTCCACCCTCCGAAGTCCACCCACCGAGTCCATCCACTTGCGGCCCAGAAGCCACATCGCGCCGTTGCATTGGTCGATGTATTCGCTGAAGGCGCCGTCCACCATGCCGTCCGCGTTTACACCGAAGAGCTTGTCTTCGGTTGTGATGAACCCTGCCTTTTCGACAAACAGCTTGGTCCGTGCTTCGTAGGCGGCGCGGGCGTACGCACTGTGTCTATAATGCGAATCGTTATTGTTCTACTTTCGTGCGGGCGCAGCCGTGTCTTCCTCATCCGATGTTATGAAAGGCCAGGCGGTCGAGGACCTTTATCGCGTCCATCACCGCTGGCTGGTGACACTACTGCGGCGCAAGACGGGTAACGTCGATCAGGCGGCCGACTTGGCGCACGACACCTTCGAACGGGTCTTGCGTGACGATATCCGCGCCATCATCGCGGCGCCGCGTGCCTGCCTGACCAACATCGCACGCACGCTGACCATCGGCCATTTCCGCCGGGCGGCCGTCGAGGCGGCCTATTGCGAGGTGCTGGCGCGCCAGCCCGTCGACATGGCCCCTTCGCCGGAAGAGCAGGCGCTGGTGGTCGAGGCGGTGACGGCGGTGTGCACCGTGTTGGATGGCTTGTCGGTGCACGTGCACCGGGTGTTCATGCTGGCGCAGGTGCAAGGCCTGTCGCAGCCCGAGATCGCCCGCGAACTGGGCATTTCCACCAACGCCGTACAGAAAGCCTTGTCCAAGGCCTTGCAGCATTGCTATCTGGCGATCTATGGCTGACGCCGCGATGCTGAGCAAGCGTGCCCCGGACGGCCTGCCGGTCGATCGCAAGCGCCTGGCGCAGGCGGCCGACTGGATGGCGCGGCTGCAAGGCGAGCCCAGCGACGCGACGGTGGCCGCCTGTCTGCGCTGGCGTCAGGCGCATCCCGACAACGAAACCATCTGGCAGCGGATGTGCGCCATGCGCGGCGATCTTGCAGCGCGCTGTGCCGTGGCGCCGCCGGCGGTCGCGGTCGAATTGATCGAGCGGGCCGCGATGCGCCGCGCGCGCCGCGACGCGCTCAAGTGGATGGTGACGGGCGGTGCCGTGGCCGGGCTGGCATGGACCGCCGAACCGTGGGAGCGCTGGCCCGTCCTGCTGGCGGATCAGCGCACGGGCACGGGCGAGCTGCGCACCCTGACGTTGGATGACGGCACGCGCATCGTCATGGGGCCGGGCACCGCGCTGGACCTGCGCCTGGACCAGCGGCCTCGCTCCCTGGTGCTGCGTTCGGGTGAAATCTTGATCACCAGCGCCAGTTCCAACGACTTGGGCCCGCTGTCGGTGATGACGCGCGACGGCGTGCTGACGCCGGTGGGTACGCGCTATTCCGTGCGCGACAACGGGGCTGACCGAGGCTATGAGATCGCCGTTTTTGAAGGGGCGGTTGATATCGTCGCGCGCACCGATGGGCGGGTGACACGGGTGCTGGCAGGCCAGCATACGGCGCTGCAAGCCTTGGGCACTGGTCCGGTGCTGCCGGTGGCGCCGGGCGCGGACGCCTGGACGCATGGCATGTTGTTGGCCGACCGGATGCCGTTGGGCGACTTCGTGGTGCAACTGGCCCGCTACCGGACGGGCGTGCTGCGTTGTGATCCCGCCATCGCGCGGCTGGAAGTGGTGGGCACGTATCCGTTGGCGGACACCGACAGCATTCTGACGATGCTGCCCCGGGTGTTGCCGGTGCGGGTGCATTACCGCACGCGATATTGGGTGACCCTGAGCGCCGCCCACTGAGGGCGCGGTGAAGTTGTTACAGGAAAGGCGGAAATTCAGCGTTCGAGCGCAAGAGATAGAGAACGGCGCCAACACACCGGCGTATCTGTTTTCCATCCCAGTCTAGGAACCCTGAGTCATGGCCTTTCCCCGAGCCGCCCGCCACACCCTTCTTGCGTCGGTATTGCTTGGCGCAATTCTTCCTCATCTGCCGTCTTCTGCCTGGGCGCAGGCGGCAGCCGACGATCAGCGTCGCGCCTATCGCATTGACGCGGGTGGCTTGAACGCCGCCTTGTTGAGCTTTGGCGCTCAGGCCGGGGTGTTGATCGCAAGCGATCCCGCCGTCACGTCGGGTTTGCAGAGTCCGGGCGTGGACGGGGTGATGAGCGTCAGGGAAGGGCTGGTGGCGCTGCTGCGCGGCACGGGTCTGGAGGCGCTGCCCGAGCGTGACGGGTATCGCCTGGTTCGCGTGCCACCGCCCGGCGTGACTCAGCTTGAGCCCGTCACCGTGCTGGGCCGCGTGGGCGTGACCGAAAACACGGGTTCTTTCACCGCCAGTTCGGCCACGGTAGGTGGCAAGACGGCGCAAGCGCTGCGCGAGGTGCCGCAAAGCGTGTCGGTGATCACCCGGCAAGAAATCGAAGACCGGCGTCTGGTCAGCCTGAACGACGTGATGAGCGCCACCCCGGGCATCTCGATGTTCCAGGGGGCGATGCTCAGCAGCAACTACCTGTCGCGCGGATTCGCAATCGGCAATATGCGCGTGGATGGTGGGGCGTCGATGTACCGCTCGTTCGGTGCGGACGATGACATGGCGTTCTATGACCACGTCGAAGTGCTGCGCGGTGCTGACGGCCTGTTTGGCGGCGCCAACGAAGCGGGCGGCACGATCAACCTGGTACGCAAGAAACCCACCCCGGAATTGCAGGTTATCGCGCAGGCCGAGGTAGGCAGTTGGGCCTATAAGCGTACGGATCTGGACGTGAGTGGCCCGCTGACGGAAAACGGCAAGTTGCGTGGGCGCGGCGTGCTGGCCTATGAAGACAAGAACTTCTTCTACGATGTGGCGCACAGCCGCCGCACGCTGGGCTACGGGATTCTTGAAGCGGATCTGTCCAGCACCACCACGGCCTTTGTCGGGGCCTCTTATCAAAAGCGGGATTCGTCCTATCAGGGCTACGGTTTGCCGCGCTATGCCACCGGCGAGGACCTGAAGCTTCCCCGCAATACCTACCTTAGCGGCGCCGACGATCAGGCGACCCGGACCATCGTCAATCTGTTCGGGCATGTGACGCAGCAGCTTGGAGGAGATTGGAGCGCCAACCTGGACATCAACCATGAAAACTCGCACCAGGACCGCTTCGATCACTATTTCTCCGGCGCGATCGACCCCTTGACGGGCAGCGGGTTGTTCGACACCGCCAGCGACCAGAACGAGCACTTCAAGAACACGTCCATCGACTTGTCCGCCAATGGTTCGTTTGGTCTGTGGGGCCGCCGCCACCAGGTGGTGGTGGGCGCCAGTTGGGAACGTTTCCGGCCCAGCACTTATGGTTCCAAACCGGCCAGCCGCGGCCAGGCGGTGCCCAACATCTTCGAGTTCGACCCTGACGATTACCCGCGCGACACGGACTTCACGCCGATGTGGAATCAGACCACCGACACGCGGCAGGCCGGCGTGTACGGGTCGCTGAACATGCATCTGGCGGATCCGCTGCATGTCATTGTGGGCGGCCGCCTGAGCCGGTACGACTACACATTCACGAACCAGACCTTGAATGCCGCAAGAGAGGTCACTGCAACCTCGGTGACCCAGTACCAGGACGACAATGTCTTTACGCCCTATCTGGCCGCGACGGTTGACCTGAACGACACCTGGACCACCTACGCTAGCGTGGCCGAAACCTTCAAATCGCAAGCCAACAGCCTGCAAGGCCCAGCGCCCGGTAACCCGCTGGACCCGGTAACCGGCCGCAACTACGAGATCGGCCTGAAGGGCGAGCATCTGGACGGCAAGCTGCACAGCGCGTTCGCCATTTATCAGATCGAGCGCAAGAATGCCGCCGTGCGCGATACGGCCTATCCGTCCAGCAGGGCGGGCAACGGCGCGACTTGCTGCTTCCTGCCCAACGGGAACATCGTCAGCAAGGGCTTCGACGCGGAACTGAGCGGGGAAGTAGCGCCGGGCGTGCAACTGACAGCCAGCTACAACTACAACCAGAATCGCGACCGCAATGCGTCGGGCGGCAGCTATCAGCCCCTGACGCCCAAGCACATGGCCAAGATCTTTGCGACCTACCAGTTGCCGGGCGAACTGCATCGCTGGAAAGTGGGCGGCGGCGTCAGCATCCAAAGCACCACCTATGTGAGCGGCAGCGCGTACTTGCGTAATGCCGACGGCAGCCTCAGCAAGCAAAGCACGCCTTACAAGTTCACGCAGCCCGGCTACGCGATCTGGAATGCGTTTGCTCAATACCAGATCAGCGACAACTGGTCGGCGCAGGTCAACGTGAACAATCTGTTCGACAAGACCTACTACAGCACGGTCGGTTACCTGGACTACGGCAACTTCTACGGGACACCGCGCAGCGCCGCATTGACCTTGCGCGGCCGCTTCTAAGCCGTTGTCCGGCTGGCTCCTGACCAGGTTCGCCTAAGAGAACAGGACATATCCCATACATTTCTAAGATTGTTCTCATTTACCTGCTCAGGAGCTTGCTTCTAAAAGTGGTTACCACCACTTGACGCCTGAGACGGCCACCAAGGTCCGTCCTCGGCGGGAGCACGCCATGACTTCTTCATCCCACTTCCAGCCCTTCACCACCCAGCAGATATTCGAAGCAACGCTCAGCGTTCCAGGCCATACGGAAACGGCATGAAGTACACCACGTCCGATCAATCCAAGGGGTCGCGTCAAGTGGTGAACACTCTGCCTCTCATGGACTGGGCCACGCTGCAACAGGGCGCACGGCCTTGGCTTTGGCTGACCGGCGCACACAGCGAAACACTTGAACAAGACCTGCTGAAGTTAACCAAGCGTTTTGACTATCGTTGGGTGTGGCGCGACACCCCCTGGGAATACGCTTCTCCAGGCTATCGCGACGGGCCTTTGCTGGTACCGCTGGACGAGCCGCTCTTTACCTTCGCGCTCGACCACTGGCTTGGCCGGCAGGCGGGCTTGATCCTGCTAGGCCCTGACGACGAAGCCATGCTCGTGGCTCACCTCCAGCACCTGCACCAACTGCTGGGATCTGATGGTTTTCCGATCGCTTTCAGCCTCCATGCCGCGCGCGCCCTTGAAGAACTCTGTGAAGGCTTGCCGGCGGATCGTCTATCTCAGCTTTTCGGCCCTATTCAGCGCTTTGTCTGGCATGCAGGTGATGTGTTGTCGGGCGAGTGGCTGTGTGCCGATGCTCCGGAAGCCGCTCTTACTTCGTGGATAACGGAAAGCCCCATCGCTTTGACAGCGAACGATGAGGCCGCGCTTGGCCAAGCCAGCCTCGCGTGGTTCATGCGCGACTGTGCACGCGACGTTCGTCAACGTTTTCCGGCGTACGGCCGCCCAGAAAATGAATCCGTGCTCTGGCGGCATCTAAATCTCTTCACCAGTGAGGCTACCGATCAACTGGGGCTAGTCACGGAACGCGACGTTCGCCACTACCTGGAGCTGCGCTTTCGCTATGCACAGGAGAGCTTTACCAAGGACGTCGCGTTGCGCGACATCTTGGTCAACCGACACGTGCAGGGGAAACAGCGCTTGACTGACGCCGAAGCGCGGCTGGCGGCTACTGCTTCCACGATGTCGTGAGGGAAGATGCATGACGACGACTTACAAAATAGCGCTAGGCCCGGACCGCCCCAATGAAAAACAGCTGGGTAAAGCTATCTCGGCACCACCGTGTCATCGGTGCATTCCTGTCTACCCATTACGCTACGGCATCGCGGATAGTGCGCTAGATAAAGACGTATTCCCCACCCTTGATATCAAGGGCTATCCCGCGCTCGCATCAGGCAAGGCCTACGGCCTGCGCGTGCTGCGTCCAGGCACCTACGTCTACCTTTGCTATTTCGAGAATGGCCGCATGTGGACGCAGCACTATCAAGTTACCGAGGACATACGATTTGCTCGTATCTGGTGGAGCCGTGCCGATGAAACCGACGCTACCCCAGGTCGGCATGCTCGCCCCGACACCGTGGGCGCCAAGTCCTTCCTATCAGCCCCAGACAGCAAAACCGCAGAAAGCGTCTATCTGATGGTGAGTGAAACGTTGCTGACGCATCGCACTCTTTGGGATATCGAAACGAACAAGGACGGGCTGCGGGATGCGCTGGCCGTCAAGGTCCAGCCTGGTGGGGGGGCTACGCAGAAGCATGCCTTCAATGCCGCGTTGCTTGGCAATGCCGCCCCTGAGCTCGTTGCACCTGCCGTGTACGGCACTCCCATGCATTACGGCTGGAGCGAGATTCGGTTCTCAGCCACGGCACCTAACCACAACAACATACTGGGCAATATGTATATCGAACTGCGCCCACGTATGGACGTCACTCCGCTGGCAGTGGCATTGCCAGATCCCATCGGCATCGCAAGCGAACTTCACTACCTGGTCACCGATGCTGTTGCGACCAAGACAAAATACGCAGGTCGGAATGCACATAAGTTGCAGAGCGGAACCCTCATCGCCAACTATTTCGAAGCGATGACGAAGCAAACGGCCAGTTCCCCTGAACTGGCCAAGATCCTGGCCAAGCAGCGTGGTCTTGTGAACTATGCCGGGGCAATCTCGTTTCCCGATACCTACTCCAAGAAGATCAAAGAGTTTGAGAAAGCCATTGCCACGGCGGTGAACGATTCCATCGCCTGGGTGCGGCTCATCGACCAAGAGAAGCTGTTGGGCAAAGCACTGAGGTGCTTTGATCTTCGCGTGATCCACAACGCACGCGACTATGAGAATGCAGTCTTCCAGTGCATTGGCGGCTTGGTTCATACCAAGGACGGGGCGCAAGTCCTAGGCGACTTGATCGCCAAGCCCGCAGACAAGAGCCCCTATTGGCTCGCACTCGCCAATGGCAGCGAAATCCTGCTGGCCCGGTTGCAGTCCAGTACGGGTTATATCGCCAAGAACATGTTCGAAGTCATGGACAAGTTTATGGAAGAGCATGTCATCACTCCCGCCACCAATGCGCTAATTGGATTGCTGCAGGTGCTACCGCAAGCCAAACAAGCGGACGTACTGGCACGACGTCTGCGACACGTGATGGAGATCCGAGCCAACGCAACCATCGTTGTATACGACGTAAGTTTGGCGGATTTGCAGCGCGCCGCCTATGAATTCCAGGGCTATCAAACGCTAGGTGGCGAGCGCTCGCAGGGCTGGAAAATTCCGTCTCCGAAAGTCAATCAAGCTGACATAGTGACGCGTGTTTTGGTGTACGACTGGGTCAAGGTTGCTGAAACCACATACCGAGAGCTTGATGAGGCGCCGGCTGATCGGGCTGCATTGCCTGCGCCTCGGGCTATACACATGGAAGGTAATCTTTTCATCAATATGCTGGATCGACTGCGAGGGCCGGGTGGACATTTCTTCACTGGACTAGGCGGCTTTCTAGCATTGAAGGGGCTGAGCAATGCCTGGACAGATTTCAAGAAACTTAAAAAATCTGCTGCCAGTGTTGGCAGTGTAGTCGGGGCTATCAGTGCCGTAGTCGGGGCTGGTATAGAAATTGGATCAACCGCTATTGCAATTGGCGCAGGGGGGCGCGGGAATACGGCCTTGGCGACAAGCATGAGAATCCATGCTGCAAAATGGGGGGTTGCCGTCTTCGGAGCCGTAGGGGCTGGACTCGCAGCCATTGCAGACTCAATAAGAGCAATTAGCGCATTTAGTGACAGCAATCCGCAACAAGGAGGAATGCTGCTTGGCGCCGCCCTCGCTGGCGGCGCGCTGGCGGTCGCGACCTGGGCTGGCGGTTCGGCCGTAGCAGCAACCATTTCTGGGGGAGGGGCAGCCGTTGCGGTGCTTGGGCTCACTCCGTTGGGCTGGGCAGTTGTTGCAGGTGTCGCCGTCGTACTTGTCATTGGATTCGCGTTCGGCGCAGATATGGCCAAACACGGTCCCGTGGAAATATGGCTCAAACATAGCGCTTGGGGAGTGGACAGTCGTCACTACACCAATCGCGAGGAGTTGGATGCCGTTCATAGTTTGTACTATCGCCCCAGGCTGACTCCTGAATGGGATCAATCCTTTGGGTATTCGGTGGGAACCCTTCGCATCAGTTGCCAGTTGCCCGGCATCAACGACATGCCTGGAGATAGATTTCAAACCAAGCTGACCTTAACCCTCCGGGGCAACAAGCTTACGCAAGTCAACGGGCCTATTGCGTATGCCACGGGCACCAGCCCCATCGACTATCGACTTGAATGCTTGGTCACTCCGTTAGGCGGCATCGGCAGAGAATGTGGCTGGGCGATTCAAATGCATGAGGACACCGAAGTGGCACTGGAGTATCTGTACTTTCCTGACCCTGAACAACAACCTGGGTTGGCATTGCTTCAACCCCACGCGCCGACGCCATTGGTGTTCACATCAAGTGGCTGGTTCACGAATCCGATTGATTCAGCCAAGCTAGAACCCGTTGGAGCACCAAATAATGTCCGCGACTAAACGTCTACCAAACAACCTGCGCTTTGGTGGAACGCCTCTGTATCGAAATCGGCCCACGGGAGAACCCCCTCAACCCGATGGGGTGCGACGTGTCAACGACCGATGTGTCGAACTTGAAACTTATGCAAACTTCACGCAAAGCGGAACAGCAAGTTTTATCGGTATGTCCGTCATTGTGACCATCGCTGGATTGACAGCTTGCGTGTTCGGCCTTGGGCCAGAAAACGTTGACGTTGAGTTCATATTAATTTTGGTCGCCTGGTCTCCAGCTGCAACAGGTATTGCGTTCATTTTTTACCTAGCCAGCGGTGCTCATCGGAGTCGTGGCGCCTTTATTCGCATTCACCGAGGCACCCGCAAACTCTACTTCATCTATCCGCGCCAGAAGCGTCTGCACATACTTGACTGGGATCAACTGGAAGCTCTGGCAGGGTACATTCCCATTGTGTCTGCAAGTGGCTATGCCAGCCGGCACCCGCTGTACCTTTTTGGCGTGGACTACAGCATGGACCCGCCGACCGAGATCTGTGCGGCATGCGGCAATCTCGGCTTGTTTGACGGCGACCGTTCGGCCAAGGCCCTCTGGTCCTATTTGCAAGTTTTCATGGAACGTGGTCCGGACACCCTGCCCAAGCCTGCACCGCTGCCACCACGACAGAGCCGTTGGCAAGAGACGAAACAACCCTATCGAGACTGGTATGCCGGTCTGCGTCGTACGCTGGCGAAGCCCTACGGCATGTTCAAGGCCCCCTTGACCATTCCGCTCTTGTTAGGTTGGCTGCTTATCAATGCATTCCCCGATAGCGTCGAGGCCTTCATCCAGTACAACGTGCCGTACGCACAGTTTCCAAAGGAGATCGACAAGTTGTGCGGCTTTGACGAGAAGCGCAGGCCAGTGATTCGTGTGAACGGGGAGCGCATTGAGCCATGAAGTACTGCCGTGGATAGGACAGACAATGTGATCAAGCGTCTGCCAAACAACCTGCGCTTTGGTGGAACGCCTCTATATCGAGATCAGCCCACAGGAGAAAGCCCTCAACCGGATGGCGTGCGTAGGGTAAACAGTCAGGCTGTTGAACTTGAAACCTTTGCGAATTTCACTCAACTTGGGGCCGCTGGAGCCCTTGGATTGTCAGTCGTTGTCTCGCTCGGAGCATGTGCGCTTATTCTTTTTGTTGAAGGTATAGAGCACGTGACATTGAGGAGTTTCGTGGAGATTTCACTCTATATCCCTGTGCTGCCTGCAATGATCTCCATTTTCTACTTCGCTAGCGGTGCCCATCGAAATCGCGGCGCGTATATTCGCATTCACCGAGGCACCCGCAAACTCTACTTCATCTATCGGCGCCAGAAGCGTCTGCACGTACTTGACTGGGACCAACTCGAAGCCTTCGCGGGCTACGTACCCATTGTGTCTGCAAGTGGCTACACCAGCCGGCACCCGCTGTACCTTTTTGGCGTGGACTACAGCATGGACCCGCCGACAGAAATCTGTGCGGCATGCGGCAATCTCGGCCTGTTTGACGGCGACCGTTCGGCCAAGGCCCTCTGGTCCTATTTGCAAGCCTTCATGGAACGAGGCCCAGAAGGCCTGCCCAAACCCGCGCCGCTGCCACCACGACAGAGCCGATGGCGAGAGACCCAACAACCCTACCGAGACTGGTATGCAGGCCTGCGACGCCGGCTGGCGAAGCCCTATGGAATGTTCACAGCCCCCCTCACCATTCCGCTCTGGCTGGGCTGGCTGCTCATCAACGCATTTCCGGACAGCGTCGAGGCCTTCATCCAGTACAACGTGCCGTACACGCAGTTCCCCAAAGATATCGACCGGCTGTGCGGCTTCGACGAGAAGCGCAGGCCTGTGATCCGTGTGAATGGGGAGCGAATTGATTCGTGAGCACATGGCCACTGTTGGATGAACGACGGCGGACTCCGCCGCGCTTGCGTATCGCGGCCGCGTTTCGCTTGTGTCAGCGTTGCTGAATGGTAAGCGCCCGGCGAACACGCCTTAAGCGCCGCCATTGTCCGCAAGCCTTAAACCCTGGCACATAGCGTCCTCAAACACCTGATGCACTCGGCTCAATCGCTCGGTGTAGGTGAAGGTGGGGGCATTACCGGAGGGATTGCCCTTTTCGGTGGAGTTACATAGACCGCTTCCGCGACTACCCTATTTGTTCGAAAAAAAGAACAACCGAGGGGATCGTCATGAAGAGATGGCTATGCGGTGCGGGCATCATGGGGATGATGCTGACGGGTCCGGTTGCAGCTCAATACATCGCCACCTGGCAGGATCCTGCGGGCGTGTGGAAAGGCCCCGCGGCGAATCAACCGGGTACGGAGCTTTACGCTGCTGAAGGAGCCGCGCAACGCGCTTGCCTGGATCGCGGCAACCCCAAACTTTGGAACCGCGCGGCGAAAGTGACGGAAAAGGCCACGGGAAAGGTGCTCCTGGAACTGGACTGCGACGCGGAGCGCGCAAAGAGAAAGAAGGGCCAGCCTCAGGCAGTCGCATCTTCCAGTGCTACGACCTATCAGGTTTCCAGGAAAGATCCTTTCGGTAGATGGATGCACGGGCACGGTTCCGATCCTGGGGCAAATCTCGCTTTGGCGGAAGCCTACGCATACGAAGCCTGCAAAGATCGCGGCAACCCTAAAGACCTGCAGTTGGCGTCCAAGGTGACTGAAAAAGGGACGGGAAAAATCGTGCTGGAACTCGATTGCAACGCCGTGCGCGCGAAGGCGAAATGATCTGCTAACCCAGCGAACGTTCCGCCATGCCCAGGCGTGGCAAGCTATGCGCAGCGCAACCTCGACGAAGCCGCCGCCAAGCTAAACGTCCGTCTCGGAAAGACCTTGGGGTCCACGACTCCAGCTGAGGCGCTTGGCGAATGTTGCACCGACCGCCTGAAGCCAGGGGCGTATTCGGGGCCAAGGTCTCCAGGCCCAACATTGCAGAAAAGAACGGTATATCCGGTCAGGCCGAGGACGTAACAGCGCTCGAATAAATAGTGGATTAAATCAACTAAAAGGCATATAGTCGATCCATGGCCGCGGCGTCTTGCGGCGACAAGAACCGAACATTCAGGAGCAGGCATGACCCCGACTTATCACACGATTCTGCTTGAGGTGCGGGACCGTGTTGCCACGGTGACATTGAACCGGCCCGATAGCCGTAACGCGCTCAGTTCGCAGATGTGCGCGGAGCTGGTGCAGGTCATGGAGGCGATTGCGGCTGACCCCGGCGTGCACGTGGCGCTGATCACGGGCAACGGCCCCGCCTTTTGCGCTGGCGCCGATCTCAAGGAACGCAAAACCATGAACCATCAGGAGCTGACGGCGCGCCGGGTTCAGGGCTTTGCCGCTTATGCCGCCATTGAGCGCCTGCCGCAACCCGTGGTGGCGGTGGTGCATGGTCCGGCCTTTGGTTCGGGTTGCGAAATCGCCGGCGCCTGCGACTTCGTGCTGGCCTCCACCGAGGCCGTGTTCTGCTATCCCGAAGTGGGGTGGGGCACGGTCGGCGCAACGCAGCGTTTACCGCGTATTGCTGGCGCTCGCATGGCCAAAGAGCTGTTGTTTACCGGCCGCCGCTTCGACGCCGACGAAGCGCGCGAGATCGGTCTGGTCAACCATGTGTATGCGCCAGATGCGCTGCGCCAGGAGGCGCAAGCCATGGCGGCCGCCATGGCCAGTGCCCAGCCTTTGACCATGCGTCTGACCAAGCGCAGCATTGATCAAGGCCTGGCCACCACGCGCGAAGGCGCGATGGCCATTGAACTGTTGGCCATTGAAGAAAACCTGCGTGGCACGGATTGGCAAGGCGCCATCGCCGGCTTTGGCAAGGAGCCGCAGGCATGAAGGCAATGACTCTGGCTGCCTGTTTGGCGCAGACGGTGGCGGCACGTGGCCCCGAAGAGGCTTTTGTGGCCCCGGGGGAACGTTTGAACTGGAATGAGCTGGCAGCCGGCGCCCGGCTACGTGCGCGGGCGCTGTATGCGGCCGGTGTGCGCCGTGGTGACCATGTCGGCATCTTTCTTGGTAATGGTGGCGACTGGCTGCAACTGTTCTACGCCTGCGCCTTGATCGGCGCGGTGACGGTGCCGGTCAATACCCGGTTCAAGACGGAAGAGCTGGCCTTCTGCCTGCAACAGGCTGACGTCAAGCTGCTGCTGACGGCCGACACCTTTCTGGGCATAGACTTTCTGGATCTGCTGCAACGGGTAGAGCCCGCCCTGACGCAGCGTCTGCCCGGCGTGGCGCTGCCGGTATTGGGCAAGGTGGTGGTGCTGGGTGATCGCAGCCTGCCGGGCACGACCTCGTGGGCAGACTTTATCGAAGGCGCGGATCGTGCCGACGCGGCGGGCTTTGATGCAGCCATGCACGCCGTCAGCAGTGATGATGTGCTTTTGATCCAATACACCTCGGGCACGACTTCGTTCCCCAAGGGCGTGATGCTCAGCCACGCCAATATGCTGGGCAATGCCGCAGCCGTGGCGAAGCGCATGGGCGTGCGGCCGGAAGACCGCTATTTCAGTATCCGGCCTTATTTCCACGTGGCCGGCACCACGCTGTCCATTCTGGTCAGCCTGGTGACCGGGTGCTGTCTGCTGACCTTGCCGAATTTTGATGTGGGCGAGACCTTGCGCATGTTGGATGAAGAGCGCTGCACGCTGACCTCCGGCAACGACACCATCTTTCTGATGCTGATGGGCCATCCCGATTTTGATCGCCAGCGGATTCATCTGCGTGGCGGTTGGGCCGCCGCTGGCCCCGAGGTGATGCAGAAGATTCGCGATGTGATGGGCGTGCCCTCGGTGTGCAACGCCTATGGGCAATCCGAAGCCTCACCCAATATCGTCATGTCGGCCTGGAACGACGAGTTTTCATTGCGCGCCCACGGGTGGGCCTTGCCGCATCCTGGCATGGAAATCCGTCTGATCGATCCGGCAACCGGCGCGGTAGTCGCTCCCGGCGGGCAGGGTGAGATCCAGGCCCGTGGCTGGAGCGTGATGAAGGGCTATTACAAGATGCCCGAGGCCACCGCACGCGCGTTGAGCGAGGATGGCTGGCTCAGCACGGGCGACCTGGGCGAGATGAATGCCGATGGGCGCTTGCGCATGGTGGGCCGCTTGAAGGATATGTTCCGGGTCGGTGGCGAAAATGTGGCGCCGGCCGAGGTTGAAGAGGTTTTGCATGGTCATCCTGCCGTGCGCATGGCCCAGGTGGTGGGGGTGCCCGATGTTCGTCTGGGCGAAGTGCCGGCCGCCTTTGTGCTCTTGCGCGAAGACCAGCAGGCCGAGACTGCCGAGTTGATCGCCTGGTGCAAAAGCCGTTGCGCCAATTTCAAGGTGCCGCGCTATATGGAAATCGTCGATACCTTCGAAAACATAGGCATGACAGGTAGCTCCAAGGTGCAGAAGATAAAGTTGCGCGCCCACGCGATCCGCCTGTTTGGCCTGGAGGAAAAAGCATGACGCGTGATGTGGTGCTGTGCGAGTGTTTTGCCCGCGATGGCTTGCAGCATGAGCCGGATTTCATTGCGACCGACATCAAGATCGAATTGGTCGACGCGTTTGCGGCGCTGGGTTTTGAGCGGGTAGAGGCCACCTCGTATTCCAATCCCAAGGTGGTGCCGCAATTTGCCGATGCGAGCGACATGCTGGCGGCGCTGCCGCGTCGGCACGGCGTCTGGTACAAGGCGACCTGCGCTAATGCGCGCGCCGTGCAGCGGGCGCTGGCCGATCTGGAGCAGGGGCACGGCGCCAATGAGATCAGCCTGCTGGTCTCGGCCAGCGAGTCGCACTCCGAGCGCAATCTGAAGCGCAGCCGCGCTGACCAATGGGGCAATATCGCCGAGATGGCCAGCCTGGGCCGGGGCCATTTCCGCATGATAGGCACGATCTCGGTGGCGTTTGGTTGCCCCTTCGAGGGCGCGGTATCGGCCGATAGCGTGCTGCGCGACGCCGAGCGCTATGCGGCGCTGGGTGTGGATATCGTCACCTTGGGCGACACCACCGGCATGGCCACGCCGCAAGCGGTGCGCGAGTTGTATGGCGCGTTGCAACGTGAATTGCCGCAGCTCACGCTGGTGGCCCATTTTCATGACACCCGCGCAACCGGCCTGGTGAATTACGTGGCCGCCTTGGACGCCGGTGTGCGCTGGTTTGATTGCGCCGTCGGCGGCGTGGGCGGCCATCCGGCCAAGGTCAAATATGGCGGCGGCCATACCGGCAATGTGGCGACTGAAGACCTGGTCAGTCTGTTTGAATCCATGGGCGTGCGCACCGGTCTGGACCTGGACGGGCTGGCCGCCGTGTCGCAGCGTTGCCGCGAGGTGCTGGGGCGCGACCTGCATAGCCGCGTGGCCGACAGCGGCTTCCATCCGTTGATCAAGGCCGGTGCTTGAGCGGCGGTTGTATATCATGCCCTCGTCACCGCAACCGCTCCAAGAGAATTCCATGGCAACCAAAAGCAAGCTTTCCCCCCGCCGCGCCACGCCCGCCACGCTCAAGGAGCTGTTTTCCTACCGCTTGAATCGGCTGGCCTATGTGTCCAGCCGTATTGCCGCTGGCCTTAACGAAAGCCGCTATGGCGTGGGTCCGCGTGAGTGGCGGATTCTGGCCTTGCTGGGTGCCACGCCCGATATGTCTCTGAACGCAGTGGCACGTGAAGCCAATATCGACAAAAGCCAGGCCAGCCGTACGGTGTCCGACCTGATCGAGCGCGGCTTGATCAAGCGCAGCGCCGACGCCCAGGATGCGCGCGGCGTAAGCCTGGACCTGACGCGCGCTGGAAAAAAACTCTACCAAGAGATATTCCCGGCCGCCATTGAGCGTAACGAGGAAATGCTGGCCGTGCTGAGCGAAGACGAGCGCGAGGTGCTGGAGCGCGCCTTGGACAAGATGACGTCGCACATGCTGGATATGCTTAATGACTTGAAGGCCGAAGTGCCCACACGCCGCGGTCGCGGCGTACAGCCGCGCTAAGGCAGCAGCCTGTCTGTGACAGGCTTTCTTATGCTCATAAAGTTGATTAAATCAATTAAATAGAGGTCAAGACATGGTTGAATTGATTATCGAAAATCAGGGCGCGGTGCGCGTGCTGCGGCTGAACCGCCCGGAAAAGCACAATGCCTTGAACACCGCCTTGACGACCGGCTTGCTGACCAGCCTGCGCGAGGCTGATCAAGACCAGTCGGTGCGCGCGGTGGTGCTGACCGGCAATGGCAAGTCGTTTTGCGCAGGCGCGGATACGACGGAGTTTTCCGCGCTGACGCCTGAACATCCCGAGGCCGTGCTGGCGCGCGCCAGCCTGACTACCGACCTGCATCTGGTTTTCTCGCGGATGAGCAAGCCCGTGATCGGCGCCGTGCATGGCAATGCGCTGGGCGGCGGTGCCGGCCTGGCGCTGGCGTGCGACATGGTGGTCATGGCCGAGGACACGCGCTTTGGCTATCCGGAATTGCGTCACGGCATCGTGGCCGCGGTGGTGATGGCCAATCTGGTACGGCAATTGGGCCGCAAGCAGGCTTTCGAGCTGGTGGCCATGGCCGAGGCCATCGACGGCCATCGGGCGCTGGCCTTGGGATTGGTGAATCGGGCAGTGCCGGCCGCCGACGTCTTGCCGCAAGCGTTAGAACTGGCCGAGCGTGTCGCGGGTTGGGACCCGGCCGCCATGGGTCTCACCAAGCGCGCATTCCATCGTTGCGCGGATCTTGCGCTGGAAGACGCGCTGGGCGTGGGCCGGGATGCCAACATCATCATGCGCGGCTTTCGACAAGGGGCGGCGCGATGAAGCCGCTTGATGGCGTCACCATCCTGGACTTGTCGCGGGTGCTGGCCTGCCCCTTCGCGTCGATGATATTGGCCGAACTGGGCGCCACGGTGATCAAGGTCGAACAACCCGAAGGCGGCGACGAGACGCGCGGATTTGAACCCAAGGTGCACGGCGAGGGCGGCGATGAGTCGGCCTATTACCTTGCCTTCAATCGCAGCAAGCAATCGATCACGGTTAATTTCCGCACGCCCGAGGGGCAGGACTTGATACGCCGGCTGGCACAGGACGTTGATGTGGTGGTCGAGAATTTTCCGGTGGGCACTCTGGCGCGCTACGGCCTGGACAAAGCGCACATCGCGCCCGACAACACCGACCTGATTTACTTCTCGTGCACCGGCTTTGGCATGACCGGGCCGTATGCGGCGCGTAAAGGCTATGACACCGTATTCCAGGCCATGGGCGGCATCATGAGTTTGACCGGCGAGCGTGGTCGCGGGCCGGTCAAGCCTGGCTTGCCGGTGGCCGACTTGACCTCGGGCTTGTGGGCGGCGATAGGCATTTTGTCGGCCCTGGTCGGCCGTGAGCGTAGCGGGCGCGGCTGCCATGTCGATTTCTCCATGCTGGACGGTCAGGTCGGCCTGCTGTCGTTGGCTGCGGCGCGCTATTTCGCCTTGGGTGAAGTACCGCCGCGCATGGGCACGGAACATCCTGGGCGCGTGCCGTCGGCCGCGTTTGAATGCCGCGATGGCAAATGGGTGCAGATCACCGGCAGCGACCAACACTGGAAACCGCTGTGCGACCTCTTGGACCTCCCTCAATGGAGCGCCGATGAGGAACTGGCCCGCAACGCGGTGCGCGTGGCCCGGCGAGAGGAAGTCATGGCCGGCTTGCAGGGCGCGGTGGCCAAGCTGGACCGCGATGAGCTTTGCCGCCGTTGTGATGCCGCCGGCGTGCCGGCCGGGCCGATTCTGGATGTTGGCGAAATTCTCAATAACGAGCACGTGCTCGCGCGCGGCATGGTCGCAAGCTATGAGCATCCTCGCATCGGCCGCTTTGGCGCGGTGCCGGTGCCCTTCAAGTTCGAGGGTTATGAAGATCCTCAGGTCGAACGGCCTCCTTTGCTGGGCGAGCATACCGACGAGGTGTTGCGCGCAAGGCTGGGGCTGTCGCACGAGGAAATCACGGCGCTAAGGCAGCTTGGCGCCATCTAGCAATACAAAAAAAGCATCCCGATGAGGATCAGGAGACAAAGATGAATACCTTGAAGCGATTGCTGTGCGGCTTGGCCGTCAGCGCGGTGTGCAGCGGTGCAAGCCTGGCGGCGGACAGCTATCCCAGTCAGCCGATCACGCTGGTCAATCCTTATGCGGCGGGCGGCCCCGCCGATGTGCTGGGGCGGGCGTTGGCGCGCGAGCTGGAAAAGCAGTTGGGCAAGGCGGTTATCGTGGAGAACAAGGCCGGGGGTGGGGCTGCCATAGGCGCCAACTTCGTGGCGCGGGCCAAACCGGATGGCTATACCTTGTTGCTGGGCACGTCGGCCGCGCATGTGGTGACGCCCTTGATGCAGCAGACGCCGTACGACGGCATCAAGGATTTTGCCTTCGTGGGCATCGTGGCCAACCAGCCCAATATGCTGGTGGTGCGTTCATCCATGCCGGTGTCGACCTTGCCGGAGCTTATCGCCCTGGCGCGCAAGGAACCGGGCAAGATCAACTACGCGTCGGCGGGCCCGGGCAGTTCGCCGCATCTGGGCGGCGAGCTGTTCCGCCAGCAGGCCAAGGTCGACATCATGCATATTCCCTATAGCGGCGCTGCCCCGGCCATCAATGATCTGGTGGGCGGGCAGGTCGACATGGCCGTGTTGAATCTGGCTGCCAGCGTGCAGTTCATTCGTAGCGGAAAACTCAAGGCGCTGGCCTATGCCAACCCCAAGCGCTCGGCCTTGTTTCCCGATGTGCCCACCTTGGCGGAAGCGGGGGTAAGCGGGGCGGAGGCGGCGTCGTGGTACAGCTTGGCCGCGCCCAAAGGCACGCCGCCCCAGGTGCTGGAGACATTGAACAAAGCCGTGCAGGCCGTGAACCAGTCGGCGGAATATCGCAAGCTGATGGACGCGCAAGGTGTCGAGCTCTGGACCATGACGCCGCAAGAAGCGACCCAGTTCGTGGAGAAGGATCAGGTAGCCATGCGCAAGCTGGTCGAAGGCGCGGGCTTGTTGAAGAAGTAGGGCGGTCGAAGAAGTCGGCTTGCCGAAGAAGTCGGGTGGTTCACGACTTCAGACGTGAAATGAACGGACTCCCGATGGTTGGATAAAGCCAATCTTCGGGAGTCGGCGTGGTGTATGACGTCGGTGCTTGCCCAGTTCAACTGCGCTGGACCTTGCCACGGTCGCGGCTCAGCCCAACGCGGAAAGCCGCCGAATCGCCACCAAGGTTTCTTCCACCAGACGCTGCATTAATTCGCCGGCCGGTACCAGATCGTCAATCAACCCGGCGCTTTGCCCGGCTTCGACTTTACCCAGTTCGACATTGCCTTCCAGCGCCGCTTGCTTCAAGGTGCTCTGGGCAAACAGGGCGTCCAGCTCTTCGTCGCTGCCGTTGCGTTCGGCGGTGAGGTACTGCTGGGCAAAGGCGTTGCGCAGCATGCGCACCGGCGAGCGCCCGCGGCCAACCAGGGTGGTGTCGCTGATGTTCGCGCCCATCACGGCCGCTTTATAGGCCGCGTGCACGCCCGCTTCGGGTGTCAGCAAAAAGCGCGTTCCCAGTTGCGCGCCGGCCGCACCCAGGCAAAGCGCGGCGGCAATTCCCGCGCCATCCGCGATGCCGCCGGCTGCAACCACCGGAAGGTCCACGCGCTGCACCGTCGCCCGCAGCAGCACTTGGGTGGTGATCTCTTCAGGGCCGGGGTGCCCGCCAGCCTCCAACCCGACCGCGATCACGCCATCGACGCCGGCCGCCTGGGCTTTCTCGGCATGGACCGGGCTGGCAATGACCTGTAGCCATTTCATCCCGGCATCGTGCACGCGGCCCAGGTGCTCTCGCGGCCCGCCTTGCGAGGCGATGATGATAGGGGCGCCTTCCGCGATGGCGATGTCCAAATGCTCGCGCGCGCGCTTGTTGTAGAGCGGGATGTTCACCGCGTAGGGGGCATCGGTCAGGCTGCGAAGCTTGCGCAGCGCGGCTTGCAGCGCCTCGGGGTACATCGGTCCGGAGGCCACCACGCCCAGGCCGCCAGCGGCCGAGACAGCGGCCGCCAGTTCCGCGTTGGAGGATGCCCAGCTCATGCCGGCTTGAATGATGGGATATCGGATACCCAGAAGACGGGTCAGCGGGGTCTGCAAAGTCATGATGGCATCTCGGTGGGAAAGCAATCATTCTCGTGCAATTGGTTGATTTAATCAACTAATGTGCGGGGGTTGCTTGGGTGGCGCTGGCTGCCTGCCACTCCTATCTATAAGCAAACCCCGCGCAGGTGAGCCGGTTCTTTTACAATCCGGCGCGGTCCTTGGCGGGCACTCCGCCCGCATCTAATAACGGACCGCTCTCAACAACAGGATGTGGCAGTACATGGCAACGCAGCACTCTCAGCCCTCGACAGGCGAACTGATCAAGACCTTTCGGCATGGCAAGTTCTTTGTCTATTTCCTTGTAATACTGGGCATCGCGTGCCTGGCACTGGCCGGTTTCGTTGTCTACCTGAGCACCATCGTGCCCCAGAAGAATCCCCCGCTTTTCTTCGGCACCGCCGGTTTCCTGGCCTTCTGCGGGCTCGGCGCGCTTGCGGCCAGCGTGTGGCAGAAGAAGTTGCGTCAGCCTAGCTATGAGATCTATGAAAAGGGCGTGGCCCGTATCGTCGGCGCGCAGAAGACGTACACGCCTTTTGCCGAGATCGAAGATCTGTATCTGTTCAGTTCCGGGCAGACCGTGATGAGCGGCCTGGCCACCAACCTGGCCTATCGCCGCAACGCGCAAGAATCCTTCAACTGGATCAGTCTGCACCTGTCGGGCTTCATGGATTTCCAGCAGCTGTTCCGCGAGCTCTACCTGCGCGAGCGCCAGCCTGTCGTTCTTGAGACCCTGGCATCGGCCGGGGCGGTGACCTTCAACTACATCAGCACGGGACAGGTCTGGCGCAAGCGCATGAGCGGCAAGTTCCTGAGCATCACCACCCAGCCCATCGTTGTCACCCGCGACGCGCTGGAAGTGCAGGGGCAGAAGGTGCCGGTATCCAGCCTGCGCAACGTCGACCTGAACGCCTGGACCGAGAAGGTTGTTATCAAGGATGCGGCGGGCAATACCGTGCTGTCGACCATCGGCTTGGGCATTCTGGGCCTTGATCTGTTCCTGAATACCTTGAGCTTGATGCTTGACCAGAACCAGGACGTTGCGGCGTAACGGTTCGCTTAAGCAGGGAGCATGGGCGGATCGTTACAAAAGTAGGGGCATGGTTGCAAGGGTCCGAAATACACTTTCGCCGACCTTAACCCTCTGGATTTCAAGATGAAGATGTTCTGTGCCCTGGCCGTCGTTGCATGCCTGCTTGGTGGATGCGCGGTCTATACGCCCGATGGCGCCGTGATCGTGGACCCGCATGGCGGTGGCGGCGGCGGTGGTGGATTCTGCCCGCCTGGACAGGCCAAGAAGGGAAATTGCTGAGCGGCGTTTAACGAAAGGCCGAAAGTTGCCCAGGCATGCAGCACGATGTCGGTTGGTGCGGTCGGTGCGTTTTGATACATTTATAAAAAAATGGTAAAACGTCCGGCGTTAACTTACATCAAAGGCCTGGGCACACCATGAAGCAATTGAAGTTGAAATCGGATCTCACCGTCGGCGATATCATCGGCCACGGGATTATCTGGATCCTCTTGAGCATCGTCACGCTCGGCCTGGCGCTGTTCGTGTTCCCGTACTACATGCAGCGGTTCATCATCAGCCGGACCTCGGTGCTTGACGATTCCGGTCGCCGCGTGGGGCGGCTGGAATGCACGATCGATTTGGCCAGCATCATCGGCAATATCGTCATTTGGGCGATCATCTCGATCGTCACGCTTGGCATCGGCTACCTCATCTTCCTGTACAAGATCAATGCGCATTGCATGAATCACACCAAGGTTGTGGACGTCACTATCTGACGATCAACCCGTGCGAATCAGCCCGCCTCTGTAGGCGGGCTTTTTTTATGACAGAGGGACTTGGCGCGGACAGCCCTATAGGCGCCGCTTCGGCCGCAGCAGGGCAGAAAGCTCACTCGCGTAATTGTGTCATTTCGAAACAGGGATATCTTTGTTCCTGGTAATCACCCATAGTGGCCGCGGGAATATTTTTTCCCTGTACATCTAGGACATACATTGAAGATAGAAACTGGCATCGTGAAGTGGTTCAACAACGACAAGGGCTACGGCTTTATTTCCCCGGAACTGGGCGGTAAAGATCTGTTCGCGCACTACTCTGAAATCCAGGGTGACGGACACAAGTCTCTTGAAGAGAACCAACGCGTGTCGTTTGTCGCTGGCCAAGGACAGAAAGGTCCCCAGGCGACGATGATCAAAGCGATCTAATTCCTGAGCTGCTTGCGCAAGCAGGCAGATGGGATGCAGTGATAGGGCCGAATCCTTTGAAACATGGGATTCGGCTTTTTGCTTTCTGATCGCTACGTCCCGTCCATCGCCGTTTAGATCGTCAGATCCGCACCGTTCACGAACTTGACGGGAACGGCGGCCAGATCCACCCCTTCAAGACAACGGACATTGATTGCCCAGCCATCGAAGGCAAGCATGCCCTGGGCGCGCTCTTCGGGCGTGGGCTGGCTGGGTACCCGGAACGGCAAGATTCCGCAGCGTGCGCAGAAGTAGTCGGTGGCGGTCTCGGACCCCCACTTGTAGGTGCTCAGGTTTTCCAGCGGGGTGACCATGCGTAGCGCTGTCGCGGGCACCCGATGCATCAGCGCGCCGCGCCGCTTGCAGATCGAACAATTGCAACTGCGCACGTGATCCAGATCCAGATCAACTTCGAAGCGGCAGGCGCCGCAATGGCATGAGCCTTGATAGGTACGCATGGGTCAGGCTGTGGGCCAGGAGTGGCGTGAGGCGTTGACCGTGGACAGGTCAATGTCGACGTGCATCCAGAAGCCATCTTGAAACTCCGTCTGCTGCATCCAGTCGTTAACGGAGCTGGGCGGGGCAATAGGCGCGGTTTCGCCAAATAAATGGGCCTCAACGGCTTCTTGTGCCGCTGCGGTCAACTGTTGCAGCGTGGAGGCTGCCGCATGGCAACCGAGAAAGTCCGGAAAAGAAGCGCCGTAGACGCTGCCTTTTTCCTTGTGTACGTAAATGGGGTAGAGCACTTGGTTCTCCTGGCCGATCGCGCTTACCTCAAGCCGGCTTGCTTGAAGATCCTGCACGGTGACGCCGCGATTCATGAGGCCTTGATATGGGCTACACAATAATCGCTCTGTAGTGTGCGCGTATATCGGACCGTTCACCTACGGCCGAATCTAAGACCAATTCCCTCGACCCCTCCCAACCCCTCAGCCCCCGTACGTTACCTCTCCCCCACGCGCCTTCCAGGCCGCCAGCACTTCATCGCACATCGCAGGCGCTTGTCCCAAGTAGTTCACCGGATCACTCAAGCGATCCAGTTCTTCCTCACCCAGCAATTCCCGCGTCGCCTCGTGCGATGCCAGCGTGTCCCGCACGGCGACTTTCAGCGGGCAGTTTCTGCGGACGGCTTCCTTGGATGCCTGTTCGATCAGTTCGTGCGCCTGCAAACGGCCGATGCGCGCGCCTAGCGCCAAGGCGTATGCCTCGGCCAGAATCAGGCCGTGGGTGGCGTCGAGATTGCGCGTCATGTTGGCGGGGTTGACTTCCAGGCCGTTCAACATGCCCACCAGATGGCGCAGCGCGCCGCCTGCCAAGGCGCAGATTCTGGGCAGCACGTCCCATTCGGCCTGCCATCCGCCCAGCGCGCGCTCGTGCTCTTGAACCATCGCGGACAGCATGGTCGACACCAGGGGCGGCACGCGGGTCGCGGCGGCCAGGATGGCGGCGCTGGCGACGGGGTTGCGTTTGTGCGGCATGGTGCTAGAGCCGCCCCCCCCGGGCCGCCGGGTTCGGCCAGTTCCGCGATTTCGGTTTGCGCCATCAGCGAGACATCGCGGGCAATCTTGCCCAGCGTGCCGGTCAGCACGCCCAGCGTGGCGGCTACATCGGCGAGCCGGTCGCGATGCGTGTGCCAAGGCATGCCGGGCAGCGTCAAACCCAGCTCTTCGGCAAAGGCTAGCGCGACGGCGGGTGCCGCCGCGCCCAGGCTGGCCAGCGTGCCGACAGCGCCACCGAATTGCAGCAGCGCCATGTGTTCCGCGTCTTGCCGTAAGCGACGCTGCGCCCGTTCCAGGTCTTGCAGCCAGCCCGCCGTCTTGAGACCGAAGGTGGTGGGCAGTGCGTGTTGCATCCACGTCCGGCCGATCAGGATCGTGTTGCGATGCGCCCCTGTCAATGTTGCGCACGCCGATTGCGCCGCGCTCAAGTCTTGATCCAACTGGGCAATGGCTTGGCGCAGTTGCAGTACCAGCGCGGTGTCCAGGATGTCCTGGCTGGTGGCGCCCCAATGCACATAACGCGCCGCCCCGGGGTCGACACGATGCACGGCGGCCGTCAGTTGCTTGACGAAGGGAATGGCGATGTTGCCGGCCAGGATCGAGGCGGTGGCGATGGCGTCCAGGTCGATGACGGCACCGATGTCGTCGCCACGGCAGGCGTCGTGGCAAACCCCATCAATGCCGCGCGCGGCGCTGGCGGGGATGACGCCGCAGCGTGCCTGGGCGCGGGCCAAGGCCGCTTCAACCTCCAGCATCCGCCTGATCGTCTCCGCGCCCGAGAAGCACGCCATGATGTCGCGATCGCAGTAGATCTGTTCGGTCAGGCTGGAAAGAGTCGTCATGGTGCGCCGATTGAAAACACGTCAGATCTCAAAGAAAACGGTTTCGCCCGCGCCCTGCAGGTTGACGTTCCAGCGCAGTGTGCCGTTGTCTCCCGCTTGCGCCACCAGCGTGGCCCGCCGCGCGGCGGGAACTTGCCGCAGAATCCAGTCCTGTTCGTTGGCTTGAGCTTCGTCTGGAAAATACATCCGCGTCGACAGATGCTTGAGCAGCCCACGCATGAACAGCGACACAACCAGGTGCGGAGCCTGGAGCGTGCCGTCGGGGCCGGCAACGCGCCCTGGCTTGATGGTGGTGATGCGAAACGAGCCATCCGGCTCGGTCGGCACGCGGCCAAAGCCCGTGAAGCCGGACTTCGCGGCATCAGCGCCGGAATAGCGCGGATCATCCGGATGTTGGTACACGCCTTGCGCGTCGGCTTGCCAGATCTCGATCATGCCGTCGGGCACGGGCTTGCCTTGCCCATCCGTGACGCGCCCTTCAATAATGACCGGGGGCGTGTCGAGCGCGGTCAGGCCGGCGGTCAGGTCCGCACAGTTCAGTCCAGACAGGCCGATATGCAAATAGGGGCCGACGGTTTGCGAAGTGGTGGGGTAGAGCATGCGTTACTCCATCGGGGTGGCGTTGCGGCCGCGCAGCACAATATCGAATCGGTAGCCCAGCGCGTACTCGGGCACGGTGGTTTCCCAGTCAAGCGTGGCGACCAGGCGCGCGCGAGCCTTGGCGTCGGGAATGCATTGAAAGATCGGGTCGAATTCCAGCAGCGGATCACCAGGGAAGTACATCTGCGTGACCAGGCGCGTGGCATACGCACGGCCGAACAAGGAAAAGTGGATATGCTGCGGCCGCCAGCCGTTGTAGTGATTGCCCCACGGGTAGGCGCCCGGCTTGATCGTCTTGAACTGATAGCGGCCCTGCGCGTCGGTGACGGTGCGGCCTTCGCCGCTGAAGTTCGGGTCCAGCGGCGCATCGTGCTGATCGCGCTTGTGCAGGTAGCGGCCGGCGGCGTTGGCCTGCCAGATTTCAATCAAGGCATCGGGAACGGGCCTGCCGTTTTCGTCCAGCACGCGGCCCGACACGATGATGCGTTCGCCGATGGCGTCGGCCTGGGCGATGCGTGTCAGGTCGCTGTCGCCCTGGGCGACGAAGTCCGCGCCGAAGGTGGGGCCCGTAATCTCGGACAAGGTTTGCGGAACGACGATCAAGGGCTCATTGGGCGAGCGCAGTTGGGTCGAACCGTAAGGGTCGAAGCGGTACGCGGGCTGGGTGTTCCAGAACGCGCGCCGATACTGGGCAAGATGGGACATTGCAAAAACTCTCCTATTAAGTGCCGCCGGGGCCGGCCCGGCGGCGCAATCCTGTCGAACCCGCTACCCGCCGAACCAGCGCGCGGGCACCATGACCAAGGTGGGGAAGACGATCATCAGGAACATGACCAGGAACTCCGCGATCATGAACGGCACCACGCCGCGCATGACATCACCGAGCTTCATCTTGCCGACCCCCGCCACCACGTTGAGCACGGCGCCCACGGGCGGCGTCACCAGGCCGATCGAGCAGTTGATGATGAACATCACGCCGAAATACACCGGGTCGATCTCGGCCGCGCGCACCACGGGCATCAGCACGGGCGTCAGGATCAAGATCGTGGGCGTCATGTCCATGGCGGTGCCTACCACCATGACCAGCACCATGATGGCCGCCATCAGCAGGACCTTGTTATCGATGAACGGTTGCAGCATTTCAACGATGCTGGCGGGCAACTCGGCCACGGTGATCAGCCAAGCGCTCACCATCGCGGCCGCGATCAGGAACATGACGATGGCGCTGGTTTTCGCGGCGCCAACGAATACTGCGTACAACTGGTTGAGCTTCAGTTCGCGGTAGACCAGCGTCGACACCAGCAGGGCATACGTGGCGGCGACCACGGCGGCTTCCGTCGGCGTGAATACCCCCATCCGCAAACCCACCAGGATGATGACGGGCAGCATCAGCGCCCACAGCGCCTTGCGAAACGCCGTACCGATTTCCTGTGCCGATTTGCGCGGCGGCGGGACCAGCTTTTCGCGCCGCACGAGCCATGCCCAGGTCACCCACAAGGCGCCGCCGATCAACAGGCCGGGAACGATGGCCGCCATGAACAGCTTGGCAATGGACACATTGGCCGCCACCCCGAAGATGACCAGGCCGATGCTGGGTGGTATCACCGGGCCGATCACGCCCGTGGCCGCGATCAAGCCGCCCGCCGTGGGTTTCTTGTGGCCGGCGCTGACCATCATGGGCAGCAGCAACGCGGTCAACGCTGCGGCGTCGGCCACGGCCGAACCTGACAAGGCGGACAGCAGGCAACCCGCCATGATGGTGACGTAGCCCAGCCCGCCCTTGACGTGCCCGACCAGCGCCAGCGCCAAATCCACGATGCGCCGCGACAGCCCGCCCACGTTCATGATTTCGCCGGCCAGCATGAAGAACGGCACGGCCAGCAGCGGAAAGCTATCCGCGCCACCAATGACGTTCTGCGCCAGGATCTGCGAATCGAAAATATCCAGGTGCCACATCAGCGCAACGCCGCTGGCCAGCAGCGCAAACGCGATGGGCACGCCCAAGGCCATGACACCCAATAGCGAGCCGATAAAAATGGCGATGGTCATGCGCTTCTCCCGGTGGCGCCATGCTTGGCGTCGTCCAGAATCTGCTTTAGCTGCACGGCCTCTTCGGATTCCTGGACCATGATCAGGTCCTGGTTGCGCAGCTTGCCCGTCAAGACACGGTAGAGATCCACCGCGATGATCAAGCCGGCCAGGGCCGAAAACACCAGCCCTGCCGCATACACGATCGCCATCGGTAAACCGCTGACGGGCGCGCTGACGTCGGCGTTGATCACCGCCTGCTTCCAACTGCCTTCGAACATTAGCGCCACGATGTAAAGCATGATGATCTGCCCGACCACCAGGCAGATCTTCTTGCCCGCCGTGGGCAGCTTGGCCACGATCATGTCCATGCCCAGGTGGCCGCGTTCCTTCAAGGCGATGACGGCGCCCAGGAAGGTCAGCCAGATGAACATCCAGCGCGAGAGCTCTTCCGACAGCGTGATGCCGGAATTGAAGCCATAGCGCGCCACCACGTTGCCGAAGACCAGTACCACCATCGCCGCCAGCAGCAGGGCGATGGCCAGTTCCAGCACGCGGCAGACGGCGCTGATGAATCTGTCTATGAAAACCATGGTCCGGCCCCTACGCGAATCGGAGTTGGATCGGAGATGGGGCACGCCGCGTCATGCCTTGGCGTCCCGAACGATATCCACCAGGCCGCGCAGCGCCGTCAGGTAGGAATGCGGCCCCAACCCTTGCACCGTGCCGCGCACGGCGGGCGAGATGATCGAATGCGCCCGCCACGCCTCGCGCGCCGCGATGTTCGACATATGCACTTCCAGCGTGGGAAAGGGCATGGCCTTGATGGCGTCGTGCAGCGGCACGCCATGTTGGGTCAGGCCGGCCGGGTTCACCAGCGCGCCTTGCGCCGCGTCGATGTTCTCGTGCAGGAAATCGATCAGCGCACCCTCGTGGTTGGATTGCAGGGTGGCCAGTTCAACGCCCAGTTCACCGGCCAGCACGCTCAGGCGCTGGTTGATTTCCGCCAGGGTGGTGGTGCCATAGATGTGCGGCTCGCGGCGCCCGAACAGGTTGAGGTTCGGGCCGTGCAAAACAAGAATCTTCATGATGGATAAGCCGGTGCGTTTACTTGCGGATGCGGGCGAGTTCGTCGTTGTAGAGCTTGACGATGGCGGGGTCGTAGCTGCCGGTGAAGTGCGCCACAACCGGTTTCACGACCTGCTGCATACGGACCTTTTGCGCCGGTTCGATCGTGTTGTATTGGATGCCCTTGGCCTGCAATTCCGCCACGGCCTTTTGCGCGGCTTCGCGGCTGACCTTGCGCTGATAGCTGCGCGCCTCGTTGGCGGCCTCTTGCATGATGCGTTGCTCGGTGGGCGACAGCTTGTCCCAGAACTTCTTGCTGACCAGCACGATGTTCGCGGCGTAGACGTGGTTGGTCGCACTGACGAACTTCTGCACTTCGTAGAACTTGTTCGACAGGATCACCGAGTACGGATTCTCCTGGCCGTCCACTGCCCGCGCTTCCAGCGCGCCGTAGAGTTCAGCAAACGGCATGGGCACCGGGTTGGCGTTGAAGGCCTTGAACGTGTCCAGGAACACCGGGTTGGGAATCACGCGGATCTTCAGCCCCGCCAAGTCTTCCGGCTTGGTGATGGCGTGCTTGGAGTTGGTGACGTTGCGAAAGCCCAAGTCCCAGAAGCCCAGCGCAACCAGGCCTTTCTCGGGCAGCTTGGCGATCAGGGCACTGCCCAACGGACCGTCCAGCAGCGCGTCGGCCTGGCCGAAGTCGGTGACCGAGAAGGGCAGGTCAACCAAGCCGAATTCCTTGACGATGCCCGCCAGCGACGTCGACGCGGGGGCCGCCATTTCCTGCACGCCGCCTTGCAGGCCGGACTGCTGCTGCATTTCATTGCCAAGCTGCGACGCCGGGAATTCCTTGACCTTCAGCTTGCCCCCGCTTTTGGCGGCAAGCAGTTCTGCAAACTTCTGCACGCCGGCGCTGACGGGGTGATCGGTATTGTTCAGGTGGCCGAAGCGGATCGTGCGTTCCTGGATGTCTTGCGCGGTGGCCGTCATGGCGGCCGTGCACAGGACAGCCATCAAACCCAAACGGAAAAGGGGGTTCTTCATCGTTGTCTCCTTCCTGGTTTTATTGGAATGTTCTCGATGTCTTGCAGGACTCGGTAGTGGAATGTAATTCCGAGTGGAATAGTTTTCCACCTAGGGTTATCATCCATCACCCCATTACTTGTTGAGATGACATGGCCGGAGTCCTCGAACGCGCGCTTGCCGTCATGGAGTACTTGTCCTCCAGACCCGAAGGCGTGCCGCTAGCCTCGCTGGCGCAGCAACTTGAGATCCCCCAAAGCGCGGCCCATCGCCTGCTGACCGACCTTTGCCGCTGCGGCTACGTCCGGCAGATTCGGGATCATGGCGACTACGCGTTGACGGCCCGCGTGGCCTCGATTGGCCTGAGCTATCTGGCGGCGACCGGCATCGTTGATATCGCCCAGCCGCTGGTTGACCGCCTGGCGGATATCTCAGGCGAACTCGTGCGCCTGGCCATCGTTGATAACGAACGGCTGACCTGGGTTGCCAAGGCGCAAGGCGCGCGCCATGGCTTGCGCTACGACCCGGAAATGGGATCGGACGCCAGGCTGTCGTGCAGCGCGTCGGGGCATGCCTGGATGCTGACGATGTCGGATGAACGGGCGCTGGACCTGGTGTCGCGACAAGGCTTCGGGTCGCCGGAGGAATACGGCCCGAATGCGCCCACCACGATTGCCGCCCTGACCAAGATGTTGCACGCGGCGCGCAAGCGCGGCTACGCGATGATCAATGAAGTGTTCGCGCCCGGCATGACCGCCATGGCTGCGCCCGTGCAGCGCAAGGGCGAAGACGCCATCGGCGTGCTGAGTATTGCCGGCCCCGCCATGCGCCTGACCGAAGCGCGCATGGTGGAACTGGGCCCCGACCTCTTGGCGGCCACCGAGGAACTGGCGCTGGCCAGCCTGGCCTCACCGATGTTTCGCAAGCGCTTTCCCATGCAGGGCCGTAACGCCGGCGACGACGCGGGGAAGTGAGTCACCGGTAAAGCAGTCACGGGGAAACGAGTCACCGCGCGCGGCCGGCGTCGTCGTCATCGCTGCCGTTGTCAGTCACCGGGCCATTGCCCCACGTGCCTACGCGAGCCGAGCGCAACAAGGGCGACGCCTCTCCGGCCTGCGCCAACTCGCTGGCGGCGCGCAACAAGGCAGGCCCGAATTTCTCCATCGCCTTCAGCGTCAGCCGCTGCGACGGGCCGGCCACAATCAGAATGCCGGTGCTGGCGTGCCCCGGGCGGCGCACGGGCGCGGCCATCGCGCTCATCCCTGCCGCATACACGTCTTGAAGCATGCTGTACCCGCGCCGACGATGCCCGTCCAGGCTGGCCAGCAAGGCGCGTATCGACGTCGGCGCATTCGGCCCGAAGTCGCGCGGCTTGCCCAGGCCTTGCTCGGTGACATAGGCAATGGCCTGGTCTTCCGGCAGCGTCATCAGCCACGCATGCCCCGCGGCGCTGCAAGACAGGCGCAGGTCGATGCCCATGTCGGGGTCGTAGAGCAGCCCGGATTTCGCGCCCTGGGCCTTGGCCACCAAGGTGAGCCGCTTGCCGTCCACGATTGCCAGCCGCACCAATTCGCCCGTGGCCAGGGCAAAGCGGTCAATGACGGGCTGCGCAATATCGACCACGCCCGAGCGGCCCAGAAAGCTCAGCCCCATCGAGGCCAGCTTGGTCGTCAGGGCATATTCCCCCCGCACCGGCGTCTGCCGCACATAGCCGTACTTCATCAATTCGTGCAGGGTGCGATGGCAGCCGCTGCGCAACTGATTAAGGTCGTCGGCAACAGTGGCCAAGGCCACGCCGTCGGGGTGCTCGGCCAGGTATTCAAGCAACGCCAATGTCTTTTCGATTGCCCCGCTCATCGCTTGCTCCCAGAGGTTTGCCGCACTGAAATTCAAATTTTGAATTCGGCCAAATTTTGAACGGCATTCAAAATTATGCCCTATGCTCGCAGCCGAATAACCCGCAACTGAATATCCCGCAACTGAATACCCGTTACCCACATCAACAACTAAAGGGGTTTGTGATGGAGACCAGGAAACCGTTGTTCCGCTTTGCCGTAACCGCCGCCGCGTCGCTGCTGGCGTGTCTGTCGTTGAGCGCCACCGTGGCCGCGCAGGAGATCAAGGCACGCACCTTGAAATTCGCATTCAGCCTGGCGCAGGACCATCCGCTGGGCCAGGGCGCGCAGAAATTCGCGGACCTGGTCGCCGAGAAAAGCGGCGGCAAGATGAAGGTGTCGATCTACGCGAACGCCGTGCTGGGCGGAGACCCGCAGAACCTGTCGGCCGTGCGGGGCGGCACGCTGGACTTCACCTCGATGGCGACGGGCCTGCTGGCCGGCATCGACAAGCGCTTCATGGTGTTCGACCTGCCATTCCTGTTCAACGATGCAAGCGAAGCCTATGCAGTGTCCGATGGCCCCGTGGCCCAGCGCCTGCTGGGCGGGCTGGCCGACCATGGCTTGATTGGGCTGGGCATCTGGGATCTGGGCTTTCGCAACATGACCAACAGCAAGCGCCCGATTGCCACGGTGCAGGACTTTCAAGGCCTGAAGATCCGCGTGATAGCGGCGCCGGTGTATATCGACATGTTCAAGACCCTGGGCGCCAATCCGGTTCCCATGACCTTTGGCGAGGTCTACGGCGCGCTGGAATCCAAGGCGATCGATGGGCAGGACAACCCCGTTGGCGTCATTCAATCCGCCAAGTTCGCCGAGGTGCAAAAGTACCTGTCGCTGACGCGCCATATCTACACCGGCATGCCCTTTCTGATGAGCAAGAAGACGTGGGACGGCATGTCGCAGGCGGAACGCCAGATCATCCTGGACGCCGCCGCCGAGGCCAAGGCGCAGGAACGCAAGATCTCGCAAGCGAAGGAAGCCGTGGCCATCGACGACTTGAAGAAGATGATGCAAGTTAACGGGCTGACCCCGGAACAGGTCAGCCAACTGCGCGCAGCGGTCAAACCCGTGGTGGAAAAATTCGCGGGCGAAATCGGGCCTGATGTGATGCAGCAAGTGACGACCGAACTGGCCACTCTGCGGGCCAAGCGCTGATCATGGCGCTTCTGGGAAAAGCCGCCATTGCGATGTGGTGGGACATGGCGCCGGCCTGGCGTTCGGAGTTCGAGGACTGGCACTCGCACGAGCACTTCCCGGAGCGCATGAGCGTGCCGGGGTTTCTGCGCGGGTCTCGTTGGGTCAGCGCGCATGGTGGGGAAGGGTTCTTCGTCATGTACGAGCTGGACGCCTACGAGACGCTGAGTTCTCCCGCCTACCTGGACAGGCTCAATCGCCCCACGCCCTGGTCCACCAAGCTGATGCCGCAGCACCGCAACATGATCCGCAGCCAATGCAAGGTGCTGGATAGCACCGGGGGCGGCTTGGCGCGGTATGCGCTGACCATCCGCTTGTCGCCGCGCCCAGGCAGGCAAGACGAATTGAGGGCGTACTTGAAGGCGCATGCGGCCCTGGCCTGTTCGCGCCCGGGCCTGTCCGGCGCCCACTTGCTCATGACGCAGACGCCGCCCCTCTCCGCAACCACCGAGCAAGCGATACGAGGCGGGATGGACCGGGTTGCGGATTGGATCTATGTCGTTCACGGCTACGAAATCCATCCCGTGGCGCTCTGCGAGGGCGAAGTGCTCAACGCCGAGGAACTGCGCGACATGGGGGACATGGCTGCCGCGTGGTCGGATATCTATTGTTTGTCCCACACCTTGGAGTCATAGGGGCAATTTGGAACAACTTTCCTCGCGGGAGCTTGCTATAAAGGGGGCTACCGCAGCGATTCAAGGATGAGGAAAATGTTGATTCAAATGCTGGGCCGCCCCGCTGTGGCTGCTGTGGCGCTCGCGCTTGCCACGCTTGTTTCCGGTTGTTCATCGATACTTCCCGGTTCATCAAAACCCGACCCGGCCTCCGCCGCCGCGTCCGAACGCGTGGTCAGCGACAACTGCAAATTCTTGCGCAGCCGCTGCATTCATGAAGGCTCTTACGATGCCGGCGAACGAGACTATGCCGAGCTGGAAGCACGGCGCTTGAATCAGGCGGAACTGCAACGATTGCGCCGCATGGCGCAGTAAGCGGCAAGGCCATAAGGGCATCGCACCACGCCTTCCTATTTCGCTTCGTATATCGGCCGCTGGCATCGTGTCGCCACGCTTCTGTTTATTGAGTAGCATCGGACCATCTTTGGCCAGGCACTCAATGTCAGGAGAACTCGATGGCCCGTTCCACCGCAGTCCAGCGCGTCACTTCCCAGACCTATCTATTCAGCCGCAGACGCCCCTGCCATTGCGGCAGCGTGGCGTGCCGCTTGATCTACCAGCGCGTGATGGCGGATATGTCGCGTCGCAAGTTCCTGGGCGGCGTGGCGGCCATGGCGATGCCCTTCATGGGCACGCGCGCCGCGACCGCAGCGACCGCAGCGACCGATATCTTCCGCCATCCCGCCACGCCTGATCGCCCCTTGCTGCTGACCAACCTGCGCCTGTTCGATGGCTCGGGCAAGGCGGTGCAAGCGGGCGTGCAGGTGTTGATCAAGGGCAACGTGATTACCGACTTGCCGGCCGCTGGCGTATCCGTTGCCGATGCGCAGATCATCGACTGCCAGGGCAAGCTGGTCATGCCCGGGCTGATCGACGTGCATTGGCATTCCATGCTGGCCGCCATTGCGCAAACCACCGCAATGACGGCCGACCTGGGTTACCTGTACATCGCGGCCGCCGAAGAAGCCGAGCGCACGCTGATGCGCGGCTTTACCGCCATTCGCGATGCAGGCGGCCCCGCGTTCGCCTTGAAGCGCGCCATCGACGAAGGCATGGTGCCCGGGCCGCGCATCTACCCCAGCGGCGCCATGATTTCCCAAACCGCGGGGCATGGTGATTTCCGCTTGCGCAGCGAAGTGCCGCGCGCGGCCAATGCGCCGCTGAGCCTGGTGGAAAGCGTGGGCGTCGCGATGATCGCCGACGGTGCCGACGAAGTCTTGCGCCGGGTGCGCGAACAACTGATGTTGGGCGCATCGCAGATCAAGGTCATGGCGGGCGGCGGCGTCGCGTCGCTTTACGATCCCTTGGACAGCACACAGTTTTCCGAGGTTGAACTGCGCGCCGCGGTCGACGCAGCGGCGGATTGGAACACCTATGTGATGGCGCATGTCTACACGCCCAAAGGCATCCAGCGCACGATCAAGTCCGGCGTCAAATGCATTGAACACGGCCAACTGGCGGATGACGCCAGCGTGCGCATGATGCGTGACGAGGGGGTGTGGTGGAGCCTGCAACCGTTTTTGCAGGACGAAGACGCCAACTCCTATCCGGATGCCGAACGGCGCGCAAGCCAGCAGCGTGTTTCAGAAGGCACGGTCAACGCGTATGAGCTTGCGCAGAAATACGGCATCAAGACGGGCTGGGGCACGGACATTTTGTTCAACGCCAAGAACACGCCCAGCCAAGGGCGGCAACTGGCCAAGCTGGTGCGCTTTTACGACCCGCTGACGCTGCTTGCCCAAGCCACAGGCGTTAACGGCGAACTGCTGGGGCTGTCCGGTGAACGCAACCCGTATCCGCGCGCGCTGGGTCGCATCGTGCCGGGGGCGCTGGCCGATATTCTGGTGGCCGATGGAGACCCCTCACGCAACCTGGATTTTTTGGGCGACCCGGCCAACAATCTGCGGCTGATCATGAAAGACGGAAAGGTCTATAAAAATACTCTGGGCGCGGCAGCGGGCTAATCGGTTTTATTAAGATGCATTATCTCTGCATATTATCTTTCCGCATTTATTGCAGAATAAATTGAAATAGTTAATGGGTTAGATACTTTCTGTCTGGTTTGATTGCCTTTCTTAAAGACCGGGGACGCATCACTCTCTACACTGCGCCGTTCCTGTAGAGGTGTAAATCCGGAATGCTGAATAGGGCAGTGCTTGTGCATGTGGCTTCGTTACTGGTGCTCTGGCCATCGCAAAAAATACGAGAAGAAATAATCTGCGTGGAATATCCCATCCATTCGCGAATAATCGTGCTGATCAGAAAAGACGTTTTCCTGAAATGGAATATTCCGGGTCCTGGTGTGCCTGAGGGCGGCTGTACCGACGAACCATTACCCAGCATCCGCCGCATCAAAGCCGTTACCGGCGTCCGGGGTTGATCGACCCGGAGTTGATCAAGCCGGGTTTGATCTAGCCGAGTTTGATCAAGCATCCGCTAGCCAGCCGGCGCACGGCGTTCCAGCTCATGAACGATCATATTTTTCAACGCCAGCAGCGCCGCGCCATGCTGCCTTTCCACCGTTGATGCCGCATCGTCGGTAATCAGGCTCAGGTTCAAGGCCAGCGTTTGCCCACCAGGCACGGCCAAGGGCGTGGACATGGCGACGACCCCCGGTTGCCACGACGCCAGGCAAAGCCCCGTCGCGGCTACTTTCTCAATGGCTTTGTTGATCTCGGCGCTTATCGGTTTCCATGACGCGCTGCGATAGCCCTGCATTATTTCCTCAAGCAGCGCCTGCCGCGTCCTGGCGTCCAGCGTGGCCAGATAGGCTCGGCCCAATGACGTCAGTTCAATCGGAACACGCTGGCCCGCCACGATGGTGCGCAACGAGGGCTTGCGGTTATAGCGGATGGATTCCAGATAAACCATTTCCGTGCGGTCCGCGCTGGCCAGACCGATATTGACCTTGAGCTTGTTGGACACGTCCTGCATGAACGGCGTGGCCGCTTTCAAGACGGGCGAGGCGGCGCGCATCGCGTGTCCCAGGCTGAGCACGGGCGCGGCCAGCCGATAGGCGCGCGCACCCCGTTCATATTCCAGAAAACCGCTGGTGACCAAGGTTTGCGTCAAGCGGCTGACGGTTGCCGCCGATAAGCCGGTGCGTTCGGCAAGCTCGCCATTGCCCAGCAGGTCGGTGCCCGGTTTGAACGCCCGCAGGATGTCCAGGCCACGGGCCAGCGAACGGTTCTGGCTGACGCCATCGAAGCGTTGCGAGGGGTTGGCCGAAATATTGGCCGTTGAGTCGGGTATCCGGGTTGCCATCTGCAATTCCATCTAGTGGAAATAGGTGAGTGTTTTCGCCAACTGTAGCGCCTACCGTGTCGATATCGCCAGCCAAGAAAAACCCGATACCGGGACTGGCTGGTCCATCGACCAGGACGGAGCAAGCAAGATGGCGGACTACGAATTCATCAAACTGCAATTGGACGGCGGGGTGGCGACGCTGACGCTGAACCGGCCCGAAAAGCGCAACGCGATCAGCGACGCCATGCGCGCCGAATTGATCCACGCGCTGGAGGCCGTAAGCGCCGACCGTGGCACGAAGGCATTGGTGTTGACCGGCGAAGGCAAGGGCTTTTGCGCGGGCGGCGACATCTCGGGCATGCAGCGCCGCATGGACGCACCCTCGGGCGAGGTCGCCTTCAACGGCTGGTCGCGGCAGCAGCGCGTGCACCACGCGGTCAGCCTGCTGTATCGCATGCCCAAGCCCACCATCGCGGCCGTCAACGGCGCGGCCGCCGGGTTGGGCGCGGACACGGCCCTTAGCTGCGACTTCATCATGGCCTCGGAAGCCGCGTCATTCACCTGGAGCTACATTGCGCGCGGGTTGATACCGGATGGCGGCGGCATGTATTTTCTGCCGCGTCGCGTGGGGCTGGCTCGCGCCAAGGACCTGATCTATTCCGGCCGCAAAGTGCTGGCGGATGAAGCCTTGGCCTTGGGGATCGCCGACCGCCTGGCACCGGCCGGGGACGAGGTGCGCGCGGCCCAGGCTTGGGCGGCCGAACTGGCGCAAGGCTCGGCCACGGCGCTGGCGCTCAGCAAGTCGATTCTGGACCAGAGTTCCGAGTTGACGGCGGACCAGGTGTTCGCGATGGGCAGCCAGGCGCAGGGCATTTGCTACACCAGCACCGAACACCGCGAGTCGGTGGCGGCGTTTCTGGCGAAGATGGCCGAGGCCAAGACGGGCCGGGCCAATACGGCCAAGGCCCCGGGAGAAGGCCAATGAACGGCCTGCAAAAGCTGCTGCGGCCGCGCAGCGTGGCGGTGGTGGGGGCGTCGGCGGACCCGGCCAAGACCTCGGGCCGGCCCGTGGCCTATTTGCAGAAGCACGGCTTCCAGGGCCGCATCTATCCCGTCAATCCCAAGGCGTCCGAGATTGCCGGGCTGCGTTGCTACCCCGATGTGCGCGCCTTGCCGGAAGCGCCGGACGTGGCCATCGTGCTGCTCAGCGCCCAGCACACGCAGCAAGCCGTGCGAGACCTGGCCGAGATCGGCACGGGCGCCGCCATCGTGCTGGCCAGCGGCTATGCCGAAACCGGGGACGAGGGCGCGCACCGTCAGCGCGAACTGCGTGACGCGGCGGGCAGCATGCGCATCCTGGGCCCCAACACGATAGGCCTCGTCAACCTGACGGACCGCATCACGCTATCGGCCAGCGGCGCGTTGGAACTGGACGATCTGCACGCCGGCGCGGTCGGCCTGGTGTCGCAAAGCGGCGGCATCCTGGGTGCGCTGCTGTCGCGCGCGGCGGCGCGTGGCATCGGCTTGTCCAAGCTGATCTCCACCAGCAACGAGGTCGACCTGGACCTGGCCGATTTTGTGGACGCGCTGGCGGACGACCCCGCCACGCGCGTCATCGCGCTGTATGTGGAAAGCATCCGCAACCCCAAGACCTTCCGCGCCGCCGCGCGCAAGGCCGCCGCGGCGGGCAAGCCGATCGTGGCGTTCAAGATCGGCCGCTCGGCATCCGGCGCGCAGGCCGCCGCGTCGCACACGGGTGCGCTGGCGGGCGCCGACGCCATGTACGACGCGCTGTTCGACGACGTGGGCATCATCCGCGCGCAGACGTTTGCAGACCTGCTGGACATTGCCGCCGCGCTGGCCAGCGAACGCAAGCTGGGCGGCCAGCGCGTCGCGGTGCTGACCTCAACGGGCGGAGCGGGCACGCTGGTGGCTGACAGCCTGGGCGTGGCGGGCTTTGAACTGCCCGCGCCCGACGCGCGCACCGGCGCCGCCTTGCGGGCGCTGCAAACGGGCGACCACGCCGCGCTGGACCGCAACCCCATCGACGTGACCCTGGCCGGCTTGCAGCCGGACCTGCTGCGCAACGCCATCCGCATCGTGCTGGAAAGCGATCAATACGATGCGCTGGTGGTGGTGGTGGGTTCGTCAGGCGTGGCGCAGCCTGAACTGATGGCCAACGCGCTGCGCGATTCTCTTGCGCTGAGCAGCAAGCCCTTGATGGCCTTCATCAGCCCACACGCGCCGCGCGCGGCCGAAGTGCTTAGCCACTACGGCATCCCCGCGTTCCCTGCGCCCGAGAGCATCGGCGCGGCGCTCTCGGCCATGTGGCGCGTGCAGGAGGACAAGGAACGTACTGTGCCGGCGCACGTGCCATCCAAGGCGACCGACCCGATCCCCTGCGCGGAGCGGGGCTCGTTGGACGAGGCCCAGGCCAAGGCGCTGTTCGCCCGGTTCGGCATTCCCGGCGTACGCGAAATCACCGTCACGTCCGACGCGCAGGCAACAAGCGCCGCCGACACCTTGGGGCCGCGCGTCGTGCTCAAGCTGCTGTCGCGCGACATCACCCACAAAAGCGATGTGGGCGGCGTGGCGGTCAACGTGGCGCCCGAAGACATCGCAGAGCGCCTGCGGCAGATGACGCAAGACGTGCAGCGGCACACCGGGCAGTCGCCCCAGGCCTTCCTGGTGCAAGAGATGGTGACGGGCGCCGCCGAGGTCATCGTCGGCCTGCACCACGACACGGTCGGTACGGCGGTGCTGCTGGGCATGGGCGGGGTGGTGGCCGAGCTGGTGCGCGACACGACCTTGCTGCTGCTGCCGGAAGATGGCGCGGCCTTGACGGAAGACGCGGTGCTTGCCGCCTTGCAACGCCTGAAGACCTGGCCCTTGCTGGACGGCTATCGCGGTCGCCCCAAAGCCGATGTGCCCGCGTTGATTCAGGCGGTGCTGGCGTTCGCGCGCATGGCCACCGCCTTGCAAGCGCAGTTGATCGAAGCCGAGATCAACCCCTTGTTCGTCAAGCCCTTGGGGCAGGGCGTCTGCGCGGCCGATGGCGTTGTGGTGTTGAAGAACTGACCGGGCACGGCCATCCGGCCGCCCATTTTTTGCAGAGGCGCCGCATCAGATCGGCGCAAGACAATATCAGGAGACAAGAATGAAGACCCAGCAATTTGCATGGCTTTCCGCCAAGGCCCTGGCGGCCACCGCGCTGACGATGGCTAGCCTTTGCGCACCGCAGGCGCACGCGGCGTTTCCGGATCGGCCGCTGCGCATCGTGGTGCCGTTCACCCCGGGTGGCGGCACCGACATCGTCGCGCGTCAGCTCGCCAAGGGCTTGACCGATGAGCTAGGCGAGTCGGTCATCGTGGAAAACCGGCCGGGCGGCAGCACCATCATCGGCACGGAAAACGTGGCCAAGAGCCCGCCCGATGGCTACTCGCTGTTGATGGCGACGTTCGCGCATGCGGTCAACCCGGCCATCCACAAGAAACTGCCCTACGATACCGAGGCCGCGTTCGCGCCGGTGGCGATGATCGGCAAGTCGCCCAATGTGCTGGTCGTGTCGCCCAAGTCCCCATTCAAAAGCGTGCAGGACCTCTTGACCTACGCGCGCGCCCATCCGGGCAAGCTGACGTTCGGTTCCTACGGCAACGGCACGTCGGCGCACCTGGCGGGGGAATTGTTCAAGAGCCTGGGCAAGGTCGACATCCTGCACGTGCCGTACAAGGGCGCGGGGCCGGCCATCAATGACCTGATAGGCGGGCAGATCGACATGATCTTCTCAACCTCGGCCAGCGTCAGTGGCCAGATCAAGAACGGGCAACTGCGCGCGCTGGCGGTCACGACCAAAGACCGTTCGCCCGCGTATCCCGATGTGCCCAGCGTTGCGGAAGCGGGCGAAGCTGGTTACTTCGTGGATAGCTGGTACGGCGTCTTCGTGCCGCAGGGCACGCCGCAGGCGGTCATCGACCAGCTCAACGCGGCGATCAAGAAGGTGTCGGGCAAAGCAGATTTCCAGGCGGCGCTGGAGCTGGAAGGGCTGGTCGCCGACGTGGGAACACCGGCTGCGTTGGGTGAATACGTGCAGCAAGAGGAGACGCGCTGGACCAAGATCATCCGTGACGCGGGGATTGCGGATAAGCCGTAAAGGTCGACATTACAGACGCTATCTAGGACGCGATGGAGGACGCTGTGAAGGATGCGATGAAGGACGCTGCAAGGCGTGCCTGACATGCAATCCAAGCCGCGCGTCAAGGCTTGGAGACCAAGTCCCCCGGCGCGTCCACATCCGCCAGCACGCCCGGGTCGTCAACCACCAATTCATGAACAGGATGGCGCATCAGCACGCTGCGCGCTCCCACATCGCCCGCTAGCACGGCAAGCTCCGGCCACAGGTCGCGAGCGAACGCAACCGGATGCCCACGGCGGCCCTGCCACGTGGGCGCCACGATGCGGTGCCGGCGTGTTGCGGCAGCCACCTGCAAACAGGTGTCGGCGCGCAACCACGGCATGTCGGCCAAGGCGATCAGGCAGGCGGACTCGGAAAGGTGGTCCAGGGCGTGCACGTCTTGCACCGCTTGCACCCCTTGCTCCGCTTGCTCCCCTTGTTTCTCTTGCATCAAGTGGCGCGCGGCCGTGGCCAAGCTGTCGCCCATGCCGTTTGCCTCAGCCTGCACCACCACGATTTCGCAACCCTCCGATTCCAGCAAGGCCCGCAGCGCCGTTTGGTCTGCGCGTAGCACCGCAATGGTGCGCGCCGTGGCTTGCCGCAGGGCACGGGCGCATGCCACGGCAACGGGTGTGCCATCGCCCAGCAGTACCAACAGCTTGTCCTGGCCCGGCGCGGCGGCGGCATAGCGCCGCCCGTGGCCCGCCGCCAGCAGCACGCCCACGCAGAGGGGCAAGGCAGTGGAAGGGGGCAGTGAAGGGGGGCTGTCGAGTGCGGGGCTGGGCATGGGACTTGCTGGGTTTGCGCCTTGGCGGGTTGGTGTATTGAAGCATCGATGCACCAGCGCATCGGCGCACCGGCCCGTTGGTGAGTATTGCTCATCAGAGTATGCGGATTTTGCCTCTTTTCTTGTCGGGTGGCGCGCTGCTACAGTGATTTTGATATCCGGAGGGCATCACTATGGAAAGCCTGGATTTGCAGGTTTTAGCCGCAATCGAGAGCTGGCGCCATCAGGGCCACCGATTCATCCTGGCCACGGTTGCCAACACCTGGGGCGCCTCGCCACGACCGCGCGGATCCTGGCTGGCAGTGCGGGACGACGGGCGCATAGCCGGGTCGGTATCGGGCGGCTGTATTGAAGACGACCTGATCGACAAGATGCGGCGCGGCGAGCTCTGGCAGCCACGCGCTTACGCCCTGACCTACGGCGCCACCCGCGACGAAGCGTTGAACTTCGGCCTGCCCTGTGGCGGCATTCTGGAATTGCTCATCGAACCCGACCCAGACGTCGCGCTGCTGCAAGGTTTGGCAGAACACTTGGGCAAGGGTGAATTGGTCAAAAGAACTCTTAGCCTGGATGCCGGCGTGGTCACCTTGGCGCCTGCCCAGCCGGGCGATCAATTCCACTGGGACGGCAAAACGCTGACCACGCTGCACGGGCCGCAATGGCGTCTGTTGCTGGTGGGCGCGGGCGACATCGCGCGCTACATCGCGCCCATGGCGATGGCGCTGGGCTTTGAAGTCATTGTGTGCGACCCGCGCGAGGAATACGCCGCGTCGTGGAATGTGCCGGGCACGCGGCTGCTGACGACGATGCCCGACGACACCGTCACGGCCATCACGCCGGATATCCGCACGGCGATCATTGTGCTGGCGCATGACCCCAAGCTGGACGATATGGCGCTGCTGGAAGCGCTGCCGTCGCAAGCCTTCTTCGTGGGCGCGCTGGGTTCGCGGCGCACCAACGAGCAGCGCCGCAAGCGACTGCTTGAACATTTTGGTTTTACCCACGCGCAGGGGGCGCGCCTGCGCGGGCCGGTGGGCCTGCCCATCGGCAGCCGCACCCCGCCGGAAATCGCGGTATCCATCCTGGCCGAGTTGACGCAAGAGCGCATCCGCCACACCACCCCGCCCAGCCCCCATTCGCTACAGGAATGCGGATTGCTGGCCGATGACCTGGAGCGCGGCGTGGTCCGCGTTGCCGACTAGACAAAGAGGCTGCCTTGGAAAATTCGCTTGCCATCAAGATCACCCGGCGCAACCTGCTCAAGGCAGGCGCCGTTTCTGCCACCGCGATGGCTACGCCATCGATGACGGTCGCCCAGCAGGCCACGCAGGCCGGCATGCAAGCCATGTCGGCCACGGTGACCTTGCGTGTCAATGGCGCGGCGCGCGAGGTGTCACTGGACATGCGCACGACGCTGCTGGACGCGCTGCGCGAACACCTGTACCTGACCGGCACCAAGAAAGGTTGCGACCACGGCCAGTGCGGCGCCTGTACGGTGATGCTGGACGGGCGGCGCGTCAATTCCTGTTTGACGCTGGCTGTCATGCATGACGGGGCCGAGATCACCACCATCGAAGGGCTGGGCACGCCCACTGCGCTGCACCCGCTGCAGGCCGCCTTCGTCAAGCATGACGGCTACCAGTGCGGCTACTGTACGCCCGGTCAGATCTGTTCGGCGGTGGCCATGCTGGAAGAGGTATCGCAAGGCGTGCCCAGCCACGTCAGCGCCAGCCTGACCGAGCGCCCGCTCTTGAGCGCGGAGGAAATCCGCGAACGCATGAGCGGCAATATCTGCCGCTGCGGCGCGTATTCGAACATCGTCGATGCCATCACCGAGGTGGCGGGGAGCAAAGCATGAGGCCCTTTACCTACGAGCGCGCCCGCACCCCCGCCGAAGCCGCCGCCAGCGCCGCCCAGGTGCGCGGCGCACGCTTCATTGCGGGCGGCACGAACCTGCTGGACCTGATGAAACTGGAAGTGGAAACCCCCACGCATCTGATCGACGTGAACGGCTTGGGCCTGGACCAGATTTCAGAAACGCCGGACGGCGGCTTGCGCGTGGGCAGCCTGGTGCGCAACACCGACCTGGCTGCGGACGAGCGCGTGCGGCGCGATTACGCGGTGCTGTCGCGCGCCATTTTGGCGGGCGCTTCCGGGCAGATCCGCAACCGCGCCACCACCGCCGGCAATCTGCTGCAGCGCACGCGCTGCCCGTACTTCTACGACACCAACATGCCCTGTAATAAGCGCGCGCCCGGCACCGGCTGTTCGGCCATGGGCGGCGTGACGCGCCAGTTGGCCGTGATCGGCGCCAGCGAGGCCTGTATTGCCACGCACCCCAGCGACATGGCGGTGGCCATGCGCCTGTTGGATGCGCAGGTGGAAACCGTGCGCCCCGACGGCGCCACCCGCGTGATTCCAATCGCGGATTTTTACCGGCTGCCCGGCGACACGCCGCACATCGACAGCAACCTGGAACCCGGTGAACTCATCACTGCCGTGAACTTGCCCAAGCCGGTGGGCGGCGTCCATGTGTACCGCAAGGTGCGCGACCGCGCGTCGTTCGCCTTCGCGCTGGTGTCCGTTGCCGTCGTGGTGCAGGAAGACGGCAGCGGCCGTGTGGCGATGGGCGGCGTGGCCCCACAGCCGTGGCGCGTGGACGCAGCCGACGCCGCGATGCCGCAAGGCGCCCGCGCGGTGGCCGACCGTCTGCTGGCTGACGCGCGACCCACCGAAGACAACGCGTTCAAGCTGACGCTGGCGGCAAGAACCCTGAGTGCAGTGCTGGCGCAAGCGAGGGCCTGACGCGATGAAATTCGATACTCCCGCCACCCAAAATCCCATCGATCAATTAAAGGTCGTGGGCCATGCCGTTGACCGCATCGACGGCCCCTTGAAGACCACGGGCAAGGCGCCCTACGCCTATGAACAGCATGACGCCGCGCCGCAGGCCGCGGTGGGCTATGTGCTGGGCGCGGCCATTGCGAAGGGCCGCATCAGCAGCATGGACATCGAGGCCGCGCGTCGCGCGCCCGGCGTGCTGGCGGTGGTTACCGCGCAAAACGCCGGCAAGCTGGGCAAGGGCAAGATGAACACCGCCGTGTTGTTGGGCGGGCCTGACATCCAGCACTATCACCAGGCCATCGCACTGGTCGTGGCTGAAAACCTGGAGCAGGCGCGCGCCGCCAGCCGCTTGATCCGCGTGCAGTATGAACGTGCGCTCGGCGCGTTCGACCTGGCGGCGGAAAAGGAATCGGGCGGCAAGGCCGGCAAAAACGACGGCAAGAAAAACCCGCGCGAAGACCGCGTCGGCGATTTCGAAAGCGCCTTTGCACAAGCCCCAGTGAAGATCGACCACCTCTACACCACGCCGGATCAATCCCACTGCATGATGGAACCGCATGCGTCCATGGCGGCATGGGAGGGCGATTCGCTGACCTTGTGGACGTCGAATCAGATGATCGACTGGGGGCGCAGCGACGTGGCCCGCACACTGGGCATCCCGCGCGAAAAAGTGCGGCTGATCTCGCCCTACATTGGCGGCGGCTTTGGCGGCAAGCTGTTCGTGCGGGCGGACGCCTTGCTGGCGGCGTTGGGCGCTCGCGCGGCGCGGCGGCCCGTGAAGGTGGCGTTGCAGCGACCCCTGATCGCCAACAACACCACGCACCGTCCGGCGACGATCCAGCGGGTGCGCATCGGCACCACCCAAGACGGCAAGATCACGGCCATCGGCCATGAAAGCTGGTCAGGCGATTTGCCCGGCGGCGGTCCCGAAGAAGCCGTGCAGCAGACGCGCCTGCTCTATGCCGGCGCCAACCGGCTGACCGCGCTGAACCTGATAGAACTGGACCTGCCCGAAGGCAACGCGATGCGTGCCCCGGGCGAAGCGCCGGGCCTGATGGTGCTGGAGATCGCAGTGGACGAAATGGCCGAGGCCGCAGGCGTGGACCCGGTGGAATTTCGCGTGCGCAACGATACGCAGGTGGACCCCGCCAAGCCCGAGCGCCCGTTCTCGCAACGGCACCTGATTGAATGCCTGCGCGTGGGGGCGGACCACTTCGGGTGGGCTGACCGCAGCGCGCGGCCGGGCACGCGGCGAGAAGGGCGCTGGCTGGTGGGCATGGGCGTGGCGGCGGCGTTTCGCAATAACCTGGTGATGAAATCGGCCGCGCGCGTGCGTCTGGACGCAGCCGGCCAGGTCATCGTGGAAACCGACATGACCGACATCGGCACCGGCAGCTACACCGTCATCGCGCAGACCGCCGCGGAAATGCTGGGCGTGCCGCTGGCCAAAGTCATCGTGCGGCTGGGGGATTCCTCGTTCCCCGTGTCGGCGGGGTCGGGCGGCCAGTGGGGCGCCAACAGTTCCACGGCCGGCGTGTACGCGGCCTGCGACAAGCTGCGCACCGCCATCCTGCAACGGCTGGGGTTTGCGAGCGACGGCGCGATGTTCGCGGACGGCTCGGTCACCGACGCCAGCGGCCGCACTGCCACGCTGCGCGATGCGGCGGCGGGCGGCGAGCTGGTGGCTGAAGACGTGCTGGAATTTGGCGACCTGGACAAGAAGTTCCAGCAGTCCACGTTTGGCGCGCACTTTGTCGAAGTGGCGGTGGACGCCGCCACCGGCGAAACACGCATCCGCCGCATGTTGGCCGTGTGCGCGGCCGGGCGCATTCTGAACCCCAAGACCGCGCGCAGCCAGGTGATAGGCGCCATGACGATGGGCGTGGGCGCGGCGCTGATGGAGGAATTGGCGGTGGACGATCGCGTGGGCTATTTCGTGAACCACGACCTGGCCAGCTACGAGGTCCCCGTGCATGCCGACATCCCCAGTCAGGAAGTCATATTCCTGGACGAAACCGACCCGATCTCGTCGCCGATGAAGGCCAAGGGGGTAGGGGAATTGGGCCTGTGCGGCGTGGGCGCGGCCATCGCCAACGCGGTCTACAACGCCACCGGCGTGCGGGTGCGCGACTACCCCATCACGCTGGACAAGCTGCTGCCCGGGCTGCCGGACCTGGCTTGATCCAAACCGGTCCGTAACGCTTGCGCGCCGCTCAGCCCGGCGCGTGATCCAGCAAACCCGACAAGGCCGCCGCGCTTTGCCGCACGGCGGCCACGATGGCGTCCTGGTCCAGGCTGCCGCTTTCCAACTGTGCGGCGGGAATCGTCACGCCGATGGCGGCGGCAATGCGGCCGCTCTGGTCGCGCACGGGCGCGACCACGCTCGCGATGGCGGCTTCGAAGAACCCGGTGTCTTGCACATACCCCCGCGCGGCGTCCTGCCGCAGCATCTCATGCAGTGCTTCCACCGTGGCCGGCGTGCGCGGAGTAAAGCCCTGGAGCGGTGTCTCCGGATACAGGGCGCGCAGTTCGTCCAGCGTCAGGTCACAGAGCAGCGCGCGTCCCAATGACGTGGAATGCGCAGGCAGGCGCGTGCCCACGTACACCGTGCTGACAAAGGGCGTGGGCGCGGAAGACTTAGCCACCACCACCACCGACTGGCCGTCTCGCACCACCAGGTTGGATGGCAGGCCTGTGGCATCGCGCAGCTTCTCCAGCAGCGGGCCGCCCAGCTCGGTCAGTTCCAGCGACGCCAGATACTCGAAGCCCAGTCGCAACACGCCCATGTCCAGCCGGTACGCGGAGCCCGATTCCACCTTGCGCACGAAGCCCATGCGTTCCAGCGTGGTCAAGAGACGAAACACGGTGGAACGCGGAATCGACAGGCGACGGGCCAGCTCGGGCGCCGTCAACGTTCTGTCGTTTCTGCTGAACTCGCAAAGCAGCAGCAGGCCGCGCTCCAACGCGGGAACGGCATAGCGGTCGGACGGGGTCTCGCTGGTGTCGAGGTCGGTCAATTCGTGCTCCAGGGCGGTAATCCAAAAATTGGCGACGACAGAGTACCGCAGCTCATGCGCAAACGGGGCCGACTCGTACTTGTCTGAAATGCAGCGCGTCTAGGGATATCCCGGATGCCGGGTCTGGCATTGGTGGCGATAATTTGTCCGTATAGAAAACGTTGTTTTATATATGAGACAAAATGACGTTATTGTCATCGGAGAACGCCATGTCATTACCCCTGCGGTCCGCCGCTGTGCCGTCCTTCAATCCGCACCTGAAGCCCTGGGCGCCGCCGGATATCGAGCATGCCGCCGGCAAGGGCGAGATCGAGCGCCCGGGCGCCGCGCCGAACCTGCTATGGCAAACCCGCGCCCTGGAACCGACCGCTTACGAAAACGCACTGGGCGACGCGCTGGAAGCGGCCTTCGACGATGGCGCCGAGACGCCCGCGGACGTGGTCGCAAGCCTGAATGCCCAGGCCCTGCGCGCGCCGGACGGCGAGCCCTGGACTGAAGCAGGCTTTCTGGACGAAATGCGCCGGCTTGGCGCTTGAACTTACTTCGCGGCCAGGACTCGATCCGCCGCCATCCCTCCTATTTAAGGGGTTGTTGACCATGACATCGCAACAGATAGAAAACCGCCTGAATCAGGGCCTGCGCAATTACTGGTATCCGGTCGCCGCGCAATGGGCCGTGGGCGGCGCGCCGCTCGGCATCACGCGCCTGGGCCAGAACATCGTGTTGTGGCGCGATACGCAAGGCAACGTCCACGCGCTGGAAGACCGCTGCCCGCACCGTGGCGCACGCCTGTCCATGGGCTGGAACCTGGGCGACCGCGTCGCGTGCTGGTATCACGGCGTGGAAGTGGGGGGCGATGGCCAGGTCAAAAGCGTGCCGGCCGTCAGCCAGTGCCCGCTGGAAGGCCGTAGCTGTGTGAAGTCCTACCCCGTGCGCGTCGCGGCGGGGGCGGTATTCCTGTGGTTCGGCCAGGGGCCGGCGCCGGCGCTCAGCCTGCCGGACGAACTGGACTGCCCCGAGCACGCGCACTTTCTGTGTACCGCGCAATGGGCCTGCAACTACCGCTATGCCATCGACAACGTCATGGACCCGATGCACGGCGCTTACCTGCACGCGGCGTCGCATTCGATGGCCGAGGGCGACAAACAGGCGCAGATGGCCATCCGTGAAACCGACACGGGCCTGATCTTCGAAAAGAGCAATCAGTCGGGCGTGAACTTCGATTGGGTCGAGTTCGGCGAAACCGATTCGATGTGGCTGCGCCTGTCCATCCCCTACAAGAAGCGATTCGGCCCAGGCGGCGAGTTTGGCATCGTGGGCTACGCCACCCCCGTGGACGAGGATCACTGCCAGATCTTCTTCTGGCGCACGCGGCGCGTGCAGGGTTGGCAGCGCGACGTGTGGCGCTTTCTGTACCGCAATCGGCTTGAAGGCCTGCATTGGGAAGTGCTGGAGCAAGACCGCGTTGTGCTGGAAAGCATGGCGCCGGATGCGCGCAAGCACGAGACGCTTTATCAGCATGACGTCGGCATCACGCGCGTGCGGCGCATCCTGCAGCGGCGCGCCGAGGCCGAAGTGCAGGCGGAAGTGCAGGCTGAAAGCCCGGCCAATGTGCAGGCCGCACATGTCTGAGGCCAACATTCACAGCTTGCCCGCGCTCTCGTTGGACGGCCGCCGCATTCTGGTGACGGGCGCGGCGCGCGGGCTGGGCCTGGCCTTTACGGAATATCTGGCGCAAGCCGGCGCGCAGATTGCGATGGTCGACGTATTGGGCCGGGAACTGGACCAGCAGGTCACCCGCCTGCGCAACGCCGGCCTGCGCGTGGATGCCTTCCTGGCGGATCTGCGCGACCCCGACTCCTGCCTGCGCTGCGCCCATGACGCGGTGCGCGCGCTGGGCGGCTTGGACGGCCTGGTGAACAACGCATCCATCACCCATTCCGGCGGACGCCTGGCCGAAGAGCTGGACGTGGCGCTGTGGGACAGCGTGATGGAAGTCAATGTGCGCGGCACCTGGTTGATGACCACGGCCTGCCTGCCCGCGTTGCGCGCCAGCGGCCAGGGCAGCATCGTCAACATTGCGTCCGACACGGCGCTGTGGGGCGCGCCCAAGCTGTTGGCCTACGTGGCCAGCAAGGGGGCGTTGATCAGCATGAGCCGCTCTCTGGCGCGCGAACTGGGCGCGGACAACATCACGGTCAACACGATCGCCCCGGGCCTGACGCGCGTGGAAGCCACCGACTACGTGCCGGCCGCGCGCCATGAGCTCTACCGCAACCAGCGCGCCATTGCACGAGACCAGGTGCCCGCTGACTTGTGCGGCACGGTGGCCTTTTGCCTGTCGGACCTGTCGCGCTTCATGACCGGGCAACTGCTGGCCGTGAACGGCGGCATGGTGATGCACTGACCCCAAGCAGAACAGGTGGAACAACTTATGTGGCAGTTGAAAAACAAAGTGGCGGTGGTGACGGGCGGCTCTTCGGGCATTGGCCTGGCAACCGTGCGGCGCCTGCTGGACGCGGGCGCCGCTGTCGCCTTCTGCGGGCGCGACGCGCAACGCCTGGCCGACGCGCGCGCGCAACTGATGGCGCAATGGCCCGACGCACAGTTGCTGGCCGCGCAATGCGATGTGCTGGACCCGACACAAATGACTGCTTTCGCGGCTCAGGTCCAGGCGCGGTGGGGACCCGCCAGCGTGCTCATCAATAACGCCGGCCAGGGCAGGGTATCCACCTTCGCCACCACCGACGACGGCGCCTGGCACGAAGAACTGCGCTTGAAGTTCTTCTCGGTCATCCACCCCACGCGCGCCTTTTTATCGCAGTTGAAGGCAGCGCCCGCGCCCGCCATCGTCTGCGTGAATTCTTTGCTGGCGGTGCAGCCCGAACCGCACATGGTGGCCACGTCGGCCGCGCGTGCCGGGGTGCACAATCTGGTCCGTTCCCTGGCGACCGAATTCGCGCCTTATGGCATCCGCGTCAACGCGGTGCTGTTGGGCCTGGTGGATTCCGGCCAATGGCGCCGCCGCTTCGACGCGCGCGACGACAAGTCCTTGGACTGGGCGGCATGGACCGCCCAATTGGCGGCTGACAAGGGCATTCCCCTTGCGCGCCTGGGCGACCCGGTTGAAGCCGCCAACGCAATCTGTTTCCTGGCCTCGCCCTTGGCGGCATACACCACCGGCGGCCATATCGATGTTTCTGGAGGATTGTCCCGTCATGCCTGAAGTGCCCCGTATCACCGTCGGCCACGCCATTGCCGCCTTTCTTGAACAATGCGAAATCAAAGCCGCGTTCGGCGTCATCTCTATTCACAACATGCCCATCCTGGACGCCCTGGGCGAACGCGGCAACATCCGCTTCGTGCCGGCACGTGGCGAAGCGGGGGCCACCAATATGGCCGACGCCTATGCGCGCACCACGGGTGGGCTGGGTGTGTGCCTGACCAGCACCGGCACCGCGGCCGGCAATGCGGCGGGCGCGCTCGTTGAAGCCTGGACAGCAGGCACGCCGCTGCTGCACCTGACCGGACAGATCGAAACGCCATTCCTGGATCGGGGCATGTCCTACATCCACGAAGCACCCGATCAGTTGTCGATGCTAAGGTCCATATCCAAGGCGGCGTTTCGCGTGCGCAGCGCCGACACGGCGCTAAGCGTCATCCGCCACGCCGTGCAAGTGGCCATGAGCGCGCCGCGCGGCCCCGTCAGCGTCGAGATTCCCATCGATATCCAGTCGGCGCTGATTCCCGTGCCGCAAGATCTGCAAGCGCTGCCGGTCGCGCCCGTGACGCCCAACGCCGACGCGCTGGACCGTCTGGCCGACGACTTGGCCCAGGCGCGCCGGCCGATGCTGTGGTTGGGGGGCGGGGCGCGGGGCGCGGCCAAGGCGGTGAAGCGCCTGCGCAGCATGGGCTTCGGCGTCGTCACCAGCACCCAAGGCCGTGGCGTGCTGCCCGAGGACGATGCCGGCACGCTGGGCGCCTTCAACCTGCAAGCGCCCGTCGAGGCTTTCTATCAGACCTGCGATGCCATGCTGGTGGTGGGCTCGCGCCTGCGCGGCAATGAAACGCTGCAATACCGGCTGAACCTGCCGCGCGCCCTTTACCGCATCGACGCCGACCCTGCCGCCGATGGCCGCTGCTATGCCAATGCGCGCTTCGTGCATGGCGACGCCGCGCTGGCGCTGGAAGGCTTGGCCGACCGCCTGGAAGGCCGCATGCGCGTGCAAGACGGCTTCTTGTCAGATCTACAAACGGCGCGCTCGCAATCCAGCGCGGCACTGCGCGAAGGGTTGGGCGCCTACGGTGAATTGGTTGACAGCTTGCAACGCCACCTGGGCCGCGACTTCAACTGGGTACGCGACGTCACCGTGTCCAACAGCACCTGGGGTAACCGCTACCTGCGCGTTTTCGACCCCTTGGCCGGCGTGCACGCGCTGGGCGGCGGCATCGGCCAGGGTCTTGCCATGGGCATCGGCGCGGCGGTCGGCGCGGCCGCCACGGGCTCGGGCAAGAAAACGTTCTGCCTGTCGGGCGATGGCGGCTTCATCCTGAACCTGGGTGAACTGGCCACCGCCGTGCAAGAGCGGGCCGACGTGGTGTTCGTGCTGATGAACGACCGTGGCTACGGCGTCATCAAGAACATCCAGGACAGCCAGTACGGCGGCCGTCGCCACTACGTGGACCTGCATACGCCCGACTATGCCGCCCTGGCGGCGTCCTTGGCGCTGCGGCACGTGCGCGTGTCGCGCGTGGCGGACATGGATGCGGCGCTGGCGACCGCCGCGCGCGAAGCGGGGCCGTGCTTGATCGAAGTCGACATGCTGTCCATCGGCGCATTCAAAACCGTCTTCGCCGGCCCGCCGGTCAAGACGCCGGAGGTGGCGTGATGCGCAAGCGCATAACTGGAACCCAGCCATGACAGACAAGAACATCCTGGACATCTGCGTCGGTGGCATCTGGCGCGCCGGGCGGGGCGAGGCGTACGCCAGCCTGTACCCAGCCACCGGGCAAGCCATCGCACACTTGCGCGCTGCCAACCTGGACGATGTCGACGAAGCGGTAAGCGCCGCCGACCATGCCTTCCGCCACAGCGGCTGGGCACAAAAACATCCGCACGAGCGCGCGCAGGTGCTGTACCGCGTGGCGCAGATCATTCGTGATCGCGCGGAAGAACTGGCGCAAACGCAGCGCCTGGATAACGGCAAGCCCATCACCGAAACGCGCGCCCTGGTCGCCAGCGCCGCGGCCACGTTCCAGTTCTACGCGGCGGCATGCGAGACGCTGGAAGACTGCCTGACGCCGATGCGCGGCGACTGCCTGACGATGAGCGTGCACGAACCCATGGGCGTCATCGCCGCGATCACGCCATGGAATTCCCCCATCGCCAGCGAGGCGCAGAAGCTGGCGCCCGCGCTGGCGGCGGGCAACGCCGTCATCATCAAGCCGGCCGAGATTACGCCCCTGATGGCGCTGGAGCTGGCCGCCATCTGCGTACAGGCGGGCGTGCCGGCCGGCATGGTCAGCGTGCTGCCGGGCAAGGGGTCGGTACTGGGCGACGCCCTGGTGCGGCATCCGCTGGTCAAGCGCGTGTCGTTCACGGGCGGCACCGGCACGGGTAAACAGATTGCCCGTCTTGCCGCCGACAAGATGATGCCGGTGTCGATGGAACTGGGCGGCAAGTCACCCACCATGGTGCTGGCCGACGCCGACATCGAGCATGCCGTCAACGGCGTGCTGTACGGCATCTTCAGTTCGTCCGGCGAGTCCTGCATTGCGGGGTCGCGCCTGTTTGTGGCGCGTTCGCGGTACGCGGAATTCCTGGACCGGTTGGCAAGCGCCGCCCAACGCCTGCGCGTGGGCGACCCGGCGGACCCGGCCACGCAGATGGGCCCGCTGATCAGCGAGGCGCACCGCGCAACGGTAGAACGCTACGTGGCGCTGGCCTTAAGCGAAGGCGGCACGATCCGCACCGGCGGCAAGCGCCCCGAGGGCAGCGGCGTTGACCAGGGCTATTTCTACACGCCGACCATCATCGAAAACCTGGGCAACAGCAGCCGCACCTGCCAGGAAGAGATCTTCGGTCCGGTGCTGGTTGCCATGCCGTTCGACGATGAGGACGCGCTGATCGAGCAGGCCAACGACAGCGTCTATGCGCTTGCCGCGGGCATCTGGACTCGTGACTACAAGAAGGCCTGGCGCATCGGGCGGCAGGTGCAGGCGGGCACCGTCTGGATCAACACCTACAAGCAGTTTTCGATTTCGACGCCGTTCGGCGGTTGGCGCGACAGCGGGCTGGGCCGCGAGAAGGGCAGGCTGGGCATCCAACAGTACATGGATCAGAAGAGCATTTACTGGGGAATGAACGCGCAGCCCTTGCCTTGGGCGGATCACGGAAGCGGGCCTGATGAAGGGCAGAGATGAACATGGACCAAAAAATCGTCGGAATCGACCAGATCACCTACAGCGCCGATGACCTGGACGCTTGCCGCGCATTCTTTACCGACTGGGGGCTAGCCCTGCGGGAAGCGTCGCCGTCGCGCCTGGCGTTCGACACCTTGAATGGTTGCCGCGTCGTGGTCTGCGCGCCGTCGGCGGACTTGCCGCCCGCGATCGAACCCGGGCCGACGCTGCGTGAAGTCGTGTGGGGCGTGGGGTCGGACGCGATGCTGGCCACGCTGGCGGAACGCCTCAAGCATGCCCCCGGCTACAGCAGCGGCCCGGACGGGGTGGCGTGCACGGACCCCAACGGCATGGCCATCCGTTTTGCACGCACGCGCCGGCAGCCGGTGCAGCTTGAGTGCGGGGCGATGAACACCTGGGCCAGCAAGCCGCGCGTGAACCAGGCGGCGCCCATCTACGAGCGTGCCAGCCCGATCAACATCGGCCATGTCGTGTTCTTCGTAAGCGACGTGGAAGCCACCGCGCGCTTCTACACCGAGCATTGCGGCTTTGTCGTGTCCGACAGTTATCCCCGGCGCGGCATGTTCCTGCGTTGCGACGCCAGCGGCGGGCACCACGACCTGTTTCTGTTGCAGCCGCCGCAACCGCGCGCAGGGCTGAACCATGTGGCCTTCACGGTGCGCGATATCCATGAAGTCTTTGGTGGCGGACTGCATATGGCGCGTTGTGGTTGGGATACCCAGCTGGGTCCCGGCCGGCATCCCGTGTCGTCCGCGTACTTCTGGTACTTCAAGAACCCCGCGGGCGGACTCATCGAGTACTACGCCGACGAAGACCACCTGGACGAACGCTGGCAGCCCCGCGAATTTGAACCCGGCCCGACCGTGTTCGCCGAATGGGCGATAGACGGCGGGCTGGACGGCAATACCCGGCGCCAGAAGAACGCGGAAAGCGCGGGCGGCAAGTTCCTGACGGACCGGTCCGCCGACTAGCCATCACCCCATCGTCCGTCACCTTGATGCCGATCTGACCTGGAAGCGTTGCCCGATGTCCACTCCTGTACCCATACCCGTTCGCGTGCAGTGCATGCGGGTCGAAGCGCGTCACATCCTGAGCCTGGAGCTGGCGGCGCAGGATGGCGAGGCCTTGCCAGCCTTCACGCCCGGCGCGCATATCGACCTGCACCTGGCGCACGGCATCAAGCGCAGCTACTCGATTTGCAGTTCGCCCGAGCAGCGCAAGCGCTATGTGGTGGGCGTGCTGCATGACCGCAACAGCCGGGGCGGCTCGGCCTACATCCATCAGCAATTGCGGCCCGGGCAGCAGTTGCTGATCGATCCGCCCCGTAATCACTTTGAACTGGAGCCATCGGCCGAGCAGTCCGTGCTGATCGCCGGCGGCATCGGCATCACGCCCATTCTCTGCATGCTTCTAGACCTGCTGCGCCAGGGCAAACACGTCGAATTGTTCTACGCCGCGCGGTCACGCGCCGAAGCGGCTTTTCTTGCGTGCCTGCCAGCCGGGGTTCGAACGCATCTGCATTTCGACGAAGACCATGGCGGCGCGCCGAACCTGCACCGTTTTCTGGCCGCCATGCCAGCATCGGCCCATTTCTATTGCTGCGGCCCGAGGCCGATGATCGACGCCTTCGAAGCGGCGGCCGGTCTACTGAACCTGCCGCATTGCCACGTCGAACGCTTTGGCGCGAAAGACGCCGCGCCAGCCACGGGCGGGGCGTACCAGGTGAGGCTGGCCAGGACGGGCAAGACGCTTGAGGTGGCGTCGGGCGCCGCGTTGCTGGACTGCCTGCTGGAGGCGGGCGTGGACGTACCCCATAGCTGTCGCGAGGGCGTGTGCGGCAGTTGCGAAACGCGCGTGCTCAGCGGCACGCCCGAGCATCGAGATTCCGTATTAAGCCAAAGCGAACAGGCCGCCAACCGCTGCATGATGGTTTGCGTGTCGGGGTGCCTGAGCGGGGAGCTTGTGTTGGATTTGTAGCGCTTCATCGATATCAGTTCATAACAACCCGCCACGCGGGGATAGGGGAGAGACATGAAAGCGATCAATCGGCGTCAGCCGTCATGGCGCATCGCGGCAGTCAGAAAGGCAAGGGTGTCTGCCAGGGGGGCCGCGTGCTTGGGTTTGGGCTTGAGCCTGGGCGCCACGGCGTCGGCCCCCGCCGCGGCAAGCAACCTCCACCTGTACGGCAGCCTGACCCAAGGTGTGAGCTATGTCAGCAACATTGCGGGCGGCAGCTCGGCGCGGATCGACCCGGGCACCATGCAACCAGACCGCTTCGGGCTGCGCGGCTCCGAAAACCTGGGGGATGGGCTGCGAGCCAACTTCCTGCTGGAAAGCGGCTTTTCCACGCAGACCGGTTCGTCCATCGTGCCGGGCGTGCTGTTCAACCGCAATGCCTGGGTCGGGTTGAGCGACGGCTGGGGTAGCGTTCAGCTGGGCCATCAGCCGGGCTTCATGTTTGACGTCATCGGCAAGTACAGCAACGGTTTTCAACTGACCAATTTTTTCTTGTTCCATCCTGGCAACCTCGACAATCTGGCCAACACGTTCCAGGCGGACAACGCCATCAAGCTGATGAGTCCGGCTGCGCGCCCCTGGCAAGTGGGGGCGCTGTATGGGTTCGCGTCGATGGCCCCCAAGGAAGGGGCGCGCAGCACCACCACACTCAGCGCCTTCACGCGCTATCAGGAAGAGGGCTTCTCGGGCGCGCTGGCCTTCACCCTGGTCAAGGACCGCGCGCACGTGGACCTGCCGCGCCGCACCGGCGTGGCGCGGCTGTTCGGGCAGACCTTGACGTCGGGCCTGCCCATCGTGCTGGACCGCCAGCGCATCTGGGGGGCGGGCGCCGGCTATCGCTTCGACAGCCTGCCGTTGCGCGTGAACGCCACCTACACCGGTGTGCAACTGGAATATCGGGGGCGCGACGAAGCCATGCGCAACGCCGACCTGGGCGCCGCCTGGACCTATCGGCCCAGCAAGGTGCTGAACCTGGGCTATTCGCGCAGCGCGTTCGCGGGGGGCCATTGGGACCTGTTCAGCCTGAGCCACGTGCACCAGTTCTCAAAGCGCACCGAGTGGTTCGCGCTGGCCGTGTACCAGCGCGCCGGTAGCGGCCTGGCGCATGCGGCGATCAATGGCGTGGGGGTGTCTTCCACGCGCAATCAGACGGTGCTGACCAGCGGCATCCATCACTCCTTCTAAAGCGGGCAGGGCGGGGGCCGGGCGCTGCACGCGCCGGCTTCCGCTCGGCCTGAATTCCCGACATCTCCGAGGTCACCATGCAAACCACTTCCAATCGATGGTTGGGCGTAGTCGCGATCTTCCTGATCGTGACCATCTCTTATGTGGACCGGATCAACCTGTCCGTCTTGATCACGCAAGCAGACTTTCTGAAGCAGATAGGCCTGACCGCCGTCGACAAAGGCGCGCAAGGCATGCTGGCAACCGTATTCATGGTGGGCTACGGCCTGTCGTCCATCATTCTGACGCCATTCTGCGTGGCGATGCTGGGCGTGCGGCGTAGTCTGATCTACGGCTTGTGCCTGTGGGGTGTCATCACGATGACCTCGCCGCTGTATCAAAGCTACGGGCTGCTGCTGTTCTCGCGCCTGATGCTGGGCCTGTCCGAAGGGCCCCTGTTTGCCCTGGCGTCGTGCTACATCAAGGCCAGGTTCGACGGCCATGAGAACGGCAAACCCAATTCGCTGGTCAATAGCGGCACGGGCATGGGCTTTGCGTTGGGTTACCCCTTTGTGGCGATGCTGGTGCTGCATCTGGACTGGCAGGCCTCGTTCTATGTGCTGGGCCTGGTCAACCTGCTGGTCGGCATTCCCGTGGTGTTGCTGTGCATTCATATGCCCGTGGGCAGCGAGCCGCAACGCGGCGCCACCAGGCTGTCGCTGCGCGAGGTGTTGGGGCGGCGTGTCCCTGCCATGGTGCGCGGCGCGATGCAGACGCGCCACGTGATCCTGATCACGGTGCTGACGTCCAGCTTCCTGGCCTATATGTGGGGCGTGGGCAACTGGCTGCCCGGCTACCTGAAAGAAGCACGCGGCTTTGACCTGCGCGCCATGGGCTGGCTGGCGTCGATGCCGCAATGGTCCACCATCGCGGCGGTGCTGTTGGGCGGGCTGCTCATCGACCGCATCAGCCGCGAGCGGGTGCCGCTGATTTTCGTGGGCGGCAGCCTGGGCGTGGTGTTGGCGGTGGCGCTGGCGCTCGTGGTCGACGATCGCTATCACGCCATTTATTGTCTGACCGCGGCGGGATTTTTCTGGGGTCTGCAAAGCCCGGCCATCCCTAGCACCATGCAGTTCTATGCGCGGCCGGAACACATCGGCAGCGCTTTTGGCGTGGTGAACGGCGTGGGCAGCATCGTGGGCGGGATGATGCCGGCGATGATGGGCGCGGCCATATCGATGTCGGCCAGCCAAAGCACGTCGGGGTCGGCCGCATACTCGGCGGGCTTTTATCTCTTGGTGGGATCGCAGTTGATGACCCTGGCGTGCGGCCTGTTGCTGTGGTTGCGTGTGCGCCCGCAGGCCGGGGTAAGGGCAGTGCCGGCAGGGGGGCTCAACTAGTCTGAATCCGACATGTGCTTGTCGCAGTTAGACAAGGGTGCCGCGACGCTTGCGCGTCGCAGCAATATCCTCGAAAAGTGCTGCCCAGCACGTGTTAAGTGCGCTTTGCAACGCAGCAATACAGTTAGCGCCGAAGACTCGTCTTCGGTGCGAAATATCAGATTTCTAAGAGCACCAATTAAGCATCCTCCTAGTTAATTCTTCGCGCTCAAATCGTATCGTTCAGGGGGCTCGCAGTGATCCACCACGCAATCGCTTTGCGGGTCATTCGAGCACGCTTAGCCAGGCACGGAAGTGCCATCGCCATTCTTATCCCTGAATAGAGGAAATCGCATGAAGCGCAGTATCCTGACATCCCTGGCCGCCTCCGGCTTGCTAGTGGCAGTGTTGGCCCCGGGGGCGAGTTTCGCCGCGGGTGGCACCGTCAATTTCTTCGGCTCGATCAACGACGTAACGTGCGACGTTGAAGGCAGCGCGGGCGGCGCCAACGGCGTGACGGACGTGCCGTCTTTCGGCACGGTCAAGCCTGAAGACGTTGTCAACGGCTCCGCGCCTGAAAGAGACTTCCAGATCAAGGTGCACGGCTCGGCCGATTGCGCGAACGACACCAAGGTACGGCTGCAATTCCATTCCAATCATCCGAACGTCGACAAGGTTACTGGCAACCTGAAGCTGGTCGGCGCATCGCCGGCAGCCGGCGTGCAGATCCAGATCCGCAACAACCGCACCGAAGCCCCCGTCAACACCGCTCCGATCCGACTGGGCATCACCGACCCCGATCCGCAGGTTGCCGAGGTCAAGAACAACCAGGCTGTGCTGTATTACGCGGCGAAGTACGTGCCCGAAGATCCCACCGCCACTTCGGTCGGTTTCGGTGACGGCGATTCATACGTGACCTACACCCTGCGCTACAACTAAGCGCGACACTGCCATGACGACGATCACCGGGGCGCTTGCCCGTCATGCGTTCGCGCACGTGCTATCGCTCGCCTTGGTCCTGTGCGCCTGGGTGGTTCCCGCCCAGGCTGCACTGGTACTGCAAGGCACGCGCCTGGTCATCAAGTCCGACGCGCGCGATTCCATCATGATCATCCGCAACAACGGCGCTACGCCCGTACTTGCGCAAAACTGGATTGACGACGGCAAGGAAAATGCGCTGCCCGCCGACATCCGTGTGCCGTTCGTGTTGACGCCGCCCGTCATGCGGATTGAACCGAACAGCGCGTCCAATATTCGCATCACCTATACCAAAGAGCCGCTTCCCACCGACCGGGAAAGCCTCTTTTATTTGAACGTCGTGGAAACGCCGCCGCGCGATCCGGCCTCGGTGAACGTGTTGCAATTTTCGTTCCACACACGAATCAAGATTTTCTTCCGGCCCGCCCCCATACCGGACGAGGCGGCCACCGCGCCCGACAAACTGACCTGGAAACTGGTGCACGCCACCGGCGGAAAACGTCAGCTTGAAGTCACCAACCCCACGCCGTTTCATGTGTCGTTTGCGCGTATCGCGCTGGTGTCGGGCAAACGTAGCATTGCGGCGGAAAACGGCATGGTCGCCCCATTTGGAACATCGAACTTCGCGCTGGCCTCGAATGCGGCCGGCTTGCAAGAAGGCCAACCCACCGTCCAGTACGAAGCCATCAACGACTTCGGCGGACGGCGCACCCTCAACATGCGCTTGCTTGATTGAGCCTTCCTCTCGGCCCTAGTCGGTGGAGCTTTTCCGGTTTGATGAACATTAGACTTGCGCGGACTTCCGTTCGCCATTCCTCTTGCGCGCGTTTCCGAACGCGGCGCCGTGTCCGGGCGACCGCCCGCGTCGGAAGCTGCCTGCTGGCAGCCGCCTGCGCCATGGCCGCCGCCAACGCGTGGGCGCAAGACGAGGTCGCTATTTTCGACTCCTACATGCTGATGCAGGAAGTGGGTGGCCCCACCATAGACACCCGCCGCTTTCAACGCGCGAACTTCGCCGATCCGGGCATGCACCGGCTGGACCTCTACTTCAACGGGCAATGGCGCGGCGTTGACGACATTGAATTTCGCAACGTGCCCGGCCAGGACAGCGCCGTGCCTTGCTACAACGCCGCCATGCTGGAACGTGGCGGGCTGGACCTGGGCAAGGTGTCGCGCGCGGACGGCGTTGAACCCTTGCCCCGCGAGCTGTCCTGTGAGGATCTGTCGCGCTACGTGCCCGGTGCAAAAATCCGCGTCGACATGGCGCAGCTTGGCTTGTACGTGACGTTTCCGGAATACCTGCAACGCTTGGCGGTGTCGAACCGCTGGGTGGACCCTTCCCAATGGGATAGCGGCATCACCGCCGCGCGTCTGAACTACAACGCCAACGTCTTCACGACCGAAAGCCAGGGCCGGCGCATGACGCGCGGCTATGCGGGCATCAACGCGGGCTTGAACCTGGGCGCGCTGCGGCTGCGCCATACCGGTTCGGCGTTCTGGTCGCAAACCAGCGGCGCGCAGTACCAAGCCAGTTCCTATTACCTGCAGACCGACATCCCCGCGTGGCAATCGCAGTTGCTGCTGGGCGAAAGTTCCACCAGCGGGGAACTGTTCGACGCCGTGTCGTTCAGGGGTGTGCAGCTATCCAGCGATGACCGCATGTTGCCCGAAACCCTGCGCCACTACGCGCCCATCGTCCGGGGCACCGCCAACAGCAACGCCAAGGTCTCGGTTTATCAACGTGGGTTTCTCATCTATGAAACCACTGTTGCCCCCGGCCCTTTCGTCATCGAGGACGTGCGCGCGGCCAGCTATGGCGGCGACCTGGACGTGCAGGTGACCGAAGCCGACGGCAGCACGCGCAGCTTCGTCGTGCCGTTCGCGACCATCGTGCAACTGCTGCGGCCCGGTGTGACCCAGTACAGCCTGACGGCCGGCCGGGCTGCTGACCGGGGCCTGCGCGGCCCCTCGCCGTATGTGCTGCAAGGCACGCTCAAACGCGGCATGGGCGATGCCATTACCGGCTACGGCGGCCTGGCGTTTACCGACCACTATGGCTCGGTGTTGCTGGGCGCGGCGATGAGCACCACCCTGGGCGCCTTTGCCGCGGATGTGACGGCCGCCCGCGCCAAGGTGCCGTTGGAAGGCAAGCGCGCCGGCGCCAGCTACCGGCTCACCTACAGCAAAGACCTGCCCAACAGTGGCACGAACTTTTCGCTTTTGGCTTACCGCTATTCCACCAGCGGCTACCTGGGCCTGCGCGACGCGGTGGCGCTGGGCAATGTGTCGCGCAACTATCGCTACCAGGGCGATGGCCGCATGCGCAGCCGCTTCGACCTGAACGTCAGCCAGAACCTGGGCGCAAGCTTGGGCAGCATGTATGCGTCGGCGTCCACCGCCAACTACTGGTCGCGGGCCGGCAGCGACGTCAATTACTCGGTTGGCTACAACAACGACTGGAGAGACGTGTCGTATTCCATCGCGCTGCAACGGGTCCATAGCGCCGGCATGGGTAGCTATTGGGGGGGAGGGGGCAGCGCGAAAAGCACGCAGGTGACGCTTAGCGTCGCCATCCCGCTGGGTCGCCGGGACATGACTTCCCGCGCGCCACGCCTGAGCGCGGTCTACACCGGCGACAGCCGTGAAGGCGCGCGTTTGTCGTCCAGCGTCAGCGGCCCGTTGGACGATCGCGGCGCGGGCTCATACTCAGTGTCGGCCGCCCACAATGGCCGCAGCAACGCCAATTCCGCGGACGCCGGCGTGGGCTATAACTTCCCGCAGGGCTCGGTGTCGGCCAGCGTGGGACAGGGGCGGGGGTATCGGCAAGCGTCCCTGAGCGCGAACGGCGCCATGCTTGTGCATGGTGGCGGCGTGACCTTGGCGCAGACCATGGGCGAAACGGTGGCGCTGGTCCAGGCCAAGGACGCCGAGGGCATGCGTGTGGGCTATGGCGTCAACCGGGTGGACGGCAGCGGCTACGCGGTGGTGGGCAGCCTGAGCCCCTACCGCTTGAACTCGGTGGACGTGGACCCGGCCGACCTGCCCGTGGACATTGAACTCAAGACCAGCTCGTTGAATATCGCGCCCCGCGCGGGCGCCATCATCAAGCTGGTCTACCCCACGCTGCGCGCGCGTCAGGTCTTGATCCTTAGCAAGCTGGCCGACGGCGCGGCCTTGCCATTCGGCGCCGAAGCCATCGACCCGCAAACCCGCGTGGCGGTGGGCGCGGTGGGGCAGGGCAGCCGTATCGTCATGCGCGCCGAAAGCGACCAAGGACGCGTGCGTATTGAATGGGGGCCTGGGCAAGGCGAAAGCTGTCACATCGACTATGAATTGCCCGCTCGCCACACGCGCGGCGACAGTGCCTACGACATTCTGGAATTGGCTTGTGTTCAAGACGAGCCAGTTCCCGCACAGCAAGGCGGCGTTGGGCCGCTGTCCCTGCGATGAGCGCGCACGTGCTTGCCGGGTGGCGCGGGGTGTTGATGCTGGCGATGGCGGCGGCGTGGGTGCTTGCGCCCGTTCGCACCGCGCAGGCGGATTTGGTCGTGACCGGCACGCGTTTCATCTATCCGGCGGGGCAAAAGTCGCTGACGCTACGCACCGGCAACGCTGGGCAACATCCCATCCTGGTGCAAAGCTGGCTGGATTCCGGCGATTTCACCGCCGACCCCAGCCGCGAAACCGTGCCATTCCTGCTGACGCCACCCGTGTTCCGGCTGGATCCGGCAAGGCGCATGAGCCTGCTGTTGCGGCATACGGGGGAGGCCATGCCGAAAGACCGGGAATCCGTGTTCTGGATCAACTTCCTGGAAGTGCCGGCGCGCGATCCGTCACAGCAGAACTTGCTGCAGCTTGCGTATCGGTTGCGGATGAAAGTGCTGTATCGGCCCGAAGGCTTGCCGGGGTCCGCCAGTGAGGCCATCGGCAAGGTGACATGGACATATCACGCGGCCGAAGGCGAAATCGAGGCGCATAACGAGACGCCGTATGTTGTGTCGTTGGCGCAGGTGGAGTTGGCGGCAGAGGCGGGCGGCGATTCCCCCATCACCCCCATCACGCTAACCGGCCTGACCGTCGCGCCGCTGGCTCGCACGCGGTTCTTGTTGCCCGCGGGGGCCGCGCCCCGCGTGGGGGAAGCGGTGTTGCGGTACTACGCGGCGAACGACGACGGCGAAATCTTGGAAGCGAAGACGGCGCTGCGCCAAGCGAACACGCGCGGGACGCAATGAATCTACTCAGTCCGGGCGGCACGGCCAGAGCGCCGCCCGGCATGTACGGAGAATGACATGGGAAATAGACAATTACGCCGCCCGGTGGGGCAGGGTGCATGGGCGGCGCTGGCAGCGGTAGCCGTGATGGTGGTGCTGGGCGCGCTACCGCACTCCGCGTCAGGCGCCCAAAAGGACGCTTGGTTGGCTGCAAATTGCAGCAATTTCAGCGGTGGGCTACCTAGCGGATGGGAACCCGTCGAGCCATTGACAGCGCAATCACAGAAGGGGCAGGTGCTGTACGAAAAGCGCACTCCGATGAGGATTGGCTCTCGCCTGGTCAGGATGCCTGGCGCGACAGGCAAGTACCAGGTGGCCACGACGGCGATGTGGGCCAACGCGTCCAACATGGCCGGCCAAGCCGCCAAGACCAATGTCCCAGGAATCGGCTTGCTCTTCAAGTTGCGGGAACTGGAGGCGCCTGTCTATGTGCCCTTGGTGATGGACCTCGTCGACATCGTGGCAGGACGTGATCCTCAGGCACACGCTGCTGAGTTCGAGTATGTACAGCAGTTGGTGCTGCTGGTTCCGCCCGAGCACTTGCCACGCCGTATGAAAGTGACCGGGGTGGCGCCCGGCGTGGGACTCGTTCTTACGTTTTTCACGGCGGAGGAAGGATATGCCGTGCGAGGGGCGCTGAGTGACATGCCGTCCTGGCAGGGTTACCCCCCCACGGTACCGCCCGCCAAGATCTGCGCGCTGACCGAAAAATATATGGGCGACCAGGTTTTCAATATGGGTGGCCATATTGGCGATACCATTGACATCTTTCACGCCTGCGAAGCCGGCGCGCATCAAGACGTTCAGGTGGAAATGCTGCCCGCCTTCATCGCCGACTTTCCCGCCGAAGGTTCGGTGTCGGCGCCCAAGCCGTTTCAGATCAGCTTGAACCAATGCAGCGCGTTTGCGCGGCCACAGGTCAAGTTCAGGGCCAAGAGCGGCTTGGTGGCGGGCACGGATTCGGTCCTGGCCTTGTACGACACGACTGCCAATGGCATGAAGCCCGCTCAGGGATTCGGCATCATCGTCACTGATAGCCAAGACCGGCGTATACGATTCGGCCCCGTTGGCGGCGCGTATGGCCCCGAGTACGTGATGACGACACAGGGTGACAGTGCGCAGTTGTCCTTGGCTGCACGCTATATCCGCACAGCGGGCAATCGGCAAGATGTGGAAAGCGGCGTGGCCAACGCCGCGGCGGAATTCACCTTCGAGTTTCCCTGAGCCCGAATTCTCCTGAGTCTTGCCGTGCGCACCCCGCATCGAACTTGTCACGCAAAGGCGGCGCCATCCTCTCGGAATGCGCCGCCTTTTGTCATGGCGTCAACACGCCTTACCAGACGGTCCCGGTGTTGTGGCCCACCACCGTGCCGCGCGTTTGCAGCAACCACTGCCCCCACCAGTAGTTGACGGTATTGCGTGCGTGCGACTGATGGATCAGCCCTTCGTTCACGCCCACCAGCCCGCCCATGGTCACGAACAGGCCGCCACTGACGTTGCCATGGGCGGTGCCGCCCAGGACTTCGCCGCTGACCAGGTTGGTGCCAACCAGGCCGCCTATCCGGCTATGGGTTTCCCCGCGGACGGTGCCGCGCGCCACGCCTTGACGGATCGTGCCGCGATTCACGCCCGCCAGGCCGCCCACGTTAGCCCGGTCTTTGGCGGCGACGTTGCCTTTGGCCTCGGCGTTGGTCAGCAGGCCGTTGTTGTAGCCCACCAGTCCGCCCACAGCACTGTGGTTGCCGCCGCTGACGTGACCACTTGCGGTGACGTTGCTGATGACTCCCCCGTTGTAACCGGCCAAGCCGCCCACGGAGAAGGCCGATCCGCTATTCACCTGGACCCGGCCGAACGCGGCGGAGTCGGCAATGGTGGCTTCGTTCGCGCCGACCAGGCCGCCGAAATGGCCGTTGCCGGACTCGCCGCTGTGCGTGATGGCCCCGCGGGCTTGCACGTTGTATAAGGTGCCGCCCGCGCCGTGATACCCGGCGAATCCGCCGGCATGGACGTTGCCCGAGACCTGCACGGCGACATCCGCGCGGGAGTCGTTGATGTAGCCGCCGTTGTTGTCGCCGATCAGGCCGCCCACGCGCCCTCCCTTCGCTTGCAGCGTGGATCCGGTAACGCTCACGTGTTCGATCAACCCGCCGTTGCCACGTCCAACCAAGCCGCCGACCGCACCTCGACCCGCGCCCAGGTCGGTCATGCGTACCCCCACTGCGTGCACGTTGGCGATGGTTCCTGAATGGGTGCCCACCAGTGCACCAGCGGCCTTGTCGGGCGATTGTGCGTCGCGCGCGGTGGTCACCGAAATGTCTTCCAGGTTCAGGTTTCGGATGTGTCCGGAGGACTGTGCGAAAAGGCCCGCATGGTTGCCGCCGTTGACCTCGAATTTGCTCAAGGTGTGGCCGAAGCCTTCGAATTCACCGGTGAACGCCTCGTGGTCGTTACCGATGGGGGAGACCCGTCCGCCAGCCTCAATGCTCTTGCCCAGCGCGTAGCGGCCGCTCAAGTCATTGTTCATGGTTTCCCATTCGCTGGCCTGGTTGATGACGGTGTAGCGGCCTTCGCGGGTTTCGTAGCTGCTGCCCTTGCCGGTCAGCGCAATGGACACGCCCTTGCGCAGAGCGAAGTTGGACTTCGAAAGAAAGGCCAGCGCCGCGTTGTCGCCGCCCAGCGTCATGTTGGCATTGATGCGCAGGTCGCCATCCAGCGATTTCGCGGTGATGCCTGCGCCGTTTCCACGGGCGGTCAGCGGGGCGTTGATGTCCACATGCCGCGCGGCCTGCAAGGTCAGCGAGTTGGCGCCATCCCATTCAAGTGGGGCGTCGATGGTCACGTCGCCGCTTGCGCTGATCAACGAGATGTTGGTCGTGGCCAGGCTCTTGACAACCGTATTCGCGCTGAGCGCGGCACTGCCTCGCTTGGCTGCCGAGGCGACGCTCATATTGTTGGCGGAGATCGACCACATGCCGGTCTGCCCGGATGCACCCCGGGTGTCGACTTCAACACCAGGCTGGATGACTATGGCGTTGCCCTTCACCGACACCGTACCGCCGGCCATCGTCGTGCCACCGTTGGCGGAAAGTATTCCGCCGACGTTGACGTTTCCAGAGTCACCTCCATCCAGAACGATGGATCCGCGTGTTCCGTCGAGTGAATTTGCTTCGATCAGGCCATCGTTATTGACGACTAGCGAGGGAATGTCGGCGCGATCTCGAGCGGTTAAATGCACTTGGCCACCATTGGCTGTGAGCGTGCCGATGTTGTGCAGCTCGGCGTTCAATGCAGCCTGATCAATTTGCAGGCTCAGTATCGAATCGCCGTCGAGAGCCAGGGTGAAGACGTCGCCCGCCGCCAGCGCGATTTCGCCCTGGTTCGCCTGAATCGAACCGAAGTTGATGATGGATTTGCCCATCAGTATTACGCTGCCGCCGCTTTGCGCCTCGATTTCGCCGGCATTGGAAATGCGGTTTCCTTTGGAACTGACGAAGCGCATCGGCCCTCCCTTGAGAAAATCATCATGGGCCAGCTCGGTGGCCGCCACTACCAGGCTGCCCACACTTACCCGCGAAGACGCGCCAAAAGAAATGCCGTTGGGATTGACCAGAAACACACGTCCGTTGGCGTTAATGTTTCCTTGAATGTTGCTGAAGCCGTTGCTTAGCACTTTGTTGAGCACTGCCGAAGATCGCCCAGGTTGATCGAAGACCACCTGCTTACCCGCCCCTACGTCAAACCGTTGCCAGTCGATGATCAGCTTGTCCGTCTTCTGGTTGACCCGCATGGTGTTCTTGTTCGCGTCGATAGCGATATCACCGGTTCCATGCTTGATCACCCCGTCCTTCGGAAGGTCTTGTGCACCGGCCACGCCAACAACTCCCATCAACGTCAGCGCAACAACAGTCATCCGCACCCCCCCCGACGATTTTCCACGCCGGCGCGCGCATTCGCTGGCGGCAACCCAGCCCCCTCGTGCTTCGCTCCAAACCAATGCAAAAGTCTTGTTCATGCTTTCCTCCTGGGAAAATGCTGCGCGCGTGCCCAGGCGGCGCGTGGGCGCAGCGTGTGGGTAAGACTCAGAAGTAGCGGGTGGCCTGCACCCAGAACTGGGGTTGTCGGTCGTTTTTCGCGGTCTCTTTGCCTTGGCGCAAGGGCCAGGCAGCGCTGACGTTGACCACGTGCTGGGCGCCGCCATGGGCGATGCCCACGCCGAATGCGCTTAAGGATTGGTGGTTGCGTTCGGATGTCCAGGCGCGTTTGTTCACCTGCACGGAACCCGTATCGAAGAAGGCGGAGAACTGCAGGCCGGGCAGCGGCAGGTAACGCAGTTCGCCGGTGGCTTGCCAGCCTTGGTCGCCGCTGGCGGCGCCCGATGCGTAGGCGCGCACGCCATAGGGGCCGCCCAGGCTGAATTTTTCAGCGCTGTCCAGGTTCTTGTTGGCCCATTGCGAGCGCACCCGTCCGTAAAGCTGCACGGGGCCGGCCACGCGCTGCTGGCGGCTTACGCTGAGATTGACCACGCCGAAGCCGCCAGCCGCCTGCTTGGCAAGCTGGTCGTCACGCCGCTGCGTTTCATCGCCAAAGCGCAGCTTGCCGTGTGATACCCCAAGGTAGACGCCGTTGCTGGCGCCGCCCCACAGCGAGTCGCGGGCGCTGGCGTTGATGGCGGCGGTCCATAGGCCGATGCGATGGGCGCGTGTCAGGCTGAAGTAGTCGTAGCTATCCCGCAGGCGCTTGTGCTCGTACTGCAACGAGGCCTGGACATTGGCGTCGCGACTGCGCAGCAGGTTTTGCCGTACATAAAGGTGGGTGGTCTGCGCGCTGCCGTGGGTTTGCAGCACGGCAAACTCGCGGCCCAATTCATAGCGCATGTTGGACGCACCCATGCCGACGCGGGTTGACCACGGGCCAAGGGGTAGCTGGTAATCCAACTGGTAATAGCGCTGTTCGCGGTCGCTGGACAGCAGACGCGCGTCCAATTGGTCACCCAGGGCCAAGGGGTTGTTGAGGCTGGCCGCCACGCTAAGGCGGTATTCGCCCGTGTAGGCGCCGCCAAAGTTGTCGGCGTCGATGCTGCCGGCGATCCAGGGGCCGGGTTCAGCGTTGACGACAAGGTCGGTTGTGCCGGGCTCGGCGCCCGCGCGCAAGGTACCGGTGGCGACCACGCCGGGCAAGTCGTTCAGCCGCAGCAGCGCTTGGTCCAGGCTACGGCCGTGAACGGCATCACCCGGATGCAAGGGTTCGAGCACGGGCGCCAGCACGCCATCCCGCGCACGCGAAGTATTGTTCAGCAAGACCTGGCCATACGCCCCTTCCACGATGCGGATGCGAACCAGGCCATCTTGTATTTCCTGAGCAGGCAGGTAGGCGCGCGCCAGCAGGTAGCCGTCATGCCGATAGTGTTCCGAGAGCCGTTCCGCCGCAGCGCGCAAGCCGTTCAGGTCTTGCGCCGACCCAAGCAGATCGGCCAGCAGGGTTTGTAGCGTGGCTTCGTCGTAAGCGTGGTTGCCGTCCAACAGGAAACCGTTCACCAAGACCCGGCTGCTTTTGGCGGCATCGGTTTCCGGGATGTGCGCAGGGGCGCGTTGGGCCGGAACGTTCAGCGCCGGCGCCTCTGGAGCGGGGGGCGGCGCAGGGATCGTCGATTCCAGGTCGCGAAAGAAGCGGCCCGCGTCAGGGCGACCCGCGTCAGGGCGGCCCGCGTCAGGGCGACCCGCGTCAGGGCGACCCGCGTCAGGGCGGCCCGCGTCAGGGATCTGCGCCCAGGCTGGCTGGGCGCAGAGCAATAGCGCGCAAACGGAAAGGCGATGAGCAGTTAGGTAAGGGAATCGATGAGCGATTCGATGAGCAATTCGGGGTGCGAAAAATAAACGAGATCTTGCAAGCGCCGCAAAGCACCCGCGCGTATCGGGTTGCCGCGTATTCATTCTTATCATTCGATGTTGCCGGTGTGTTGTTGCCCGACATTGCTGACGCAGGCACTGGCCTCTGGCCGGTCACGGGCGAAATCGAACGACTATACGAAGCGCAAAGCGAACAAGCTCTATGAGGACTATGAAAGTCCTATATGACGATTACGAATCGTGCGTCATCGCGTTGCAAGGGCAGGGCAGGGGCCGCCGATGCCGCTAGCGCGCACCCATGTCGTCAGCCATCTGCCGGCAGGAATCGCCGAACTCTTGCAGCGCCAGGTCTAGCTGCGCCACGATGGCGTCCAGCGACAAGTCATGGTTGTCCGGGTCCATGCAAGCGCCGCTCAACACCGAGCAAAGCCTGCTCAATTGCGCGTCGCCCGTCATCTGGGCAGCTCCCTTGATGCGGTGTGCCAAGTGGCGCAGGGCGGCACGGTCGTCGTGGGCATGAAGCGCGCGCAGGCGTTGCAGGTCGATGTCATTGGCCTTGATGAAGGCGTTGGCCAAGGTACGGATGCGCGCCGGATCTGCGCCGGTCAGCTCGGTGATGGTACGTGTGCGGTGTTCGTGTCGCAGGGCGAGAGTATTGAGAGCGGCAAGTGTGGGAGCTTCGTTGTCACTGAGGAAAGCGCGGCGCTGGGGGGCGCGATGGGCGGTTTCTTCGCGGTCTTTTTTCTTCATGGGCTTGCTGATATGGCCTGTTGCAGGTATGCGTCTCTTGACGATAGTCGCGAAAGCAGGCTGGGCGTGATGGGGATACGTCTGACTTGCGCCAGGGAAAGTTGCGCATGGGGTACTTTCGTAGTATTCCTATTCTCTTATTGGCCTTGGCGCAGCACTATATCGGTCTATCGATATAGTGGCTTCACAATGGCGAAACGCCCATGCAACCCATCCGATGAACAAAACAACTTGCTTGCAGCGGGCGACACCTCCGGCATGCGAGGCAACGTGTTGCCCGGTGGGTCCCGATGTGGAAGAGGGAAATGCAACAATGTCATCACGATACATCCGCGTGATCGTCGCGGACGACCATCCCGCCGTGGCGCTTGGGGTCAGCTATGAACTAGGGCTGGACCCCGCCATCGATGTGATCGGATGCGCGGAGAACTCCACTGACTTGGTCGCGCGGCTGGAAACACAGCACTGCGACGTCGTGGTGTCCGACTACACCATGCCCGGCGGCAAATACGGAGACGGCCTGGGGTTGATCGCGCTGTTGCGGCGGCGGTATCCCGCGTTGCGCGTCGCGGTGTTGACCATGATCGACAACCCCACGCTGATCCGCGCCTTGCTGGCTTACGAAAACCTCTGCGTGCTCAGCAAGTCGGATTCAACCAGCCACATCATCAACGCCGTGCACGCCATGTACCAGGGCAAGACGTACTACTCGCCCACCATCAAGGACATGATCGTCAACCAGGCGTTTGTGCTGGGGCGTGGCCGGCTGACCAAGCGCGAAGCCGAAATCGTGCGCTTGTTCTGTGCAGGCGCCACGGTGACCGAAATATCCCAGATGTCCCATCGCAGCGTCCAGACGGTCAGCTCGCAGAAACGTAGCGCCATGAGAAAGCTGGGCATCGAACGCGACGCCGACTTGATCAAGTACGGCGCCGACGCGGTGCAAAGCCAATTGGGCGAAGGCGGCTTCCCGGCGCTTCAACGGCCGGACAAGACCGCCTGGAGTTTGGCCTGAACTCCCCGATTTAAAACCCCACGGCCTGACCGTCGCGCCGTGAATCCGATGCCGCCACGTACCCGCCCTGGGGCAGGCGGCATATCAATTGCGCCGAGCCGAATTCCAGGCTGTCAGCGGGGGCCACGGCCACGTTGTGGCCGCGATCGCGCAGCGTTTGCACCACGTCTTGCGGCAGGTGCGATTCCACATTCACCACCGGGCCCTTCTCCACACGGAAGCGGGGCGCGTCGCTCATGGCCTGCGGATTCTGACCGAACGCGGCCAGGCGCGTGACCATTTGCAGATGCCCTTGCGCCTGCATGGATCCGCCCATCACGCCGAATGACATCAACGGCTGGCCACCGCGCGTGACGAACGCGGGAATGATCGTATGCATGGGCTTCTTGCGCGGCGCCACCTGGTTGGCGTGACCCGGCGTCAGCACGAAGTTCAGGCCGCGGTTGTGCAGGCTGATACCCGTGCCGGGCACCACCACACCGGAGCCGAAGCCGTGGTAGTTCGATTGAATGAACGACACCATGGTGCCGTTGGCATCGGCCGTGGTCAGGTAGACGGTGCCGCCGGTGGCTGGCGTGCCGGCGGTGGGGACGCTGGCGCGGTCCATGGAAATCAGGCGCGCGCGCTCGGCCAGATAGGCGCGGTCCAGCAGCGCTTTCGCGTCCGTGCGCATGTGGCGCGGGTCGGCCACATGATGATGCAGGTCGGCGAACGCCAGCTTCATCGCTTCGATGCTGACGTGGTAGTAGTCGGCGCTGTCCACGCCCATGCCTTCCAGATCAAACTGTTCCAGCATGCCCAGCGCCATCAGCGCGGAAATGCCCTGGCCATTCGGCGGGATCTCATGCAGTTCAACGTCGCGGAACGATTGCGAAATGGGCGCGACCCATTCGGGGCGGTGTTCGGCCATGTCGGCAGCGCTGAGCGCGCCGCCCGTCTGGCTGGCGAAGTCGGTGATCTTGCGCGCAAGTTCGCCCAGGTAGAAGCTGTCGCCGCCGCTTTCGGCGATGTCGCGCAGGGTCTTGCCCTGGGCGGGAAAACGCCACCATTCGCCCGCTTGAGGCGCGCGGCCTTCCGGCAGAAACGCCTCGGCAAAACCGGGCTCGTGCGCCAGCTTGGGCGCTTGCGTCGCCCATTGCCGGGCGATGGTGGGCGACACGGGGAAACCTTCTTCGGCATAGGCAATGGCGGGTTCGAACAGCTTGGCGAAGGGTAGCTTGCCAAAGCGTTCGGACAGCGCCTTCCAGCCGGCCACCTGGCCGGGCACGGTGACCGTGCCCCAGCCGGTGCCGGGCATGGCGTCGCGGCCATTGAAGTACTCGGGGGTCCAGGCGGCCGGCGCGCAGCCGCTGGAGTTCAAGCCATGCAGGCGCCCGTCGTGCCAGACCAGCGCGAACATGTCGCCGCCGATGCCGTTCATGACGGGTTCGACGACGGTCAAGGCAATGGCGGTGGCAATGGCGCTATCAACGGCATTGCCACCGGCCAGCAGCATGCGTAGCCCCGCCTGCGCGGCCAGCGGTTGGCTGGTCGCGACCGCGTTGGCGGCCAGGACCGGCATTTTTCGGGAAGCGTACGGAAAAGACCAATCGAAGGAGGGGGACATGGATGCTGGGACTCGTAGAAAGGATTACTGCGCGGTGATGCCGGCTTGGTCGATCAACTTCTTGGTGCGCGGGATCTCGGCCTTGATGAAGGCCGCGAATTCCTCGCGGCTGCCGCCACGCGGCTCCGCGCCGGCTTCCGCCAGCTTACCGCGCAATGCCGGGTCGGCCAGCACCTTGTTCACGGCGCGGTTGAGCTTGTCGAGGATGGGCGCGGGCGTGCCTTCGGGCGCCACCAGGCCATACCAGGGGGCGATGTCGTAGCCGGCATAGCCTTGTTCCGCGATGGTGGGAATGTCCGGCGCCAGCGCCGAACGCTGCGAATTCGACATGCCCAGCGCCAGCAACGCGCCGCTCTTGGCTTGGGGCAGGCCCGTCATGATGGTGTCGAAGTACATGGACACCTGGCCCGAGAGCAGGGCGGGGATGGCTTCGCCCGCGCCCTTGTAAGGCACGTGCAGGATATCGATACCGGCAACGGACTTCAGCATCTCACCCGCCAGGTGCGAGGTGGTGCCCGTGCCAAACGATGCATAGGTCAGCTTGCCCGGATTGGCGCGCGCATAGGCTACCATTTCCGGCAGGGTCTTGAACGGCTGTTGCGGGTTGGCCAGCAGGATGTTCGGGGTGTAGGCCACCAGGGACACCAGCTCGAAAGCGTCCGGGTTGTAGGCCAGGCGCTTTTGCAGGAAGCGGTTGGTGACAACGGCGGCCGGGCCGCCCATCAGCAAGGTGTAGCCGTCGGGCGCCGAGCGCGCCACCGACGCGCTGCCGATGGCCGCCGCGGCGCCCGGGCGGGCTTCCACGACGAAGGGTTGGCCCAGTTCGTTGGACAGCGCGGCGCCCAGTTGGCGCGTGATCAGGTCCGTGGCGGAGCCGGCCTGGAAAGGCACGACGATGCGCACGGGGTGTTGCGGCCAGTCAGTGGCCGGAGCGGCTGCCGAGGCGGCTTGTGCGCCGGCCTGTGTCGCGAAGGCGGCGGCGGCCAGGCCTGCCAGCGTCCGGATGAGACGAAATTTCATGGATTCCCCTTGATCGCGTGTTGAAAGTGAGCTGCCGCCGGGCGGGTCTGTGCCCGTTCCGGCGCGGACAGCCCGTGGCGGCGCCGTCCGGAGGCAATTAGACGGGAGCGGACGGACTCGGACTATTGGTGTTTGCATCCATGGATCACTGGATCCAGTTTGTGTTATTTTTGCGTTTATCTATCATGGCGGCTTTCCAAGCCCGGGGACGACGATGCTGCAGTTTCAAAAGACAGCGATCAGCGCCGAAGACGAGGCGTACCTGCATTTGCAGCGCGAGATCCGCCTGGGCCGTTACGCCCCGGGCCAGCGCCTGGTGCCCGATGTCGTCGCCACTGAAATCGGTACAAGCCGCATGCCGGTTCGCGGCGCGTTGCGGCGGCTGGCCTCTGAAGGCCTGGTTGAAATCCGCGCCAATCGCGGCGCGGTGGTGCGCGGGCTGAACCAGCAGGAAATGCTGGAAGTGTTTGAAATGCGCTCGGTGCTGGAAGGGCTGGCCATGCGCAACGCCGTGCTGCACATGAACGCCGAACACGTGCGCCGCCTGACCAATATGCTGGAACAACTTGACCAAGGGCCCGGCGACTATCTGGATTGGACGACTGCCCACCGGGAATTTCACGAATACCTGTGCAGCTTCTGCCAGCAGCCGCGTTTACTGGGCCAGATCTCGGAGCTGCACTCCGTGGTGGAACCCTATATGCGGCTGTGGACGGCTCAGCCGGGGCGTGTGCTGCGCGTGCGTGAATCGCATCAAGAACTGATCGACGCGCTGCAAACACGAGACCCCGCGCGTTGCGAGGCGGCGATGCGCCAACATGTGTTGAATACCGTGCCGGCCTTGCAGGCGTTTTTGGAAAAGAAGGCGTGACCGCGCTGTCGGCGCGAGGCTTGATTCAATCGGGCACGACGCTGCCCGCTCACCGAACAGCTTTTCTGGCCGCGCGTCATTCCCGCTTATAGCCGGGAGTAATATGTCGCCTCCGGTCGGCCTGTGGCCGCCGGCAAGAACACGCCCATTCGCGCTCCGTCCTTCTCCACCCCCGTGTCGACAGCGGATTTTCGTCCGCGCCTCCCCTGCGGTGTCTGTAAGCCCTGGCGCGCGCGTGCGGCCAAAAAAGTGACATCGAGGAGAGGCATGTTGGACAAGCAAGAGTCGGGCGGCTGGTATTTCGGCTGGAACATCGTCGGCGCCGCCGCGGTGCTTACCCTGTTGACGGTGGGCCTGCGCATGGGCATCGGGCCGTTTTTCCTGCCGATGGCGGATGGCTTGGGATTTTCGCGCAGCCTGCTGTCGGCCATCGTCGCGGTAGGCATGCTTTGCTACGGCCTGGCCATGCCGCTGGCGGGGTATCTGGTCAGCGTGCGCGGCACGCGCTTCGTGCTGCTGACGGGCACGGCCATTGTGGTGGCGTCGTCGCTGTGGACGGTGTTTGCGCGCGGCCCCATCGAATTCCTGCTGTCCTTCGGCGTGGCGCTGTCGGTCGGCCTGGCGTTCACCAGCCCGGTTGCGCTGACCCCGATCATCAGCCGCTGGTTCACGCGCCAGCGCGGCATGGCGCTGTTCTTCCTGTCCACCGGTTCCATGGCGGGCATCGCCCTGATGACGCCGACGCTAACGTTCGCGATCTCGGCCGTGGGCTGGCAGGAAACGCTGCTGGCGTTTTCCGTGCTGTTCGCCTTGCTGACGGTGCCGGTCGCGCTGTTCGTGATGCGTGATGTGGCGCCCGAGCACACCGACCTGTTGCCGCATCAGATCGTTAAAGACAAAGCGCCCGCGAATGCGACCAACGGCACCGCCACCGCCGCCGCCGCTATCAAAGCCCCCGCTCCCAACGTGCGCAACGCCCTGCGCACGCTGCCGTTCTGGCAAGTCGCGCTGGGCCTGTTCGCCTGTGGCTACAGCATGAACCTGCTGGGCACGCACGGCATGCCGATGTTGATGGACCACGGCTTTGACGCCACCACCAGTTCGCTGGGCATCGGCCTGATCGGCCTGGTCGCCATCTTCAGCACGCTGGTGCTGGGCCGCATGTCGGACCGGGTTGAACGGCGCAACATCCTGGCCGCCATCTATCTGGTGCGTGGGCTGGGATTCTTTGCGTTGGTCATGGTGGGCGCGCACTGGGAGCTCTACGCCGCGGCCACCATCGGCGGGATCGTGTGGGCGGGCAGCATCGCCTTGTCGTCGGCCATTCTGGCGGACGTCTATGGCATCCGGCTGGTGGGCGTGCTGTATGGGCTGACCTATCTGGGCCACCAGGTTGGCGGCATGATCAGTTCCTGGCTGGGCGGCTGGGCCTTCGATACGTTCCACACGCACTGGGTCGCCTTCGGATCGGCGGGCGTGCTGTTGCTGCTGGCGGCGGCGATTTCTTTGCGGTTGCCGGGACGCGACCTGACGCGCATGCCGGCAACCGTGGGGCGCTGATTTAGCGGTCTTTCAGTAGCGTCACCAGTTCGGGCACATAGCGTTCGCCACCGCCTTGCGTGACGGCCTGGTCGAACGTGTGCTGCACGGCCGCGCCGATTTCACGCACGGCGCCGGCTTCGGCCGCCATGGTGTTGTAGTAGGACAGGTCCTTCTGCGCGTTCGACATGAAAAAGCGCAGCGACGACGGGTCCTGTTCCAGCAGGTACGGCTTGATGCGTTCCAAGGCCACGCCGCCACCGCCACCCTTGCTCAGGACTTCCGCGAACACCGCCGGGTCGATGTCCGAACGCAACGCGCAGGCAGCCGCTTCCGACAGCAGGGCAACCACCCCCAGCGACACATAGTTGTGCAGCAGCTTCATGCGATGCCCGGCGCCAACGGGCCCGGCGTGCGTGATGTTTTCGGCAAAGCAGGCCAGGATGGGCTTGCACTCTTCGAACAGCGCCGCGTCGCCGCCCACCAGCAGATTCAGCCGGCCTTCGGCGGCTTCCTTGGGCGTGCGCGTCATCGGAGCGTCCAGGAAGCGGCCGCCGGAATCGGTCACGGCTTGGGCCACTTTCACGGTGGACGACGGAATGGCCGTCGAGCAGTCGATGATGACGGTGCCCGCGCGCAAACCTTGCAGCACGCCGCCTTCGGACAGCAGTACGGCTTCCACCTGCGGGCTGCCGGTCACGCACAGAATGATCACATCCGACTGGGCCGCCAACGCGGCGCCGCTTTCCACGCTGGTCGCGCCAGCGGCTTTCAGCGCATCCAGGGGCTGATTGCCCGGATGCTCAAGCACGGTCAGCGTATGACCATGCTTGACCAGATTGCTTGCAATGCCGTGGCCCATGAGGCCGATTCCAACCATGCCGATTTTCGCCATCTTCCACTGCTCCTGCCATGTGTAGGTGTGTTGTGGCGTAAATCTTACTCTTAGATTACTTTCAGCCATCTCATTCCAGCGCTTACGATTCCACACCATGACTGATTCCATCCCCGAGGGTTTTGCACTGTGGCGCCCCAGCAGCCGGTTCATGACGCATCTGGCCGACCTGGGCACCCTGTACCGGCGCGATGCCGACAGCGTGCTGGCCCTGCGCGTGAACGACGCGCATACGAACATGCACGGCATGGCCCATGGCGGCCTGCTTGCCACGCTGGCCGATAGCGCTCTGGGGCACACCATTGCCCAGCAGTTGCAGGTGTCCGTCGTAACGGTGCAGATGTCCGTGGAATACCTGAACGCGGTCAAGCCGGGCGACTGGCTGCAAGCGCACGTGCGCATCGACAAGCAAGGCCGGCGCTTGATCTACGCCAACTGCCTCTTGCAGGTAGAAGGGCGCGTCATGCTCAAAGCCAATGCGGTATTCGCCGTGCGCCCGGCGCCCACGCCCGCGTCGGACGGTTGATGGCACAGCTTTGAAACCCCACGAACGCAGCGTTCGAAACATTCAACTTCTCAGGGTTTAAGGCCGCGAACATACTTCTCCGAAAGCAGTTGAAACGGAGACGCTATGCTTCACAACGCCTTGCGCGGCATCAAAGTCGTGGACTTGTCGCGCATTCTTGCCGGCCCCTGGTGCACTCAGAACCTGGCTGATCTTGGCGCCGAGGTCATCAAGATCGAACACCCGGCACGCGGCGACGATACGCGCGCATGGGGCCCGCCCGACCTGCGATCCGACGACGGCGGCGCGGCCATGTCCGCCTATTTCATGGCGTGCAACCGGGGCAAGCAATCGGTCGCCGTCGACTTCGCCTCGGAAGCGGGCGCGGCGCGCGTGCGTGAACTGGTCGCGCAGGCCGACATCTTGGTCGAGAACTACAAGGCAGGCGGGCTGCGCAAATACGGCCTGGACTATGACTCGCTTGCACGCATCAACCCACGCCTGATCTATCTGTCCATCACCGGCTACGGCCAGTCCGGCCCCATGGCCGACAAGCCCGGCTATGACTACGTGTTCCAGGGCATGGGTGGGCTGATGAGCTACACCGGCCAGCCTGACGGCACGCCCGGCGCCGGCCCGCTGCGTACCGGGGTTGCCGTGGTCGACCTGATGACGGGCATGTACGCCACTTCCGCAGTCTTGGCTGCCCTGCGTCAGCGCGATCAGACGGGGCAGGGCATGCCATTGGATATCTGCCTGCTGGATGTGGCCGTGGCGCTTAACGCCAACCAGGGCGCCAACTACCTGGTGTCCGGCGTGGCGCCCAAGCGCAGCGGCAACGCGCATCCCAACTGTGCGCCCTACGAAGTGTTCGCATGCGCCGATGGCCATTTGATCCTGGCGATTGGCAACGACGCCCAGTTTGCACGCTTTTGCACCGTGGCCGGGCATCCCGAATGGGCGCTGGACGCGCGCTACGCGACCAACAGCGCGCGCCTGTCGAACCTGGACAGCTTGCGCGAGCTGGTCGCGCAGGCCTTGGTGGCCGCGCCGCGCCGGCACTGGACCGATGCGTTCGACGGCGCAGGCGTGCCATGGGGGCCGATCCACACGCTGGACGAGGTCTACGCGCATCCGCAAGTGCTGCATCGGCAACTGGTCCAGACCGCTACCCACCCCGTGCTGGGCGACATGCGGCTGGTGCGCAACCCGCTGTTGGCCGGCACCCCGGCCGATGCGCTGGGCGCGGCGCCGCCGCTGCTGGGCGAGCACACCGACGCCGTGCTGGGCAGTCCGGCCACGATTTGAACTACCCCGAGGAGACAACAATGACATCCATTAAAAAACTGCCGCTTGCGGTTCTGCTGGCCTGCCTGACCACCCCTGCGCTGGCCGCCGCCGAGTATCCCGACAAGCCCATCCGCCTTGTCGTGCCGTATGCCGTGGGCGGCACCACCGACATCATCGCGCGCGTCGTGGGCAACAAGCTGGGCGCGCAGTTGGGCCAGTCGGTCATCATTGAAAACAAGCCGGGCGCGGGCGGCAGCATCGGATCGGCCTACGCCGCCAAGCAGCCGGCCGACGGCTACACCTTGGTGATGGCGGTGGAAAGCTCGCACGCCGTCAACCCCAACGTTTATTCCAAAAGCGCCTACGACCCCGTCCGCGACTTTGCGCCGATCAGCAACCTGGCCGACGTGCCCAACGTGCTGGTGGTGAACCCGGCGTTGCCCGCGCGGGACCTGGCGGGGTTTCTTGCCTTGCTGAAGGCTGATCCCAACAAATACGCCTTTGGCTCTTCCGGCAATGGCGGCTTGAGCCACATGAATGGCGAACTGTTCATGAAGACCACCGGCACGCGCATGCTGCACGTTCCCTACAAAGGGTTGGGCCCCGCGCTGAATGACCTGGTTGCCGGACAGGTGCAGGTGGTGTTCGACAATATTCCGTCGTCCTACCCCTTGATCCAGGCTCAACGCATCCGCCCCTTGGCGGTGGCGGCCAAGCAGCGGCTGAAGGTGCTGCCGGACGTGCCCACCTATGCCGAGGCTGGGTTACCCGCCATGAACAACCCGTCGTGGTTCGGCCTGGCCGCGCCGGCCGGCACGCCCGCGCCGGTGCTGGACAAGCTGAACGCGGCGGTGCGCCAGGCCCTGGCGGACCCGGCCACGGTGGATGCCATCGAACGGCAGGGCGCGGTGCCCAGCCCGATGTCGCGGGAAGACTTCGGCGCGTTGATCGCACAGTCGAACAGCCACTGGAAGTCGGTGGTCGAAGATATTAAATTCGAAAAAATGCAGTAAGAGGAGCGCTTGTGAACACCAAGAATCTGTCCTTTCCCCATGCCGACATCCAGATCGACGCGGCCGGCATCGCCACGCTGACCATGCAGGACGCCGGGGTGCTGAACATCTTGAGCACGCCCGTCATCAATGGCCTGCGTGAAGCGCTCACGCACTTGCAGGACGACGAGTCGGTGCGCGTGCTGGTGCTGCGCGGCGCAGGCGACCGCGCCTTCGTGGCCGGCGCGGACATCGCCGAAATGGCCGCGCTGGACGAATCCAGCGCCCAGCGCTTCATCTCGAACTTGCGTGACCTGTGCAATGCCGTCCGGCATTTTCCCGTGCCGGTGATTGCCCGCATCCCTGGCTGGTGCCTGGGCGGGGGACTTGAATTCGCCTTGGCGTGCGACCTGCGCATCTGCACCGATGACGCCAAGTTCGGCATGCCCGAGGTCAAGGTCGGCATCCCGTCGGTGATCCACGCGGCGCTGATGCCAAGGCTGATCGGCGCGGCCAACAGCGCCTGGCTGCTGCTGACGGGGGAACTGATCGACGCGCGCCGCGCGCAGGACTGGGGGCTGGTGAATGGCGCCGTGCCCGCAGCGCAGTTGGACGACGAGGTGAACAAGCTGGCGCAAGGCTTTGCCGCGTTGGGGCCGGCGGCGTTGCGTCAGCAGAAGAAGTTGCTGCGCCGCTGGGAAACGATGTCGGTGGACGCTGCCATCGAGGACAGCGTCGCGGAATTCGGCGCGGCCTTCAACACCGGCGAACCGCAGAAGTTCATGAACGAATTCCTGGCCAGCAAGCGCGGGGGGAAGGGCTGATCAGAAGGTGATCAGGCGATGATCAGGCATTGATTAAAGCGTTGATTAAAGCGTTGATTAAGGTGCGAGGGGGCGATCAATCCGCGCCGCGCGTCGCGGCAACGATCGGGTCGTCCAGCAGGTACTCGGCCACCTGTTCCACGAACGGTGACAGCGGCCCGTCGGCTTGCGTCACCAGCGTCAATTCGCGCAGCGCCCAAGGTTCGCTGATGGCCACCGCCGCAATGCGCTGTTCGCGCAACGCGGTGGCGGCGATGCTGCGCGGCACCAGCGACACGCCCACTCCTGCCTCAACCATCGCCAGCACGGCGTCGAAGGTGTGCACGTGGATGCGCACCTTGGGCGTCTTGCCCGCCAGCTTGGCCATGTCGCGCAAGAAGATGTAGTTGCTGCTGGCGCGGCTCATGCAGACGAAATCCAGGTCCAGCACCGCCGGGAAACGAATCGGTGAATGTTGCACCACAGGATGATTCAGCGGCGCCGCGATGATCAGTTCATCGATCGCGTAGCGGATGGCCTGCACCCCGGCGGATTCGGCATGGCCGGCAAAGATGCCGATATCCGCTTCCTGCCCCGCGATGGCGGCCTCGATCGTGTTGCTGGAGCGCTCTTCCAGCAGGATGTTCACATTGGGGTTGGCCGACAGAAAGCGGCTCAGGCTGGGCACGATGAACCCGTTCAACGAACTGCTGTTGGCAAACAGCTTGACGCTGCCTTTCAGGCCGCTGGCAAAGCCGCTGACTTCACCATGCATGCGCTCCACGCCGGCCAGCAGCGAGCGCACGTGCTTCAGCACAAACGCGCCTTCCGCCGTCAACTCCATGCCGCGTGCCTCGCGCTTGAACAGCGGCACGCCCATGGCCATTTCCAGGTTCTTCAGACGGTAGCTGGCGGACGAGGCGGTCAGGTGGACCGTATTGGCGCCGCCCGACAGGCTTTGCGCCTCGGCGATGGCAAGGAACAGGCGGAGGTCGGTGAGTTCGTAGCGCATCTTGCAAGATTACAGAGACCGTTGTTGATGCGTCAGAGATACGGCGTGGCCAGCCAGATGACCTTGTTGCGCAGCCGCTTGGCGAATGGCGTGCCGGTCAGGGTTTCCAGGGTTTCCGCTTTGGAATTCGCGATCAGGCCATCGATCCGGTTGCCGATCCAGCGCGCCACGGTCGGGTCATAGATCTCGCTGTCCAGCTCAAAATTCAAGCGCAGGCTGCGCGGGTCCAGGTTTGACGAACCCACGTAGGCCCAGGCGTCGTCCACCGTCATCAGTTTGGAATGGTCGAAGGTGCCAAGCGCGCGCCACACGCGGCAGCCGGTGCGCACCACCTGGTCCAGTTGCGCGGACATGGCGTAGTCCACCAAGCGCAGGTTGTTCTTGTTGGGGATGACGATATCCACCTGAATACCGCGCCGCGCAGCGGTGGCCAGTGCACCGATCAGCGTCTGGTCGGGCAGAAAGTAGGGCGACTGGATGCGCACGTGGCGCTGCGCCACGGCCAGTGCACCCAGCAGAATATTGTGCGAACTGCCCAGCGCACGGTCCGGCCCGGACGGCACGCAACGCATCGGCACGTTGCCGGTGGGCGGCAATGCGTGCGGATCAAACCAGGGCCGAGCCGGCAACGATTCATGTGTCGTGAAATTCCAATCGTGCGCAAACACCGACATCAGCTGCGTCACGATGGGCCCTTCCACGCGGAAGTGCGTGTCGTGATTGACGGCGTCGCCCGCCAGCGCGGTCACAAACGCCGCCCGCACGTTCATGCCGCCGGTAAAGCCCACGCGCCCGTCTATCACCAGCACCTTGCGGTGGCTGCGCAGGTTGGCATACGGCATGCGCAGCACGCCCAGCGGATTCGTCATGAAGCGGGCCACGGGCACGCCGCCGCGCGCCAACATGCGCACGATGGGCGGACGCGAATACTTGGAGCCGATGGCGTCGATCAACACCCGCACCTGCACGCCCCGCGCCTGCGCTTCGATCAGCGCCTGCGCCATTTCGCGGCCGATCTCGTCGTTGTCGAAAATGTAGCTTTGCATCGCGATGGCGTGCTGCGCGTCGCGGATGGCTTGCATCATGGCCGGATACGCTTCATCGCCGCCCGCCAGCGGCTGCACCGCATTGCCGCCCAGCAGCCGGAACCGGCTGACGCGGTCGCCCAGAATCTTCAGCGAGGCAAACTGCGGGCCGGACACCGCCGCGACATCCACGGGCAAGGTGTCGACCTGCTCGGCGTCCACCACCATGGTTTCGTCACGCAGTTGCGACACGCGCGTCTTGCGAATGCGGTTGATGCCCGCCACAAAATAGAACAGGGCGCCGAACAAGGGCGAAAACAGCGCCACCCCCACCCAGCCGATGGCCGCCCGGACGTCCTGCTTGGTCATCGCGGCATGCACCGCCGCCCCCGTCCCCGCCACGATGCTGACGGCAAACACCAGATGGGGCCAGTAATCGATCAAAATTGCGTGTATGCGATCCATAGCGATGACGTAAAAGTCGGCCTCCGGGGTTGAGCCATGCGGAAGGATAGCAAGGTGCGTGGCGTTGGCAATGGGGAGGAAGATACGGGGCTTTTGACGGCCCCAAAAAATATGCTATAGTTCGGCCTCTTCGTTGCTGAGCTTCAGTTTGAAGCGCGGCAAGGAGAAAAAAGTAGAACTGAAAAGTGCTACTGAAGTAGTACCCCAGAGGTGGCTGTAGCTCAGTTGGTAGAGTCCTGGATTGTGATTCCAGTTGTCGTGGGTTCGAGCCCCATCAGCCACCCCAAAGAATTCGCTGGAAACAGCATGAAATCAGCCGCCTAGAGCGGCTTTTTTATTGCCCGCCGTTTCTGCAACGGTGGCACGAACCGCGATTGGTGGCATCGGTCAGGCACTGCTCTTGATCTTCACCACGCACCGCAGCAGTTGGCCAAAGTCGAGCAGACCAAGCAGGTCAGCTAAGCATTAGTCATTCGCCGCCGCCGGGCCGTCTGCTTGCTGCGGGGTAGCGGTATCGCGCCGTTGCAGCATGCGGGCGACCCGTTCGCCCGCGCTCTGAAAGCGCTGCGCCAGGGATGCCGGCGCCAGCACATCGAATTCCACTTCCAGCGCCAGCAGCCAATACGTCAGCGCATCCAGCGACTGGCCGGTGCAGCGCAGCAGGCAACGGCCATCGTCCAACGCCTCGACCTGGCCGGCCGACGCGGGAATGCGCGCGGCAATCAACGCGTGCGGCGCATGCAGCACGATGCGTGCCTCTTCGGCGTTGGGCGCCTGGCCCACCGCCCGCGTCACATAGGCGCGCAGGTCGCCACCTTCGGGCGGTGGACGCGGCGCGAAGTGCGCGCCCAGCGTTACCGCGCCGGTGATTCGATCGAGTCGGAACGTGCGCCAATCGTCGCGCGCCGGATCCCACGCCACCAGATACCAGCGATACCCCGTGTGCGCCAGCCCCTGCGGCTCGACCTGACGCGTGCTGGGCTGGCCGCGGCTGTCCGCGTAGTCGAAGTTGACGCGCAACTGGTCGCGGCAGGCGGCGGCCAGCGCGGCCAACAGTCCCGCATCGATCATCGGGCCCCGGCTCGGCAGCGGCACGATGGCCGACCGCAGCGCGTCCAGCTTGTGGCGCAGGCGCGTGGGCATCACCTGCTCTAGTTTGACCAGCGCGCGCAGCGCAGCTTCTTCCACGCCACCGACCGTGCCCGTGGCCGCGGTGCGCAGCGTGATGGCCACCGTCAGCGCCTCGTCGTCGTCCAGTAGCAGGGGCGGCAGGGCGTTGCCCGCGCGAAAGGCGTAGCCGCCCGCCACACCGCTGCTGGCCTGGATGGGGTAGCCCAGTTCGCGCAGCCGGTCGATGTCGCGGCGCAGCGTGCGCGGATGCACCGCCAGAGTCTGTGCCAAATCGGCGCCGGCCCAATGGCGGCGGGTCTGCAGTAGGGAAAGTAGGCGCAGGAGGCGGTTGCTGGAGCTGAGCATCGGTCAACGATAGCCTGTATCAAGGGCGGAAACTGTCCGCAATGGATTTTAAAGTTCGTCCGTCGTCAGCGGCCATGGGGCCGCGGCACTCCCCCCAATCCGGAGCTTGTCCATGTCTATCGTTTTCCATTGGTACCCCCAGTCCAGCGCCTCCCCCATCGCCTGCGCCCTGGCCGAACTGCAAGTGCCGCACGAACGCGTCAAGGTGGATATCCAGGCCGGCGAGCAGCGCCGCCCGGAATTCCTGGCCTTGAACCCCAACGGCAAGGTGCCGACCCTGACCGTGGACGGTGCGCCGCTGTTCGAAGCCTTGGCCATCCACCTGTGGCTGGGTGAACGTTGGGGCGTCGAACGGGGCTTGTGGCCCGCGGCCGGCACTTCGCAGCGGCTGGCCGCCATGTCGTGGTGCACCTGGGCCTACGTGACGTATGGCGCGGTGGTCTCGCGCCTGTATGTCGCCGCCCACGGCGACGAGCAAAGCCGCGATGCCCGCCAGGCCGAGCGGGCCATCGCCGATCTGGATTCGCTGTTGGGGCTGCTGGATGCGCATCTGACGCGCCAGCCGTGGATGGTGGGTGACAAGTACTCGCTGGCTGACCTGGTGGTGGCGTCGGTGGTCGGCTACACCGCCTTTCTGGGCGCGCCGGTGGCCGCCCATCCGAAGGTGCAGGCATGGCTGAGCACGATCAAGGCCAGGCCTGCGATGCAAGGCGAGGTCTGAAGCGACGGCGGGCCTGTGCCTGTGTATCGGGTCGACTCCGATATCTAGTTGCAACTTCCGGCTGTCGAATCGCCCGCATTCAAGCCCACCCGGGAATGGAACTTGCTGTAGTCATGTTTCCCAAGCCGCCCACGCGGCTTGATAGATCCTCTAGGAGACCGGACATGGCTGACAACGTCATCAAGACACTGAACCACCTCATCGAAACCTCGAAGAACGGACAGAAGGGCTTTGAAGCCGCGGCCGATGACACGAAAAACCCCGAGCTGCAGCAGCTATTCAGGAACCGGGCGCAAGATTGCGCCGCGGGCGCCGCGGAGCTGCAAACCGTGATCGCGCAGTTGGGTGGCGTGCCCGAAGACAGCGGCACGGTCGCGGGCGCGGTGCATCGCGGTTGGACCAACCTGAAGGCCGCCGTGGCCGGCCGCACCGATCTGGCGATTTTGGAAGAGTGCGAACGTGGCGAGGACGTGGCTAAGGCGGCCTATGCTGACGCGCTGAAGGAACCGCTGCCGGAAGAAATTCGCGTGATCGTGGAACGGCAGAATGCCGGCGTTGTGCGAAATCACGATCAGATTCGCGACCTGCGGAATCGCTACAAGGCTGCGAACTAAGGTGTCACCGGGGCTACACCTACAAGCCCCCCTAAAAGGTGTAGCCTCGACGCACCCCTACAGCAAGCGCTCATCCACCCCATTGCGCAAATCATAAGGCGACCACAAGATCCGCCCGACGATGCGAACCTCGCATCCGTCTTCTTTCTCAAGCGCAAAAGGCGCATAAGCCGGGTTCAAGGACTTGGCCAGCCAGCCGCCTTCGCGTTCGCGCGCGATGCACTTCACGATCATCTTGCCGCCATGGTTGATGGCGTAGACCGTGCGCGGGTCGATCTCGCGCGGGTCGGTGATGGGGTCTTCAAAAAACAGCATGGGTCCGCCGTTGCGTATCACGGGTTCCATGCTGTCGCCTTGCGCATACACGATCTTCATGCGGTTGATCGGCAGCTTGAACGATTCCAGAAAGGAACGGCGCAGCAAGATTTCGCCGATCTCGGTCTCGTGATAGTTCTCGATGCCAAGCCGGCCGGCGGCCAGGCGCACATCCAGCTCGGGGATGGGCATGAATTCCTGGTCGTTGGCGGAATAGCCCGCGTGGGCGACGTGGCCGACATTGGCCGCGGTGCTGATGCGCAGCGCCTGCATGCGTTCGGCTTGATGCGTCGTGACGCCGTCCGGGTCCCAGGGCGCTGCTGATACCGGCGCCATGGGAAATTCGTCCGCGATGGCGTCGATATTCAAAAGCGCGCCGCGTTTGGATTGCGGGGACTTGGATTGCGCGGCCGCCGCCTTCGTCTTGACGCCCATCTGGCCCAGCGCCAATAGCAGGGCGCCTTCCAGGCGCTTGAGCTGATCGTCGGCCAAGCCTTTGATAAGCGACTGCGGCACCGAAGCGAAGGGCCACGCCACGTCCGTGGCCGGGGCGGCAAGTGGTGCCGCAGCCGATAGCGACGCGGCCTTCTTAGCTTCGGCCGCCAAGCGCGGGCTGATCGCAGCCAGCGTGCAGCCAAACCCTTCGGCGTAAGCCATGGCCGCTTCAATCCCAATGGGACGGCGGCCGGTGATGTGCTGATAAATCATCGCCTGGCCGCCCTTCACGTGGTGGTCACGAGCAAAGGCCGCGCGGTTCACGCCTTCAAAGCGTGCGCGCAGCGCGGCGGCTTCCTCTTCGATAGTCCACATTTTCATATAGCAATGCTATGCAAATTAAACTATAGCATGGCTTGCTAATAAGATGTAGCGCCGCTATAGTTTTGGTAATGAACCTACATGACTATTTCGATTGCGAGGGGGCCATTACCGCTGCGGCGCTGGCTCGGCGCGTGGGGGTATCGCCCGCGCTGGTCTACCAGTGGCGCACCGGGCGCCGGCCGGTGCCGGTCAAGCACTGCGCCCTGATTGAGCAGGCCACGTGCGGCTGGGTCACCCGGCGCGACTTGCGTCCCACGGATTGCATTCGAATCTGGCCGGAGCTGGCCGAAGGGCTGAAGGCGCAATGAACTACTACCCCCATCACATTGGCGATTTCAATAGCGCCACGCGGCACCTGACGCGCATCGAACGCAGCGTCTATCGCGATCTGATCGAACTCTATTACGACACCGAAGCCCCCTTGTGCGCGGACGTCGACAAACTCTGCCGCCTGTTGATAGCGCGGTCAGACGAAGAGCAGGCCGCGGTGGTCCAGGTGCTGGGCGAATTCTTCGTGGACACCGAGCAAGGCTGGCGGCATGCACGTTGCGATGCCGAGATTGCCCGCTACCACGGCAACAAGGAAGCGAAGTCCGCGGCCGGCAAGGCCAGCGCGGCCAAGCGGGCGCGGCAGGCTTGCCGGCCGGTGCAAGTGGCAGGGGAAGCCGCAAGGGAAGTAGCAGACGAAGCGGCATTGGAAGCGGCACAGCAGGACGGGGCAGCGCAACAGCCGTTGAACACCCGTGCAACTAACCATGAACCAGAACCAGAACCAGGAACCCAAAGCCAAAAAGAAAAGGAACCCCGGTCGTGCCAGCGCACTCCAGGCTTTGACGCTACCGCCATTGCATTGCCCGAATGGCTGGACAGGGCTGACTGGGTTAGTTGGGTAGCGGATCGCAAAGCCCGCAAGAAGCCGATTACGGAAGAGGGCGCGCGGCGGCAGTTGCAACAGCTTGCCGGCTACCGCGCCGAGGGCATTGCCGCGTGCGAGGTCATTGCCCACAGCATCGCCAGCGGCTATCTGGGGCTGTACCCACCGCGCGATAGGCCGCGCGCCGCCGCAAGCAGCCGCGCACGGCAACGCGCCGACTGGTCATCTGAACTGCGCAGCGTATTGGCTGAAGGCCGGGGTCGCGGCGAAATCGACATGGGGGTGATCGATGCAAGTCACTGAATCGTCCACCAGCCTGGGCGCGCTGGTCGTCAATGAAATGCACCTGCTGTACGGCGCAAAGTTCGCGCAGCAATGGGAAGGCCTGACGCCGCGCGAGTTGAAGGATTCCTGGAATCAAAAGTTGTCGGGGCTGACCGAGGCGCAAGTCAGGCGCGGGCTGACTGCGTGCCTGACGCGCGAGTGGCCGCCCACGCTGCCCGAATTTCTGAAGCTGTGTTGCCCGTGGTTGATCCCCGAACTGGCCTATCACGAGGCCGTGCGCGGCGTGTCGGCGCGGCGGCGCGGCGAGACCGGTGATTGGTCGCACCCCGCGGTGTATTGGGCGGCGGTTGGCGTGAGCACGGTGGATTTGCTCAACAGCAACTATGGCGCCATCAAAACGCGCTGGGAAAGGACCTTGACCGAGGAGCTAAGCCGAGGCGCGTGGCTCGACATTCCGCCACCGCGCGCGGCACTGCCCGCGCCAGGCCAGACGCTGGCCACGCGCGCGCAGGCAGAAGCCGCGCTGAAAAAGATGGGGGCGGGAAAGCTGTTGGAGCCCCGCAGCCGGTCGCATCGCGAATGGATTGATCGATGGGAGGCGCGCATCGCGCTTGGCGGGCACCCGACCAAAGCCATCGCCGAGATGCTGACGCACGCCAGGCACACCACCGAACCGGAGGGCGCATGACACAGGGACACGAAGCGGAACAAAAAAAGGGATGCGACACGGGGCACCCAAGCGGTTCCGCGATCCGCGAACAAGCACGAGGCAACAAGACAATGGAAGCAAGGGCAAGCACGCAAGCAGGCATACCGCGTTGGGTGGAAGACGAAATTCGCAACTGGGCAAGATCGCAATGGGAAGGCGACTGGCCGGGCCCGCGCCGCATGATGCAAGACGCGCCGGACGTGTGCGCGTTTCCGCCGCTGCCGGGTCACGATGACGACGATGAGCCGCTGCGCATCCCGGTGAATCACGAACGCGCGCGCCGTGTGCATGCCCTGTATGAAGCGTTGCCGCTGGTCGAGCGGCGCGTGGTGCAGGCGGAAACCACGCGCCGTGCCGACTACGGGGATCTGCCCGCGCATCTGCGTCAGGAGAAAGCCTGCCGCGCCATCGGCGTCACGCTGCCTTACTACAAGGTGGCGCTGGGCAACTTCAAGCAACAGGTCTGGAGGGAATTCAAATGAAGTACGCGCACGAGGTCATTGATCTGCTGGCCGCGTACCCGGGCCGGGAATTCAGAATGGCCGAGATACTGCGGCACGTCAGCCGCGGCATGCCGTTGACGCCCGCCTCGCAAGAAGCCATGCGGCGCGGCGCACGCCGGGTGCTGGACCATTTGCTGGATGCCGGTCATGTGCATCGTTGTGGCGGCAATACAAAATCCGCGACCTACGCGTGGTCGGAATTGGGACACGCACTTCATAAAAACCCTGCGCATTTGGGACCGGATTTGAGACAATAGCCGCGGGGCATTGCGCCCACACGAAATGCAGCCCGCCAACCTTCAAAGGTTCGCGGGCTTTGTTTTTCTCCGAACCCTTCAATAGCCGACATGACGCCCGACAACGCAATCCTTACCCTGATAAGCGCCGCTGCCGGCGGCGTGCCGGTGGTGCTTTCCGACGACGCTGAAGCCTTCCCGCCGTCGCCTTATATCGCGATGGCCGTGCGCTGGGTAGAGGCCGGACCGGCTGAGACGGGCCGCGTCGATGACGACGGCAACCAGCCGGTGCACGACCATCGCGACGCCACCGTCGAACTGCGCAGCGTGGGCGTGGATGCCTATCGTGCGTTGGACAAGATGGGCCTGGTCTTGCGCCATCCCGCTTATGAAGAACAGGCCGAAGCGCTGGGCCTGGCCTTGTTTCAGGCTGGCCGCATACAGCGCGTGGCGCCCGACAGCGCCGGCGCGGCAAGCGAGCGGCTGGGCGTGCTTGAACTGGGCATCCGCTACGCGCAGACCTATACCGATTTTGTCGGCGTCATTGAAACGGTGACCGGCACGATCACGACCACGGGTGGCGCCACGCCTGCCCTTGAAACTTCTTTCTCCGCGAAGACCGACCCGGCGCAGTAGCGCCGCAGGCCTTCTTAACGTAGTCCCCGCCGCCGTTGGGCGGTTTTTTTTTGGAGCCGCAAATGGCAAAACTCGACCGGATCGTCAATGTGGCGATCTCGCTGAACACCACGGCGATCAAGGAGCAGAACTTTTCTGACCTCCTGATCCTTGGCGCGCACGCGCTGGCCGTCAACCGCATTCTGGCGTTGACCGAGCCGGGCGAGCTGTTGGACATGGGCATGGCGCCGACCGACCCGCTCTACATCGCCGTGCGCGATGCGTTCAAGCAGATCCCGACGGTGGCGCGCATTTTCGTGGGCCGCCGTCAGGTGGATGTTTCCCGCGTGACCGTCACGCGCGCCGCCGTGTCGGATTACCTGGTTTCGCTGTCGTGGCGCGACGCGCAAGGCGTGGTGCAGAAGGTTGATGTCGCGACGTCGGGCCTGGCCGACAGCACGCCCCAGACCCTGGCCACTGCATTGGCCGCCGCCATCGCCGACACCGATGCGCCGGTGACGGCAGCCGCCACGGGGGCCGAAGTCACGGTAACCGCTGCCGAGACCGGCCAAGCCGTAGCCATCGCCGTGAAGGGCAACCTGCAACTGGCCGCGCCGGTCAGCACCGAAACGCCGTCGGCCGCGCTGAACGCCTGCCTGCGCGAGAACGGCGACTGGTACGGCGTGTCCTTGGCCAGCCGTGTCGAAGCCGATGTGCTGGACGCCGCCGAGTGGGTGGAATCGAACGAGCGCCTGTTCGGCGTGTCCAGCGCCCAGGCCGGCATCATCGACGCCGCCGCGTCCAACGACATCGCTTCCCAGTGCCAGCAGAAGCAGTTCTTCCGCACCCATGTCTGGTACCACGGCCAGGCCGCCAGCGAAGCGCTGGACGCCGCCGTCGCCGCCAACCGCTTCACCTTCTATCCGGGTGGCGAGACGTGGGCCAACACGCGGCTCTCGGGCGTCAGCTATGACAGCCTGACCGAAGGCCAGGCACTGGCCGCGCATGCCAAGAACGCCAACACCTTCGAGCAGATGCGCAACTTTGCCGTGACGCAGAACGGCAAGGTCGCGGGAGGCGAGTGGATCGATGTGATTCGTGGCCGTGACTGGTTGGCCGAGCAAGTGAAGATCAACGTTGCGTCGCAACTGATCAACGCCAACGGCAAGGTGCCGTACACCGACGCCGGCATCCAGGTGCTGGTCAACGGCATCCGCCAGGCGCTGCTGCTGGGCCAGAGCCGAGGCCTGGTTGCGCCCGATGAAATCGATGACGCGGGCCGCAAGATTCCCGGCTTCGTCATCAACGTGCCGCGCGCGGCCAGCGTGTCGACGAACGACAAAGCCAACCGCATCCTGCGAGACCTGAGCTTCAGCGCCCGCCTTGCCGGCGCCATCCATGTTGCCGAAATCAAGGGCAACCTCACCTACCAACAACTGTAATCGGGGCCTATCCATGTCTGTCAAAACCTACGCACCCAACCAGGTGAAGATCGTGATGGGCGCGCTGCCCATCTCGGGTCTTGCCGAAGACACCTTTGTCACCGTCACCGAAATCGGCGAAGGCATCGCCTCTGTCGTCGGGGTCGACGGCGAGGTGGCGCGCTCGATGTCGCGCGATTCGCGCTTGCGCATCACGCTGACGCTGATGCAGACCAGCGCCAGCAACGCCGCGCTGACCGCGCTGCACCAGGCCGACCGCGCCACCGAGGGCAACGGCGCCGTGCCGGTGTCGGTGACCGATCTGCGCGGCACGTCGCTGCACGCCTCGGATTCGGCGTGGATCGTCAAGATGCCCGACGCCGGCTACGGCGCCAAGGTGGGCAGCCGCGAATGGACGATCGAGACCGGCCCGGCCATCAACGTGATCGGGGGCAATACCTGATGAGCGCCGTCAAGGAAGTGACCATCGGCACCACCATCTTCCGGATTTCGCGGTTTGATCCGTTCCGCCAGTTGAAGCTGCTGGGCGACCTGCAAAAGGAAGTGCTGCCGGCCGCCGGGTCGATGCTGAGCTCGGTGTTCAGCGTGGAAGGCGCCAGCGAAGGCCGCGACGAAAGCGCGATGCTGAACGCGTTCCGGGAACTGTCCGCGAAGCTGGGCGGCGACGCCCTGGGCGGTTGGGCCGAGCGCCTGATCGACCCGGAGCTGGTCAGCTTCGAGCTGGCCGGCCGCGAGCCCCAGAAGCTGACGTCGGCCCATCGCGGCCTGGCCTTTGCCGACTACGCCGAAATCCTGGAGCTGTTGTTCCACATTCTTGAGCACAACTTCGCCGGCCCTTTGGCGCGTTGGGCCGGCCGCTTTGGTCCGGCCCGCGCGAAGCTGGCGAGCCTGTCGGGCGGTTCGACGCAGGTTTCGAAAGAGAGTTGATCATCTGGCGGCCCATCCTGGCCCGCCATGTCAGCCTGGACGCCGCCAAGCGCGGCGACATCGATCTGCTGGACATCCTGAAGCTCAATGCGCTGATGGATGCCCAGCAGGCCGCGCAGGCTGCGGCAGATAACAAGGCGAGGTAACGATGATCGTGGTACGAGAGGTGGTGACGCTGCTGCGCCACCAGGTGGACACCACCGGCTTGCAGGCTTATCAGCAGGCGTTTGAGGCCATGCTGCAATCCATGGTTGGCGCTACTGTTCTGGCCAGCGCCGCGATGCGCCAGGCGCTTGCGGGCGTGCTGCCCAGCGTGCTGCGTACACAGCAGGCGATAAGCGTGTTGGCGACAAGCGGACCGGCGATAAGCCGACCCGCAACAAGCACGCAGGCCACAAGCGGCCAGGCAACAGGCGGGCTGGCAACAAGCGGCCAAGCCACAAGTGCGCAGGCAACAAGCCCGCAGGCGAGAAGCGCCGTGGCCCGGCCGCAAGGCGGCATCCCGGCGCCGCGCCAGCACGCGGCCGCGCTGGGCGGCTTGCGCGGCGTTGTTGAACTGACGCTAGGTGCATCGCCGCTCAAGCGCATCCTGAGCGACATCGATGCCTGGGTGCAAATCCAGGAACGCCTGCGGCAAGCGGCGGGGTCGGGCGCGCAAGCGGCCGAGGCCGACCGCGACCTGGCCCGCGTGTCGCGCGCCAGCCGCACGCCGTATGCCGACAACGTCGACACCTATGCCCGGTCCGCGCAGACGCTGCAAGACCACGGGCGTTCCCCGCGTGACGCGGCTGGCATCACCGAGGCGGTGGCCTTGAGCATGCGCTTGTCGCAGACCCCGGCCGACGACCGGAGCGGCGTCGTGGCGGCGCTGTTGAAGATGGTGGAACAGGGCAGCCTGGGCCTTGATGAGTACAACGCGCTGCCTAGGCGCATGCAGGAAGCATTAGCCGCCGGTCTGAACCTGGACCGAGGCCAGTTGCGCCAGCAGGTGCAAGGCGGCCAGGTCTCGGCTGACCGCGCGTTGCCCGCGCTGCAGTCGCAGTTGCCCGCCATGCGCACGGAAGCCGAGGCCGCACCCGCGTCCATCACGGCAGCGATGACGGTGTTCAACGACGCCTTGCAGCGTTACGTGGGCCAGGCCTTGCCGGCAGGCCGCAGCGTGCTGAACGGGGTGACGGCGTCGATCCTGTTCCTGGCCGACAACATCGACGCGGTCGTCAAGCTGCTGGCACTCACGGGCGCCAGCATCGGGCTGGTCTCGCTGGGCAACTGGTTGCGGCGCGCCAGCGTGTTGTCGGTCGGCCTATTTCAATCGCTGGGCGCCGCCACGCGCGCCGCGCTCGGGCTGGATGCCGCGATGGCGCTGCGCCGGGGGCCGGCGGGTGCGATGCAGATGCTGTCGGTATGGACGCGATCGATCGCGCCGATGCTGCGCATGGCGGCGGTGTTGACCACGATTTATCTGATTGGGGAAGACATCGCCAATTGGCTGGGTGGTGGCGATTCCGTGCTGGGCGGCTGGATCGGTGGCGTGGAGCAATGGCAGGACGAACTCAATGCCGTGTCGGCCGTGCTGGGTTTCGTGAAGGACCTGCTGGGCGGCGCAGGCGAGGCGTTGGGCCCTTGGATGCAGCGCTTCGGGACGATTGGCGTGCTGGCCTATGGCCTGTGGCAGATCCTGTCCCCGATCGGCGGGTTCTTGCTGAATCTGGCAAGCGTCGTCGTGCCCATGCTGTGGAACGCGTTTGCCATGACGCCGATCGGCCGGATCATTTCGTTGATTGGGATGCTGGCGGTCGCGCTCTGGCAGATCTGGGAAAACTGGGATGCGATCAAGGCCTACATCTCGGCATCCTGGGATGCGCTGATGGCGATGGCCCTCGATTCCTTCCTGGGGCCGGTCATTGAATACATCCAGTCTATCTGGCAGTTCTGGACCGAGCTTGTCAACGGTGTCGTGGCCGCCTTCAAGGGCGACTGGGACGGCGCCATCGCGCATTGGGCGGGCGCGTTCAACGGCTTGTGGACGTTCTTCTCGAACATGGGCGGACGGATGATGGCCACGATCAAACAGATCGGCGGCGCCATCCAGACCTGGGTGCTGGACAAGCTAAAGGTGGCCAAGGACTGGTTCCTGAGCTTGGTGCCGGACGCGTTGAAATCCAAACCGGACGCGCAGGCGTCGGTGATGGATGGTTGGAAGTCGGAGGGGAAACAGGGCGGGCAACAGGGCTTGCAGTCGGGCGCGTCGTCGGGCGACCAAGCTGCATGGTGGGCCGTGGCAAGCGGTGTTTCGCGTCCGCTCGTGCCTTCGGTCAATGTGTTCGGCCCCAAGGCGCTGCCCGGGCGCGCGCCATTCATGTACCAGAACCGCAACGACATCGTCGTCAATGTTTCGGGGGGAGATCCCGGGGTTGTGCGTGGGGCGGTGGCCGATGGCGTGAGTCAGGGCCACCAACGCAGTTATCAGAGCCTGTCGCAGACGTATGACGTGACGCCCGGCGTCGAGAGCCCCCCATAGGAGTCGCAATGAACTTTGTTTCCATGATCTTCGGATGGAATGGTGGCAGCAGCATCGGCACCTTGCCCTTGGACGCGCTGGTCAACGAAAAGACCACGCTCACCAGCCGAGTGACGTCGTTTGCCGTGGAAGACGGCCCGCCGGTCACCGACCACGTGGTGGCGGATTCCGAGCAACTGACGCTGGATGGCTGGGTGACGGCGGCTGACATCAGCTTGCTGGGCGGCCTGCGCAGTGCGGCCTTGGGCGCCGGGCGGTCAAAGCTGATCGGCGCCAAGGACGCACTGCGCAAGATCCATGCGGACCGCCTGCCCATCACCATCACAACCGGGCTGGATGTCTACGCAGACTTCGTGATGGAAAGCTGCTCCATCGGGCGCAGCAACGGCGCCGGCGACCGCTTCGAACTATCCGCCAGCTTCAAGCGCATCCGCAAGGTGACCTTGCGGCAGGCGGATATCCCTCCGGAAAAAACCTCGGGCAGCGCAACGGGCAAGGCCGGGGCCACCAAGGCTAACGCCGGCAAGCAAAACGGCGTGCCCGCCAGCCAGAAGCAACGCGGCATTTTCAACTCGTCAGGAATTCTGAGCACATGATCCAGATACTCGTACCGGACGCCAACGACAGTCTCACGGAAATGGAGTTGGACGGCAGGACTTATTTCTTGCGCCTGTCGTGGAACAGCGAGGCGCGGCAATGGGTGCTGGCTGTCGAGAACGCCTACAACGAACTGATCGTGGCGGGCATTGCGGTGGTGCCGGATACCCGCTTGTTGGCGGGGTACCGGCATCTGGCCGTGCCCGCGGGCGAACTGGTGGCCCTGGCCCCGGACCGCCGCGACACCATCAGCCGATCCGCGCTGCCGTCCGGCGAAGTGGCGCTGCTCTACATCAACGCCGACGAGGTGGCCGATGGCCAGGTTTGATCGCGTTTACCGGCTGCTTGTTGGCAAGGACGGCGGGCAGGGACTGGAAATCGTGCCCCCGATCCGCATCACATTCGACATCGCAAAGACCACCGCCGAAGAACCCAACGACGCCAAGATCACCGTGTACAACCTGGCCGCGCAAACCCGCCGCACGTTGGAAGAACCCGGCCTGCGCTGCGTGCTGTATGCGGGCTACGCGGAAGAGGGCGGCCCCTTGCTGATGGCGTCCGGCAGCATCGTCTATGCGTATACCCGCTACGACCAGCCGAACGTGGTGACGGAGTTGACGGTCAAGGACGGCTATATCGAAGTGCGCGACACGGCGGTCTCGATCGGCCTGGGGCCTGGCGCGCGCGCCAGCGACATCATCCGCGACATTGCGCGGCAGTTGGGCCTGCCGTTGCTCATGGCCGACGATGCGCCCGACCGTCGCTGGGAGCAGGGCTTTTCGTTTTACGGCGCGGCCCGCACGGCGCTGCACAAGGTCACGCAGGGCACCGGGCTGGAATGGTCGATCCAGAACCAGCAGTTGCAGGTTGTGCAGCGGCTGGGCACCACGCGGCGACAAGCCGTTGTGCTGGCCGTGGACACTGGCCTGTTGGGCCAACCCGAACGCACGCGGGCCGCCGCCAGCGAGAAGGCGAAGGCAAAGGCGCCGGGGCAGGCGGCTGCCGCTGCGGCTGCCGCTGCGCCGGCCGTAGCCGCCAAAGCCGCCAAAGCCGCCACGCCCGCCAGCGGCCAGCAACAGCGCGACGGCTGGAAGGTCAAGTCGCTGTTGCTGCCCACCATCAGCCCGGGTGATCTCGTCAAGCTGGAAAGCCGTTCGGTAGCGGCCTTTCAACGCGTGGAAACCGTGCGCCATACCGGCGATAGCGAAGGCGGGGATTGGCAAACGGAATTGACCCTGGTTGATCCCCACCCGTCCTCCGCAAAAAAGGAGCAGTCATGAACAACGCGGTAACCCTCATGCGCCGTCTTATCGCGACGGAGCTGGCGGACGTCTACACGACGTTGCCGGGCGAAGTCGTCGCCTATGACGGCACCTTCGTCACGGCTCGCCCCGCGCTGGCCAAGCGGCTGGCCAATGGCGACGTATTGCCGCCGCCGCAAGTGGTGCGCGTGCCGGTCTGCTGGCCGGTGGGCGATGTGAACGGCGCGCAGGCGCTGATCTCGGTGCCGCTGGCGCCCGGCGACGCGATCAAGCTGTCGTTCTCCGCCCGTGCGCTGGAGAACTGGCTGGCGGGCGACAACGGCCCACCGGATGACCCGCGCCAGTTTGATTTGTCGGATGCGTTTGCCTCGCCGCTGCTGCGGCCGGGCACGATGGCGGCCGATACGCAGAATGTCAGCATCCAGTACGGGCCGGGTACGTTGAAACTGTCGCCGGCCGGAGACCTGACTTTTCAAGTCAAAACCTGGACGGTGCAAGCGGAACAAGCCACCTTCAACACCCCGGTCACGATCAACGGGCCGCTGACCTATACACAAGGCATGTCGGGCGAGGGCGGCCAGGGCGGTGCGTCGATGCGCATCCGCGGCGGCGTGGCCTATGAAGGCGGCGCGGTCACCCATAACGGCAAGAGCATCGGCGACACGCATCGCCACGCCTACGCGGGCGGCACGACCGAGGGGCCACTCTGATGACCCTGGACCTTGCCTTGTCCGCTGACCACGATCTGGACCTGGATCTGCTTGGCCGCGCCTCATTCGTGGATGGCGCCGACCGTATCGCGCAGCAGATCAAAACGACCTTGCTCGCCTTTATGGGCGAGTGGTTTCTGGACACCACTTTTGGCGTTCCCTACTTCGAGGACGTGTTGGTGAAGTCGCCCGACCGCGCCAGCATCGAAGCCATCTTCCGCGCTCGGATCCGAGCGGTGCCGGGGGTGACCCAGGTGCAGGCGATGCAGTTGCAGATGGAACGCCAGCTGCGCGTGCTGCGGGTCACATATCAAGCCGATACGTCCTTCGGGCGGCTGGATCGCGTGGTGCTGTTGGGCGCGTCTTCGGGCGCGCCTTCGCCCACGTCATCCAGCACGTCCTAGTCCCACCTTCCCCTTACTTTTGTTGAGGTACCTATGGCCTACGGTGTCACACCGGACGGGTTCGTACGCCCGCGCCTGCCCGAAATCCGCCAGGAAATCGTGGCGGACCTGCGCGCGCGCATGCAATCCGCCGGCTTCAATGGCGCGGTGGAAACCCGCCCGGACAGTATTACCGGCCTGCTGATCGACACCTTCGCGGAACGCGAAGCCACGTTGTGGGAGCAGGCCGAAGGCGTGTATTACGCGATGTACCCGGGCTCGGCCACGGGCGTGTCCCTGGACCGTTCCGTGTCGTTTACCGGCGTGTCGCGCTACCGCGACGAGCCTTCGCGAGCCTATGTGGTGTTGTACGGCGCGCCGGGCACGACGGTGCCGGCGGGGGCGCAAGTGCGGCATCGCGTCAGCCAGAATGTGTGGGCGGTGGACAGCGCCACGCGGATCTTGCCCGGCGCGGCGGCGGATGTGACGTTGCAGCCCGCCGTTGCTCCGCAGACCGCGTATGCGGTATCGATTGATGGCGTGGACTATTCCTACACAAGCGGCGCCACTGCGAACCTGCCCCAGGTGCTGGCGGGATTGGTGGCGGCGCTGGCCGCAAGCGGCCTGGTGGTGTCGAGCGATGGCGCCGCCGTGCGGATCCACTCGGACGGCCGCCAGTCGGCGGCGTTGGCGTGGTCGGCCAGCTTGTCCTTGATTCGCCTGGGGTCGCCCACCTTGGCGACCACGATCGGCGCGGCGGCCGAAGGCGCCGCCGTGGGGGACTTGAACGGCATCATCACGCAGGTTGATGGGTGGGAGGCCGTCAACAACCTGCAAGAGGGCGTGGCGGGCCGTCTGGCAGAAACCGCCGCGGAGTTGCGCGCCCGCTATCCGACCGGCCTGTTCCGGCTGGGCGCGGCCACGCTACCCAGCATTGCCCCCAACGTGCGTGACCGCGTGGCTGGCGTGCGTACCGTCAAAGTCTTCATGAACAGCACCGATACGCCAGATGCGCTGGGCCGGCCGCCGCACAGCGTGCACGTGGTAGCCGATGGTGGCCTGGATGATGAAGTGGCGGACGCCATATTTCGTGTGGTGGCGGCCGGCATCGATACGCATGGCCAGCGCCGGGTGGTGGTCAAGGACGCGGACGGCGCGGATCAGGTGATCCGTTTCGACCGGCCCGAGCGCGTCTATCTCTGGGTGCGCTGCGCCACCACCTTGTTGCCGCCGTCCGAACAAGCGTTCCCGCCCGACGGCTTTCAGCGTATTGCCGACAGCCTGGCCGAGGTAGGCGAGGCATCCAGCATCGGCGAAGACGTCGTCCTGCAACGGTTGTACGGCGCAATTTTCCGTACGCCGGGGCTGGCGTCCGTGGACCTGGCGCTGGCGTATTCGACCGACCCTGCATTCAAGCCGACGCCCGCCGACTATCGCGCGGCGAACGTCACGATCCAGGACTTTCAGGTGGCGGCGTTTGATCTGTCGCGCATCGAGGTGACGTGATGGATCTGAACCAAGACCATGCACAGGTGGCCTGGGGCCATTGGCTGGGGCAGTTCCAAACCAAGCGGCGGCTGGAAGCGCTGGTAAAGGCGCTGCTCAAACCCGCCCAGGGGCTGCAAGGCGCGTTGCGCGCGCTTTACGAAGACCGTTGGCTGGATACGGCGGTGGGCAGGCAGTTGGACGGCATCGGCGAGATCGTGGGCTTGCCCCGCGTCATTGACGAAGCGATCTACATCCGATTCTTCGGTTTCGACGGGCAGCCGAACGTGGGCAGCTTTGGCGTTGCGCGCTTGCGTCGCGCCAACGAGCGCGCCCTGGCGGGGTCCACCACGCTGCTGGATGCCGAGTACCGCAAGTTGCTGTACTGGAAGATCGCGTTGAACAACGGCCACGGCACCACGCCGGAGATCGCCAGTTCGCTCAAACCGATCTTCGATGTGACGCGGGTCGTGGTGCAGAACGCCGGCAACGCAAAGATCCGCATCTGGGTCAGCCGCATTCCCGGCCCCAACGACCCACTCTTGGCCAACCCCTACAAGTGGGTGCCCCAAGCCGCCGGCGTCGGCGTGCAACTTATCACCGGCTCGACCGAAAAGCCCTTCGGCTTTCGCGAGCAAGGTTTCTTTGGCTTTGGCGTCGGCGTGCTGGCGCGAGGGATTTACTGATGGCAGACCCTACTTTTTTCGATCTCTTCAAATCAACCTGGGCACAGAATGGCCTGACCGAAGGCATTACCGACCTGCAATACAAGACCGGCTGGTCGTTCATCGGCTCCGTTCCGCCTTCGGTGGAGCAATTCAACAAGGTGCAGCAGACCACCGACGAACGTCTGGCCTGGCTGTACAAACAGTTGGACGGCCTGGCGGCGGTCACCGGTCGCCCGCTTTCGGCCACGAGTTTTGATGCGCTTAGCTACGCGCAGCAAAACCTGAATGCCGGCAACCTGAAAGCCGGTACGGTGCCAGTGGCGCGTCTGTCAGGGACGGCATCGTCGCTGACGGCCGGCGCCGCGACCAAGCTGGCGACCGCACGGACCATCGCCGCGACCGGTGACGCGACGGGCGCGGGGTCGTTTGATGGAACCGCGAACGTGTCGCTGGGGCTGACGCTAGCCCCCAGTGGCGTGTCCGCCGGCAGCTACGGCAGCGCCAACGCGGTGCCGACCTTCACGGTCGATGCCAAGGGCCGCGTGTCCGCGGCCGGCGAAGTCGCCGTGGGCAATGCGGCCACCGCAACAAAGCTGGCCACGACCCGCCTGTTCTCCGTCACGGGCGGGGCCACGGCGGGCGGGGTGAGCTTTGATGGCTCGGGCAATGTGGCGCTGAATGTGACGGCGCTGGATGTGTCGAAGGCGTCTGCTGGCACCTTGCCGGTGGCGCGGGGCGGTACGGGTCTGGCCACCGTTGCCGCGGGTTCCTATGTGACGGGTGCGGGAACCGGCGCGCTGGTGGCGCGGACACCGGCGCAGGTGCTGTCCGACATTCAAGCGTTGCCAAAAGCAGGCGGTGATGTCAGCGGTCCGATTCTCTTGGGCACTGGCGCGGCGATTGGTAGCCAGTACGGTTCCAATTCAACATCGGGTCAAACGGCGCATGTCGTGTTGCCTGATGGTGGCGGCTTTTCGACGCATACAGCCACTGTTACCGGTGCAATGAAGATCACCTTGCCTCCGGCTGCGATCAGTGCGAACACGATGATGCGTCTTCGGGTAGAGATTTTCGAGTATCTGACCGATGTGCCGCCCGTGACGATCCTGATCCATGGGTACGCTCAGACCAGCAAGGTGTGGGGAAGGCAGGGCGCGACGATAGTTGCCGGTGCTGTGGGATCGGACCTGGCTGTGCGGTTTGGGTCCGACTCAAGTGGTGCCCTGTGCATTTGGCTTGGCGAGCTGAACAAAGCCTGGTCGTACCCATCCGTGACGGTGTCGGAGGTGATGGCGAAGTACAACACCACGGGCGCGTCCGTTGCGGGCTGGGCAAGCGGCTGGAAGGTGGAGCCTGTCACCGCCTTTGAGACGGTTTCCCAGGTCGCTGCAGTCAGCAACCTGGCTTTTGCCCGTTCGGATATTCCGCGAGTAAACGGCCTGCAGGCGGCGCTGGACGCTCGCATACCCGCCGTGTCCCTGGCCAACTTGCCATCGACCAACATCGGGCCGGTTTTGGTGGCTGAGGTCGCGGAAGTTTGGATTTGGGTCTCCACCAGCTTCTATACCGGCTACCGCTCGCCGCTTTGTGGTCGACCGCTGGACGGCCACACCGTCGCGCCACTAGCCAGCGAGGTAGACGCCGTGGGCGGCATTCTTCAAAAGTCTGCTTATGCAGCCCTTTGGGGTTACGCGCAAGAAAATGGCTTGGTGCTGACGCAGGCCAATTGGGAAGCGCGCAGGGGCGGCCATTACTTCGTCAATATCGACGCAAACACGTTCCGCGTCCCGGACCTGCGCGATATGTTCCGCCGGTTTACCGGGACTGACGCTGACACTGCAAATGCGAGGGCGTTGGGAAGTATGCAAACACAGAAGCTTCAAGCTCATTCGCACCCCGGAGTGAACATTGATGGCAGCGCATTTCAAGTCGCGGCATTTACCGCGACTGGTTTGGCATTTGCTGCCAGCGCCGTACATGGCTTCAGGGCTGGCACCAGCAACCTTGGAGTCAATCCATCCACTGGGACGGAAACCCGTCCCATAAACGCAGCGTACTGCCCGCGAATCCACGTGTAGCGTCAGCCGTATGTAGGCTAGACATGAATTCGCGGGTGGTAAGCGGTATTTGCCGGTCGAGTTTCTGTTGCAGTCCGGGTGGTTAAGGACGAGTCGAATTGCATGATGACGTACGGACCAGTCCCAGATGTAGCGACTGCCGCAGTGTTGCCGGCTGCCCCTTGTGCGATGGCTCCGCTAGTGATCGCCACGTCCACCGTGTTGCGCATTCCAAATTGGCCGACGATCTTCTGGGCTGCGTCTCGCTGGCTCGATCCGACGCTTCTCGCATTTGCAGTGAAGGTGACGCTACGCATGGACTCGCGGATGATATGCAGTGTTGACCGGACGAGTTTCGGTGCCACCTGCATTCGTTGTGGAGAACGCAAGGTTGCCGGCACCGTCGAGTACCGCTTGATTACCGGAAACGGGCGCGCGGTTCGAATAATTGAAGGCGTGAGCGTGGGCCTGTAACTGCTGAGACTGCCGGCCGCCCAGCAGTCTCGCATTTGCAGTGCAAATTTCACCTCTTAGGAAAACAATATGCAGAAAGACGTATTCCAGACCGGCGAAGGCGGTCTATATATGTACAAGTCCATCGCCAACGAGCTCGCGCTCACGCCTGACGCATTCAATATTCCCTATGGCGCATTCGAGGATGCGCCGCCAGCCCCGCCCGCAGGAAAATGGCCCCTGCGGGTGGGCGAAGCTTGGATTATGGTCGAGGACTATCGCACCACGCCTTTATGGGTGGTGGAGACTAGCGCGCCTTACTCGATCGGTGCGGAGCATGGTGGCGTAGGCGGCAACGTTAGCTACCCGGGCTGGGGGGAACTACCGGCATGGCTGACCGCGGTAGAACCGCCGCGACCGTTCGAAACGGTTTCGGATGAGACGTAGGTTCTAAGCCGCCAGAGGCAAAGCCTTCGACTCGAGATCGCGCTCACGGCGCATGTCTTCCAGTTGGCGTCGCCCCAGCGGGCTGCGCACCAGCTTCTGGGCTAGCTCTCGGCCGTGCGGGTGGTAATAGCGCAGCAGCATCCGGGTGTCCACGTTGCCGTTGACCTTAGCCAGTTCATGAATCTGGAAAACCGTAGCAAGCTGCGACGTGCCTTCGTGTCGCAGGTCATGAAACCGCAGGTCGCGGAAATAGGCGCTATTCGGCCTACGGCCGTAATGGCGACACATACCTTCATAGCGCAAGCGAGCGCGTCGACGGGCCCGGATGAAGGCCCGCGTGACAGAGCTTGGCTGCATTTGGAATATGCGGCCGCGCAGAGGCTTGCCGGTG
>NZ_JBHFIZ010000033.1:0-65060 GCF_057334535.1 Achromobacter colocynthidis
TGGTTCGTAGCCAGGTACTCTATCCAGCTGAGCTACGGGCGCGCGTTCAAGCAAGCCTTGAATAATAACGTGAATTTTTGCGGCGTGCAAGTTTGGGTGCGGTCAGAAAAGCACTACTCTAATGGCCGCTCAACACAACGGCCTTGAACGTGAAACACCTGCTCGCTGATCTGGAACAGCTAAACGACTTCGACGAAATCATCGACGTGCGTTCACCGCTTGAGTACGCCATCGACCACATCCCCGGCGCCATCAACGCACCGGTGCTGAACGACGAAGAGCGCGTGCGGGTCGGCACGTTGTACACCCAGGTCTCGCCCTTCGAAGCCTCGCGCATTGGCGCCGCGATCGTTGCGCGCAACATCGCACGGCACCTGGAAACCACCTTCGTCGATCGGCCGCAGGGTTGGCGTCCGCTGGTGTACTGCTGGCGCGGCGGCAAGCGCTCGGGCTCGATGACGGTGATGTTCAACATGATCGGTTGGCGCGCCAGGCAATTGAACGGTGGCTACAAACGCTACCGTGGCGCCACGCTGCTTGCCCTGGACACCCTGCCCACCACGCTGCGCTGCGTGGTGCTTGTGGGCCCCACGGGCAGCGGCAAGACGCGCCTGCTGCACGCGCTTGAATCGGCTGGCGCACAGACGCTGGACCTTGAGCACCTGGCATCCCATCGCGGCTCGCTGCTGGGCGCCGTGCCGGGCGTTGCACAACCCTCACAAAAGCGTTTCGACACCTTGCTAGCCGCGCGCCTGCGTGCCTTGGACACCACGCGCCCCGTGTTCGTTGAAGCCGAAAGCCGCAAGATCGGCGCCGTAGCGTTGCCACCCGCGCTGCTGCAAGCCATGCATCAAGGCGCGTGCATTGAAGTGGTCTGCACCCCCGAAGACCGCGCGGCGTTTTTACAGCAGGACTACGCGCAATTATTCGACAACGCCGATTGGCTCAAGGAACAGTTGCAACGCCTGCTTGGCCTGCACAGCCGCGACGTCATCAAGGGCTGGCTACAGATGGTGGACGAAGGCCGCCGCCTGGAGCTGGCAAGCGACCTGATCAACCGCCATTACGACCCGGCGTATGCCCGCAGCGGCCACGCGCACTACACGCAACTGCCGCAAGCCATGCAGATGAGGTTCAGGCCGAACGATGCGGATGTGGTGGAACAGGCGCGCGCGTTGCTGGCGGAGATGCAGGCGGAAGCGATGCAGATAAAAGCGGTGTAGATGAAAGCGATGCAGATAAAGCCGACATGAAAAAACCCCGCAATCACTTACGCGATTGCGGGGTTTTTATCTTCAACGCTGTACTTAAGCCAGCGCCGAAGCTTATCTGGCGGAGACGGTGGGATTCGAACCCACGATGCAGTTTTTAGCCACATACTCCCTTAGCAGGGGAGCCCCTTCAGCCTCTCGGGCACGTCTCCGAAAAGAGAACGAGATTCTAGCACGAATTTTTTGGCCGTTGCCCGCAAACGGGGTCATCATGCAAAAAAACGTGCCGGACTCGCTGCCTTTATTCCTTGGCGCCCGGCGCCTGGTCCAGGCCGAACGCCTTGTGCAGCGCGCGCACGCCCAATTCCATGTACTTGTCGTCGATGATGACCGACGTCTTGATTTCGCTGGTGCTGATCATCTGGATGTTGATGCCTTCTTGCGAAAGCGTCTGGAACATCAAGCTGGCCACGCCCACGTGCGAACGCATGCCGATGCCCACGATCGAGACCTTGGCAACCTTCTCGTCGGTGGACAGCTCACGCGCGCCCACGGCGGGGATGACTTCGCGCTTGAGCAGGTCGACGGCACGCGCGAATTCGTTGCGGTTCACGGTGAACGAGAAGTCGGTGGTGCCGGCCACGGACTGGTTCTGCACGATCATGTCGACGTCGATATTCGCGGCGGCGACCGGACCCAGGATGGAGAAAGCGATACCCGGTTTGTCGGGCACCGCCAGCAAGGTGATTTTGGCTTCGTCGCGGCTGAAGGCGATGCCGGAGACTACGGCGGCTTCCATTTTTTCGTCTTCCTCAAAAGTAATCAGCGTGCCCGAGACCATTTCTTCGTCGAGCGGAATGAGCGGGTCGGTCAGCGAGGACAACACCCGGACCGGTACACGGTATTTGCCAGCGAATTCCACCGAGCGGATCTGCAGCACCTTGGAACCCAGCGACGCCATTTCCAGCATTTCCTCGAAGGAAACGACGGCCATGCGGCGCGCTTCGGGCACCACGCGCGGATCGGTCGTGTAGACGCCGTCCACGTCGGTGTAGATCAGGCATTCGTCGGCCTTGATGGCGGCTGCCACGGCCACGGCCGAGGTGTCCGAACCACCACGGCCCAGCGTCGTGATGTGGCCTTCGGGGTCTATGCCCTGGAAGCCGGTCACGATCACCACGCGGCCGGCGTCGAGGTCAGCGCGCACGCGCGCATCGTCGATGGAGCTGATGCGGGCTTTGGTGAACGACGAATCGGTGCGCACCGGCACTTGCCAACCGGCATAGCTGCGCGCGGGCACGCCTTCGGCCTGCAACGCAATGGCCAACAAACCGCTGCTGGCCTGCTCGCCGGTGGCGGCGATCATATCGAGTTCGCGGCCGTCAGGCTGGGGCGAAATTTCGCGCGCCAGACCCAGCAGGCGATTGGTTTCGCCCGCCATTGCCGACGGCACAACAACAACTTGGTGGCCGGCGGCATGCCACTTCGCGACGCGACGCGCCACGTTTCGGATGCGCTCGACCGAGCCCATCGAAGTACCGCCATATTTGTGAACGATCAGGGACATCTCGTACTCTGGCTGGAAACCCGCCGCAAAGTGGTGACGGGCAAAACCATATATTCTAGCGCGGCGGTAAAAATTTGCTCAATTTGTGCGAATTTACGTTCATTGGGCGGTTATTTTTCCGTGAATTCCTGCGGAAACCACAATCGCTATCCGCGCGGCTCGACCCAGACCCGTCCCCGATGGCAGCGCACCACATGGCCGGCCTGCTCCACCCGCAACTGGCGGTCATGGCCCAGGCTGTGCAGTTCGCGCAATTGGCGCAGCAGGTCGCGCAGGCGCGCGTCCGTGGGCATGCGCGCGCCGTTTTGTTGCAGCCAGAAGCGCAGCACCTGCGCCTGGCGCGCCGGTGACAATTCCCGCCAGGCTTTCAACGAAAAGCTGGCGCCGTCTGCACTCGGTTCCAGCCGCGCAAAATCTTCGCGTGCCACCTCGTCCAGGATCTGGGCGGCTTCGGCCATGGGGGCGGCGTGCCGCGCCACAATGGCGCGCCAGCTGGGCCAGCGGCTGTCCAGCACCGGCGCCAGCAATTCGCGCACGGCGGCGCGTGTGTAGCGCGGGTCGGCATTGGTGGGGTCTTGTACCGGGCGCCAGCCGCAGGCGTTTTCGACCGAAGCGGCGGCCTGCAATATCGTGGCGCGGTCCTGTCCCAACCAAGGACGCAGATAGGTGATACCGTCGCGAACCGAGCGGTGGGACATGGCCGCCATGCCCACCACGCCCGTGCCGCGCAGCAGGCGCAGCAACACCGTTTCGGCCTGGTCGTTGCGGTGATGCGCCAGCAGCACGTGGTTGATGCCCTGTGCCTGCGCAAGCTGCGCCAGCGCCGCGTAGCGGGCGTCGCGCGCGGCGGCCTCGATCCCTTTGCCGGCACCCTGCTCCACCTGCACGCGAGCTTCCTGGACCGGTAGCCCCAGCAAGGCCCCCAAGGCATGGACGTGCCGCCCCCAGTCGTCGGCGGCGGACTGCAAGCCGTGGTGCACGTGCAAAAGCGCAAGATCGATGCCCAATTCGCGCGCCACCGCCGCCGCGTGCACGGCCAGCATGGCCGAGTCGGCGCCGCCGCTCAAGGCCACGCCGATGCGTGCCGGTTGCGCCGGCAAGGCACGCAAGGCCAGTCGCAACGCCGTCAGCAGCGCGGGCGTCAAAGGCAGCGCGACGGACGCGCAACGCAACACGCCCGACTCGGCCGCAAGGGGCGTGTCGGGCGTGGGAGGCGTGTTCATGATGCAGGGCGCGGGCGGCGCGGCCGTGGCGCCGGCCAAGCGGCCAGCGCCTTTGCCTGCGTTACGCGCGCACTTCCTGGTAGGCGCCGTAGGACAGCAGGCGCTGCACGCGCTGTTCCACAAGCTGCTCGGGCGTCATGCCTTGCAATTGGCGCAGGGCATCGCCCAGCGCGCGGCGCAACAGGCGGGCCATGACGCGGGGGTCGCGATGGGCGCCGCCCACCGGTTCGTTGACCACGCGGTCGACCAGGCCCAGGTCCTTCAAGCGCGGCGCGATGATGGCCAGGGCTTCGGCGGCGTCCGGCGCCTTGTCGGCGCTGCGCCACAAGATGGACGCGCAGCCTTCGGGCGAGATCACGGCGTAGGTGGCGTATTGCAGCATCAGCACGGCATTGCCCACGGCAATCGCCAGCGCGCCGCCGGAGCCGCCTTCGCCGATGATCGTGCAGATGATGGGGACCTTGAGCTCGGCCATGGCGTACAGGTTATGGCCGATGGCTTCCGACTGCCCGCGCTCTTCAGCGCCGATGCCGGGGTAGGCGCCCGGGGTGTCTACGAAGGTGAACACGGGGATGCCGAATTTTTCAGCCAGGCGCATCAGGCGCAGGGCCTTGCGATAGCCTTCGGGACGCGGCATGCCGAAATTGCGGGCGGCGCGTTCCTTGGTGTCGCGACCCTTTTGATGGCCGATGACCATGCAGGGCGTGCCGTTGAACCGCGCCAATCCACCAATGATGGATTGATCGTCGGCGTACATGCGGTCGCCGTGCAGTTCGTGGAAGTCGGTGAACATTTCGCGCACGTAGTCCAGCGTGTAGGGACGCTGGGGATGGCGGGCGACAAGGGCCGTCTGCCAAGGCGTGAGCTTGGCGTAGATTTCCTTGGCCAAGGTCTGGCTCTTTTGCTGCAGACGTCCGATTTCGTCGGAGATGTCTACCGCCGAATCGGCCTGCACATAGCGCAGCTGCTCGATCTTGTTTTCAAGTTCGGCCAGCGGCTGTTCAAATTCCAGAAATGTATTGCGCATGTAGTGTGGTTCCGTAGATGGGCTGCCTGGTGTGCATCAGTACTGGACCGGTGTCGGTTCCAGACTGCGCCATAAGTACCAGGTTGCCACGGTACGCCAGGGCTGCCACGCCAGCGAGACTTCGCGAGCCTCGAAGCGCGAGACAGGCTCGCCACTGAAATAGTGTAGCGAGATTGCCTTGAGCAACCCTGGATCATCCAGCGGCAGGACGTCAGGCCGCTGTAGATTGAAAATCAAAAACATCTCCGCCGTCCAGCGCCCAATGCCCCGGATGGCGACCAATTCAGAAATAACGGCTTCGTCGTCCATCGCCGCCCATTTTTCAGGGTGGACGCGGCGCTCGCCGAAGTGCACGGCCAGGTCGAGCACGTATTCGGCCTTGCGTTGCGACAGCCCTGCCTTGCGCAAGCCCTCCAGGCCCACGCGCAGCACGGCCACGGGCGTGGGACGCTTGCCCACGGCTTCGATGAACTTGGTCCAGACGCCGTCGGCCGCCTTGGCCGATACCTGCTGGCCGATGATGGCGCGCGCCAAGGTCACGAACGGCGTGCCGCGCGAGGTCAACCAGACCTCGGGGTGCTGGGGGATGACCTTTTTCAGGATGCGGTCGCGCCGCATCAGATGGGCGACGGCGGTTTCCCAATATTCAGGCTTGGGAACGTCGAGATCGGGGGTGGACATATCGGGCGTATCCACTGGGCTCACGCCCGTCGCCATTGCGTCAAGCCACCGGGCTTGTCATCGAGTTCGATGCCGGCCTCGCGCAATTCCGCGCGGATACGATCCGCTTCGGCGAAGTCGCGGGCGGCCTTGGCGGCGGCGCGGGCGTCGATCAGGGCCTGGATGGCCGTGGCGTCCAGCGTGGCGCGCTGGCCTTGCTCGATGGCCGCCGCCGAATAGCGGGTGGGCGATTGGAAATACGTTGCCGGGTCCTGCTGCAACAAGCCCAACAGGCTAGCCAGTGCCTTCAACTGGCCGGCGCTGCGCGCGCTCTTGCCACGGTTGGCTTCGGACGCCAGTTCGAACAGGGCCGCGACCGCGCCCGAACTGTTGAAGTCGTCATCCATGGCCGCCTTGAAGGCCTGGGCCTGCGGCTCGTTCCAGTCGATGCCCTGGTCGTCGGCGGGCACGTTCTGCAAGGCCTGGTACAGGCGGTCCAGTGCGTTTTGCGCGTCGATCAGGTTGTCGGGCGTGTAGTTCTGCGAGCTGCGGTAGTGATTGCGCACGATGAAGAAGCGCACCATTTCCGCTTCACGCGGGTTCACGCTGTAGTTGGCGTCATCGGTGGCCGGGTTGCCCTGGGCGATGGTTTGGCGGATGGTGCGGAAATTGCCCAGGGACTTGGACATCTTGTCCGAATCAACCATGAGCGGGCCGCAATGCATCCAGACGTTGGCCAGCGTGCCGCCGAACGCGCCTTCGGTCTGCGCGATTTCGTTTTCGTGGTGCGGGAATTTCAGGTCGGGGCCGCCGCCGTGGATATCCAGCGGCAAGCCCAACAAGGATTTGCTCATGGCCGAGCATTCGATGTGCCAGCCCGGGCGGCCCATGCCGTAGGGCGATTCCCATTTGGTGTCGTCGGGTTCCTCGGCCTTGGCCGACTTCCACAGCACGAAGTCCAGCGGGTCGCGCTTGGCCGCGCCCACCGCCACGCGCTCGCCGGCGCGCAGGTCGTCCAGCGTCTTGCCGGACAGCTTGCCGTAGCCGGGGAAGCCGCGCACGGCGTAGTTCACGTCGCCGTCATCGGCCTGATAGGCCAGGCCGTTCTGTTCCAGCTTGCCGATGATGTCCAGCATCTCGCCCACGTATTGCGTGGCGCGCGGCTCGCGGTCGGGCGTTTCAACACCCAGCGCCTGCTCGTCGGCATGCATGGCGGCAATGTAGAACTCGGTGACTTCGCCAATGCGGCGGCCGGTTTCAACGGCGCGGCGGATGATCTTGTCGTCAATGTCAGTGATGTTGCGCACGTAGTCGACGGCCAGGCCGCTGGCGCGCAGCCAACGCTGCACGACATCGAACGACACCAGCATGCGAGCGTGGCCCAGATGGCAGAAGTCGTACACGGTCATGCCACACACGTACATGCGCACCTGACCAGCCTGGGCCGGTTTGAACGGTTCTTTGGTACGCGATAACGTGTTGTAGATTTGCAGCATGGCGCTTATGAAGTGTCTGATTGCTTTCCGCGGCGGAATCGGAAAAAGTTGCTTGGGCGGGACGATACCCGCGCAGCTTGCCGCCATCGGGATAGGTTGTTGCTCTTGGCCTTAGCTCTTGGGCTTAGGCTTCAAAGCTTGGCTTTTGGGGTCAATTACCTTCATGCCGCTCTGGCATAAAGCACTGACTCATAGCGCTCTGGCATAAAGCTCTACCCAACGCCGAACCAAAAACGCAACCGGGGCTAAAATGGCGGTCGTCAAGTATAGCAAGCGGCCCGGTCGCACGTATCAGTGCTGCCCGGCCACGACTTTTAACGGATACCCACGTGACGATCAAGCCGCGTTTTTTTGTCGCCCTGCTCGCCCTGGCCCTTGCCGGCGCGCCGGCTGGAACCGCCCTTGCCCAGTCGATGGCTGGCGGCGGCGGAGCCAACCCGAACGCCACGCGCACCACCCTGGACCCCATTCCGCCCGAAGGCGGCTGGGACGCCCTGGCCAATTTGCTGGAAGCGGCGAAACCCGGCGTCGACACGCGGCTGACGCCGTCGGCATCGCAGATCACCACTCGCATCGAAACGCTGCTGAACCGCGGCGACAACGAAGAAGCACTGGCGATGATCGAAAAGCGCCAGGCCGAAATCAAGGACCAGCGCGGCACCGATGTGCAACTGATGTTCCAGCACGCGCGCGCCTTGGCTGCCCTGGACCGCCCGGGAGAAGCCATCGACATCTATACCGAAATGACCACGCGTTTCCCGGAGCTTCCGGAACCTTGGAATAATCTGGCCGCTCTATATGCCAGCCGCGGAGAACTTGAAAAAGCGCAAGATGCCCTGCAAATGGCATTACGCGCTGACCCCGGTTATGCCGCCGCCCGCGCCAATCTGGGCGATCTGCAACTTCTACTGGCCCTGCGCACCTACAAAAAGGCCGCCAGCGATGGCGTGCCGGGCATGCAGGAAAAGGCTCGTGAAGTCGAAACCATGCTGAAGGATAAACAAGGCAAATGATGTCCCGTTACTCCCCCTTTCACCTGCTGCGCCTGACGGCGTGCTCGTTCGCGCTGGCCGCATTTGCCCCAGCGCTTGTCAGCGCCGCCCCAGCGGCCTCCTCCACCACCACTACTTCTGAAGGCACAAAAGCCATGAGCACCAATCCGCGCGTCAAGCTCGTCACGAACCAAGGCGATATGGTCATCACCCTGGATGCCGCCAAGGCCCCCAAGACCGTCGAAAACTTCCTGACCTACGTCAAGGAAGGCTTCTACAACGGCACGGTGTTCCACCGCGTGATCGACGGTTTCATGATCCAGGGCGGCGGCTTCGAACCCGGCATGAAGCAAAAGCAGACGCATGCCCCCATCGAAAACGAAGCCAACAACGGCTTGAAGAACGACAAGTACACCCTGGCGATGGCCCGCACCAGCGACCCGCACTCGGCCACCGCGCAGTTCTTCATCAACGTGTCCAACAACGACTTCCTGAACTTCACGTCGCCCACGCCGAACGGCTGGGGCTATGCCGTGTTCGGCACCATCACCGAAGGCACCGACGTGGTCGAGAAGATCAAGGGCGTGAAGACCGGCAACAAGGGCTTCCACCAGAACGTGCCCAACGAAGACGTGATCATCGAGAAGGCCGAAATTCTTGAATAAGATTGCCCTGCCCGGCCAGATCTGGCTGGCGTCCGACCTGCACTTGGGGCCGGCCACGCCGGCCACGTCCGAGGCATTCCTGGCATTCCTGGAAGCCGCGCAAGAAGACGCCGCAGCCTTGCTGCTGCCGGGCGACATCTTTGACGCCTGGATCGGCGACGACGTGATCCGCGCCGCGCCACCGTGGCTTGCCACGGTGCTGACGGCGCTGCGCGAGACGGCCGCACGCATTCCCGTGTGGCTGGGCCGCGGCAACCGCGACTTCCTCATCGGGGAAGAGCTGGCCAATGCCGTGGGCGCCAAGCTGTTGCCCGAACCGGCGCTGCTGGAAACGGATTTTGGCCAGGTGCTGCTGACGCACGGCGACGAGTTCTGTACGGACGACGCCGCGTATCAGCAGTTCCGCAAGATGGTCCGCAATCCGCAGTGGCAGTCCGAATTCCTGGGCAAGAGCATTCCCGAACGGCTGGCGATGGCGCAGCAGGCCCGTGGCGAAAGCCAGGCGGCCAACCAGACGAAGTCCATGGAAATCATGGACGTCAATGGCGCGGCCATCGACGCAATCTTCCGCGACACCGGCGTGCGCGTGCTGGTGCACGGGCACACCCACCGCCCGGCGCGCCACGTGCTGGACGTCGACGGCAAGAAATGCGAACGCTGGGTACTGCCCGACTGGGACTTCGACCACGTCTCGCCCCCCCGCGGCGGCTGGCTCACCATCGACCGCGACGGGCTAGAGTTCTACGACCTGGAAACGTAGGATGGGTGTAGCGCGGCAAGGCACGGATAAGAATCCCAATGCCTAACGCGCAAACCCACCAACCAGCGCCCCACCCGTACCCTGCGTGCAGCGCCACCGTTACCTCAGCGCGTAAAGATCCAAGCCGCAACAACCCCGCCGAACACGATTCGGTACCACGCGAACACTCTATACGTATGGTTCGCCACGAACCGTAGCACCGCGCGCACCACCACCATCGCGCTCAGGAATGCCGCGATGAAGCCCACGGCGATGCCCGACAAATCGTGCTGGGTCAGCACGCCGAAGTTTTTGTACATATCAAAAACCGCTGCACCCAGCATCGTGGGCATGGCCAGGAAGAACGAGAACTCCGTGGCCGTCTTGCGCTGAATTCCGGCAATCATCCCGCCGATGATGGTGGCGCCAGACCGCGACGTGCCCGGGATCATCGCAAAACACTGCGCCACCCCCACGCCCAACGCCTGCTTCCAGGTGATCTGCTCCAGCGTGTGCGCCGACGCCCTTTCATCGGATGCCGTATCGTCCGCCGCGCCCGGCGCATCGCCCGGCGTGTGGTGGGTCTTGCGCTCGACATACAGCATGATCAACCCGCCCACCACCAGCGTCACGACCACCACGCCCGGGTGATAGAACACCGACTTGATCGTCTTGATGAAGATCGCGCCGATGACTGCCGCCGGCAGGAACGCGATGATCAGGTTGCGGGTGAACGCGACCTCGCTCGCCACGCCGGTCAGCGTGCCGCGTATCAGCTGAAGCAGCCGCGCGCGGAATACCCACATCACCGCCAGGATCGAGCCAAGCTGGATCACCACCTCGAACACTTTGCCATCGCTGGACTGGAAATTGATCCAGTCGCCCACCAGGATCAGGTGGCCGGTGCTGGACACGGGGATGAACTCGGTCAGGCCTTCAAGAATGCCGAGGATGAAGGCCTTGATCAGGTAGAGCGCGTTATCAGTCACGTTGGATAAGGGTCCGGTTAATCGTTGGCCAGGGGGGCTTCGTCCGACAGCATTTCCTGCGGCCGCTTTTCAACGCGCACCAGCGCGATCCGGCGCCCGTCCATCTCCAGCACCTCGAAGCGGAAATGCTGGTAGTGAATTTCGTATTCGCAAACATCGCCCGGCTTGGGCAGGTGGCCGAAGCGCGACAACAGGTAGCCCGCCAGGGTCGAGAATTCCTGCGCGTCGTCGACCAGGCCTTCGGTTTCCAGCACCTGTTCAACGTGGTGCAGGTCGGCCGCGCCGTCGATCTTCCAGGTGTTGTCGCCGTCGGCCACGATGTCGGGCAGTTCGTCCTCGTCGGGGAACTCACCGGCAATGGCTTCAAACACATCAATCGGCGTGACCAGGCCTTCAATGGCGCCGAACTCGTCAGCCACCAGCACCAGTTGGCCCCGCGAGCGCTTGAGCGTGTCCATCAGGCGCAGAATGCCGATGGACTCGTGCACGATGATCGGGTCGCGCAGGCGGTTGCGGCGCACGCGGCCTTCGGTGATCAAGTCCGCGACCAGGTCCTTGGCGCGCGCGATGCCCAGCACCTCGTCCAGCGAACCCCGGCAGACCGGGAAGAAACTGTGGGGCGCCTCGGTCAATTGGTGGCGAATCAGGTCCGGGTCGTCATCAATATTGATCCACGACACATCCGTGCGCGGCGTCATGATGGACCGGATGGAACGTTCGGCCAGGGTCAGCACCCCGCTGACCATGTTGCGCTCTTCAACGCCGAAGGCCGGCATGGCCGGGCCGTCCATGTTGGGCAGGTCGGCCTCGTCGCTGGCGGGCGGGCGCTTGCCCAGCATGCGCAGCACGGCCGACGCGGTGCGTTCCCGCATGGGACGACGGGCGTCCAGCTTGAGCAGGTTGCGGCGCGCCACCTGATTCAACGCTTCGATGGCCACCGAGAAGCCGATGGCCGCATACAGATAGCCCTTGGGCACCTTGAAGCCAAACGCTTCGGCCAGCAGCGAGAAACCGATCATCAGCAAGAAGCCCAGGCACAGCACCACCACGGTGGGATGCGCGTTGACGAAGCGCGTCAGCGGCTTGGAGGCGATCAGCATGATGCCGATGGCGATGACGACGGCAATCATCATGATGGCCAGGTGGTCCACCATGCCCACGGCCGTGATGACCGAGTCCAGCGAGAACACCGCGTCCAGCACCACGATCTGCGTCACGATCACCCAGAAGCTGGCGTACACGCGCGGGCCTGACGAGCCACTGTGAAACCCGCCTTCCAGGCGCTCGTGCAGTTCCATCGTGCCCTTGAACAGCAGGAACAGGCCGCCCACCATCAGGATCAGATCGCGGCCCGACGGGGACAAGGGGCCCACCGAAAACAAGGGTGTGGTCAAGGTGACCAGCCACGACATGACGGACAGCAAACCCAGGCGCATGATCAGCGCAAGGCTCAACCCCAGGACGCGAGCGCGGTCGCGTTGCTCGGGGGGAAGCTTGTCCGCCAGGATGGCGATGAATATCAGGTTATCAATGCCCAGGACGATCTCAAGGACGACCAGGGTAAGCAAGCCGACCCACGCGGCGGGGTCCAGCAGCCACTCCATCAGGAGCTCCAGAAGTTACACGACCGGTAATCGTACATGGAAAATTCATGACATGCCGGTGACGCGCCCCCGTCCGTTTGCCTGATGGCCATTGGCTTTGCGCCATGCGCGGGGCTTGCCCGAACGCATCGCGCCAAAAAAAAACCGGCCCGAAGGCCAGTCTTTTTTGAAACCGGATTCATGCCGGATTCATGCCGGAATCAGGCTGCCGACGGCGGGTTCAGCGAGCCCAGCATCTGCGTGAAGATCTTGGGCGTGGCGGCCAGCACATTGCCGCTATCCATCCAGCCTTGCTCGCCGTCGAAGTCGGCGATCAGGCCGCCGGCTTCCAGCACCATCAGGCTGCCGGCCGCCAGATCCCAGGGCTTCAAGCCCACGCCGCAGAAGCCATCCAGGCGGCCGCTGGCCACGTAGGCCAGGTCGAGCACGGTGGAGCCCATGCGACGCACGCCGGTGACGTTTTCCGCCATATGGCGGAAGCGCTGCGAACCCTGTTCAGGGTCGCCGGCGTTGGGCCAGTGGGCGCCCAGCAGCGCTTCGTGGTACCGAGTGCGGCCCGAAACGCGCACGCGGCGGTCGTTCAAGAAGGTGCCGCTGCCACGGCTAGCCGTGAACAGTTCGTTGCGCGAGGGGTCATAGATGACCGCTTGCGTCACTTGGCCGCGCTGCGTCAGCGCGATGGACACGGCGTAGTTGGGCAGGCCGTGGATGAAGTTCGTCGTGCCGTCCAGGGGATCGATGATCCATTGGAATTCAGCCTGGTCGGGACCTTGCAGCCCGAATTCCTCGCCCAGCACGGCATGGTCCGGGTAAGCGGCATGCAGGGTCTCGACGATGGACTCCTCGGCGGCGCGATCGACTTCCGTGACATAATCGCGCGGCCCCTTGCGAGCCACGCTGAGTCGTTCCAAATCCATGCTGGCACGGTTGATAATGGTGCCGGCACGCCGGGCCGCCTTGATGGCGATGTTGAGCATCGGGTGCATAAAATTCCGTACGTATGCGGTGGGTTCGCGTGATGATAGGCCACTTGCCGCCCCCCGGATCCATCGTCGCCCCAACGGGGAAATCGACCCAAAAAACCAGGAAGGCGTGAAGCCAAACGCGCCATTTTAAATGACTCAAGCATTTTCACGTGTTCGCTTCATTATGGTGAACCCCAGCCACCCCGGAAACGTGGGTTCGGCGGCCCGTGCCATCAAGACAATGGGCTTCTCCGAATTGGTCTTGGTGGAGCCTAAATTTCCAGATGTAACCACCCAGCCTGAGGCCGTGGCCTTGGCCAGCGGCGCGCTGGATGTGCTGGAAAACGCTCGCATCTACCCCTCATTGGAAGAAGCGCTGGCCCCGGTGACGATGGCCTTCGCCCTGACCGCGCGGGTGCGCGACCTGGGCCCCCCGCCCTGCGACATCCGGCAGGCGGCCGACCTGGCCCGCGCGCATCTGGCCAGCACGGCCGAGGGCGTGACCGCCGTCGTGCTGGGCACCGAGCGGGCCGGCCTGACCAACGCACAGATCGCGCTGTGCCACCGCATCTGCCACATTCCCGCAAACCCCGAATACAGCTCGCTCAACGTGGCCCAGGCGCTGCAACTGGCCGCCTGGGAGTTGCGCTATGCGCTGCTGGTGGAACAGGGCGCCGCCCTGCTGCCCGCCTCGACCGCGCAGGAACCGTCGCGCGGCGCCGAGCCCGCCTCGGGCGAGGCCGTGCAGGCGTTCCTGGCGCACTGGGAAGAGGCGTTGGTCGGTGTGCAGTTCCTGGACCCCGCCCATCCCAAGAAGCTGATGCCGCGCATGCGGCACCTGTTTTCACGCCCCGCGCTGACCCGTGACGAAGTGGACATGCTGCGCGGCGTCTGCACCGCCATGCTGGCCACGGCACGCAAAGGCCAGACAAAAAAATAGGGATGGGCGCAATGCCCATCCCTGGTTCTGGTCAGCCCCGGCGGCAAGCCTGCCGGGGCAATCCAGGCATCAGTCCACCTTGGCGCCCGAGGCCTTGACCACCGGGGCCCAGCCGTCGACTTCCGACTTGATGAACGCGCCAAATTCGGCCGGCGTCGTCTTCACGCCCACGGCGCCCAGCTTCTCATAGCTGGTCTGCACGGAGGGGGTGTCCAAGGCCTTCTGCATGGCGGCGTTCAGCTTGTTGATCACTTCCGGCGGCGTACCGGCCGGCGCCAACAGGCCAAACCACGACGACACGTCGAAACCCTCAAAGCCCGATTCCTGCATCGTGGGCAGGTCCGGCGCGCTCTTGGAGCGGTCGGTGGTGGTCACGGCCAGAGCGCGCAGCTTGCCCGTTTGGGCGTGCGGCCAGGCAGACGGCATGTTGTCGAACATGAACTGCACCTGGCCGCCGATCAGGTCGGTCATGGCCGGGGCGCTGCCCTTGTAAGGCACGTGCAGGACGTCGATGCCCGCCTTCATCTTGAAGAGCTCGCCCGCCATATGGATGGACGTGCCGCTGCCCGACGAGGCAAATGCCAGCTTGCCGGGGTTTTTCTTCGCGTAGTCGACCAGTTCCTTGACCGACTTCACCGGCACTTGCGGGTTCACGACCAGGATGTTCGGCACTTTCGCGCCGAGCGCCACCGGGGCGAAATCCTTGGTCAGGTCGAAGTTGACGTTCTTGTACAGCGTCTGGTTGATGGCGCTGGTCACGGCCACGAACAGCAGCGTGTAGCCGTCCGGGTCGGCGCGCTTCACCTGGTCGGTGGCGATGTTGCTGCCGGCGCCCGGCTTGTTTTCAACCACGAACGATTGGCCCAGGGACTCGGTAAGTTCCTTGGCCATGATGCGGGCAATCACGTCGGTGGTGCCACCGGCGGAAAAACCGACCACGATACGGACGGGCTTGTCTGGGTAGGCGGCGTGTGCGGAACCCATTGCGAATGCGCTTGCGGCGGTGGCCAGAAGGGGGGCGGCGAAACGCCGCAGGCCAGGCTTTTGACCTGTAGTCATAGTGTCTCCGTGCAGGTACTGTCCATTAGATGGACGATTTGAATTATTGGATGACGCATTTTGATCTATACACGACGGTTGCATCAAGGTAGAGTCCACGCTACGGACAATGGTTTTCCCTTGACCGTTCCGGAATAACCCTAGCTTTTTCAGAGATTTGCATGCCAGACAGTGATGCCGCGTCAGCAGGCCCACGGACTTTGCGGCGCGGACTGGCCGTGCTGGCCGCCCTGCGCGACCAAGGTCCCGATGGCCTCAGCGTGACCGATATCGCCCGCTTGACGGGCATACAGCGCCCCACCATTTACCGCCTGCTGGCCGCCCTGCTTGATGCCGGGCTGGTGCTGCCGGTTACGGGCACCAAAAAGTACCGCGCCCAATTGGCGGTGGACCCCGACACGCGCTCACGCGATCCGCGCGTGCGCCAACTGCTGCCGGTGCTACGCCGCCTGGCCGACCGCACGGGCGACGCCGTCTTCCTGGTGGTGCGCGAAGACGACGATTCCATCAGCCTGCATCGCGAGATCGGCAGCTACCCGGTGCAGATCCTTGCCACCTATGCCGGCAAGCGTCAGCCGCTGGGCGTGGGCTCGGGCGGCATGGCCTTGCTGGCCGCGTTGCCGGACGACCTGGCGCGCGGCATCGTGGAACGCAATTCGGGCCGGCTCGACGAGTACGGCGGCATGACGCCCCAGGAAATGTACCGGCTGATCGACAACACCCGCGCGCGCGGCTATTCGGTGGTGGGCAACCACGCCGTGCGCGGTGCGCTGGGCGTGGGCTGCGCGCTGCTGGACGCACACGGCTCGCCGCTGCTGGCGGTGAGCGTCACGGCCATCATCGACCGCATGCCGGCCCAGCGCCAGCGCGAAATCGCAGGCTGGATCAAGGCGGAATTGGCGCGGCTGGTCATGCAGGCCTGATCTCCCCCTGGCCAGATAAAAAACGGGCGCCTGGATGAACCGAGGCGCCCGCTTGCATTGAAGACCCAACGAAGGCGATCAGGCCGCCGCGTCGGCGTTGCCCGCCGTCTTGGGGTTCTGGATTTCGCGCAGCGGAATCGGCGGTTGGAAGCCGGCCGCTTCCAGCGACGTGCGAATCTGCTGGTACAGGCCCCAACGCAGATCCCAGTACTTGCTGCTTTCGGCCCAGACGCGCACGTTCACGATGACGCCGCTTTCCTTGTATTCGAACACCTTCACCTGCGGTTCCGGGTCCTTCAGCGCATCCGGACGCGCGGCCACGATTTCGTTCAGCTTGGCCAGCACCGCGTTTAGATCATCGCCATAGCGCACCGGCACCGGGATATCCAGACGACGGGTTTTGTTGCGGCTGTAGTTGATGATGGTGGCGTTCCATACCGTGCTGTTAGGCAGGGTCAGATGAATGCCGTCCCCCTGGACCAAGCGGGTCAGGAACAGGCCGACCTCTTCCACCGTGCCTTCGGAGCCCGAACTCAGGGCCACGTATTCACCGGCGCGGATAGGCCGCAGAATCAGCAGCATGATGCCGGCCGCGATGTTTTGCAGCGTGCCTTGCAAGGCCAAACCGACAGCCAGGCCGGCGGCGCCCAAGACCGCGATCAGGCTTGCCGTCTGTACGCCAAAGCGCGCCAGCACCGCGATCACCGTGAAGATACGCACCGCCCAGACGACCGTGCTGTAGAACATCGGCACGATGGTCGGATCGATCTTGCTGGACCGTGTGGCGGCGCGTCGAACCCAACTGCCCAGCAACGACGACACCCACCAGCCGATGATCAGGATCAACAGGGCGACCAGCAAATTGATGCCCATCTCCACCAGCCTGGGGGCCCAGGCGTTGAATTCGTTCAAGGCGTCTTCCATGGAATCTCCAACAAAAATGACAACCGAAAACTGTATCAGATGGCGGATACGCAAAGGGGCGCGCCGCAGCCTGGCTATGTCAAGCTTTGTAAGCGATGCGGCGGGTGCTTGTCAGCTTGTTTTTCAGCCTGTTTTTCAACCTGCTTTTCAACCTGCTTTCAGGCCGCAACGATGCGGAAGTGGTTGTCCCAGGACTGTTCGCGCGACGGCGGCAGCACCGGCGTTTCATGGCCCGCGGCATCGGTGCGCAACATGGCGCCCAAACCGCTGCTGACCAGAAAGCCGGCTTGCGGCGCGGGCGCCACGCCGCAGCCGTCGGCCAATTGCGTTGTGCCCAGGCAGCGGCCGCTGGCCGCATCCCAATAGATCACCTGCCCGCCCACGGGGCTGGACGTGGCGATGATGCTGCCCGCCGCGTCCACCGATACCGAGCCCACGTAGTTGCGCATGTTGCGCAGCGTCTCGGCCGGCCCTTCGAACAGTTCCAATGCCGCGCCTCGGCGATGTCGTCCCACCAGCGCGGGCCGGTCGGCGGCGGGCCCCATGTATTGGCAGCCGAACCACACGCAACCATCGCCCGCCAGCGCCAGGTGCCGGATCGACAAGCGATGCAGCGCGGGCGCCAGTTCTACCTTTTCCAGCAGTTGGCCGCTGGCCGCGTCGATATAGGCCAGCGACGGCCGCATCGTATCCAGGTTGAGTTCCAGCTTGCCGTAATCGGGATGCGTCAGGATGCCGCCATTGGCCACGCACAGCGTTTTGCCGTCGGGCATCAGCACGACTTCGTGCGGGCCGATGCCGCCCGAGTCGAATTCGCCGACGCGCCGCCACGCCCCGCCCGGCGAGGCATCGTAAATGCCCAGCACGCCGCGCCCGCCCTCGAAATCATTTTCCGTGGAGACCAGCAAACGTCCGCCATCCACGAACGCGCCATGGCCGAAGAAATGGCGTTCGTCGGGCACCGGCAGCGCCTGCGGCTCGCCGCCCTCGCGCAACGAAAACGCCACGGCGAAAAAGCCCGGTTGGCGACCGAACACCACGGCGCGATTGCGGGCGGAATCAATGGCAAAGCTGTGGCCGCGAGCGGGCATCGGCACCACCAGGCGGTCGTGCCCGGCCTCGTCCAGCAGCACGGCTTCGTCACGCCCACCGCGCTTGCGCGCGCTCAGATACAGCGGGCCGCCGTCGGCGGGCAACGCCGCCCGCGCGGCGGCGGGCGACAGGCCCAGCGCCACGGCCATCGACAAGAAGCGGCGGCGGTCAATCACCATCAAGCGCATTGAATCCGATGGTGACGCCCAACGCGGGCGCCAGGTTTTGGTCGACGATGTCCTTGGCGTTCTTGATGGTCAGGGAAGCCAGCACCAACAAGCGACGACCTTCTTCGGTTTGCAGCGCCGCGTCCAGCGGCACCGGCACGGCTTGCAGGGTTTGCGCGGCGGCCTGCAGTTCGCCACGCACCGAGCCGTCTATCCACTCATCGCCCGCCGGTAAGGGGTACGCGCCAGCCTGGTAAAACGCCTTCAGGCCGTCCAGGTTCGCGGCCAACAGGCGCGTGGACAGCCCGCTGCGCCAGAATGCCGCGCGCTTGGGCCGCGCGGCATCGGGCGACTCGCCCAGCACCGGCAAGATCTTCACGTCGCGCGCAAATTGGAGGCCGGTCGACAAGGCCTTCATGGCTTCGGCCGCCACTTCCTGCGAGTTGCGGTACAGGTCGTTGCCCGACTGCGGCTTGGCGAACTGGCCACCGAAATCGCCCTGCGCGCTCCAGGCCTGCGCCAGATCGCGCGATATCGTGGCGACGTTGGCGGCCACCGCGCGCGCATAGCCGCACGCGTAGGCGAAGGTGGGCGCGGTGCTTTGCGTGCTTTGCTTCAACAGCGACGGGTCGCCGTACAACACATATTCCAGCGCGGGCAGGCCTTGCACCGCCACGCTACGGCCGGCCAGCGCGCCCGGCGCCAGCAAGGCTTCGTCCTTGGCAGCAATCAGTTGCTGCACTTGCCGGGGCATCACGCCGCGCGTGTCGGGCCAAAAGGCCAGCCGCTCAAAGCGGTTGGCCTGCACCAGCGGCCCAAAGCGCAGAATCTCCACGCCCGACCAAGCCAGCGCCAATTGCGTGTAGGCCTCGCCCACACGCGCCGCGCCAGCTGCATCCGGCTTGGCGCACCAGCCGCCCAGCGCGCCGTCCAACGCGGCGGCAGCATCCACCATCTTGCCCACGGCCGGACGCGCGTAATCACGCGCCAGCCGTTCGCCCAGGTCAGCCGGCAGGGTGGCTTGAGACCCGGCTTGCGACTGGGCTTGCGCGCTCATCGGTACTACCAAGGCGGCCGACAACGCCAGCACAGCCGCCAGGGCAGGCTTGAACACAGCAGGCTTGAACCCGGCAGGCAAGAACCGGGTCATTGCAGCGTATCGGGTCATCAAGGCGTATCGGGCCATTTACAGCGACTCCAGGAAACGGATCAGATCGGCGCGCTCTTCAGGCGTCATCGCCACCACGCGATCGCGCGAGGGCTTGCCCGCGCCGCCATGCCACAGCACGGCTTCCAGCAAGGTGCGCGCGCGCCCGTCATGCAGCCAGGTGGCCGACGGGTTCACGGTCTTGGTCAGGCCAATGCCCCACAGCGGCGGCGTGCGCCACTCGCGGCCATTGGCCTGGCCGTCAGACACGCCATCGGCCAGGTCGTCGCCCATGTCGTGCACCAGCATGTCGGTGTAGGGCCAGATCAGTTGGAAGCGATGCTCCGGCTGCTTGGCGTTGCGGCTCGTCACGTACTTGGGCACGTGGCACGCCACGCAATTGGCTTCATAGAACAGCTTCTTGCCCGCCAGCACGCGCGCGTCGTCCGCGTCGCGGCGCTGCGGCACGGCCAGGTTGGTGGAATAGGTGGTGATGAAGTCCATCAGCTTGGCCGGCACTTCTTCCGGACCAAAGCGCGGCTGCGCCCCGTGCGGCATGTCCAGGCACTGCTTCTGCGCGGGCGTGCAATCGCCCGAATGCTTGGGGAACATCGGCGTGGACAAGCCCATGTCGTTGGAGAACGCCGCGGCGCTCTGCTGTTCGACGGTAGGTTGGCCGGCCTTCAGGTTGAAGCGCCCCAGCGCGCGCTTGCCGGTACGCGCATCGGTCACCCAGTTGGGCTTGCCGACGATGCCATCGCGCTTGTCCGCCCCCACGTTGGCCAGGATGTCGGCTTCGTGGATGGATTCCAGCAAGCCCAGGCCGATCATCGGCGGCGCCAGGCGTGGCGAGATCTGCGTGTCGGCGCGCATCGGGCCGTAGCCGGGGTTTTCGATGCGGTAAGTGGGCTTCATCAGCGTGGCGGTTTCGCCGCCATTCAAGGCCACCGGAATGGGCTCGTATTCGATCTCCATGCGGCCTTCGGCGGGCAGCCCCGCCACCGCGAAGTTCTGCAACTGCACGCCGTAGACGGGTTCGGGCAGCTCGGCGATTTCGCCCGGGGCCAGCTTGGGGTGGCCACGATCGGGGCCGTGCGGCACGGCCAGGCGCAACAGCAGCGCCACGGCGTCCGTGCGTTCCAAGGGATCGAACCCGGGCACCGTGCCGCGTCCGTCCTTGGTATGACAGGCCTGGCACGAGCGCGCGTTGAATAGCGGGCCCAGGCCATCGGACGCCTGCGTCGAGGCAGGCGCCGACACCCAGTCCTTGCGGAACAGGCCATTGCCAACCTGGAATTCCTGGCGGCCCTCGAAGCTCATGTTGGCCGAGGGCTGGGAAAAGATATCGGCGTTGATCAGTTTGTTGGTGGTCGCGGCGCCCGCCTGCATGGTTTCAAAGGATTCGACCTTTGAAAAATCGCGCGTGGGCGCGGTGATGGCGGTGACGCGCTTTTGGTCTTCGGGCGTAAGGTCATCACGTCCGGCAGTCACTTCAGTGGCGGCGGCGCCGGCATGAGCCGACGCCGCCAGTACGGCGGCTAGTACGAGTTTCACTTGAATACGGCGTCAGGTTTGTCCAGGCTGTCGGAACCTTCGATGGCCACCTTGCCCAGCTCAAGCAGCGTGATCACGCGCTCCAGGCTGCGGGTTTGGTCCACCAGGCGGTCAATGGCGGCCTGCACCACGGCGTTGCCTTCCTTGTTGCCGTCCGCAATCATCTGGTCGTAGGTTTCGACCGTTTCAGCGCGGGTCTTCATGGCCTGCATGGCGGCCACGGTGGCGTCCAGCTTGGCGCGCACTTCGGCATCCAGCTTCGGATCGCGAGCCTTGACCAGTTCGGACAAGCTTGCGCCCTTGACCTCTTTGCCGTCGATGCGGGTGTAGGTGCCCAGATAGACGTTGCGGATGCCGATCTGGTCGTAGTAGTGCGAGTTGTGGGTGTTGTCCGAGAAGCAGTCGTGCTCTTCTTCGGGGTCATGCAGCATCAGGCCCAGCTTCATGCGTTCGCCGGCCAGTTCGCCGTACGACAGGCTGCCCAGACCGGTCAGCATGGCAATCAGCCCTGCCTTGGGATCTTCTTCGACGGCCTTGCGCGCGGCGCCGTCCTTCTTCCAGTTACCCACCATTTCTTCCAGGTCGGTCACCAGCAGATCCGTCACGGCCTTCAGGAATTCAATGCGGCGCTCGCAGTGGCCGCCCGTGCATTGCTTGGTGTCGAAGTCCGTATGCGGGCGGTTGCCCGAATGGCGTTCTTGCGGCGTGCCCTTGCGGTCGGCCGGCGCGGGGCCAGAGCCGTTCAGGTCCTGGCCCCAAAGCAGGAATTCGATGGCGTGATAGCCCGTGGCCACGTTGGCCTCGTTGCCGTCGGCTTCGTGCAGCACTTCAGACAGCAGTTGCGGCGTGATCTTGCTGACGTCCACCGTCTTGCCGCCCACCGAGATCTTGGAATTGGCGATGACGTTGACGGCGTAGAAGGCGTTTTCGTCGTTTTCGGTACCGTAGGAAGCGTCGACATAGTCGATCAGGCCTTCGTCCAGCGGCCAGGCGTTCACGCGGCCTTCCCAGTCGTCAACGATGGGGTTGCCGAAGCGGTAGGCCTCGGTTTGCTGGTACGGCACCCGGGCCGCCAGCCAGGCTTCGCGCGCGGCCTTCAGCGTGTCGGGGCTGGGCTTGGCGATCAGCGCGTTGATGGCCGTGCGCAGCGTCTTGGCGGCGGTAAGCGAGTCTTCATAGCCCGCCAGCGCCAGATCCGAATAGGTGGCGACCACGGCGCGAGGCTCTGCCGCCGCGTGGGCCGTTCCCCCGAATACCGCCGCGGCCAGCACCGCTCCCAACAACAACTTGCGCATCGACTTTCTCCCGTGACTCGAACGGTATCCGCCCCCGCGGCGGGCCGTTCCGACTTCAGTTTTGAGGATGCGAGTGTAAACAATTTTCGTTTGATATTCAGCCCAAAGTCAGATACCTGACACTTTTTTGAACGGCTTTCGCGGTGAAATCCGCGCAATATCAAGGGCTCGCCGCTACTATCCGGCAATCTCTCTTCCCTCGCGTTATCCATGGAACTTCGACAACTCCGCTATTTCGTTCGCGTGGCCGAACTGGGCAGCATCGGCCGCGCGGCGCGAGACCTGGGCGTGGTCGCCTCGGCGCTAAGCCAGCAGATCAGCCGGCTGGAAAGCGAACTGGCGACGCGGCTGCTGATGCGCACGCACACTGGGGTTGTGGCCACCGCCGCCGGCACCGCTTTCTTGCGGCAGGCCCGCTTGACGCTGCGGCACGCGGATAACGCCGTGGCCGCCGCGCGCGAGGCCCGGCTGGCCGGCATGGTCAGCGTAGGCTTTGCGCCCACCACCGCGTCACTGCTGGCCAAACCGTTCTATGCCGCCATGGCCGAACGCTATCCCAACGTACGGCTGCATCTGGTGGAAGGCTTGTCGGGCAACCTGGGCGAGCAGCTTGGCAGCCGCCGCCTGGACCTGGCCGTGCTGTTTCAGAACGACAGCGGCCAGGGGCGCAGCGCCATCCCCGTGCTGGATGAACGCTTGTTCCTGCTGGCCCGGCGCGGCATGGTTGCGCTGGCCGATGGCGAGCCCACCACCATTGCCGAATTGGCGGGCCTGCCGCTGGCGGTGACCAGCAAGGCGCACGGCCTGCGCGCCTGGGTCGAAGCCGCCTTTGAACGCGCGGGCATCGAACCCTGGATCGGGGGCGAGGTAGACGGCCTGACGACCCTGATGGATCTGGTGCAGGCCAACCCCATCGCCACCATCCAGCCCGGCGCGGCGGTCGCGCGGGCCGAGGCGGGCCTCTTGAACATGCACCCCATCGACGACCCCTTCCTGTACCGGCGCAACGCCGTCTATTGCATCGACGAAGAGGAATTGTCGCCCGCCGCGCTGGCCGCCCGCGTGGTGCTGGTGGACGTGATGCGCGCTCAGGTGCGCCATGGCGCCTGGCCCGGCGCCACCCTTCTGGATTCGTGATGCCCCCATGCCGGGTGCATGGCTAGGCCGCGGTAAGTCACACGGATAAAGTGGGTTCATGGACGCTGCGGCATCGTGCCACGGCCAAGGACCTTCTTGATATCCGATGACGACTGACACCCGACGCCCGGGCGTGTTACCCCCCGGTGTACTTCCTATCTCTTCGATGCGGCCGCACTGTTCCGAACAGGAATGGCAGGCCCGCGTCGACCTCGCCGCCTGTTATCGGCTGGTCGAACACTACGGCATGGCCGACATGATGGCCAACCACATCTCGTCGCGCGTGCCGGGCGAAGACAACGCCTTCCTGATCAACCCCTACGGGATGATGTACGAAGAGATCACGGCGTCCAGCCTGATCAAGGTGGACCTGGACGGCACCATCCTGGCCAAGCCCGACTTTGGCGACCTGGACTACGGCATCAACAAGGCCGGCTACGTGATCCACAGCGCCGTGCACGCCGCGCGCCATGACGTGGACTGCGTGATCCACACGCATAGCTGGGCGTCCATGGCCGTGGCCTCGCTGGACTGCGGCCTGCTGCCGCTGACGCAGACCGCCATGCGTTTCCTGAAGATCGGCTATCACGACTACGAAGGCGTGGTGCTGGACCTGCAAGAGCAGCAATCGCTCTTGCGCGACCTGGGCCAGGGCGAGGCGCTGATCCTGCGCAACCATGGCGCGCTGACCGTGGGCCGCACGGTGGGCGAGGCCTTCAACTGGATGCACCGGCTGGAACTGGCCTGCCGCGCGCAACTGGCGGCCATGGCCACGGGCTCGCCCCTGCGCGCCGTCAGCCCGGCCGTGCTGGAAGAAACCTGGAACAACTATCAGCCCGGCACGCGGCGCCCTTACGGCGTCATGGAATGGCCGGCCCTGCTGCGCAAGCTGGACCGCATGGACCCGAGCTTTCGGAGCTGACTAGCTAAAGATTGACTGAAGCCCCCCTTTTCAAAAGCGCTGGCCGACGTGGCGGCACGGCGCTGACACCGCCCACACAACAACCACGAACGGAGACAACATGAACACTGCCCGAGCCCTGCTCGCCGCCGCAGCGACGGCCTGCGCCTGTACCGCTCTGCCCGCGACTGCCGCGGACTATCCCGACAAACCCGTCAGGGTGATCGTCGCGTTCACCGCGGGCGGCACCACCGACACCCTGACGCGCAGCGTCTCCAATGTGCTGGCCAAACAATTGGGCCAGTCCTTCGTGGTGGAAAACAAGCCCGGCGCCGGCGGCAATATCGGCACGGAATTCGTGGTGCGCGCCGCCCCCGACGGACACACGCTGATCGTCAATTCCGTGGGCCCCATCGCCGTCAATTCATCGCTGACCAAGCTGCCCTTCGACCCGCTGACCGACCTGATTCCCATGGTGCAGATCGCCACGGTGCCCAACGTGCTGGTGGTGCCGCCGTCTTCGCCCGCCAAGGACATCAAGGGCTTCCTGAAGTACGTCAAAGAAGCCAAGCAACTGAACTACAGCTCGACCGGGGTGGGCACGTCATCACACCTGGCCAGCTACATGCTGATGGACCAGTTGGGCGTGGAAGCCACGCACGTGCCGTACAAGGGCGCGGATGCGGTCAACGACCTGTTGGCCGGGCGCATCGATTTCATGTTCGCCACCATCCCGTCGGTGATCGGGCAGATACGCGCGGGCAAGCTGCGGCCGCTGGCGGTCAGTACGTTGCAACGCTCGGCCACCCTGCCCGACCTGCCCACCATTGCCGAATCCGGCTATGCGGGCTTTGACGCCGGATCGTGGTTTGGCTTCTTTGCGCCCAAGGGCACGCCGCCCACGGTGGTGGCCACCATCAATCGCGAAGTCAACGCCGCGTTGCCCGGCCTGCAGACGCAGATGGTGAACGAGGGCGCTGAACCCGTGGGCGGCACGCCGGCGCAGTTCGCCACCTTCATCAAGCAGGAACACGACAAGTGGGCAGCGCTGGTGCGCAAGTTCCAACCCAACCCCAACTGAGCCCATGACGCTGACGCCGCAAGAAGAGATCCGCATCCTGTGTTCGCCGGCCGAGGCGGACACCTTGCGCCACGCGCTGCCCGCCGCCGGCGGGCGGTGCTTCACGCTGTGCCACCCGCAAGCCGGCCAGCCCTGCGATGCGCAGGTGGCGTTTGTGTCCCGCGATATCACCGGTGATTCAACCAAGTTCCAGATCACGCCCGACACGGCGCTGTATTACGACGCCATGCGCGAGGCGCCCGCGCTGCAATGGGTGCACGTGCATTCGGCCGGCGCCGACCGCGAGATCTATCAGCACCTGCACGCGCGCGGGGTGGCTATTACCACCTCGCAAGGCGCAAGCGACGCCGTGGTGGCGCAAACCGCCATCGGCGGCGTGCTGGCCTTGGCGCGCCGCCTGCCCTTATTGGCGGCCGACCAGCGCGCACGCGCATGGCGACCGCTGTTGGGCGCGCGCACCCCGCGCGATCTGGCGGGACAGCACGCTGTGGTGGTGGGCTGGGGCGCCATCGGCCAGCGCATCGGCGCGTTGCTGGGCGCGCTGGGCCTGACACTGACCGTGGTGCGCCATTCCGCCACGCCTGTGCCCGAGGCACGCCACACCGCCACGTATGACGAACTGGGCGGGCTGCTGTCCCAGGCAGACTGGCTGGTGCTGGCCTGTCCGCTGACCTCGGCCACGCGCGGGTTGGTCGACCGCGCCGCGCTGGCCTGCCCGCGCATGCATCGGTCATCAACGTGGCGCGCGGCCATGTCATCGACGAACCCGCGCTGATCGAGGCGCTGGCGGCGGGCCGGTTGGGCGGCGCGTTCCTGGACGTCTTTCAGCAAGAACCGCTACCACCGGAATCTCCGCTATGGGGGTTGGACAATGTCATCGTCACGCCGCACAGCGCTGGCTTTTCAGATGGCAACAGCGCCCGCGTGCGCGCGCTGTTCTTGAACAACCTGCAACGCTGGGCTGGCGGCGAGCCGCTGGCCAATAGGCTGGTGGGCTGACGGGTTGATGGTTGGCTGATCAGGTAGCCAGTGCTTGGCCAGGCGGTCGGCAGACTTCGCCCTTGATACGTCCCCTTAAATGGTGCGCCATGCACCAAAATGGTTCATACAAGGCACCAGCCCGAGGCCCGACCGGCCACCTGCTCAGCGGAAACCCCAACCGAAGCCCAAGCGGGACCCCCACGCGCAAACCTGGCACGGGTTTTGCTTGATGACTGGTATGCAAGCTTGTCTACAAGACAGGCCTCAGACCCAAATCAATGCAAGCCCTCCAGGAGCCCTCATGATCAACCGCAATGCGTCCTTTGCTTTCAACGCCACCCGCCGCCGCCTGATCCAGGGCGCCGCCATGGGCGCCGCGACGCTGGCCGCGCCCGCGCTGGTGCGCGCGCAGTCGGGTCCGGTAATCCGTATCGGCTTCTGGCCCGTTGCCGCCGGCCTGCCGTTTTACGCCGCGGTTGAAAAAGGCTATTTCAAGGAAGCCGGCCTGAATGTCGAACCGCTGAAGTTCGCGGGCGCGCAGCAGGTCATGGAAGCCATGCTGGCAGGCCGCGCGGACGGTAGCGCCAACGGCACGGGCTCGGCCAACCTGGCCATCGGCGAAATCGCCTCGCCCGGCCTGTTCAAGATTTTTGCGTCCAACCCCAGCAACGTGAAGAACGTGCTGGATGAGTTCATCGTCGCGAAAGACAGTCCCATCAAATCCATAGCAGACCTCAAGGGGAAAAAGGTCGGATCTGGACCCGGCATCCAGAACGCCACGCTGGCCAAAGCAGTACTGGAGCGCGCCGGCGCAACCGGAGCAACCGTGGTCGAGTTGGCAATCAGCCAGCACGTGGCCGCGGTTGCCGCCGGCCAGTTGGATGCGTGCTACACGCTGGAACCCACGGGCACGGTGGGCCGCTTGAACGGCACCACGCGCGTGCTGGAAACCGGCGTGATCGCCAAGTACGTGTTGGGCGATCCCATGGCGCCGTGGTTCGGCGGGTCGGCCTCGCTGACCACCGCCTTCCTGAAAAAGCATCCGGAAGAAAGCAAGAAATTCATCGCGGCCTATGCGCGCGGCATTGAACTGATCCGCACCAAGCCGGCCGAGGCGCGCCCCTTCATGAAGGGCTACACCGCCATCGAAGGCCCCATGACCGAAGAAGTGCCGCTGGCCGCCTACACGCTCTACAACGAGTTCACGCCGAGCGACATCCAGTACTTCCAGAAATTCTTCGACCTGTTCACCGAAAAGGGCATCTTCGCGCAGAAGGTCGACGTGTCGTCCATGCTTTACAAGGGCTGATCCATGACAGCAACAACGTCTGCCACGCCCGCCGCCCCTGCTGGCGCGGCCGCTCCCGCCAAGTCGCCGCCCCGCAAGTTCGATGCGTCGCGCTTCCTGCCGCTGATCGGCCCGCTGGCGCTCTTCATCATCTGGGACCTGGTCGTGCGCCTGCAATTGGTCAGCCCCGTGCTGTTGCCTACCCCAAGCGCCACCATCGTGGCCTTGGTGAAGGGCCTGGCGGGCGGCCCGCTGCTGTGGGACTTCCTGTCGTCCCTGAACCGCACGCTGCAAGCCTTCGTCATTGCCGGCGTCATCGGCGTGCCGCTGGGCGTGCTCTTGGGCAGCAATGAAAAGGCGTATCGCAGCGTGGAGTTCCTGGTGGACTTCTTCCGCTCCACGCCGTCGTCCGCGCTGATCCCGCTGTTCCTGATGATCTTCGGCGTCACGGACATGAACAAGATCGCCATCGCGGCCTTCGCTGCCGTGCTGGTGATTCTGTTCAACAGCGCCTATGGCGTCATCAACGCGCGCAAGCAGCGCGTAATGGCGGCCCGCGTGATGGGCGCATCGCGCTGGCAGATCTTCAAGGACGTACTGATCTGGGAAAGCCTGCAACCCACGTTCGTGGGCTTGCGCAGCGGCGTGTCGATGGCGCTGGTGATCGTGATCGTGGCCGAGATGTTCATCGGGTCCGACAGCGGGCTGGGCAACCGCATCATCAATTCGCAGCAGGTGCTGAACGTGCGCGAGATGTATGCGGCGATCCTGGCGGCCGGCGCCCTGGGTTATGTGCTGAACATTATTTTTCTTGTGCTGGAAAAGCGCGTGGTCCATTGGAGCGGCCGATAAATGTCTACCGTCATCAATCCCATCATCGCCCCCGCCCCCGCCGCCGCGCCGTTCGCGCCCGGCCCCTTGGGCACGCACATCACCATCCGTGGCCTGACCAAGTATTTCGCGGGCTGGCCGCTGTACGAAGACTTCAACCTGGACATCCCCAAGGGCAAGATCGTCTCGGTGTTCGGCCCCAACGGCTGCGGCAAGTCCACGCTGATCAACATGATCGCGGGCCTGATTCCCATTGATTCGGGCGAGATCCTGTTCGATGGCAAATCGCTGGCGCAAACCAAGATCGGCTACGTGTTCCAGAACTACCGCGAAGCCATGTTCCCGTGGCTGCGCACCATCGACAACATCGCCTACCCGCTGCGCCTGGAAGGCCGCAGCAAGGCCGAAGTGGATGCCCGCGTGGAAGAGCTGGTGGCGTCGTTCGACGTCAAGTTCGACCTGAAGCGCTATCCGTATGAACTGTCCGGCGGGCAGCAGCAGACGGCGTCCATCATGCGCGCCCTGGCGCCCGGACCCGAGGTGCTGTTCCTGGACGAACCGTTTTCGGCGCTGGACTTCGAGATGACGCTGTTCATCCGCGAAAAACTGCAAGAGGTGTTCTTGCAGACCGGCACGACGATGTTGCTGGTGTCGCATGACCTGGAAGAAGCCGTGTACCTGGCCGACCAGGTGCTGCTCTTGACCAAGCGGCCCACGCGCGTGGCTGAAATTCTGGACTACACCGACGCCCGCCCGCGCACCGTGGAAACCTTGTCCGAACCCAGCTTCATCCAGATGAAGAAACTGAGCCTGGAGATTTTCCAGCGCGAAGTGCGCAAGTAAGTCGGGAACATACGTCCTGCAAGCAAACGTTTTGCAAGCAAGCAACACAGGTAAGTCAACACAGCGTCTATCGGGAGCCTCCGCCATGACCCAGGAAACCATCGATCAATATGTGCGCAGCGCCTTGGCGCTGTCGGGCTATGCCTTGCGCGAATCCACCACGGTGGAAGTCGTGCAGCAGTTCGCGCGCATCCACGACATTGCGGCTAGCTTTGTCGACGAGCCGCTGCCCGTGGAGCTGGAATCCGCATCGGTGTTCCGTCCATGAGCGGCCCCGCCACCGACATCGCCCGCCAGGTTGCCAGCGGCGAGCGCAGCGCCGTCGCGGTGCTGGACGCCACCTTGGCGCGCATCCGCGAACGCGACGCCCGCTACAACTGCTTCACCGCCATCACCGAAACCCGCGCGCGCCAGGAAGCCGCCGCCATCGACGCGCGCCGCGCCCGGGGCGAAGCGCTGCCGCCGCTGGCCGGTGTGCCTTACGCCGTCAAGAACCTGTTCGACATCGCCGACGAAGTCACGTTGGCGGGGGGCCGCGTCAATGCGGCGAATCCCCCCGCCAGTCACGACGCCCGCCTGGTCACGCGCCTGCGCGAGGCCGGCGCGGTGCTGGTCGGCGCCTTGAACATGGACGAACACGCTTACGGCTTCACCACCGAAAACACGCACTACGGCCCCTGCCGCAACCCGCATGACGTCACCCGCGTGGCGGGCGGTTCCTCCGGCGGCAGCGCGGCCGCCGTCGCGGGCGGACTGGTGCCGCTGACCTTGGGCTCCGACACCAACGGGTCCATACGCGTGCCGGCGTCCCTGTGCGGCGTCTTTGGCTTGAAGCCGACCTATGGCCGCCTGCCCCGCACCGGTTCCTTCCCGTTCGTGGGCAGCCTGGATCACCTGGGGCCGTTCGCGGCCAGCGCCAGCGACCTGGCCGCCGCCTACGATGCGCTGCAAGGGCCCGACGCCGACGACGCCGCCTGCGCGCAACGCGCCGCCGAACCCGTGCTACCCGCGCTTGCGGCCGGCGCGCGCAAGCTGCGCGTGGCAGTCCTGGGCGGCTACTTCAACGATTGGGCCGGCCCCGCCGCGCGCCGCGCCGTCGAGATCGCCGCGCGCGCCCTGGACGCCACCGCCATCGTCGAACTACCCGGCGCCACGCAGGCCCGCGCCGCCGCCTTCATCATCACGGCGGCCGAAGGCGGGGCCTTGCATCGACGCAAGCTGGTCACCCACTACGACTACTACGAACCCTATTCCCGCGACCGCCTCGTGGCCGGCAGCCTGGTGCCCGCGGCCTGGGTGCAGCAGGCGCAACGCATCCGCCACCGCGTCTACCGCGAGGCCTTGGCGCTGTTCGACCAGTACGACGTGCTGATCGCGCCCGCCACGCCCGTGTCCGCCACGCCCATCGGCACCGACTGGCTGACGCTGGCGGGCAAGGAACTGCCGGCGCGCGCCAGCATGGGCTTGTTGACGCAGCCCATCTCGTGCATCGGCCTGCCCGTGTGCACCGCGCCCACCTGGCCCGAAGCCGAGCAGGACGGCCATTTGCCGTTGGGCGTGCAACTGATCGGCGCACCCTGGCGCGAGGCCGATTGCCTGGCCGCCGCCTATGCGCTGGAACAGGCCGGCGCGGCGCGGGTCCGGACAGTCTGACGCTTAATTAAGTTACCCGCCCCCCGACAACGCCCGATCGCCCCCCTACCTTTTTCGCAATCAAGGCCCCGTTATGGAAACTGCTTTCGCTGCCATCGACATGCCGCGCACCCTGGCCGACACGGCCTACGGGGCTTTGAAACGCGACATCCTGGACTTCCGGCTGGCGCCGGGCGACCGCTTCACCGAAACCGAAATCGCGGAACGGCTACAGGTCAGCCGCACCCCGGTGCGTGAAGCGCTGTTCCGGCTGGAGCGCGAAGGCTATCTGGAAGTGCGGCAGCGCAACGGCTGGCTGGTCAAGCCGCTGGACTTCAACACGCTGGACCACTTCTACGAACTGCGCAGCGTGCTGGAAACCGCTGCCGTACAGACCTTGTGCGTCCCGCAACAAGTGCCTGATCCGCTACGCGCGCTGCAAGCGCTGGCGGACACGTGGCTTGTCAGCCCAAGCGAACGCTCCAACGATGGCGAATGGCTGGCCGACCTGGACGAACGCTTCCATATTGACCTGGTTGCAGCCGCCGGCAACCCGGAAATCTCGCGCGTGCACCGCGCCGCCACCGAGCGCATCCGCATCGTGCGCCGGTTGGACTTCACGCTGCAAGACCGCATCGACAATACCTACGAGGAACATGGCGCGATCTTGCGCGCGGTGCTGGCGCGTGACGGCGCCGCCGCCACGCAACTGCTGCAAGCCCATATCCATGACAGCCAGACCGCGGTGCGCAAGATCACCCTGCACCGCCTGTACTCCACGCGGCATGCCAAGGCGGCATGAATGCGCGGCAATGCCCTGGGGTGGGGGTTCATGCCCCCGGGCTTATGCCCCGGGGGATGAGGGTTCACCGCCCGCAATCACCCCGCTCGCAGCCAGCGCTGCAACACACGCGAAATGACCGGGATGCAGATGAACACCATAATGGGCGTCAATATCACACTCGTGATCAGCACACGCCAGAACACCGGCATCATGTTCAAGTGCTCGCTGACCAGAATCGAAAACACCAGCAGCACCGGAAAGTAGGCCAGCCAGATGCTCACGGCCTGCTTCCAACGCGGCGGCGCGCTGGCCGCCTTGGGCGCGAACCAGCCGTCGGTGCCGCTGACGCGGTATTCATGGCTCGCGCGCACCAGGTTCGCGCCGCGTTCCAACCACATGCGACGCGGCAAGGACTTTTCCCAGCGCAACAGGCTGGCCTCGTCGGTAAAGCGCAGCACAATCTGGTACTCGTCCCCGCCCTCGGGCGGTTGCAGCACGCCCGATCCCAGGAAGCCGGGGAACCCCGCCGCCAAAATTTCGCCCTGGCGCATCCAGGACAGAAAATCGCTATAGCGTTCGGGCGCGATGTGACGGGTGACCAGCATGGTGACCGGGGCGGAAACAGCGGAACTGGACATGACGGAACTCCTGAGCAACGGTGCAGCTTGTTATGCAGTGTTAACCCTAGCAATCCCCGTGCCAGCCTTGCGGCGCAGCATTTCCCTGGTGTGAATGACCGTACGACGCAGCGTCCGGAATTTTGCGCACCGCAGCACACACCATATTGGTGATTACCCCTACACAACGCACCACATCGGTGCATTCGGAGAAAGCTCATGGACATCAACCTGCCCGACGTCGTCGCCGAGGTCACCACCGCCTTCGAACGCTACGAAACGGCGCTGGTCACGAATGACGTCGAGGAACTGGACGCGCTGTTCTGGAACAGCCCCCACACGCTGCGCTACGGCGCCAGTGAAAACCTCTACGGCTATGACGCCATCCGCGAATTCCGCGCGGGGCGTTCACCGCAAGGCTTGGCCCGCCGCGTCCTGCGCACCGCCATCACCACCTACGGCAACGACTTCGCCACCACCAACATTGAATTCCAGCGCGAAGGCAGCGAACGCATCGGCCGCCAAAGCCAGACCTGGATGCGGACCCCGGCCGGTTGGCGCGTGGTGTCGGCGCACGTCAGCCTGATGGCATGACGGCTTCAGCATGACGGCTTCAATGACACATCTCGCATCAAGACATCACGCGCTTGATGATTGAGCGCATCGCGCACCAGGTCTACACTGATCTTTCCATTTTTCCCGTCGGAGCATTTGCCCATGAGCACATACAAGATTGCGGTTTTTGTCGGCAGCCTGCGTGCCGCCTCGATCAATTTGCGATTGGCCCGAGCGCTGGAAAAGCTGGTTCCCGCAGACTTCAAGTTCGAGTATGTGAGCCTGGGCGACATCCCTCTGTACAACCAGGACAACGAAAACAACCTGCCCGCCCCCGCCGCCAAGCTCAAGCAGCAAATCGCCGACGCGCAAGGCATTCTTTTCGTATCGCCCGAGCACAACCGCTCGGTGCCCGCCGCCATCAAGAACGCCATCGATTGGGGCTCGCGCCCGTGGGGCCAGAACTCCTGGCCGGGCAAAGCCGTCGGCATCGTGGGCGCATCCCCCAGCGCCGCCGGCACCGCGATGATGCAACAACACCTGCGCAACATCCTGGCCGCCGAAGGCGCCAACGCGCTGACCACGCCGGAAGTCTTCCTGCAGTATTCCGATGGCCTGGTCGACGACCAATACACCATCACCAATGAAGGCACGCGCAAGTTCCTGCAAGGCTGGGGCGACCGCTACGTCGACTGGGTCAAGAAGATGAACACCTGATTGTGCAGCGCTGATCGCCGCCGCTGCCGGCAGGGCCAAGCCCGCCGGCGCCGATCGCCCGATCTACCTCCGGGCGATCAAGCCCCCCGATACGTCGGGGGGCTTTTTTATGGCTGTTTTGGGCTTTCATAACGCACCGGGCCAGATTTGACCCGATCGGGCCAATTCTGGCTCGATCTAAGCCGTTGATAAATATCGGCTTATTCTCAATCGGGTCAGATCTGGCCCGATTTCTCGTCGAAAACATGTGTTTTCAAGCCGCAGCACTCAACCCAAGACTCGAAAAGCCAGCCAATTCCCTCGCAAGCCATTGATATGGTTGAGTTATTTCTCGGCGCCCGTCACATGGCATGGATATTGCGTTACCCCGTATCTGGTAGGCGCACGCGCTTCTGGCTCAGACGCGCCGCGCGCCTGCCTGGGTGCTCGACGGCAACGCCAAACGGCGCAACCGTCTTCACCTCTCGGACAATACGGGGAGTTGCTTCATGGGTTCGCACGCAGATTCGTTCACCAATCAGATTCGGCTGGCGGTGTTGGAAACCACGGCAGTGCCGATGGACACCTGCCGTGCCTGCGAGCGCGGCGGGATGCCGATCCTGCTGCTGCGTGACGCACCATTGCCGCCGACGTCCTCGTCACCCTTCGATCCTGAACAAGACCGCGTACGCATTGATATGCAGGCGGGCAAGTACCGCATCCTGCGCGAAGGCTATGTGTATGTGCTGCTGGATCAGGAAATCTGGCACGCGTATCAGGTCACTGCCGACGGGCATATGCGCCAATATGACCCCTACCGAATGCCGAAAGGCAGCCCAAAGCCGCTGTCCAAGGCTTGCACGAGCGAAGGGCATGACGTGCGCGCTTCGTTCATTCACATCGACACCAAGGTCCACAAGGAAGCGTGGATCGCGTTCTCGCAAGACCGGTGGCCCGAGCCGGTGCTGGATGCCTATAAGGCGCAGCGCGCGCCTTCCGCGCGGTTTGTGAAAGTCGATCTGACAACGCTGCGCGAGACGCCACAAGCGATATTGCATGGCTTGAAGTTCGCGGATGGATTCCTGACTGATCACGTGTGGGAATACCGGTACGACGGGGTGGATTTTGGCAGCCGGCACGCCGTGCGTTTACGCACCCCACGGTTCGTGCCGCTGAATGACTACGTCGACGACATTGCCAAGACTCAGGGGTTGCCGCAAGGCGTTCCGGTGTTGGCCTTGCCTGACCCCGTGGGCGCCGTGCTGGAATTCAACCAGCAGCGGCACATGCTGATTAACGAGCGGCTGGCCTGGGCGGGGAACGCCGAGCGGCAGTATCTGCTATTCACTTCTGCGGCGCTGTTGCAGATCAGAGAGCTTGAGAAGACCTGGGCGCACACGCAGGCCGTGCAGGAAGTCGACAAAGACATCGAATACCGCCGACAGCATAATGACCATCCGGTGCTGGGCACGCGCTCACATTTACCGCCTGTCGATGTGCCGCGCGCAACGGAAACTGCGGCCAAGCGCATCACGACCGAGTATCACGAGCGCCTGGAACAACGCTACAGCGAGCCACGCCGCAAGCAGTTTCAGGACGCCCATGACAAGGAATGGCAACGCCGGCAAACCTTGATCGACGTGATGGCCAACCGTTACGTGAGTTGGCTGCAATCGCTAGCCTGGCTGCGCATCGCACGATACGACTACTCGGCAAGCGATCCGTATTCAGCAGCGGCGTATACCAAGATGGTGGCGGCTTGCCTGGATGGCGGTCCCAGCGAAGCTACCCCAGTCGATGGCGCGGAACTGGGCCCCACGCAGCGGCTATGGAAATCCTTGCTGGAAAACCCCGACAGCATTCTGTACCAGGCGCTACTGGCCAAGAACGCCCGCCTGCTTGAAGGTTTGCATCCCACTTTTGCGGAAGGCTTTAAAGCAAACGATTCCGGCAAGCTGTATGCCGCAATCAAAGACGTGATGGCCTCGCAAGAAGGCGAGATGTACCTACGCAGCAGCGTCAGGGATGCCGTGGGCCAACTGCAAGGCGCAATGATCAACGCGATGTTGACGATGGACGCACGGGCGCAAGAACAGCTTCTACCCGTGGCCGCAACCGTCCATCAAGCCGCCCTGCTGCTATGCGAGCGCGTCCAAATGCTGCAAGTTCAGATCGAACTGACGCTGGGCGAGTATCAGGAATTACTCACCCAACAGATGCGCCAGGAATACGACAAGGCCGCGAAGGAAACCGGCAAGAAGGCCCGCGCGCTGATATTCAGCGGCATGCTGACCCTGCCTGGGCCGGCACAGAACCAGATATTCAAAGCCACGTTCTGGGTGGCGGATACCGCTGAAGGACTGAAAAACAAGCTAACCGCAATGTCCAATGCCACGGCGGAGACTCTGGAAGGCGGTTGGCGCAGCGTGGTGGTGGGCATTGGCGGACTGGAACCGAAGGCACATGCGATAGCCGGGCAACTACGAACCACGGCTGCGGATGCAAAGCTACGGGCGCATACCGCTTTTGTCGGAATACGTGGGATGGCCAACCTGGATTTGGCGTTGTCCATGGGCGCGTTGTTCTTTCAGCAGGATGGGCTGGCAAGAAGCCTGCAAGACCTGGAGCGCGTGATGGGAGACCGCTACCCGGAAGCCGTCGCGGGCGTGGCGGCAAGCGCGGTGGGGGTGGTGGGTGTCAGCATTGAAGCGGCGGGCGTGGGTATAAGAAGCATGGCCCAGGCGATGGAGAAAGCCGCTATCGCTGAAGCCCGCGCGGTGAACGCGTTGACGCTGGGCAAGGGATTGATTCGCTTTGGTGGCGTGACAAGTGCTCTGTCGGGGGTGGTTGAGGGGGTGCAGTTTGGAATTGCCGCAGTACGAGCAGAACGGTCTGGCGACGGCGAAGCACGAGACAGCTATATCTATGCTGGCATCCTGTCGGCCGCCTCCGGCTTGGCAGCGACATACGCGGCTTGGGCGAGCGCCTCCTCATTGCTAGGACCGCTTGGATGGGCTATTGCCCTGGGTATGCTGGCCTACGCGGTTTCGATTTCCGCTAAGGGCAGCGAGTCAACGGCAATCGAACAATGGGCACGCCGCTGCTACTTTGGACACCATGACGAAACTCCTCCCATCTGGTGGAACTCAGCCAAAACGGTCCCCAGCATCCCGAGGTACGCGAGCGAAGAACTAGAAATTCAGAAAACTAGCGCGGCCAATATTGACAAGGATATAGCCATTAGCGCGCTGAATGCTGCGTTGATAGGGATGCAGACAGATCTCCAATTTCGTTTTGCACCGCGATCATCTCCGTTGCCTGCCATCGGCGCAGGAATGCAATGGGGAACCACGCTCGCTTATCACGTCAAGCTTCCCATGTGGGATCCAAATAAGTCGGGATACGCCATGACTTTGGCATTGAAGCGCTACTCGCCTGAGCAAATCGTAATTGCAGAGCAGCACAACTCACCCAGGATTGGCGAAATATCTGACCGCCCCAAGCGCCCCGGATATCGAATAGACGACCAAGCAACGCGTCGACCCACCGGAGACGCGGGTGTAATTGGTGGCTCGCTTTTACTTGATATCGGCGAGGCTGATATCGAGTTTGCAACGCTTCGAATCAAGTACTGGCCAGATATCGCTGATCCAGGAGGACACGCCGAAGTAACGGTGATCGCTACTCGGTAATGCATATTGAGCGCTGCAAAAAATTGCATCGGATTCAATCTGGGAAATTAATGTCGACCAAGAATCGCCCCACTCGCGACGGACCTACGTTGGCTGCCCCACATCCAGGTTGGGTCTGCGACCTCACCTTGCCCGGAGAATCCGCGCCTCGGCCAGACGGCCCGCATCCCTCGCCCCCCATCAATTCGATGAACGACATCTACTTGGAAATCAGCCGCAGAGGACAAAAAATGCGCGGGCTGATGCTCATCTTGTCATTGGTCGGCATTGCGTGGCTCGTATTCGCAGTGCCGAAAATCATCATAGGCAGGACAGGGTTTTCCCACTTTATAAAAGCTATACCGATTACGGTCGGAATGCTTTGGTGGACCATTTTTATGATTCGGGTCGATACCGCCATTCCCCGTGACGAACCCATCCGCTTCAATCGCTTGCGTCGCAAGGTCTACGTCTACAGCTTCCACTACATATGGTGGAACCCCTTCGCCCGCTGGTACGTCACAACCCGCGCCTACAACTGGGATGACCTGCGCGCCGAATTCTGGCGGCAACGTGGCGCTACCGGGCAAGGCGGTTTGATCTTTACGTGGGGAGTTTCCATCGCCGTCGTCAAACCTGGCACAAACCAGGTCATCGACCGCTTTCCATTAAGCGTATGCCAAGACGAAGGCAGTTCCTGGGATTACGTCCGCACCTACATGCAGCACGGCCCCGACGCGCTGCCGCCCATCGAAAAACTCAACGATCCCAACGACGTTCCGCCGCACAACCTGGCGCTTCGTCTGGCGCCAAAAGTCGAATGGCCGGCTGCGATGGATGTGGAGTCACGCAGCGGCCCGACTTGATCGGGGCAGCGAAAAACGCCGACTTCCAGGGTCCAGTCGAAACTTATCCCCGCCATCTGTGGAGAAGGCTGAGGACAGTCTTGGGGCACAGTCAAAATCCCCTGTGCCGCCAAGCACTTGCGCGCACTGATCAAACAATGCGCAATCATCCTTTTGGATGAGATTCGGCGGACTTATCCCCGAAAAAGCTGTATGTCCGACCAGCAGTTGCCGATGCGGCGCAGCGCTTGTTCATTTGTCCCAGCATTCTGTGGAAAAGCATGAGGACAGTTTGAGGGCAGGTACGAAAACGCCATTGATATCAAGCACCTGCAGGGGGTGGTCAATAATGGCCCAGCGGTGGATCCCAGGGCGCCAAGTTGTCCCCGCCAAATGTGGATAAGCCTGAGGACAGTGTGCGGGTAGTCGCTAAAAACCCTTGTGGGCCAAGCACTTGGAGGCGGCGGGCAATAAACGCCCAATAGCGGGTAGGCTGCGGTGACGGGCCGCCGGCCCCGGCCGATGCCGCGCAAGCTGGGGATAAAGGAACAGGCTTGTCCCCATGGAATGTGGACAAGCCTATGAACAGTCGGATAACAAGCCCAAAAACTTCTTATCCGACAAGCACTTGGAAGTGCTGCTCAAAGAAAGACCAGCCGAGGGATTACTCGTCGCCTTCCAGGCGCATGCCGATCTTCAAACCGACCTGCCAGTGGGCCACCTTGCCGTCCTTGATGTGGCCACGCACTTCGGTGACTTCAAACCAATCCAGGTTGCGCAGCGTTTCGGATGCACGCTCGATCGCTTTGGCGATGGCGTCATCGGTTGAGGTGGTGGAAGAGCCCACCAGTTCGATTTGCTTGTAGACATGATTCGACATAGCTCGTCTCCGCTAAGGGGGTGAGTCGTGAACTGTCCGGTCTGGACGCGATGTTCCGGCGCTTACGACCGGCAATCCATTCGAACACACAGGATACCGCCGCGGCGCTATCGTGGTGTTACGAGTTCCGTCGCGTGGTCTCGACTGGCGACGGAGCCCGCTCCCGCAACCCAGCAAGGAGATCACCATGCCTGAACGAAAAACCCTGGAGCGTGCCAAGCAAGACAAGCGCGAAGGCAAGTCCGCGTCCACGCAGGCCGGAGAATTCGTGCGCGAGGAAATCGAACACGTGCGCGAAGGCAAGCATGGCGTGCGTTCCACCAAGCAAGCCATTGCGATCGGGCTGTCCAAGGCGCGCCGCGCGGGCGTGAAGGCCTCGCCTTCGAAGAACGCCAGTCCGTCGACGAAGCGCCACGCCAAGAAGGACTTGGAAGCCGCGCATGACGGACACGCCAAGTCCTCGACGCGCTCGCGCGCAACCACCAAGGCCTTGAAGAAGGAAAGCACCAAGCCCGCCTCACGCTCGGCGTTGTCGCACCACGCCAGCAAGACGGCCAGCCGGCGCACCGCTGCTGACCGATCGGCGGCGGCGAAAAAGGCGGCGGCCACCAAGGGAGCGGCCGGGCGTTCTGCCGCTGCGAAGAAGGCGGCGCGCACCCGGGCGAAGAACAAGGCCGCGGCGGGATCGCACCACCATGCCGCGCACTAGGCCCGCGCTAGGCCTGCACTAGGCCTGCGCTAGGCCTGCACCCAGGCTAAGCCGCGTCAAACTGCCGAAAGCGTTCTTGCAAAAACTCCCGCATGCGCTTCACGGCAGGCGACAGCAGCATGCGATGTACGCACAACAGGTACAGCGGCGACGGCTCGGTAACGTAGTCGGGCAAGAGCGCCACCAGGCGTCCGGTGCGCAGATCGGCCAGCACGTCGTAGCGTGACTTGTACGCCACGCCGTGCCCGGCCAGCGCCCAACGACGCACCAGGTCGCCGTCGTCGCCGACGCGGTCGCCCTTGACCGGCACGGTCATCGCCGTGCCCTCGTGCTCGAATGCCCAACGGTCGTGCAGCGTCTCGCCCAGCACGAACGACAGGCAGTTGTGCCGACGCAAATCGGCTGGGGTCTGGGGCACGCCGTGACGCGCCAGGTATGCCGGCGACGCGCACACGACGCGGCGGTTCTTTTCGGCCAGCGGCAGCGCCACCAGGCCGGAGTCATTCGGCGTGCCGTAGCGGATGGCGATGTCCACGGGCTGGCGATACAGATCGGCCAGCCGGTCGCTGATGCGCACCTGGAAGTTCACGCGGGGATACTGGGTCTGAAAATCATCCAGCCAGGGCAGCAGCACGTGACGCCCCAGGTCTGAGGGGATGGAGACCGACAGCGTGCCGGATATGGCGGTCTTGTCGCGCGCCATGGCGTTCTTGCCGGCCTCAAGCGTGGCGATGGCCGAACGGGCGTATTCCAGATAGCGCTCGCCGTCCGTGGTCAGCCGCAGGCTGCGCGTGGAGCGTACGAACAGGCGCGCGTCCAAGGTCTGTTCCAGGCGCTTGAGCGCCGCGCTGGCTACCGCCGGCGACACGTCGAGTTCGCGCGCGGCACCCGAGAAGCTGCCGTGATCGGCCGACGCAACAAAGATCCGTAAGTCTTCAAACCGCACCATGCTTGGCCTATTTTCAAAAAAATATTGAAACTGAGTGCGATGCTAGCCGGTTTTTCATCGGTGCGGACTGGGTAATGATGGTGGCGTTCTCAGTACACGTACTCGATACACCTACTGGATATCCGCACGCGATATCCGTACTCAACCTACGTTCCCAAACCTTCTGGAGCCCACACATGAACATCGAACTGAAAGGCAAAAAGGCACTGGTGACCGGCTCGTCCGGCGGCATCGGCCTGGCCATCGCCATGGGCTTGGCCGAAGCCGGCGCCCAAGTGGTGCTGCACGGCCGCAGCGCGGACAAGCTTGCCCACGCCGCCGAGGCCATCACGCAGAAATTCCCGGCCGCCAGCGTCAGCACCGTGCAGGCGGACCTGGCCACGGCGGACGGCGCGGCATCAATATGCGCCGCCCATCCCGACGTGGACATCCTGGTCAACAACGCGGGCTTCTTCGCCCCGAAGTCGTTCACGGAAATCACCGACGACGACTGGCAGGACATGCTGGACATCAACGTCATGAGCGGCATCCGGCTGTCGCGCTACTACCTGCCGCGCATGCTGGCCGCCAACTGGGGCCGCATTGTTTTCATTTCCAGCGAATCCGGAGTGCAGATTCCCGCCGAAATGATCCACTACGGCGTCAGCAAGACGGCCATGCTGGCCGTGTCACGCGGCTTGGCCGAGCTGACCGCCGGCACGGGCGTCACCGTCAACGCCGTGCTGCCGGGGCCGACGCGCTCGGAAGGCGTGGCCGACTTCTTCGCCGAAATGGCCAAGGAACAAGGCGTGTCGCAAGACGAGATGGAGCGCAACTTCATCGCCCAGCACCGCCCCACGTCGCTGCTGCGCCGCCTGGCCACCGTGGACGAAGTGGCCAACATGGTTGTCTACACCTGCTCCACGCAGGCCAGCGCCACCAACGGCGCCGCGCTGCGCGTGGACGGCGGCGTGGTCCGCTCCATTCTTTGATTCCCCCCAATACAACGAGCCTATTCATGAAAGCCATCGCCTATTTCAAGAACCTGCCGGCTGACCATGCCGACGCGCTGCAAGACATCACCATCGACGAACCCGTGCCGGGTGACCACGACCTGCTGGTCGACGTACACGCCATCTCGGTGAACCCGGTGGACGTAAAGATCCGCGCCAACCGCGCGCCCAAGGACGGCAAGCCGGAGATCATCGGTTGGGACGCGGCCGGCATCGTGCGCGCCGTGGGCGCCAAGACCAGCCTGTTCCAACCCGGCGACCGCGTCTGGTATGCCGGCGCGCTGAACCGGCCCGGCGCCAACAGCGAACGGCATGTCGTGGACGAGCGCATCGTCGGCCATATGCCCAAGAGCCTGGACTTTGCCCAGGCCGCGGCGCTGCCGCTGACGACCATCACCGCTTGGGAACTGTTGTTTGACCGCCTGCGCGTGCTGGACAACGCCGCCCCCAGCCAGGGCACCCTGCTGGTCGTGGGCGCGGCGGGCGGCGTGGGATCCATTCTGGTGCAACTGGCGCGCCAACTGACCGGCCTGACGGTGATCGGCACCGCCTCGCGCCCCGAAACGCAAGCCTGGGTGCGCGAGTTGGGCGCCCACCACGTCATCGACCACAGCAAGCCGCTGACCGAAGAGCTCAAGCGCATCGGCGTGCCGCAGGTCAGCTACATCGCCGGCCTGACGCACACCGACAAGCACTTTGCGCAACTGGCCGAGGCCATCGCGCCGCAGGGCAAGATCGCGCTGATCGACGACCCCGCCGCCATCGACGTACGCCTGCTCAAGGGCAAGTCAGCGTCGCTGCATTGGGAATTCATGTTTGCGCGGCCCCTGCACCAGACCCTCGACATGATCGCCCAGCACGAATTGCTGAACCAGGCCGCGCGCCTGATCGACAACGGCACGCTGCGCACCACGCTGGGCGAGCACTACGGCAAGATCAACGCCGATAACCTGCGCCGCGCGCATGCCTTCATCGAAAGCGGCAAGGCGCAGGGCAAGGTCGTCCTGGAGGGTTTCTGACGGCCTTTGCAGAACTGTTCTGCGCAATAGTGGGGTAATCCGGAAGTCCGATAAAAATTATCATCGACTTCTGTGACAACCCAAGGCGGGCGCCCAAGCGCCCGCCGCCCCCGTCGCCAAGCTGACAATACGCTGAGCCGGCCCGCAGAAGGCACGGACATGCAGGCGGTGGGTACAAGGAGAGAGACAATGTTCAAGCTCACGCGCCGCGGCTTCATCGCGGCCGGCACCCTCATGATGCTTGCCCGGCCGCTGCGCGCCGCGCCCAAGCCCGTGACCCTGATCGTGCCCTATGCCGCCGGCGGCCCCAATGACAACTTCGCCCGCGTGCTGGCCGAAGGCATGAGCGCGCAACTGGGCGTGCCATTTGTGGTTGAAAACAAGCCCGGCGCCAACGGCATCATCGGCGCGACGCAGGTCGCGCGCGCGCCCGCCGACGGCAACATGCTGCTGATGGGCGGCTCGGGGCCTTTGTCGCTGAACATCCTGCTGCGCCCCAAGCTGCAATACCGGTTCGACAGCTTCGAGTCGGTTGCCATGATGTTCGACGGCCCCTTGACCATCACGGTGCCCGCTACGATCGGCGTCAATTCCATTGCGGACCTGGTCGCCTACGCCAAGAAGGAAAACCGCGCGCTGACCTACGGCTCGCTGGGGCCGGGCAGCGTTACGGACCTGTATGGGCTGATCCTGGCCAAGACGCTGGGTATCCCCTTGATCGCCGTGCCGTACAAGAGCACGCCGACGAGCCTGATCGACCTGATCACCGGCCGCAATGATTTGTCGTACATGACGCCCATCGCGCTGGCTGATCACCAAAAGGCGGGCGCGGTGAAGATCCTGGCGCTGACGACCGACCAGCGCGACCCTGCCCTGCCCGATGTTCCGTCGGTGGCTGAACTGGGCTATCCGCAGTTGAAGGCCAGTTACTGGACCGCGCTGCATGCTCCCAAGGGCACGCCCTCGGACCTGATCCAGGCCTATTCCGCAGCGGCCATCAAGACGGTGCAGTCCGAGAGCTTTCGCCACATGCTGGTCGCGAACGGGCAGACCGAAAAGGCGGGCGGCCCGCAAGCGCTGGACGCGCAATTGGAAGCCGACCGCCAATACTGGGGCCGCGTGATCCAGGACAATCACATCGTGCTGGATTGATCGCAAGCTAGGCTTCGCGCATTCATCGGCAGCAAAAAATGCCCGCCATCATCGCGGGCATTCAGCGGCAATAGAAGATGCCCGCCAACTATGGCGGGCATTGTCGTGGGCACCGTATCGGCCTGCTTAAGGCGTAAGCCCGCCCGCTCTACTGAAGCCGAACCGGCGCGATCCGATGCGTGGCTGACTTGAAATTGATCACGGGCTGCGCCTCGCGGCACGTCGTCTTGCGGATCTTGCCGACGATCAGGTCATGCGTGCCCAGCGCTTCGGTGCAAACGATATCGCATTCGATGCTGGCCAGCGCATCCGGCAATACCGGCGTGCCCTGCCCGTTCATCACCCAGCCGCCTTGCGCGAACCGGGCCATGCCCTGCGGCTGCCCCAGAAACGCCTGCATGACGGCCTCGTGCCCCTCGCCCAGCACATTGGCCACGAAGCGGCCGTGACGCAGCAAGGGTTCGCGCGCGGAAGACGTCTGCTGGACAAAGAAGCCAACCATCGGCGGGTCGGCCGAAATCGATGTCAGGCTCGACACGATCATGCCGGCCACCTGCTCGCCGTCCCCTGTGGTCACCGCGCTGATACCCGCCGGCAACGAGCGCATCGCCGCCTTGAAGTCATCCACTGACACCACCTGGTCATGCTCGCTGACCACCATGTGCGCACGGATATCACCGCGCTCATCGACCCAGCCGTGAGTAGCCGCGTAGTCCACCATGGCGGAAAAATCCGCTTCCCACTTCGGATCGCCCGCGTGCTGCGACAAGAAGCGCAGCACGGATGGAGACAGGCGCACATGGCGCTCGTCCTCGCGCCGCCCGACCCGCGCGATGGCGTGTTCCAGCCGTTCGCGCGGCTGCGGATCGGCCAACACGTCCAGCCGCCGGAAGTCCGACGGATGGCGCAGCGTGATCGCCCCCGCATTGCTCAGATAGATCTGCATCTTGCGCTCCTTCAGGCAATGGCCGTCGTACTGCCAACTTCCTTGCGGATGGCCGGAATGATCTTGTCGCCCCACAGCTCGATCTGCTTGAGCATCGTCTTCTGATCGAAGTCGCCCAACTGCGTCTGCAAGGCGATGTGCTTGGGCCGCAGGATGCTGATCTCTTCCAGCATCTTGTCGATCACCTCGTTCACCGAGCCCACCGGCAGGTTCTTGCGCAACTGCTCGAACGTCGGGTCGTTTTCCGACGGCACTTCCTTGACCATGTAGCCGTCGTCGCTTTGCGCGCGACGGAACTTCAGGCTTTCGGAAATGCGGCGTTGAAAGCGCGCGCAGTCCAGGTAGGCATCGATCTCGGCCTTGTTGTCCGACGCGTAGCCACAGCGCAGAAAGCCGAACTTCACATCGCGGTCCAGATCGCGGCCATTGTCTTCGGCCACTTTTTCCAGGCGGCCGCGCAGCTCGGAAATAGCGTCGTTGCCCTTGAGCAGCGCGGTGACGAACAGGTTATGGTTTTCGCGCACGCCACGGCCCAGCGTCACCGGATTGCCCGACGTGATCCACAGCGGCGGCATCGGGTCTTGCAGGCAGCGCACCGCGATCGAGCTGGGCGGAATCTTCAAGAACTCGCCATCGTGTTCAAAGATCTTCTGCGTGAGGCCCTTGGGGATGACGTCAAGAAATTCATTGAAGATCGCACCCGAATCCGCGATCTGCACACCAAAGCGTTCGAACTCGAATTCCTGATAGCCCGAGCCCACGCCCAGGTCCAGCCGGCCATTGGACACGGTGTCCACGAAACCCACTTCGGCCAGGAAGCGCGCGGGGTGATAAAGCGGCAAGATGCACACCGCCGTGCCCAGGCGGATGCGGTGCGTTTTGGCTGCCGCGTGCGCCACCGTCATCAGCGGCGACGGCGACAAGGAGTAGTTGTTGAAGTGGTGTTCGGCGTACCAGGCGGCGTCGAAACCAGCCTGCTCCGCCACCACGGTTTGTTCGATGGAGTTGTTGATGACTTGCTTTGAGGACTGGTGGTAACCTCGCTGCTGCGCCAGAATGAACACGCCGAATTCCATAATGTCTCCTCATTGAATGCTTGACGTTCTGAGGAAATTCTAGAGGCCGGCAGTCATCGGATGAATACAGGAAATGCGGCGTTCTGTGCTGCGTAAAGTGGAGGAATGATGGACAGGCTGCGCGCGATGGAGCTCTTTCTATCGATCTCCAAGACCGAGAGTTTCTCTGAAACCGCTCGGCAATTCGGGGTGTCGGCAACGTCGGTATCCCGCATGATCACCGAGTTCGAAAACGAGTTGAACGTGAAGCTGCTGCTGCGTTCCACCCGCCAGGTCGTGCTGACCGAAGCCGGCCAGGAATACGCGCAACAGCTTGAATCCATCTTGTGGAACATCAACGAGGCGCATCGCAACATCACCGAAATCCGCGCCGCGCCCAAGGGCATATTGCGGGTGCATTCGCGCATGATGTTCGGCCTGGGCGTGCTGCCGCCGCTGGTTGCCGCCTTTCGCCAGCAGTACCCCGACATCCATATTGAACTGGTGCTGACCGAAGCCAAGGCAGACCTGCGCCGCAACAACTTCGATATCGATTTCCGTATTTCGCCGCCCGTGGAAGCGGGCCTGAAGCGGCGCATCCTGTTCAAGAGCGAACGTTTCCTGGTGGCCTCGCCCGCGTATCTGGCCAAGCGCCCCGCGCCCGCGCTGCCCACGGATATCGCGCAGCACGATTGTCTGGCCTACCTGCTGCCGGGCGATCAAACCTGCTGGCGCTTCAAGCAGGACGAAACCATCGAAGAAGTGCTGATCAAGCCGCGCCACGTCAGCAACAACGGCGTTGCGCTGCTGGAACTGGCGCTGCTTGGCGAAGGCATTGCGCTCTTGGATGACTACACCGTGCACAACGATATTTCGCGCGGCACGCTGGTGCGTCTGTTCCCCGATTACCACGTCACCAACACGACCTTCGAAGAAGGCATGTACGCCACCATCCTGGACACCGCGATGATCCCAGTGAAGATCCGGCTGTTCCTGGATTTCGTGGCCTCGCACGTGTCGGGATCGGCGCTGCGGTTCACGGCATATAACAAGACCGCCGCCGCCGAAAGCCCCTGATCAGGGGCAGTGATCAGGGCCGGATGCGGCAACGCCCGCGTGGCGCGCCCACGGCGCCCGCCCCCCGTATGCGCAGCAAAGCCCCATCCAGCGGGCCCGTGGCGGTCAGGCGGCCACTATCGCTGATGGTCGTGACGAAGATATCCGATAGATCCGGGCCCCCGAAACAGAGCGATGCCGGGTGCGCCACCGGCAAGTCGATACGGCGATCCAGCTTGCCGTCGGCATCGAACCGCGCAATGGCCGACGCATGCACCAGCGCGGTCCACAAGCCGCCATCGCGATCAAAGCAACAGCCGTCCGGGGCGGAACCCAAGGGATCGGTATCGATGAAAACTTCCGGGGACGACAAGCGGCCAGCCTCATCCACGCGATAGCGAAACCCCTTGCGCTGCGCGCTATCGCACACATGAAAATGCTGCCCGTCCGGATGCATGACCGGGCCGTTCACCACGCCCAGCCCTTGCGCGATGCGGCTGACCCGGCCGTCCGTGTCCACGCGATACAAGCCGCCCAGCGGCGCTTCGCCCGCTTCCCGGTGGATATGCATGGTGCCGGCCACGAAGCTGCCATCCGGTAGCGGCGCGCCGTCGTTCAGGCGCAGATGGGGATGGCTGTCGTCGATGCTTGCCAAGGTGCGCAGCGTGCCGTCCGACAAGCGAACCAGCGCAAAGGTGTCTTTCAGCGCCACGATGATTTCATCGTCGCCGTTAAGCGCGAACGAGCCCACCGGGGCCGGCAACAGCCATTCACGCGTGGCGCCGCTATCCGGATTGATCCTCAGCAACTGCCCGCTACGGCAGTCCAGCATCCACAACACATTGCCGGCTGCGTCCCACACCGGGCACTCGCCCAGCGCGGCGCGAACCGTGCCGATACGTTCGATCTGCATCAGCCGACCGCCCCTGTTCTGCTCGTCCGGCGGACGATTTCCCAAGCCATGGTATCGGCTTGAACGGGCCGGGAATATGCCGTTTTCATGCAGAACACAACCAACATTTTTGGCCTGAATCCTGCGCAATACCCGTCCATATAATCCAAAAAAACCCGGCCGCCCCGCGCTGAAAACAGGGCAAGACCGGTCCATCGGACTCTAGGAGACACGTCATGCAGCATGCCACCGGCGCCCTGCGCGCCCTTGCCTTTTCCCCGACCAACAAGGTGCCCGCATGAGCGAGGCCACCGTCACCCTGGAAGTCAACGAAGGCGTTGCGCTGGTCACGCTGAACAGCCCGCCCGTCAATGCCCTGAACCGCGCCATGCGCCGCCGCATGGTCGCTATCTTCGACGAAATTTCCGAACGCGACGACATACGCTGCGCGGTCCTGACGGGCCATGGCAAGGTGTTCTGCGCCGGCGCAGATTTGAAAGACCGCCCCAACGCCGACATCGCCGGCGACTTCCTGGAACACAACCGCATCACCCGCGAAACCGGCAACGCCATCAAGGAATGCGCCAAGCCCGTGATTGCCGCCGTCAATGGCGCGGCGCTGGGCGCGGGCATGGGGCTGATGGCCGCGTGCGACATCATGTACGCGTCCGACAACGCCACCTTCGGCATGCCCGAGATCAACGTGGGCCTGGCCGGCGGCGCGTCCATGTTGCGCACGCTGGTGGGCCGATCAACCTTGCGCCGCATGTTCTTCACCGGCCAGCGTCTAAGTGCGCACGACCTCTTGCGCCGCAACGTGCTGGAAGACGTACTACCGCCCGACCAGTTGCTGCCGACCGCGTTGGCCCTGGCGCATGAAATCGCGTCCAAGGCGCCGCTGGCCGTGCTGTACGCCAAGCGCGCGGCCAATATGGTTGACCTCATGCCGCAGCGCGATGCCTACCGCTTCGAGCAGGACTTCACGATGACGCTGGCCAAGACGGAAGACGCGCGCGAGGCGCGCATGGCCTTCCTGGAAAAGCGCCAGCCGCAATTCAAGGGGCGCTGAGCATGGCGCAGACCGCACAAGCGTACAGCCCGCAGCAACATAGCCCCCAACGACATAGCCCCCAGCGCGCGGGCGCCGGGCTGGCGCCGTTTTTCACCGCAAGCAGCATCGCCGTCGTGGGCGCGTCGGATGACGTCACCAAGATCGGCGGCCGGCCCGTGCACATGCTGATCAAGCACGGCTATGCCGGCGCCGTGTATCCCATCAACCCCAAGGGCGGCGTCATCCAGGGCTTGCCCGCCTACGCCTCGGTGCGCGACACGCCCTCTGCTCCCGAGCTGGCCATCCTGGCCGTGCCCGCCGCCGCCACGCCCGCCGCCTTGCGCGACTGCGCGGCGCGCGGCACCAAGGCCGCCATCGTGCTGTCGGCGGGCTTTACCGAAGCAGGCGCTGCCGGCACCGCGCTGCAAGCCGAGCTGGTCGCCATTGCGCGTGAACACGGCATGCGCGTGCTGGGGCCGAACTGCCTGGGCGCGGTCAATGTGGCCGATCGCCTGATCGGCTCGTTCTCGATCGCGCTGGAAGAACACATGCCACCCGTCGGGCACGCGGGCATCGTGTCGCAGTCGGGCAATGTGGGCAGCCACACCATGCAAAGCGTGGCCCGGCGCGGCATGGGCGTCAGCCGCTTCATCGCGACCGGCAACGAGGCGGACGTGGACGTGGCCGACGGCATCGCCGCGCTGGCCGACGACCCGGACACGCACATCATTCTGTGCTGCATGGAGACCTGCCGCGACGCCACCAAACTGATCAGCGCGCTGCGCCTGGCGCGCGCGCGCGGTAAACCGGTCATCGTGTTGAAGATCGGCTCCACCGAAAAGGGCCAGCAGGCGGCCGCGTCGCACACCGGCGCGCTGACCGGATCCGACGCCGTCATCGACGCCGTCTTCCGCCGCCACGGCGTGCTGCGCGTGCGCTCGGTGGAAGCGCTGATCGACATCGGGCACGCGGCGTCGATGCTGATGCCGAACCGGCTGCCCCGCAACGACGCGGTGACGCTGGTGGCGGCCTCGGGCGGGTTCGGCATCATGATGGCAGACGCCATGAGCGAGGCCGGGATGACCCTGCCCGCGCTGGCGCCGCTGACGCAACAGCGCATCCACGAAGCGGTGCCCACCGCCAGCACCGGCAACCCGGTCGACGCGTCGGCGCAGATGTCGAGCCGGCCGGACATCCTGGGAAAGATGCTGACCGCGCTGCTGGAAGACCCTTCAGACAGTTCGCTGGTGTTGTTCATGTCGCTGTCGCTGTACAACACGCGGCTGCGCGGCATCTATCTGGAAGCGCTGGCGCAGGTGCGCGCCAGCCATCCGGAGCGCCTGCTGATGATCATCAGCCAGGGGCCGGCGGACGCCATCGAACAGATCAACACGCTGGGCATCCCCGTGTTCTCCAGCATTGATGCCGCGGCCACGGGCTTGGCGGGGCTGGCACGGCTGGGGCAACTGCGTGCGATGGGTGGGGCTGACATTGCGCCCCCCGCCCCTGCCCCCATCGACCCCATCGTCTTCAAAAATGAGTTCCACGCCAAGCAGGCGCTTGGCAACGCGGGCATCGACGTGCCGCGCGAAGTGATCGCCACCGACGCCGACGCGGCGGTTCGCGCCGCCGACACCATCGGCTATCCCGTCGTGCTGAAGATCGCGTCGGAAGACGTGGCGCACAAGACCGAGGCGGGCGGCGTGGCGCTGAATGTGGAAGACGCCGAGGCCGTGCGCGAGGCCCATGCGCGCATTCTTGCCAACGTGGCGCGCCATGCGCCCGCCGCCCGCATCGACGGCGTGCTGGTGGCGCCGATGCTGCGCGGCGGCACGGAGATGATCGCGGGCGTGTCGCAAGACCCGGTCTTCGGGCCGATCGTCATGGTGGGCATGGGCGGCATCTTTGCCGAAGTGTTGAACGACGTGGCGGTGCAGGCCGCGCCCGTCACCGAAGACGAGGCGATGGCGATGATCCGGTCGCTGAAGATGTTCCCGATTCTGGACGGCGCGCGCGGGCAGGCCAAGGCCGACGTGGCCGCCGCCGCACGCAGCGTGGCCCGCCTGTCGGAATTCGCGTTCCGGCACCGCGACGACATCGCCGACATCGACATGAACCCCATTCTGGTAAGGCCGCAGGGCCAGGGCGTGGTGGTGCTGGACGCGCTGATGATTCCGCGCGCCATGCCGGCATCAGCACCCGAACCCGCGCCCGCACAGCAAGGACAAGCATGAATTTTGAACAACAGGTGATCGTTCCCGACCCCGCCTCGGGCGTCGAGGTCTACCGGCAACACGCGCGCCACTGGCTGCGCGCCAATCTGCCGGATTTCATGCGCGCCGACAGCCTGGACTGGCGCGCCGCCACGCTGGCCGAAAGCAGCGCCTGGGAAGCGGCGATGCATCAGGCCGGCCTGGCGGGCATGACCTGGCCCAAGGCCTATGGCGGCCATGGGCTGACCCTGCGCGAGCATCTGGCGGTGAACAAGGAAATCGGCGCGCTGCCGATGCCGGAAAGCGTCAGCTCCATCGGCAAGGAGCTGGCCGGCCCCATCATCATGGCCGTCGGCGACGAGGCCCAGAAGCAGGCCTTCCTGCCGGAAATCCTGACGATGCGGCAGTTCTGGTGCCAGGGCTTTTCCGAACCGGACGCGGGCTCGGACCTGGCGCGGCTGCGCACGAAAGCCGTACAGGAAGGCGAACACTGGCGTATCAACGGCCAGAAGATCTGGACCAGCGGCGCGGCCAAGGCGCACTACTGCCTGCTGCTGACGCGCACCGGCACCGTGGCGGACAAGCACCGGGGGCTGCTGATGTTCGCGGTGCCGATGGATACGCCGGGCATCCGCGTGGTGCCGATCAAGTCCATCGACGGCAAAGAGTCATTCGCCGAAGTCTTCTTCGACGACGTGATCGTGCCCGACAGCGCGCGCCTGGGCGCACCGGACGAAGGCTGGAACGCGGCCATCCGCGTGCTGTCGATCGAACGCGCCACCAACCGCATGTACCGCCCCTGGCGCTTCGAATGCGAACTGCGCCAGCTGATCGCCGCCTGCAAGTCCGACACCCGGCTTGCCGCGACGCTGGACGATGGCTACGTGCAACGTCGCGTCGGTGATCTGGTCGCTGAAATCGACGGCTTGAAGGGGCTGGTCGAACTGACGGTTGAACGCATGCTTCGCGGTGAATCCATCGGCGCGCGCGGGTCCTTGACCAAGCTGTATTGGTCCGAATGCCATCAGGCGTTTGCGGGCCTGGCGCTCTCGCTGCTGTCGCAGGTGGGGCCGCATTCCAGCCCCTTGGCGCGGCGCGCCCATCAGGCCTTTACCAACGCGTATCTGTTCGCGCGCGCCGAGACGATCTACGCGGGCACCACGGAAGTGCAGCTGGATGTGATCGCGCAGCGCGTCATGAACCTACCCAAGGATTTGACATGAGTAGCGAAGAACTGCATCCCGAAGAGTTCGCGCAAGCCGCCGACGCGGCCATTGCCGATGCGCTGTCGCGCCAGGATCCGCATGCGATGGCCGCCGTGCTGGCACAGGCGGGCCTGTGCGGCGTGATGGCGGACGAGGCTGACGGCGGGCTGGGCCTGGACTTGGCGTTTGCCCTGCCCATCGCCCACGCGGCGGGCCGGCTGCAACTGCCCTTGCCGCTGGCCGAGCAGATCTTGCTTGCACGGGCGCTGGCCGGCACGCCGCACGCCGCGGCGCTGGTGGCGGGCGAACGGCTGGCCGGCATAGCTTGGCAAGGCAGCATGCAGGAAGGCAGCGCCCGCTTGGACCATGGCCCGGCGGATTGGGTGCTGGTGGCCGATGGCGACGGCGCGGTGTTGGTCGATGTCAGCGATGCCAAGCACGAGCCGCAGGCAACGCTGGACCCGGATCATCCGCAAATGTGGTTGGCGCTGGCAGGCGCGCCGGTGCTGGCGCGGCTTGATGCGCAGGCTTGGCGCGCGTTGCAAGGCTCGGCCCGGTTGTTGCTGGCCGAATTCGCCAACGGCGCGGCCGAAGGGGCGCTGCAAGCCGCCGCCAGCTACCTGGCCACCCGCGTGCAGTTTGGCCGTCCGCTGTCGGCCAAGCAGGCCGTGCGGCATCTGCTGGCGCGCATGCGCTTGGTCCAGGACGTGTCCCGCGCCGCCATTCGCCGCGCGATGCATACCGACGAATTCGGCGCGCCGCGCGACACCCGGCCCGCGCTGGCCGGCGCCATCGCCAACGCCGCTTTCGTCATCGAGAAGGCCATCCACCTGCACGGCGGCATGGGCTTTACCTGGGAGCTGCCCTTGCACCCCGCGCTGCGCGCGGTGCGCAAGCTGGATGCGGCGTTCAGCGGCTTGTCGCGCGCGGCGGGCCGCGCATTCATTGAATCGGTGTAGGAAGAAACCATGCAACAAGATCTGGCTGGGCGCGTCGCGCTCATCACCGGCGCAGGCGCCGGCATCGGCCGCGCCACGGCCCGCGCGCGGGCCGCGCGCGGCGCTATCGTCGGCGTCAACGATTTAAAACAGGAACTGGTGGACGCGGCTGTCGCCGACATCAACGCCGCCGGCGGCAAGGCGTTTGCGGTGGTGCAGAACGTATCGTCGCGCGAAGGCATCGCGCAGGCCGTGCGCCAGGCCGCCGAACACGGTTCGCGCTTTGACATCCTGGTCAACAACGCGGCCTGGGTGCGCTATCAAAGCGCCGCCGAGATCCAGGCCGACACGATGGACCGCATGTTGGACATCGGTTTCAAGGCGGTGATCTGGGGCATCCAGGCAGCCGCCGAGGCGATGGACCCGGAACGCGGCGGCGCGATCGTCAACGTGGCGTCCACCGCCGCTCTGAAATCCGCGCCAGCGTCGATGGTGTATTCGGGCATCAAGGCCGGCGTGCTGGGCATTACGCGCGCGGCCGCGGCCGAACTGGGTGGGCGCGGCATTCGCGTCAACGCCGTCTGCCCCTCGGCCGTGCCGACGGAAGGCACGCAGCGCAACCGCAACGCCGAACGCGACGCACGCCGCATCGCCAGCACGCCGATGGGGCGGCTAGGCACGGTGGAAGACGTGGCCAGCGGCATTGCGTTCCTGGCCAGCGACGAAGCGCGCTTCATCACCGCGCAGGCGCTGGTGGTGGACGGCGGCATCACGTTCACCACGCTCTGATGGAAACGGTGCTGTTGACGGGCGCAGCCAGCGGCATCGGCCGCGCCACCGCCTGGCGGCTGGCCCGTCTAGGCCACCGCTGCGTGCTGGTGGACCGTAATGCGGAAGCGCTGGAGGGGTTGCTTGCGGAGCTGCGCGCAGGCGGGTCGGGCGCGCTGGCGACGAACAACGAGCTAGAGGCCGCCGATGCCCTGGGTGCCGTGGTCATGGGCGGCGGAGTCCTGGGTGCCAAAGGTTCGGGCGTCCGAGCCGCCGTCGTCTCTGGGCCGCTGCCTGCCACACCAGCCACCGAACATATTGCCCGCGTCGCGGACCTGACCGACCCCAACCAGATCAACGCGCTGGCCGACGACATGCCGCCGCTGGACGCCATCATCAACAACGCGGGGATGACGGACGCCAGCAATCTGCCCGTGGTCGAACAAGCCGATCTTGATTGGCAGCGTTTGCTGGACCTGAACCTGCACGCGCCGCCGCGACTGCTGCGTGCGCTACAGGGACGACTGACACCGCATGCCCGCATCGTCAACGTGGCCTCGGGTGCGGGATTGCACGCCATCCCGATGCGCGGCGCGTACAGTCCCAGCAAGGCCGGCTTGATCGCGCAAACACAAGCCCTGGCGCGCGCGCGGCCCGAGCTGCGCGTCAGCATCTTGTGCCCCGGGTTCGTACAAACGGAATTGGTCGACGGGCTGATCGCCAGCGGCCGCCTGGACCCGGTGCGCGCGGTGGCGAAGATTCCGCTGGGCCGCCTGGCCAGGCCCGAAGAACTGGCTTGCGCGCTGGCGTTTCTAGCCAGCCCGGACGCCGCACCGTTAAGCGGCAGCCGCCTGTCCGTGGACGGCGGATCGTCCGTCTTCGGCGGCAGCCAAGCCTATGCGCCCAACGCCATCGCCCCCGTGCCATGCGATACGCCCTTGGCACTGACCGTGCACGGCGACTGGCCCGTAAGGGGCGACACGCAAGCGCACGAACGCGAACGCGAGCACAAGCACGGATACGAGCACGAACAAGAGCACGGACAAGAGCACGAACAAGCGCGCGACGGCTACCCCGCCGTCATCGACACGACCGTCCTGGCTAGCCCGCCCGGTGGCCGCCTGGCCGCGGTCCTGGCCGTGGCACGCCGCCATGGAATGGGCGGCATGGACGGCAAACCAAGTAGCCTGACGCTGCTTTTGCCGCGCATCGAACAGGCTGATTGGGAACACGCCGGCGACGACGCCGCCGCGCGCATGCTGATCGCCACCCTGGCCTGTGAATGGGGGCCCCGCGCGCGCCGGATCAATGCCATCGAAGTCGCCTCGCCACACCCCGACCCCGCGCTATGGCCGCTGCTTCGCTTCGTAGCGGGTGCCCAAGCTCAATACCTGACCGGCCAAACGCTATGCACACGCTAACCGACCTGGATGCCATCAAATCCCGCTTCATTGCCGCGCGCGGCTACTGGCGCCCATGGACCGAGGCCATGCTGCGCGCCAACCCCGCGTTTCTGTCGTACTACGCCGACTACGCGGGCTATCCGGCGCAGACGGGCCCGCTGACGCCGCGCATGGTCGAATTGGTCTATGTCGCGCTGGACGCGTCCGCCACCCATCTGTACGCGGCCGGGCTGGAGACCCATTTGCGCATGGCGCTCGCGGCCGGCGCCAGTGAAGCGGATGTGTTCGACGTACTGCATCTGCTTACCTTGCAAGGCGTCAACGCCGTACTGCAAGCCGCCGACGTCCTGCATGACGCCGCGCCCGCCGTGCCCGTGCCGCCGGACGATCCCCTTTGCCAGCGCATCCACGCGCTATGGCCGGAACAGGCGGCAAGCCTGCTGCGGCTGGCGGCACAAGATCCGGGCTATGTCGGGGTGCTGCTGGATTTTGTCGAGGGCGGTGCGCCGGCCGGTGGCTTGAGTCAAACCGAACGGCTGCTGGTGCGCATTGCCCTGCACGCCTCGTTCACGCAGGGCGATCAGACGGGTTCGCGCGCGCTCATCACGCACGCGTTGACGCAAGGCGTGACGCGAGCAGAGATCCTGCAAGTGATTCAGCTAGGCGCGCACCTTGCCGTGCATGGCGCGTCATTGGGCGCCACGGTGTACACAAAGGTGCTTGCAGACGCCATCGGTGCAGAGGGCAAGGCAGACGCCCAAGGCAAGGCAGGCGCGGCGGCTTGACCGGATCTTGGGTCTAGGCCCTGCCGCTCAAGCGGCTTTCGCAAGCATCGCCTGCCAGACCTGCATCAGGCCTACCCTGCCCGCTTGGCGCGGGCATGCGGATCGTTGATCTCGGCTTCCAGTTCAGCGATCAGCCAATCGAACCAGCCTTTTTCGGTACGCGCATAGACCACGGCGGCCGGCGTCTTGCCGTCGCGCCAGCCCGGCTGATGCGTGTCCATCCACGACGCCAGGCTCTTGTGTGGCGCCAGCAGGCCCGACAGCCAGGTCCACAGATAGTCCGGCACGTTGCGGCGAAAGCCTTTTGCGCTGGCGTACAGCGTGGGCTCAAGCGGCAGGCTGCCCGAACGGGCCAGCTTCGCCTGCACCCGGCGCAACGTTTCGGCCGCGGCCTGCAATTGTTCGGTGCTGAGCTTTTTCACGTAGGGACTCCTGGATTGGGGTGCGGGGATTATCGCCGGAGGAACCGGCGCTTTCAAAGCACCGCGTTCGAGGGCCCGCGCCCGACGTGCGGCCTGCGGGTTGGCTCTGCGGGCTCGGCCTTCAGCGTTGCCCCCGGGGCGGCGTCAGCGCCATCAAGGCCGTTGCCGCAAAGCGGGCGCCCGGTTCCAGCACCTGCATCCCGGTGCGCGACTCGCCCGACGCCGCCAGGTTGAAGGCATCCGCCACATTGGTGACCGGCTCCACACACAGAAACGCCGACCCGGGCGCGGTATAGACGACAAGATGCGCAAACGCCGGGTCCGCGTGCAGCGCCAGTTCGTGGCCGTCGGCCCAGTGCAGCGTGGCGCGCCCTGCCCATTGCGACAGATAGGTATCGCAACCCTCGGCCGACCGGCGCACGTCGCGCACATGCTTGACCCGGCTGCCCGTGGGCAATCCGTCCGCGTCGGCGGGCCACAGGCGCCGCGCGTTCAGCGCCACGCGCTCGGCGGTGAAATACGGATGGATCCCCAGGCCGCAGGGCATGGGCGAGTCGCCCTGGTTGATCAGGCTAAGCGACAGGCTCAAACCGCGCGCGTCCAGCCGATAGCGCTGCACGCACTCGAACGGCCAGGGCCAGCCCAGCACACCCGCCGGCTGGTTCAGCACCAGGTCGATGCCGTCCGGCGTGTGATTGCGCACCTGCCAGGGCTGGAACAGGCCCGCCCCATGAATGGCTTGCGGCCGGCCCGGCACCGATTCCAGCACGTGGCGCGCGCCATTGAACGTGAACACGCCGTCGCGAATGCGGTTGGAATACGGCGCTAACGGGTAGGACCCCGCGCGCGGCCACTTGCCAGCCGGCCACTCGGTGGCGGTCAGCGGCACGATCCAGTCATGCGAGCCCGTGGACAGGCGGGTCAGCCGCCCCCCGCCCCCGGGCGCGAATTCAGCCTGGTGCGCCCCGCTGGAAATCGTCACACGCTCAAGGGCGTTGACGGGGTCGGGAAAAGGAAAATCCGACATCTGCTGCTCCCACGGCCGTCACAGGGCCGCGTCGTACGATTGTGCCGCCGGCGGTCGGGCGCGGCAAATCCGTAGCGCCGGATGGGGCGCGATCAAGCACTTGTCCGGCTGGCAGCCACGCAATCATCAGCCCGACCCCGATTACGACAAACAAGCGCCAAAACCATCCCGCCCGCCACCGCACGCGCGCGCCCGCCCCGATACAATCACGGGCATGAATTCAGCAACACAACCCACCGCCGCCGAGGCCCACGCAGGCCACACCCCCATGATGCAGCAGTACCTTCGCCTGAAAGCGGAGGCTGGCCCCTTGCTGCTCTTCTACCGCATGGGCGACTTCTATGAAATGTTCTACGAAGACGCCGAGCGCGGCGCGCGCCTGCTCAACCTCACGCTGACCAAGCGGGGTTCGTCCAACGGCACGCCCATCCCCATGGCCGGCCTGCCCGTACACGCCATGGAGCAATACCTGGCGCGGCTGGTCGCCATGGGCGAGTCCATCGCCATCTGCGAACAGATTGGCGACCCGGCCGCGTCCAAGGGGCCGGTCGAGCGCCGCATCGTGCGCATCGTCACCCCCGGCACCTTGACCGACGACGCGCTGCTGCCCGCCAAGGCCGACCGCGCGCTGGCCGCCGTGTTCGTGTCCGGCAATGCCCGCGCGCCGCGCGCCGGCCTGGCCTGGCTGAACCTGGCCAGCGGCGAATTCCGCGTCACCGAATGCGCGCCGGCCCAACTGGAATCCGAGCTGCATCGTATTGCGCCCGCCGAGATTATCTGTGCCGACAACGCCGTCTTCGAATTTCCCTTCGAAGGCGCGCGCTCGCGCGTGCCGGACTGGCACTTCGAAAGCGATGGCGCCCGCGCGCATCTGCTGGCGCACTTCAAGACCGATACCCTGGCGGGCTTCGATATTGAAGACATGCCGGCCGGCATTTGCGCCGCCGGCGCCTTGCTGCGCTATGCGGCGCGCACGCAATCGCAGGCGCTGGCGCACGTGCAAAGCCTGTCGGCCGAACGCCCGGGCCAGTATGTGCTGCTGGACCCGGTCACCCGCCGCAACCTGGAACTGACGCAAACGCTGTCGGGCGAAGACGCGCCCACGCTGTTCTCGCTGCTGGACGGCTGCCGCACGCCCATGGGCAGCCGCCTGCTGCGCCGCTGGCTGCATCACCCCTTGCGCGAAAACGAGCAGGCGCTGGCTCGCCAGCAGGCCATTTCGGCGCTGTTGGCCGGCCGCATGGACGTGGAACAAACGTTTGGGTCGGCCGGCCTGCTGGAAGCGCTGCGCGCCGCGCTGAACGCCTTCCCGGACATCGAACGCATCGCGGCACGCCTGGCGCTGCGCTCGGTGCGCCCGCGTGAACTGGCCAGCCTGCGCGATGCCCTGCAATCGCTGCCCGCGCTGCGCGACCTGGTCGAACCCATGGCGGGCTCGCCGCGTTTGGGCGAACTGGTTTCGCACCTGTCTGTAGACCCGGCGCTGGCGGCGCTGCTGGTACGCGCCATTGCGCCGGAACCGGCCGTCGCCATCCGCGATGGCGGCGTGCTGGCCACGGGCTTTGATGCCGAACTTGACGAGCTGCGCGGCCTGGCGGCCGATGGTGGCGATTTTCTGGTGCAACTGGAAGCCCGCGAACGCGAGCGCACCGGCATCAGCAACCTGCGCGTGGAATTCAACCGCGTGCATGGCTTTTATATTGAAGTCAGCAAGGGCCAGACGGCCAAGGTGCCGGAAGACTACCGCCGCCGCCAGACGCTGAAAAACGCCGAACGCTACATCACGCCCGAACTCAAGACCTGGGAAGACAAGGTCTTGTCCGCGCAAGACCGTTCGCTGGCGCGCGAGAAATGGCTGTTCGAGCAATTGCTGGACGTGCTGGCCGAACACGTGCGGCCCTTGTCGGACTGCGCCGCCGCACTGGCCGAGCTGGATACGCTGGCCGCGTTGGGCGAACACGCGCGCCGCCACGACTGGATCGCGCCTGAACTGTCCGAAAACGCCGACATCGACATCGACGCCGGTCGCCACCCCGTGGTGGAACACGCCATTGAACGCTTCACGCCCAACGGTTGCCGGCTGGATCCGGCGCGCCGCATGCTGCTGATCACCGGCCCGAACATGGGCGGTAAATCGACCTACATGCGGCAGGTGGCGCTGATTGTGCTGCTGGCGCGCGTCGGCAGCTTCGTGCCGGCCGCCCGTGCCCGCATCGGCAAGATCGACCGCATCTTCACGCGCATCGGCGCCGCCGATGACCTGGCGGGCGGGCGCTCGACCTTCATGATGGAAATGACCGAGGCCGCCGCCATCCTGTCGGCCAGCACGCCCAACAGCCTGGTGCTGATGGACGAAATCGGCCGTGGCACGTCCACCTATGACGGCCTGGCGCTGGCCTGGGCCATCGCCTGCCGCCTGCTGGCGCACAACCGCGCGCTGACGCTGTTTGCCACCCACTACTTTGAACTGACGCGCCTGCCGGCCGAACAGCCCGCGTCGGCCAACGTGCACCTGGCCGCCGCGGAATCCGCCGCCGGCATCGTGTTCCTGCACGAAGTGCGCGAAGGCCCCGCCAGCCGCAGCTACGGGATTCAGGTCGCGCAACGCGCCGGCGTGCCGGCGGCGGTCATCCGCCAAGCCACGCGCGAACTTGAACGGCTGGAAGCGCAAGGCGCGCCGACGCCGCAGTTGGGCTTGTTCTCGGCTGCGGCCGATGCCGACGCGCAAGCCTACGCCCAGGCCGAGCGGCACGACGCCATCGAAGCGCTGGACGCGCTGCGCGAAGAGCTTGCCACCATCGACCCCGACAGCCTCACCCCGCGCGAAGCGCTGGACGCCCTTTACCGCCTGAAGAAGCACCTTCAATGAACCTTGACCAACCCTTGCCGCTGTTGGGCAACCAAAGCCCCAACGACTTCATGCGCCGCTACTGGCAGCGCAAGCCGCTGCTGATCCGCCAGGCGATTCCCGACTTCAAGCCGCCCCTGGCCATCGCCGCCATCAAGAAGCTGGCGCGGCGCGACGACGTGGAATCGCGCCTGATCTGGCGCGAGAACGGCGAATGGCAAATGGAAAACGGCCCCTTCGCGCGCCTGCCCAAGGACAACGAGGGCGACTGGACGCTGCTGGTGCAAAGCGTGGATCTGCTTAGCGACGCGGCGTCTGAACTGATGGGCCTGTTCCGCTTCATTCCCGATGCCCGGCTTGACGACGTGATGGTCAGCATCGCCAGCCATGGCGGCGGCGTGGGTCCGCACTTCGACAGCTATGACGTCTTCCTGCTGCAAGCGGCGGGTGAACGCGAATGGCGTTACGGCCGCCAGAAAGACCTGTCGCTGGAACCCGGTCTGCCCTTGAAGATCCTCAGCAATTTCCAGCCCGAGGAAAAGGCGGTGCTGTCGCCCGGCGACATGCTGTATCTACCGCCCCAGGCCGCGCACGACGGCGTCGCCGTGGGCGATGGCTGCATGACCATCTCGATCGGTTTCCGCGCCCCCACCCAGGCCATACTGGCGCGCGGCCTGCTCGAAGCCGCGGCCGACCAGGTGATGGCGCGTGTGGGCTTGCTGGGCGGCCCCTACGGCGAACCCGCGCTGCCCGGCCCCAAGCTGTCGGCGGTGTACCGCGACCCGGGCCAGCCCGCCGTCAACACGCCTGCCGCCCTGCCCGATGCGCTGGTTGCCGCCACGCTGGAAACGGTTGAAAAGCTGCGGTTTGACGATGCGCTGGCATCGCGCTTCTTGGGCTGCTGGCTGACCGAACCCCATAACCAAAGCGTCTTTGACGCCGCGGACGACGTTGATGTGGATCTGGAAGAGGCCTGGCCGGACTCGGGCCGCTTGGTGCTGGACCGCCGCAGCCGCATGCTCTATCGCGGCAAACAGCTCTTCATCAACGGTGAAACGGCGATGACGCCCGCCGACGCCGCGCTGCGCACACTGGCGGACGCTCGCCGCCTGGACTGCGCGGATCCGGCCTGCGCCAAGCTGTCGCCCGAGGCGCGTTCCTGCCTGGCGGATTGGCTGGATTCCGGCTGGATTCACTACGTGGCGGCGTAGTATCCCGACACGCCCACGTATCGGATTCGAACAGAACGCAATCAGATCCATGGGCCGGGACACATACGGAAAGACATAACACGAAGCTGAAAGGTTTGTTGCCGTTCGGATGCGACCTTTTTAACTTTCACACGCGCTGCGGCGTCGGCTTCCTGTAGCCTGACTTCTGGTTTCCCCTAAGGGGGTTTCAAGAGTCGTCATCTACAGGAGTCCAAAAATGATGAGCAAAACCTTGATTATTGCCTCGGTGCTGGCCGTTGCGCTCAGCGCTTGCAACAAGAAGGAAGATGCCGCGGCGCCCGCGTCCACCCCGGGGGCTAGCACGCCCGCCCCCTCGACCACGCCGCCGGCCACTCCGGCTCCGACGCCTGGCACCACCCCTGGCGGCGGTTCGACCACCCCGGGCGGCTCGCCCACGCCCGCGTCTTAATAAAAACAGAGACGAACCCCCGCTCTGAAGACGCAAAAAAACCTCGGCAAGTCAATTGCCGGGGTTTTTTTGCGTCTATTTTTTTCGGCTGCTTTTCAGCGGCTCAAATGAAAAAGGCCCCCGATCCGAAGATCGGGGGGCCTTGGCGTTCCAGGCCGGCATGCAGGCGCCGGCCCGACGCGATTTACATCTTGTCCTTCAGCACGCTCAGCAGGCGCTGAGCCGTGGCGCTATTGTCGCGCGTACCGTTGGTGTCCAGCACCGTGACCGTGGTCTGGTCGCCGCTGGCGGCCAGGTGGATGCGGTACTGCGGCGCTTCCGCCTTCTTGTCGCCCGAGAAGATGCGGCTGAAGAAGCCCGGCTGCTCGTTCTGCGCACCGGTGTCGGTATCGACGTAGCGAACGAAGTAATCGCCAGCGGAGCGGTCGCGGTCATCAACGGCGAAACCGCCGCCGTCCAGGGCCACGCCAACACGGCGCCAGGCGCGGTCAAACGATTCGGCCACCAGCAAGGAAGTGCCTTGGCTGCGAACGTCTTCCTGCACTGCGGGCTTTTGCGGCGAGGCTTCCGCCTGCTGCACCAGCTTGCGGGCGCTGTCCACGTCGGAACCCAGGTAGACCATCATGCGGGCAAGCATGGCGGCATTCAGGCCCGGATCTTCCTGGCCGTTTTGCCATTGCACCTGGCCGCCGTCGGCGCCAACGCGCTTTTCAAGCATCTGGCGATGGCTGACGTACACCTCGGTGTGACCGTCGACACGCTCGACGCGGGTGCGGAATTTCTCGCGCTCGCCGCTATCCCACGCCGATTCCAGGACGGCGCCCAATGCTTGGCGCAGCCAGCTTTCCGGAATCTTGGCGCGGTTTTCCGCCCAGTCGGTTTCGATCAAACCCGCGGCCGGGTTGTTGCTGGCCACGGTAAAGCCGTTTTCGGTCCAGAAGTCGACCAGGCGCGGGAAGACTTCTTCCGGTGCGCGGTCAACCACCAGCCAGCGCAAGTCGCCGTCGCGCTCAACCCGCATGTCTTGGCGGCCCGGCAGCACGTTGCTGGTCTTCGGGGCGGTGGCTTGCGCCTGGCCCTGCTGTTGAAACTGCGAGTACGTCGTCGAGCCCGAAGCGGGCGCGCGATAACGCGGGTCGCTATTGGCCTGGGTCAGATCCGGCGGGATGCTCAGAGGCTCTCCACGCTGGGTGACGGCGCTCTTATAGTCGACAGATTCTTCATTGCCCAGGAATTGATTGACCTCGCTGCAGCCGGCCAACAACACCAGAGACATCAATGCCGACAAACCGGCATGACGTTTGTTCATACGTATCCTCACGATATTTAGAGCAGACCCGTTTCCTGGAGCGCGCGACGCACGACTTCGTGGTTCTGCGTACCCAGTTCAACCAGCGGGAGCCGGTAGCCCAGTGCGCTGCGGCCCATTTCGGCCAACGCCCACTTGACGGGGATGGGATTGGCTTCAACGAACAAAGCCTTGTTCAGACGGGCCAGGTAGGCATTAAGTTCACGCACCTTCGGCACGTCGCCCGCCAGCGCGGCGGCACAGAGGGCGCGCATGAGCTTGGGGGCCACGTTGGCGGTGACGGAGATATTGCCGCGCGCGCCCAGCAGGATCAGGGCGGCGGCGGTGGGGTCATCGCCACTGAAAACCTGGAAATCAGCCGGCGCTTCACGCAGCAGCAGGCCACCGCGGGCGATGTCGCCGGTGGCGTCCTTGATGCCGATGATGCCGGGCACCTGCGCCAGGCGCAGAACCGTTTCATTGGACATGTCGGCCACGGTGCGGCCCGGCACGTTGTAAAGAATGGTCGGCAGGTCAACGGCTTCCGCGATGGTGCGGAAATGGCGGTACAGGCCTTCTTGCGACGGCTTGTTGTAATAGGGAACGACCGACAGCCCGGCATGCGCGCCCACGGCCTTCGCGTGGTTGGCCAGATGGATGGCTTCGTCGGTTGAGTTGGCGCCCACGCCAGCGATGACCGGGATGCGGCCCGCGGCATGTTCGACCGCAACGCGGATCAGTTCCGCGTGTTCTTCCATGGAAACCGTGGGCGATTCCCCGGTGGTGCCCACCACCACGAGCGCGTCGGTTCCTTCCTGGACGTGCCAGTCGATCAGTGACCGGTAGGCAGCGTAGTCCAAGCTGCCGTCGGGCTGCATGGGAGTGACCAGGGCCACCAAGCTGCCCTGGAAATTAACGCCTGCGGCGGTTGCAGGGGATGCCATAAATGTAGGGCTCCAACGCCCCGTGGCAGGATGCCCCAGGGCCAGAATCAATGAAACCGCTGAGTTTAACGGATATTGGATGAAATCCTACAGAAACCACTGAACGATAGTCGTTCCAAGTTCATACACCGGGCGCATCAAAAGCCAGAGCACATCGGTGACCAGCAACACGATGACAATCACCAGCCCATACGGCTCGATTTTTGAGTATTGCCAGGCCAGGCGGTTCGGCAGCAGGCTGAACAGGATGCGTCCCCCGTCCAGCGGCAGGATCGGCAGCAGGTTAAGCGCCATCAACACCAGGTTGATGTTCACGCCCGCCACGCCCATCTGGAACCAGAAGGATTCCTGCATGCCGGATTCCAGCATCAGGCGCAGAGAAAACGCCCACATGATCGCCATGACCAGATTCGCGGCGGGCCCCGCCAGCGCCACCCACAGCATGTCGCGCTTGGGCCGGCGCAAGCGCCCGAAGTCCACGGGCACGGGCTTGGCCCAGCCAAACAGCATGCCGGGGCTGCCCAACAATTTGGACGCCAGCAAGATGGCCACCGGCACAAGCAGCGTGCCGATCGGGTCGATATGTCGCGCCGGGTTCAGGCTGATGCGGCCCGCTTCATACGCCGTGGGATCGCCGAACATGCGCGCCACGTAGCCGTGAGCGGCTTCATGCAGCGTGATGGCGAAAATGACCGGGATCGCGTAGACGGCAATGGTTTGAATGAGGTCGTTCATGGCGAACCGGATTGTAGATGAGCCGCGGGGGGGGGGGGGGG
>NZ_JBHFIZ010000033.1:65146-79607 GCF_057334535.1 Achromobacter colocynthidis
CCCACGCAAGGGTAACGCAGGGAAAGGGAAGTCAGGCAAGACCAAGCGTGGCCGGGTCGCCGCGGCCCACGCGGACCACGACGGGATCGTCGCTGGTCAGGTCGATGACGGTGGTGGGTGACTGCGGGCAGGCGCCCGCGTCGATGATGGCGGCCAGATCGTGGTCGTAGCGTTCGCGGATGGCTTCGGCGTCGTTCAACGCGTCGATTTCGTCCTTGGGAATGAGCGTGGTGGAAAGCAGCGGCGCGCCAACTTGCTCCAGCAGGCCCAGCATTACGAGGTGATCGGGGACGCGAATGCCGATGGTCTTGCGCGACGGGTGCGATACGCGCCGCGGCACTTCCTTGGTGGCTTCAAGAATGAAGGTCCACGGACCCGGCGTGGCAGCCTTCAACAAGCGGTATTGCTTGTTGTCGACCCGCGCGAAATGGCCGATTTCGGCCAAGTCACGGCACAGCAGCGTCAAGTGATGTCTTTCGTCCAGACCGCGTAGCCGGCGCAGGCCGTCCGCGGCGTCTTTGTCGTCCAGCCGCGCGACAACGGCGTAGCTGGAATCGGTGGGTACGGCCACAAGGCCCCCATCGTTCAGCCATTGGGCTGCCTGCTTGAGCAGGCGAGGTTGAGGATTCGCAGGATGAATAGATAAATGCAGAGCCATGGGATTATCCTAACACTCTTGAATGCCGCTCAACGACGAGCGGCGATGCAAAATGGCGGGGATGCCGACCCGCCCGGAGAAACAGTATGCGCCTCGATGACTCGCGCGAAAGCGACAACGTTGAAGACCGACGGTCTCGCGGCCCCCGTATCGGCGGCCGAGGCACCATCGGCATCGGTACGATAGTACTTGCCTTGGTAGCCATGTACTTCGGCGTGGACCCCAGCGTGGTCCTGCAGATGGCCGAAGGCCCGCCCGCAACGCAGCAAACGCCCGCGAGCCAGCCGCCCGCCAACGACCCGCAAGCGCGCTTCGTGGCCAAGGTGCTGGGCGAAACCGAAGACACCTGGGCCGCCATCTTTCAGAAAGACCTGAACCGCCAATACGTCGCGCCCAAGTTGGTGCTGTTCCGTGGCGCTACGCCCACCGCGTGTGGCACGGGCCAATCCGCGATGGGGCCGTTCTACTGCCCGGGCGACAGCAAGGTGTATATCGACCTGGCGTTCTTCGATGAATTGCAAAACCAGTTCAAGGCGCCGGGCGATTTCGCGCAAGCCTATGTGATCGCGCACGAAGTCGGACACCACGTGCAGCATCTGCTGGGCATTTCGGATCAGGTGGACCAACTGCGCCGCCGTAATCCGGCCCAGGCCAATGCGCTGTCGGTGCGGGTGGAGTTGCAGGCCGACTGCTTTGCCGGCTTGTGGGCGCAACGCGCCAACGCGGCTCGCAACATTCTGGAAGGCGGGGATATCGAAGAAGCGCTGGGCGCGGCCACCGCCATCGGCGACGACCGCCTGCAAAAGCAGGCGCAAGGCTATGCCGTGCCAGACTCTTTCACCCATGGCTCGTCCGCCCAGCGCGTGCGCTGGTTCAAGCGCGGCCTGGAAAGCGGCAACATCAAGCAATGCGATACCTTCGCGGCCAGCACCTTGTAGTCGTCGGCTGAACGCCTGATTCGCACCGCCCCCTTTGCTGTATATCCATACAGCAAAGGGTTTGCGCTGACTCCATCTTGTAAGATTACGCCCCCTCGCCCTGTTTGCGCGCATGAGTCCGCTGCGCCATGCCGCGAGCGTGCCGCGCATCCAGCGCGCAGTTCAAAGACCCTAGATCCGTTTTATGGCCAACAAGTTCGAACCGTTAATTACTGTTGATGAGGTGCAAGAGATCCTTGCCGAACCCAAGGAAACCGTAAAACCGATCACCTGGTTGCCCAAGCCTGCCGCCAACAACCTCCAGTGGATGGAGTTCAGCAGCGCGTGCAAGGTCAAGGGCGAAGTGCGCGACGACGTGATCTTTCGCGTCACCTACCGTGGCGCGCGTACCGTGGTGCACGGGCAGGCCACGATCTTCCTCACCGAAGCGTTCTGTGCCAGCCTGTTCGTCGGGCCGCACCGCGTATTCGGCGTGGACACGGACGACTCTTTTCACACCAGTCTGGTGGGCGAAGGCCGGCCGCAGTTTCGCAAGCCGCTTGCGGACCGCAGCCACGAACATATCTGGGTGGACGAAGGCGAAGGCTATGCCGAGCCGATCGTGCCCGCCCTGCACAATATCGGCGCGCTGATGCAGTACTTCCTGCCGCGGGCAAACCTGACGCTAGTCGGCGGTTTTGCGCATCCCCTCAAAGGCCGCCAAATCGAACTGATCCTATGAGTAATTTTCTGGAAGCCTCCGGCTGGACCGTCCTGCCGGCCGGTGAACATGCCATTCGCGCCGTCGCCCCCATGACCTTGGGGCTGGACGGCCAGCACGCGGCCTTCTTCATCGCGCACCCGGACGACGCCACGTTCTATCTGACCGACGCCTGTGAGACCTCGATGCACGCCTCCAGCTACGGCATCGAGATAGGCCCCAAACGCATCGACATGCTGAACGAAACGCCCGGCGTCAGCCTGGCGCATTTCGACCGCGACGGCGCCATCGTGGCAAGCGGCCCAAACGAGCAGTTGCAGGAAGCCTTGTGGGACGCGGTGAAGCTGGCGATGGCGCTGTCGTTCCAATGCGCCAAGTGGATGCCCAAGTTCAGCCAACTGCGTTTTCGCGCCCAGGTGGGCCGCGCGCTGGCTGAAGGCGTGGGCGCAAACCGCATGGTCAAGGGCGCGCGCGCCAAGGGCAGCAGCGGCCACACGGCCGACTTCGCGTTCGCCGTGCGCGCGGCAGGCAGCACGGCGCTGACCTACATCGAACCGATTGCGCTGAAAGCCGGCAAGAAGATGGACTGGACGCAGGTCTATCAAACCCACGGCAAGATGTCGGACGTGAAGATGGCCGACGCGCGCAACTCGCGCATGGTCATCCTGGAAGACGGCGCCACGGCCGAGGAATTCAAAAAGGCCGTGACCATACTTGAGCAGTCCGCAACCGTGCAGACGCTGGCCAAGACGCGCGATTGGCGGGAAGTCTTTTCCGGCTAGGACGGCATGTTCGTCAGGCCGTCGACGATTTCGCGGCCATGCAAGATGGCCGCGTGCACGGCTTCGCGTGGACTATAGACAAATCCGCCGTCCGCAAAGCGCGGAACCGGATATTCGTCGCCGCCTTCCAGCACGGCGCCTGCCTGAACCACCATTACCGATGCGATGAATACGGGGCCGCTGGGCAACGCTGGAATTTCAGCGTCCGCGCCCCGGGACACCTTGGCTGTCAGCCGGTATCCCTTGTAGATCAAGTTGTTTTGATGCACTTCGGATGCCCTCGTTCTGCGAATCAGCATACCCCGACCGTTCATGACAGTTCGGATATGTTTTGTAACCTCGGTGGTTAATGGAAACACTGTTGCATTGCAATAATTGCGTCCCCGTTTCTATGTGGTCACCCCGCATGGCGGGGTGGTGAACGCAATGGCAAGCCTGGCGCGGCTTTTCAGCTGACGCCGCTTTTTGTCACGCAACCGCGCCTAACGATTCACAGGGATTTCCCTAGGTCCTGTTGCGAAAGCGCATCTTCGGACGAAATCATCCCTATTGCCTGCATGTAATCAGGCATGTCCCAGCCGCGCCCCAGCATGATCATGCGGGTGTGCAGGTCTTCAAGCACCTGAGGCCGTACCTGCTTGCCCAGATAGCGCAATTGCTTGCGCCGCAAATCCACATAGCCCAGTTCGTAGTGGCGTGCCAGACCCATCCATAGCCGATGCGCGCCGGGCGATTGGCGCGCGCCGCTGATGATGCACAAGCCCGCATCCAGGCCCCAGCGGTAAACCGCCGTGGCCAGCCCCATGCCCTGATACGGCGCGGCGTACTTGGAATGCGGCGCACGCACGAAAGGGTCGGCCCGCTTGCCTACTTCAATCAAGCGATTGAAGACCGTGTAGCCCGCCACGCGGTCGCGCCGCACGTCCACCACATACACGTAGTACTCGCCGTCGGCCTCGCGATAACGCAGCACGATGCCGGGGATGTCCGTCTGCACCTGCGGCAACCCATGCAAGCGGTCCGAAGGCCGCTGCATCCGCTGGTGGATGGCGTCGAGTTCACGCTCGACTTCTTCTGGCGCGTGGTTGACGTCAATGCGAAGCTCCGTGACGAAACGGGTGGGAAAACGAAATGCGCGCAGCGCCAACGTAGGCAAGGCCCCCTCCTGACGAAAGTTGATAAGGCTATTGAGAAAAACAGTGGAAAGAAACAATGCTCAAGAAGACTTGAACGTAAACAAGCCGACAAAAAAAAAGCCGCATTCGCGGCTGGAATGACAATGTTCAATGCGCCGCCATCGGCCCGAGCCGAGAACGCGCAAAACGAAGGCTTGCAGGCTATGCCGCGGCATGCGCGTCCCCATGCAGCCCGTCGTGGGCGGCCTGCGCATCGGATGCGCCGAAGAAAGCCGGAAACTGCCGCGCGCCTTTTCGCGTGACCGACAGCGCGCGCGAATCCAGGCTTTTTTCGATCCAGCCTCGGTCCACCAAGGCGCTTAGCAAGGCCGCGCCCAGTGCGCCGCCCAGGTGCGAACGGCGCTCGCTCCAGTCCAGGCAGGCGCAGGCAAAGCGGCGCCGCCGCTGCCGCGCCTGCGCAACGTCCACCCCCACCTGAGCCAAAGAAGCCTCGCCCAGCGGGGTCAGCGTGTAGTCGCGGCCATCAGCCGCCAGCCAATGGCGCGCGATCATGGCGTCGTGAATTCGCACGGCCAGCGTGCCGGCCATATGGTCATAGCAGGTGCGGGCTTCGCGCAGCGCGGACGGTGTATTCGGTTTGAAGGGCACGCGCTCGGCGCCCGCCACCACCAGCAAGGCTTCCAGCGCATGCCCCACTTCGCCGTTGGCCAGGCGATAGTAGCGATGCTTGCCTTGAACGGCCATGTCGACCAGGCCTTGCTCACGCAGGCGCTGAAAATGGCTGCTGGCCGTGGATGCGCCGATATCGGCGGCGGCGGCCAGCTCGGTCGCGGTGCGCGCGCGCCCGTCCAGCAGCAGGCACAGCATGCGGGCGCGGGCCGGGTCGGCAATGGCGCCCGCCACGGCCGAGAGATTGATGTCGGCGGACTCGGATTCCATGATTCGCTATAGACCAAAGTGTTGTGTGCAAGGCCTAAGCATACTGCGGCTCATCTCAACAGAACATCCCGACAAATCCGAAAATCATGTCTACCTCGTCCGCCTTCTTCGGTTGGAAAGTCCTTGCCGCCACGTTCGTGCTGGCCATCTTCGGCTGGGGCGTGGGCTTTTACGGCCCGCCCGTGTTCCTGCATGCCCTGGTGCAACGCACCGGTTGGAGCGTGGCGTTGGTGTCCGGCGCCGTCACGCTGCACTTTCTTAGCGGCACCGTGGTGGTCGCCAACCTGCCCCGCCTGTACCGCCGCATCGGCGTGCCGCAAGTCACCTTCGGCGGCGCGGTGTTGCTGGCCTTGGGTGTGACCGGTTGGTCAACGGCCGTGGCGCCGTGGCAGTTGTATGGCGCCGCGATGTTGAGCGGCATGGGCTGGGTGGCATTGGGCGCCGCGGCGGTCAATGCGCTGATCGCCCCCTGGTTCGTGCGGCGGCGGCCGGCCGCGCTGGGCATGGCCTATAACGGCGCCAGCGTGGGCGGCATTGTGTTCTCGCCGCTGTGGGTGTTTTTGATCGCGCAGGCGGGCTTTGCCCAGGCAGCATGGTGGGTCGGCGCGGTGATGGTGGTGGTGGTTGCGCTGCTGGCGCGCAAGGTGTTCTCGGTCACGCCGCAGCAGTTGGGCCAATTGCCCGACGGGGACGACGCCCCCCAGCCGGTTGCGGCGCCCCCCGCCTCCCTGCCCCGCGTTCCCCGCCTGTGGCACGACCGCGCCTTTCTGACGCTGGCGGGCGGCATGGCGCTGGGCTTGTTCGCCCAGATCGGGCTGATCGCGCATCTGCTGTCGCTATTGGCGCCGTTGCTGGGCGCGCAAACGGCCGGCATCGCAATGGGTTTGGCCACGGCGGCGGCCATCGCCGGCCGCACCATCGTGGGCGCGTTGATGCCCGCCGGCGCGGATCGGCGCAAGGTCGCGTGCGTGGCCTACGCCGTGCAAATCTGCGGGTCGTTCACGTTGATGCTGGCGGCCGACCATCAATGGGCGGTGTGGCTGGGCGTCATCCTGTTCGGGTCGGGCATCGGCAACGCCACGTCCTTGCCGCCGTTGATCGCGCAAACGGAATTCGCGCGCGAAGACAGCCTGCGCGTGGTGCCGTTGATTGTTGCGCTATCGCAAGGCGCCTACGCCTTCGCGCCCGCGCTGTTCGGCCTGCTGCGCGCGGTGCTGGATGCAAGCGGGCAGGCGATGATCGGGTTTCTGGCGGCGGCGGCCCTGTTGCAGGGCGCCGCCATCGTCTGCTTTGCGGCCGGACGCGGCCATGCGGCAACGCGGGTTGCGCCGCCTGCCGCCATCATGCCGGTGGACCCCGGCGCGCCACCCGCGCGGCCATGACCGCGACGCCGGCGCCACGCCGCCGCAGGCGTGATGTAGGCCTAACGCCTTCATGGCCCCATGCAAAGGGCTATCGTTTCCCTGTTTAATAGAGCCACTTCAGCAGATATCGCCGCGCCAGCGCTTATCGTCGGACACGCTCATAAGCTTGATTCATGCGTTCCCGCGCTTCGGTTTCGCGCGCGTAGGCGCGGTCGTAGTTTTCCAGGCACCCTGGCGTGGGGCTGGGCCACTTGATGGCGGCGATGGCCGCGGTAAGCTCGTCGCGGGCGCGTTGCCATTCCCTGACAGCGGCATACCATTCCTTGGCGGTGTCCATAGTGATCCCCCTACGTGCACGCTTTCGATCGTAGCGCCGCGTGCTGCGGCGGCTGCGTTGCTCCCCCTGAAAAAAATGGATGAGCTCCAGTTCCTGACAGGGTTTACCCGTCGGAGAGGGCAATCGAAAGGCTTGCCGACCGCGTCGCATCGCGGCGTTCGCAATCTGCGTAAAATTCGGCAGCTCCGACAGAGCACAACGCAGCCATGCGGCAAAGGGATGGGCCGGGATCGACACGCTGCGCGACACCCGGACCATGTCTTTAACGAACGGCGCACGGACTGCCAGCACATAGCGTTCCGGACGGCGATACGCCAGCTTGCCGCAAGCGGGGAACATTGCAGGCGACGCCCCGTCAAAACGCCCGAGTATTTTTTTCAAGAATCACGATGTGATGAATATTGACGTCAACCCTCACTTACCCACAGCCACGGCTAATGCTACTGTTCCGCCTGTGCAAGGAGTACATGCAATGGATCAGAAAACGAAGCCCTGGGCCTTTCCCAAGCCTCATCCGGAAAACACCCCACGCGGTGAGCGCAATAAACAGGAGTTCGACGCTCCTGCCGAAGTCAAAAAACCCGCGCCTAAACCGCGCGCCAAAAAAGAACCGCCGGCCACAAGCCGGGCGCGTTCATGATGCTGCCGGCCAGGACACACGCCGCCTGTGCGGCGTTGTCCGTCCCATGCCGGCCCCACCGCCACCCGTTGCCCTGACGGAACCCGCGCCGCCACCCCCACGGCGCAATTGACGGTTCAAATCAAGCCCGGCCATACTCTGGCGGCCTCGTCCGCTCAGGGATCCCATGACCGTTTCCATCCTGCTTGGCATCACCATCACGCTGGTCGCCGCCTGGGGCGCGCTGGCGTTGTGGATACGCGCGCCCTTGGCCCCCACGGCAAGGGGTGTGCTGACGCTGGCCTGGTTGATGCTGGCGTTGGCGGCCTTGGCCGCATTGGCCTGGCCCGCATGGCGCGCCGCCGGCTACGGCTTCGCGCTGGCTATGCTGGCGCTAGGCGTCTGGTGGGCACGCATCAGCCCATCAAACGAACGGACATGGATCCCGGAAGTCTCACGCCAAACGCACGGCGAGATCGACGGCGATCAGGTCACGCTGCACAACGTGCGCAACTTCGACTGGCGCAGCCGCACCGACTTCACGCCCCATTGGGAAACCCACCGCTACGCGCTCAACGAGCTGCAATCCGTGGACGTGGCGCTGTCGTACTGGGGCCGCCCGGCCATTGCCCACGCCTTGGTGTCGTTTGGTTTCGGCGATGATCAATACGTGGTGTTCTCGGTGGAAATCCGCCGCAAGGAAGGCGACCGCTTTTCAGAAATAGGTGGCTTTTTCAAGCTGTACGAGCTGAGCCTGATTGCGTCGACCGAAGAAGACAGCCTGCGCGTACGCACCAACGTGCGCGGCGAAGACTGCTACCTGTACCGCATCCACATGCCGCCAGACAATGCGCGCTCGTTGTTCCTGGCGTATGTGGACAGCGCCAACCGGCTGCGCGACACGCCCCGCTTCTATCACACGCTGACGGCCAACTGCACCACCATCGTGTTCCAGATGGCTCGGCGCATCGTGCCGGGTCTTCCGCTGGACTACCGCCAACTGGCATCCGGCTACCTGCCCGAGTATTTCTTCGACCTGCGCGTGCTGCAAGGCGCGGACAGCGCCGCGCAGTATCGCAAGCGGGGCCGCTACACCGACCGGGCACGCGCTCACGGGGATGCCGCGGGGTTTTCTCGGATCATCCGGCAGGGCGTTCCGGGCATTGGCCCTTCGTAGCTTTTTTACAAGCGCACCATGACGACATTGACGGCCTCGGCCCCAACCCCGCAACCAACGCTACGCGGCAGCGGCAAAATCAGCGGCGTGTTCTTCAACGCGGCGGGCGACGTGGCGGCCGTGGCGTCGGCATTCCCGTTACTGGCGCATCCCCGTGCGCGGGCTGCCTATGGCGGCCGCGCCCTACGCTATCGCTTGGCGCTGTACCGGCGTGATTCGCTCATTCCCTTCGCCGCCTTTGACGACCTGCACTTTCCCGTCAACGATGTCGCCTTTCATCCAACCGGCACGATGGTGGCCATCGGCGCCGGCAGCTACGACGGCGGCTACCTGTTCGAAGGCGATCTTGTCGTCTGGAACTGGTGCGAGGCGCATGGCGTCCGGCCCTACAACCATGTGCCCGAAGTGGTGCGGTGCCGCTACAACGCAACGGGTGATGACATCGAGGCCTGGGTACGGCCCTGGGATGAAGAGTGGTGCCCGCCGAGCGACCGTGCGGACCGCGACGGAGCCGACATCGACGATGACCCGTTCGACACCTTGTTCAGCGTGCGCGCGCCCGCGCCCGGCCCCACGTCGCAACCGCTGGACGTGAACCTCGACGTTGCCCATCGCGTCCCTGCGGATGCGCGCGCACCGGCCTTGCACGTACCCCACACAGACGAACTTGATGCACGCTTGCGCGCATGGTTCAACGTTAGCGACTGGGCACGCCAAGACGCCATCCTGGACGTGGCCTGGTTGGATCGCGACCGCTACGCCGCCGTGCATGAGGGCTGCCAGCTTGAGGTCTACCACCGTGACGGCAAGCGCCTAGCCGCGTATTCCGGCGCGGGCCATGGCGTTGAGATCATCAAGTCAAAGGACGTATTGGTGCACGTCGTCGAGGCCAGCGCGCGTGGCCGCCCATTCGGCCGGCAGGACGCACGGCTATACACGTTGAATGACAGCGGTAGCGGTGGCGGTAGCGGTGGCGGTAGCGGTGGCGGCCTGCGCCTGACACGCGCCTACGACGGCGATTTCACGTTTTCGGCCACAAGCCAAGGCCAGATCCTGGGCCGCCAGAACCGCTTTCCCGTCGCCGACACGGGCGCGCGCGACGTGCTGCTGGACTTGGCCGCCGGCATCGAACACCGGCCAGACCTTGGTCATTACGATTGCTTCAACCACTACATCCGCATCCGCCACGCGCCCTGCCTGTTTCTGTTGCAAGGCACGCCGGCCAGTTCGCATGAACGCAAAACCCTGTGCGTCGTCCAGCCCGACGGCGCGGTGCGGCGGCTATGGCCCGTCTTGAAAGCCAACCGCGATCCCGCCAGCCATGCGATGGAGCTGTGCGGCGCCTACGTCGACGATGCGCTGGGCGCGGCCGTCATCATCAGCGGCAAACACTATTCGCCCGACGTGCGCGCCCCCTACAGCGGCTTTATCTACCGCAAGCCGCTGGACCGAGACCGCGAACGATGGCGGCGCCCCATTCCCGCGTCAGCCAGCGCCATCGTGCACCTTCCGAGCGTTGACCTGATCGCCGCCGCCTTTCTTGACGGCTCGCTACAACTGATCGACGCGCAAAGCGGCGCACTGCGGCGGCACGCCCGCGTGCACGTCGATGGCCTGCCGACGGTGATCTTCGCCATGGATGCGAACGGGCAATCGCTATTGGCCGGCACGGTGGATGGCCGGATCGCGGTGCTGGACATCGGTGCGCTGTGCGAAAACCAGGACGTCAATGCCGACGCCGACATCCGCACCGATAGCGCCGCCACTACGCAGGCCACCCAATCCGTCATCAATCTGGATTGAAAACAACTGCCTGATTCTTGCGCCGCCCGTGTCGCAGAGATGGTGTCTTGACTGACTCAGCGCGCCGCCTTCTCTGCCGCCTTGGTGGCGGCCGGCGTGGCCCTGAACGACACGCCCAGACGGTTGAAGGCGTTCATCAGCCCGATCGCGTAGGTCAGGTCCGCCAGTTCCTTGTCGTTGAACTCAGCGGCAGCCGCCGCATAGTCCGCGTCGGGCACGCCGGTATCCGCCACGCGCGTCACGCTTTCCGCCCAGGCAAACGCCGCGCGTTCCTGCTGCGTGAACACAGCGCCCGCTTCGTGCCACACCGGCACCAGCACCAGCTTGTCCACGGTCACGCCCTGCTTGATCAGGTCACGCGAATGCATGTCGATGCAGTAAGCGCAGCCATTGATCTGCGATACGCGCAGAAAGACAAGGTTGACCAAGGTCTTGGGCAGCCCGCAGTCATGCAGGTAGGCGTATACCGCGCCGAAGGCCTTGTAACCATCGGGCGAAGCTTGGGCATAGTCGAGGCGAGAGCTCATGGTGAATCCTGGATAGAAATATTTCAGAACCGCTATCGTGCACCTGCCCGGCCGAGCCGAATAGAGCCATAAATCGCAATATGGACTAGGTCATGACGGCGCACCGCCGCACAGCTTGCGCCAGACGGCATTGCCGTCCCGGATCTGCCGGCGAATAGAATCCGGCGTGGCATCCACCTGCGCCGCTTCATCGAAATAGATCGGCCGCGCGTGCTCGCAATATTCAACGCCCACCCGGGCCGGCGCCACGCACCCAGTCACGCTTAAGCTCATCAGCAATGGCAGCGTCATCCATACGCGCCGTCTGATCCTGAACATTCCTTACCTCCTGCCGAGCCTCATCGGCCTGCCGGTTGATTTGCATGTCGCGCTGCTCGCGCTCGGCGCTGCGGCCCGTGCTGCGCCCCCGCAAGTAAGCCAGCAACAACACGGCGATCGCAGCCAAAGCGGCCATCGCCGTTCCCGTGAAACGCTCAAGCCAGGCGCGCATGTTCGGCCTCCATCGCGGACAAGGCTTGTGCATACAACGCAGACCACGTCTGCGGATGCGGCTTACCCGGACGCCAGGTACGCAGGTAAAGCGCCCAAGCGCCGTCGGCATCGCCCGCGACGGGCAACCGCTGCGGGTCCGTCCACAGCAACAGGCGTGCAAACGCGGCGGCAAGGATGTCGTCCGTTTCCAAGGTCGCATGGATGGTTGCGGAGACCGGAGCAACGTGACGAGCCGCGCAAATCCGCAGTGCGTCTTCGCGGCTGGCGGGATGCATCAACACCCCGCGCACACCGCCGTTACGCTCGAACTGCCAGAACCCACGCGCCGGCCCGCCGATCTGGCGGCGATGCTGAAAGCGGCTTTCCTGCAAGCCGATGGCAAGCAGCAGCACGCGGGCTTGGGGAGTATTCATGGCTGGCGGAAGCAGCGCGAGTGCAGGCAAGATCGCGGCATCGGTGATGGCATCAAGATCCATGGTTGTTTCCCCCTCCCCGCCGACGCACACCGACGCCGAACAGCTTGCGGCGCGCGTCCACCAGCCACTCCAACACACCTTTTTTCCGCATGCTGGCCATCCAGCGCATATAGGCGCCCAGCACCCACCACGCGGGCAGGCCGGCCAGCAACATGCTGGGACCCAGGCCGTAGAACTTGGCGAGCAAAGCGTCATCCGTGCCCGCGCCATGCTGCGCCAGCCAGGTCATGGATTGCATCAAGGCAGGCTTCCAGGTGATGACGGCGGCGGCAAGCGCAGGGCCGAAGAGAAAAGAACAGGCCACGGTGGATACCGTGCGGACGGTGAACTCGCGAATGCTATGCGGCGGCATGATCAAGAGGCCAAGCATGGCCGCGATCGCAGCCGGAATGCCATACGCCATCGCGACCTTCAGGGCGGCCAGGCCGCCCAGACTGGTAGAACCGGGTTCCATGTTGGGGTTGCTCCTGAAAAGTGTGTGCAGGATGAGGCCTCCTGTAGGGACGGAAAAATGCCCGCACAGGCGGGCAACGAAAAAAGCACGACTATCGGATGTGCGTTACAACTCCGGGCTTTTGCCCATGAAACCCTGGTCCCGCCGTCAGCCCCGCCGCAAGTCCATGCCCACCCTGGCCGAAGCGCTCACGCGCTATCTGGCCGAGGTATCGTCCACAAAGAAAGGACACGTCGCAGAGCAGTCCATCGCACGCGTCTGGCGCGCCACGCGGCTGGCCATTCGGCCGGTTGACCGGATCCGTAGCTCCGACTTGACCGAACTGAGAGACGAGTGGCTTAAGGACAGAGCACCCGCTACGGTGGTACGGCGGATGGCCTTCCTGTCCCACGTCTACACCGTGATCCGAAAAGACTGGGGCTTTGACCAATTGGCCAATCCGGTCCAACTGGTGCGCCGACCGGCAGTTGATGACGCGCGAGACCGCCGACTGTTTGAACGCATCACATTGCGCGGTGTCTCCGAAGACGACTGCCCTAGCAAAGAACTGGAATGGATCATCCGCGCCACCCGCTCGACAGAGCTACCCACCATCCTCATGGTTGCCAAAGAAACGGGCATGCGCCGATCCGAGGTAGTCGGTATCCTGCGCGAAAACCTGGACCTCATGCACGGCGTGGTGCACTTGCCGCATACAAAGAACGGGCGCGCGCGAAACGTTCCGCTGACACCTCGTGCGCGCGAGGCTTTGCGTCGATGGGGCACCGGCAAGCCTCTGCGCGGCCGCATATTCCAAATGCAGCCAAGCTCTGTCACGCGGGCCTTCATCCGGGCCCGTCGACGCGCTCGCTTGCGCTATGAAGGTATGTGTCGCCATTACGGCCGTAGGCCGAATAGCGCCTATTTCCGCGACCTGCGGTTTCATGACCTGCGACACGAAGGCACGTCGCAGCTTGCTACGGTTTTCCAGATTCATGAACTGGCTAAGGTCAACGGCAACGTGGACACCCGGATGCTGCTGCGCTATTACCACCCGCACGGCCGAGAGCTAGCCCAGAAGCTGGTGCGCAGCCCGCTGGGGCGACGCCAACTGGAAGACATGCGCCGTGAGCGCGATCTCGAGTCGAAGGCTTTGCCTCTGGCGGCTTAGAACCTACGTCTCATCCGAAACCGTTTCGAACGGTCGCGGCGGTTCTACCGCGGTCAGCCATGCCGGTAGTTCCCCCCAGCCCGGGTAGCTAACGTTGCCGCCTACGCCACCATGCTCCGCACCGATCGAGTAAGGCGCGCTAGTCTCCACCACCCATAAAGGCGTGGTGCGATAGTCCTCGACCATAATCCAAGCTTCGCCCACCCGCAGGGGCCATTTTCCTGCGGGCGGGGCTGGCGGCGCATCCTCGAATGCGCCATAGGGAATATTGAATGCGTCAGGCGTGAGCGCGAGCTCGTTGGCGATGGACTTGTACATATATAGACCGCCTTCGCCGGTCTGGAATACGTCTTTCTGCATATTGTTTTCCTAAGAGGTGAAATTTGCACTGCAAATGCGAGAAGCGTCGGATCGAGCCAGCGAGACGCAGCCCAGAAGATCGTCGGCCAATTTGGAATGCGCAACACGGTGGACGTGGCGATCACTAGCGGAGCCATCGCACAAGGGGCAGCCGGCAACACTGCGGCAGTCGCTACATCTGGGACTGGTCCGTACGTCATCATGCAATTCGACTCGTCCTTAACCACCCGGACTGCAACAGAAACTCGACCGGCAAATACCGCTTACCACCCGCGAATTCATGTCTAGCCTACATACGGCTGACGCTACACGTGGATTCGCGGGCAGTACGCTGCGTTTATGGGACGGGTTTCCGTCCCAGTGGATGGATTGACTCCAAGGTTGCTGGTGCCAGCCCTGAAGCCATGTACGGCGCTGGCAGCAAATGCCAAACCAGTCGCGGTAAATGCCGCGACTTGAAATGCGCTGCCATCAATGTTCACTCCGGGGTGCGAATGAGCTTGAAGCTTCTGTGTTTGCATACTTCCCAACGCCCTCGCATTTGCAGTG
>NZ_JBHFIZ010000034.1:0-1445 GCF_057334535.1 Achromobacter colocynthidis
TCAGCCGGGTGCCGTCGCGCAGGTTTTGCGGTTGCGGCACCGGGACGCCGCGTTCCGCCAGGTGGTACATCAATTCAATGTAGAAAGGCAGTTGCGCGTGCGTCAACACCTCGAACAGCGTCAGCACGAATTCGCCGCGGGTCGTATACAAGAAGTAATTGGTGTTCTCGATACCCGCCGTAATCCCTCGAAGCGAGACGAACTCGCCCAGGTCGAATCGCGCCAGGAGGGCGCGCGCGTCGTCGTCGGATACGGGAGTGAATACGGCCATTGATGTACAGGGTAAGGAGTTAACGGACGCTCGGACATGCCGGGTGCGGCGGCGGCGGCGCAATTTTAGACCACATAGCGCCCGGGCCGTTCGGGAGGGGCTTGGGCAGGCGTGGACAGGCTGCCGGACATATTGCCGCGAAGCCCGTAAAATACCGCATCCCCTTGTTTTGTAGAGTGATTCTTGGACTCCCCCGACTGGCGGCTGTGCGTCGCCCCGATGATTGACGTAACCGATCGCCATTGCCGCTATTTCCATCGGCTGCTGGCTCCCCGCGCGCGCTTGTATACGGAAATGATCACGACGGGCGCGCTGTTGCATGGCAACGTCCCGCGGCACTTGGACTTTGACGAGGCCGAGCACCCCGTGGCGCTGCAACTTGGCGGGAGCGAGCCTGACGCATTGGCCCAAGCGGCCAAGCTGGGCCGCCAATGGGGTTACGACGAGATCAACCTGAACTGCGGCTGTCCCTCGGAGCGCGTGCAAAAAGGCGCGTTCGGCGCCTGCCTGATGGCCGAGCCCGCCCTGGTCGCGGATTGCATGAAAGCCATGCAGGACGCCGTCGACATCCCGGTCACCGTCAAGCATCGCTTGGGCCTCGATTACGAGAATTCCTACGAATTTGTCCGAGACTTCGTCGGCAAGATTTATGACACGGGATGCCGGGTCTTCATTGCCCACGCTCGCAATGCGGTGTTGAAGGGCCTGTCGCCGAAGGACAACCGCGAAATTCCGCCGCTGCGCTACGACGTGGTCAAGCAGCTCAAGCGCGACTTTCCCGATTGCACGTTTGTGTTGAACGGCGGTTTGGCCGATGCGGGTCAGTCCGTTGGGGCCGCGAACGAGTTCGATGGTGTGATGTTGGGTCGGGCCGCCTGGCACACGCCGCGCGTGCTGTCCGAGGTTTCACTGCAATTGTGGCCGTCGGTTCGTCTGCCCACCGACGCGCAGGTGGTGGACGCCATGACCGAATACGCCGCCAAGCAGGTGGCAAAGGGCGTGCCCTTGCGCGTGATGACGCGCCCGATGCTGGGATTGGTGAATGGGCAGTCCGGGGCGCGGCGCTGGCGCCGGATGCTGTCGGACCCGGCCCTGCTTGCGGCCAACAACCCTGACCTGATTTACGACGCCTGGCGCAGCCAGCGGCAGGCGCCGGATGTGCGCGGCGCCGCAT
>NZ_JBHFIZ010000034.1:1510-19581 GCF_057334535.1 Achromobacter colocynthidis
CCCCCGGCGGGGGTCTGACGGCAGGCTGGCGGCTGCTGCCGCCAAAGCCTGGGGGTGATCACGACTTGGCGGGTTCCGCGCTTTCGGTTGGCCAGTCGCGGATGTAGGCTTTCAGCATGTTGTTTTCAAATTGCTGAGCCGCCACGATCGCCTGCGCCATGTCATAGAACGAAATGACGCCCATCAGGGTCGGGCCGTCCATGACCGGGATGTAGCGCGCATGCTTTTCCAGCATCAGGCGCTGTACTTCGTCGGCGCTGGTGTTTGGGGACACGCTGACCGGCGCGTCGTCCATGATGGACCGGATGGTGGTTTCACCGGCGCCGCCATGCGCGTGCATGTGGCGGATGATCTCGCGGAACGTGAGCATGCCGGTCAGGGTGCCGAATTCCATGATGACAAGCGAGCCTATGTCCTGCTCGCTCATGGTTTGCACGGCCTGGGACACAGGCATGTCGGGCGACGCCGTATAGAGCGTGTCGCCCTTGACGCGCAAAATCTCGCTGACCTTCAACATCGGTTCCTCCTGGGCGGACTGCGCCCTGATACTTTGCTATTTCTTGTTCGCTTCCAACTGCAATAGGGGAGCGACTCCATTTTCGGTATTCTGCGCTTCTCCGCACAGTTCTTCCAGCGTTGGCGCATTTTCCTGGGAAATCACGGACGAGGCGACGCGCAGGATCTCCGGGTCGTTTCGCACCCGGGCCTGGCCGCGATCCAGCAGAAAATTGTCCACGACCGGCGCCATCGATGTTTCGCGGGCATCGCAGGTCAGCACCCAGAGGTCTTCCGGGCTGCGGGTGGCCAGACCCATCGCGCTCAGCTTTTCCAGCACATCGTTCAGTTCGTCTTGGTGCAGGCGCAGTTGCGACGCGAGCACGTTGGCGGGCAGGCCCGGCGGATTAGCGGACTGCGCGCGGCGCAGGGCGCGCAAGGCGTCCAGCGCGTCCACGAATTGCGCGCCGGGGTAGCGGTTGATCTTGCGGCGGCCAAGTCGGATCAGCGGTGCGCTGGAAGCCAGGATGGCGCCCAACAGCACGGCCAGCCACGACAGGTAGATCCACAACAGAAATATCGGCAGTGTGGCGAAGGCGCCGTAAATGATGGTGTAAGTGGGAAACCGGGTCAGGTAGTACGCAAAGCCCGACTTCATGATTTCCAGGACGATGGCCGTCACGGCCCCGCCAATCAGCGCGTCCCGCCACAGCACGTCCCGGTTGGGAACGAAGACGAACAGGGCCGCAAAGCCCAAACCCGTCAGGATCAGCGGCATGAAGGAAACGGCGATGCTGATGATTTCCGGGACGTCGCGCACGAGGCCCAGCGATTCGCGCGCCACGAAAGAGGTGGCCCACAAGCTGGCGCCGGCCAGGACCGGCCCCAGCGTGATGATGGCCCAATACACCAGCGCGCGCTGCCGTAGCGGCCGCTGGCGCGACACATGCCAGATGTCATTGAAGGCCTGGTCGATCGTCATGATCAACAGCAGGGAAGTCACCAGCAGGAACGCGCCGCCAATGGCCGTCAGACGGGACGCCTGGCGCGCGAACTGGTTCAGGTAGTCCATGATGTTGTCCGAGACGGACGGCGGCATCAGGCTGTTGGCAAGGAAGTCTTCAAGGGCGACACGGAACTCCTGAAACACCGGGAAGGCGGTGAACAGGGAAAGCACCACTGCCAGCATGGGCACGATGGCCAGCACCGTAGTGAAGGTGAGGCTGGACGCGACTTGCAGAAGTTTTTCTTCGCCGGCGCGTTGCAGGGTGAACCGAAAAAAAAGGCCTGCCCTGACAACCCATGAATAGCGCGGGGTCGAGGGTTTGGTAGCCGCCGGCGTGGCGGCGACGGGCTCGGCGGGGCGATTCATCAGGCGATAATAGCAGCATGAACCTTGAACTCAACCCCCGTTTGCGCCTGCTGGCCTCGGTTTCGCTGTTCGCCCTGATCGTCCTGTGCGTGACCTGGGAAACCGTGGTGGCGCCGTTGCGGCCGGGCGGATCCTGGATGTTGTTGAAGGCGCTGCCGCTGGCGTTTCCGCTGCGCGGCATCCTGCGCGGGAACCTCTACACCTATCAGTGGGCGTCCATGTTGTCGCTGCTGTATCTGATGGAAGGGGTGGTGCGAGCCATGTCCGACCCGATGCCGCTTTCCGTGCTGATGGCCTGGGGCGAAATCGTTCTTTCGGCTACCTTTTTCCTTAGCGCCATTTTCTATGTGCGGCCCGCCAAGCGCGCCGCCAGGAGCCAACGCGCATGAATGCACACTCCCTATCCGAACTGCGCGCGGTCAATACGTTTGCCGCGTTGCCCGCTGCCTTCTATACCCGCCTGACGCCTCAAGGCCTGAATAAACCGCGCCTGTTGCACGCCAACGCCGACGCGGCCGCGCTGCTTGGCCTGGACCCGTCCGTCCTGACGACGCCCGAGTTCTTGCAGGTTTTTTCCGGTTCGGAACCGCTGCCGGGCGGCGACACGCTGGCCGCGGTCTACAGCGGACATCAGTTCGGCGTGTGGGCGGGCCAGCTCGGAGACGGGCGCGCCCACCTGTTGGGCGAGGTCCAGGGGCCGGACGGGGGCTGGGAACTGCAACTGAAGGGCGCCGGGATGACGCCGTACTCACGCATGGGAGACGGCCGCGCCGTGCTGCGCTCGTCAGTGCGTGAATACCTGGCCAGCGAAGCCATGCACGGCCTGGGTATTCCCACGACGCGCGCACTGGCGCTGGTGGTGTCGGATGACCCGGTCATGCGCGAAACCGTGGAGACCGCCGCCATCGTGACGCGAATGTCGCCCAGCTTCGTTCGATTTGGTTCGTTTGAACATTGGTCATCGCGCCGACAGCCGGAATTGTTGAAGACGCTGGCCGACTATGTCATTGACCGCTTTTACCCGCAATGCCGCGAGGCGCCGTCGGGCCAATCGCAGGACTCCCACGATGACGTGACGCCCTACATCAACTTGCTGCGCGAGGTCACGCACCGCACGGCGCGGCTGATGGCCGACTGGCAGGCGGTGGGCTTTTGCCATGGCGTCATGAACACCGACAACATGTCCATTCTGGGGCTCACGCTGGATTACGGCCCGTACGGCTTCATGGACGGATTCCGCCTGGGGCACGTGTGCAACCATTCCGATTCGGAAGGCCGCTATTCCTGGAACCGCCAGCCGTCTGTGGCGCTATGGAATCTGTATCGCCTGGGCGGCAGCCTGCATGCGCTGGTGCAAGACGTTGACGGCCTGCGCGCCGTGCTGGACGAGTTCGAGGCGGTTTTCACCCGCGCCTTCCACGACCGCATGGGCGCCAAGCTGGGGCTGGCGGCATGGCGGCCGGCCGATGAGGCATTGCTGGACGACCTGCTCAAGCTGATGGACGCCAACCAGGCTGATTTCACCCTGTCATGGCGCCGGCTGGCGGACGCGGTGCTGGGGCAGCGCAATGGGTTCGAAGATCTGTTCATAGACCGTCCGGCGGCTGCCGCCTGGCTCGACAGACTGCTGGCGCGCCAGGCGCAGGACGGCCGGCCCGCGCAGGAAATCGCTGACGGCATGAATCGCGTCAACCCCCTGTATGTATTGCGCAATCACCTGGCGGAAGAGGCAATCCGGGCGGCAAAGACGGGCGACGCAAGCGAAATCGATACCTTGATGATGCTGCTGCGCAATCCGTATGAGGCGCAACCGGGGTATGAACGCTATGCCGGTCTGCCCCCGGATTGGGCCGGAAGTTTGGAAGTCAGTTGCTCATCTTGATAAGACTTGGCGTCAAACGCGCGGAAACGCATACCGAATTCTTGTGATTTACGCGAAAAAGCGGTGATAGAGAGCGAAATATCACGCTTTTTTTCACTGCAATCATTCGTTTCCATTGTAAATCTCGTAAGATTGTCGCCTGTTGGACACTCAGGATCGCATACCGCATCCATGGGGCATTTGTCGACAATTTTCAATATAAAGCACTCTGAATATGCCTGGCGCAGATGGTTTGCTATGTATCGGTCTGCTTGAGGATGACGCCGACTTCCGAGAGGAACTGGCGTTAGGCCTGGGCGGCTATGGTTTTCGGGTAGCGTTTGCTTGTGACAATGCGGCGGCGTTTTATCGTCGGCTGCAGGAGCAGCCGTGCGACATCGTCATCCTGGATGCGCATCTTCCAGGCGAAGACGGCTTTTCCGTCGCCACTCGGCTGCGGGCCTTGAGCCCGGTAGGCATTGTCATGCTGACAGGTCGTAGCGCCCTGGAAGACCGGGTGCGCGGCCTGGAGGGCGGCGCGGACGTCTATATGACCAAGCCTGTGGACTTGCTTGAGCTCAGCTCCGTGATTCGCAGCCTGGCTCGCCGCATGCGGCTGGCCAAGGCGCCGCGTCCGGCCGACGCTGAATCGCGGGCATCGGCGGACAGCACCTGGTCATTGCAGGACGGGGGCTGGATCCTGGTGGCGCCAGACGGCGCATCGCTGCACTTGAGCGCGCAGGAACGGACGTTCCTGATGGCCCTGATGGATGCGGCCGGCAATGCCGTCAGCCGCCAGGTATTGGCGGAATTGTTCTTGCCCGAGAGTCCAGGTGGCTTCGAACTGCGCCGCATCGATGTGCTGGTCAGCCGGCTGCGCGCCAAGGCGCAAACCGCCGGCCTCAAGCTGCCGGTCTTGTCGGTGCGCGGCCAAGGCTACGTGTTCGCGGCCTGATTCGCGCCAGATTGGCCGGGCTCGTTGACGGGCAGGGTGATGACAAAGCGGGTGCCCACGCCGACCTTGCTCTGCAGGGTCAGCGAGCCCCCCTGGTTCTGACAAATGCGCCGAGCCAGATATAGCCCAATACCCATGCCCTGCGTTTCCCGATGCGCGGAACGCCGGAAATGCGGTTCGAACACACGCGCCTGCTCCTGATCTTCAATACCCGGGCCACGGTCCACCACGGCCAGCCATGCCATTTGCGCGTCACCGACGCGAACCTGGCCGGTTTCTACCCTGACGGGTTCATTGGCCGGCGAATATTTGATCGCGTTGTGAATCAGGTTGCGCACCACGACGCTGGTCAGCGGACGGTCGCAAAACACGGGCAAGGGGTCGTCCGCTTGAACCATCAGCGCATGAGCGGTGTCGGGTTGCATCGCCGCCGCCACGTCGCGCGCCAGTTCAGCCAGGTCGGTATGTTCGCCTCGCGGCGTCCAGGCCTGATCGCCCAGACGGTCCTGATTCAGCAACTGATCCATCAATTCCGTCATGCGCGCCACAGAGCGGTGGATGCGGGCCAGGCGCGTGTCGACGGCTTCACCGCTGTCGGACAGGATCATGTCCAGGGATTGCGCCGCCGCACTGATGGTGGATAGCGGCGCCCGCAGTTCATGCGAAATCAAAGCGTTCATTTGGCGTTGCGTGTCCAGCGCTCCGGCCAGTTCCGCCACGCGCAGTTCGCCCTGCGCCACGTGTTCGGCATCGGCATGGTCGTGAACGCCGCGACGCACGGCAATGGGCCCATGGCTTTGCCACCTTAGCGCCACGCCCAGCAGCGCACCGGCCACGAGCAACAGCCTGGCAAGCTCAATCGGCGTGCCGGTGGTGTCGGCACCGTTGGACAGCCAGGCATCATGGCCTAGCATCCACGCCGATGCCGCATAGATGCAGACCAAGGCTATTGTCAAAGGGCGGCCGGCTTTGCGCTGAACGGCTTGCACCGCGAACCAGGCCGTCAGCGCCACGCTCAGGCAGGCACAGGTTCCGGCGATGACGGCTGGAATCAGGCCGCTTTCGGTTTCATAGACAAAGATCAGCGCCAACGCTGCCACGCACGCCAGCGCCATGCTGAGGCCGCGGCAGGCGCTTGCAACCCTGGCGGCATGTGGCGACCCCGTCTTAGGCGACCCCGGCTGAGGCGACCCCGGCTGAGGCGCCCCCATCAGCAGCGGAGCGGTCAGCGCCAATAGCGCGGCAAAAGAGCCGGCCTGCAACGCACCGGGCGGCAGCAGCGTGGGTAACGAACGGAATACGCCTTCCAGCACCATGAAGGCCAGGCCCGCGCCAAAAAGCGACGACCGGGTGCAGACCCAGGCCATCAGGCACGCCAGGCCGCACGTCATCGCCACGCCCGCGGTCAAGCCAAGCAGGAGGTCTTCGTAAGGGGAAGTGATGCCACGGGCCAGCACCGCGCCAGGCCAGAAGAACGCGCACGCCAGCATGCCGAGTCGCAACAAGAGGGCCTGCGATCCGGCGGTGGCGCGTCGTGCACCGCGTTGGTGGAAAAAACAGCGGGTGCGAAGAAACAGTCCTTCCGTCAACTAGGAACCCATTGATGATCCGGCGCGAGTTCGCGCGTAAGGGCGAAGTTTACGACAGCCCCGCGTATCGCGCGGACGCCCAGATCTTCCAGGATGTCCTGGGTGGCCAGGTCGGGCACGTCTTCGGCGTAGACGGCCATGCCCAGGGTCGCCGCGGTGGTCATGACGGTGGCGGCCAGGTGCTGGCTGCCGGGGCTGTAAAGCAAGCCGGTAATGAAACTGCCGCACAGCTTCAAATACGACACGGGGAACTCGTGCAGCCGTTCCATGGCGCCAAATTGCTGCGACAGCCGCGACAGGCCCACGCGGCCGCCCGCAGCGGTGACGATGTTGCAAAGCTGGCGCAGATCGGAGGCTTGCTCGATCAAGCCGTCGGCATCTACCTCGATGATCAGGCGCACGGTCAATGCCGGGCGGTCGGCCAGCATGCGTTCAAGCCGCGACAGGAACGAGCTTTGCGCCAGCGACGCCAAGGAAATCGGCACCGTCAGCGCCGCCGAATGGGTGAACAGCCAGTCCAGTCCCAAGCGGATAGCCTGTATGTCGCATTCGGCCGACAGGCCCAGGCGAACCGCGGGCGGCATGAAAATCGAAGCCGGAACGGGATCGCCATCGGTCGTGTCGTGCAACATCAGGCTGGCTTCATGGTGCAGCAGTTCGCCCTGCACCGCATGCAGCGGCAGCACCGATAGCGAAAACCGGTGCTGTTCCAGGGCGGTGACCAGGGCGTCGTGCCAACTGTATTCACCGATGCGCGTGCTGTCGGCCGCCTGGCTGGCGGGGGTGATCTGATCGTCTTCGGCGCTTTCGGCGCACATCAGGGCGTGGTCCAGTCGCGCCAGCGTATCGCTCATGTTGTCACCGGGGGCGTAAGCGGCCATCGCCAGCGCCCATCGGCACCATCCGTACTTGTCCATGGGCACCCGCAGCGAACGCAATTCACGTCGCACCCGTTCGGCCAGCACGCTGGCCTGCGGCGCCGAGGTCCGGGGCATCAAGAGCGCGAAGTCCGAGCCGCTGATCCGGGCAAGTTGCGCCGTGGGTCCGCCAAATTCGGTAATCAGCTTGCGCAAGCGGTCAGACGAGGATCGCAGCCATTGATCCGTGAACGCGCGCGATAGATGGCGGTTGATCTGGGCCAGATCGCGCTGGCGGAACATCAGGACGTGGCCGCCCGCTTCCCCGGTTTTATCGGCCAGTGCCGCTCGGAATTGGTCAATGAAATGCTTGCGGTTGGATAGGCGGGTGATCGGATCCCGGTAGATTTCGCTTTGCAGTGATTCGATCTTGGCATTCTGTTCTTCGACGGTGGCGGCCACTCGCCGCTGCGCGTCAACCAGGGCCTGGTCCACGCCCGCCAGTTCACACGATCCGCTTGGCGGGGCATTGTGGCCGGGCGCCAAGGCGCGTACCCGTTCGCAGATATCGCGCGACGTCCTCGCCTCGATCCATCGCACCAGGTTGATGGCAAAAAGCGCCCAGAAGACGCCTGCCGCCAACACCAGCCCCAGGACGCGGACGCCACCTTGCCACAGCGTGTCGCGCGCCAGTCGGGTATCCGCTTGCACCGTTACCGTGCCGCGCGCGCCGCCGTCCAACGACACATAGGGACGCGATATCGACGGGGCCTGGACCATCAGCCAGGCACTGCGCCAATCGCCGTTGCGGGCGGTGGAGGCCTGCGGGCTGTTCCGCTCAATGACGGAGGCATCGCCTTCGTTGGTGATGCGCACCTGCGTATACAGCCCTTGTTCGAACAATTCATCAGCCAATGCCGCCCGTTCTTCGTGGCTGGACGAGGCATGCGCCAAGGCCCACGCCAGTGCGCTGGCCCCGCTTTCGCTCTGCTGAGCAAGTTGGGTGTTCAGATAGCGATGGGCGGCCAGCATCCCCAGCGCCTGAGCGCCAAGCAGGATGAAGCCGACCAGGAGAGCAGTGCAAAAAAGTAATCGGCGTAATGTCGACATGTGGTTGAGTTCCCTTTGCGGGCAGCAAGCGCGCGTGTCGAAGACTACATGGCCGCCGGTTAAAGGGCGTCGGGCAACGAGGGTGCTCGACGTAAAGAAGCCTGGATAAGAAACGTGACACACGTTACTAATACTCCAGCGGCACCGCTTACACTGTAATTCGGCATGTCACATAACGTACAGAATATTACGAAATTCGGCGCAACGTCAGACGAGCTATGCAATTATTTCGATTGTGATGATCGCAAGCTTGAGAACTATTGAGACAGGGCGTATTAATTTTTGGGGCTTCGCTGTCGTAGTAAGGGCAGGGCATGGGTCAAGGGACCGGCCGGCACTCTGCGACCAAGGACCGACATGACCACCCGCAAGCGAGTAAAGAGCCTTCAGATTTCAAGGAAAAGAGGCGCGTTGCCTCCGAAGTGTGGCGTTTTTTTGCGAAAATAATGCATAATTTAAAAAATGTTACAGCCTTTGGGTTCTTTCCTGGACCGCAACGCCAAAGGTATCTAGATAGGGGGCTCCGTGCGTGAGAGTTACCTGCTCGCACTGTGCCTGACGCTCACGGGCGCACTGGCAGCGATAAGTTGGTTTTTCGTGCGCCGCGATCGTGCGCTGCGTCACCGCCTGACGCGCGACGAGCTCACTGGCGTCTTGAGCCAGCAGGAATTGCATCGGCGCGCCCGAGTCTGGCTGGCGCAAAAAGACGGGCCTGCGCGCCGAGGCGCATTTTTTCTTGTCAGTTTCGAGCAATACGCCGAGATCAGCGCCATGCTGCGCGCGGGCGAAGACCAGACGCTTTTGGTGCATGTCGCCAACCGCCTGAGCCTGATCACGCGCACGCTGGGCGGTATGGTCGCCCGCAGCGGCACCGACACCTTCACCATCTGCGTGCCGGAAGTGGACGAGGTGGGCGCCGCCCAGGTGTCCACCAAATTGCTGGAAGACCTGAGCGAGCCCTATGAACTAGGTGGGCGTCCCCTGATCGCTGTGTTCAGGGTGGGCGCGGCTTTGTACCCGGAACATGGGCGCACGGTTGAAGAACTGCAACGTTGCGTGCAGGTGGCGCTGGTGCCCCTCAAAGAGCGCGGCGGGCCAGGGTGGAATCTGTTCGATTTCCGACTGTTGGCGCGGCACCGAGACCAGCAGGGTCTGGAGAATGACCTGCGACTGGCCTTGACCACGCCGGCCATGGAGCAATTCGAGCTCTTTTACCAGCCGGTCTGCGATAGCGGCTCGGGCGTGGTGCAGGGGTGCGAAGCGCTGTTGCGCTGGCATCACCCGACGCTGGGCAGCGTGTCGCCAGCCGTCACCATTGAGCTGGCCGAGCGCAGCGGGCTGATTGTGCCCCTGGGCGCTTGGATTCTGGAACGCGCGTGTTCGCAGGCCGCCTTGTGGCCGCCGGCCTGGCGTGTGCATGTGAACCTGTCCGTCAAGCAGATGAATGAAGACGGGCTGGTGCAATTGGTGTCCGACGTCTTGGCCACCACGCAACTGTCGCCGCGCAAGCTGGTGCTGGAGATCACGGAATCGATCTTCATCCTGCACTACGAAAGGCACGTGAAGATGCTGAACACGCTGCGCGCCCAGGGCATCGGCATTGCGCTGGACGATTTCGGTTGCGGTTATTCCAGCCTGAATCATCTGCGCCATTTGCCCATTGATTGGGTGAAGATTGATCGCAGCTTCATTTCCGCGCTGGAGTCCGACGCTGGCAGCCGCGAGGTTGTCTCGGCGCTGTTCGGCCTATGCCAGGCGATGCGGCTGCCTGTCGTGGCCGAAGGCGTTGAAACCGAAGGCCAGCGCGAAATCCTGAAATCGTTGGGCTGCCGCGTGATGCAGGGTTTTCTACTTGGGCGGCCAGCGCCGGCTGCTGAAATCCAGGCTTTGGCCCTGGCGGTGTCATAATCGGGGTTGCTTGCAAACCCGACCTGTTGACTCCCTATGCCCGGCAATACCCTAGGTACTCTTTTTACCGTCACGAATTTCGGCGAATCCCACGGGCCGGCTATCGGTTGCGTCGTGGATGGCTGCCCTCCGGGGTTGAGCCTGGACGCGTCCGATATCCAGTTGGAACTGGATCGCCGCCGCCCGGGCACCTCGCGCCATGTCACGCAGCGCCAGGAAGCCGATCAGGTCGAAATCCTGTCCGGGGTATATGAAGGTGTCACCACCGGCACGCCGATTGGCCTGCTGATCCGCAACACCGATGCCCGCAGCAAAGACTATTCGAACATCGCCGACACGTTTCGGCCCGGCCACGCCGATTACGCCTACTGGCGCAAGTTCGGCGTGCGTGACCCGCGCGGCGGCGGCCGTTCATCGGCCCGCCTGACGGCGCCCACGGTCGCGGCGGGCGCCATCGCCAAGAAGTGGCTGGCCGAGCAATACGGCGTCAAGGTGCGCGGCTACATGAGCCAGTTGGGCCCGGTGGCCATCCCGTTCCTGTCCTGGGGCGAAGTGCCCAACAACCCCTTCTACGCACCCAACGCCGAGGTCGTGCCGGAACTGGAAGCCTATATGGACCAGTTGCGCCGCGATGGCGATTCCGTCGGCGCGCGCATTGAAGTCGTGGCCGAAAACCTGCCCGCGGGCTGGGGCGAACCCATCTACGACCGCCTGGACGCCGACATCGCGCACGTGATGATGGGGCTGAACGCCGTCAAGGGCGTGTCCATCGGCGCGGGCTTTGACTGCATTGCGCAGCGCGGCTCCGAGCATGGTGACGAAATCACGCCTGATGGCTTTCTGACCAATCACGCCGGCGGCGTGTTGGGCGGCATTTCAACGGGCCAGCCGATCACCGTGTCGCTGGCCATCAAGCCCACGTCCAGCATCCGCGTGGAACGTCGCTCGGTGAACCGCGCGAACGAACCCGTGATGGTGCAAACGCTGGGCCGCCACGACCCTTGCGTCGGCATTCGCGCAACGCCCATCGCGGAAGCCATGCTGGCGCTGGTGCTGATCGACCACGCGCTGCGCCACCGCGGGCAGTGCGGCGATCCCCTCTGATCCCCCCGGCATTCTCGCCATCGTTTCCAGGAGGCCGTCATGAATCGTAAACGTCATCTGTTGCGCGGCGCGGGGGCCGCGCTTGCCCTGGCCGTGTTGGCGGGCTGTACCGGCATGAACACCACGCAGTCCGGCGCCATCGGCGTCAACCGGACGCAGTACATGTCCAGCCTGGTGCCGTCCCAAGCGCTGGAGCAGGAAGCCAGCCAGCAATACGCCGATATCCTCAAACAGGCGCAAGCCAAGGGCTTGCTGGATCGTGATGCGCAGCAATTGTCGCGCGTGCGCACCATTTCCCAGCGGCTTGTTGCGCAGGCGGGCATTTTTCGCCCAGATGCGGCGGGCTGGAAATGGGAAGTCCACGTCTTGTCCAGCGACGAGGTCAACGCCTGGTGCATGCCCGGAGGCAAGATCGCCGTCTATACCGGCCTGATCTCGAAGATCAAACCCACCGACGATGAGCTTGCCGCGGTGATCGGCCACGAGATTGCCCACGCGTTGCGCGAGCATGCGCGCGAGCGTGTTTCGCAGCAGATGGCAACGAACCTGGGCTTGTCCGTGCTGTCCATCGCCACGGGTTCCAGTGCCGCTTCCGACTTGGGCGGCCAGCTTACCGACGTGATGTTCTCGTTGCCCAACAGCCGCACACATGAAACAGAAGCGGATCGCATGGGTGTCGAACTGGCGGCCCGGGCAGGGTACGACCCGCGCGCCGCCGTGACGTTATGGCAAAAGATGGGGGCGGCCAGTAGCGGCAGTGCGCCGCCGGAAATCTTGTCGACGCACCCGTCGGCCGAGTCCCGCATCACTGATCTGCAAGCCGCCGCCCAGCAAGTATTGCCGCTGTACCAGCAGGCGAAGAAATAGAGTCGTCATCGCGCGGCAGCCACGCAAAAAATAAGCCGCCCGGGGTCAAACCCGGGCGGCTTATTCGTTGATGCGCGGCGCGGCTACGCCGGGTTTGCCGTGCGCTTCACGCCCGGACCACGCATGACCTCGATGCCCAAGCCGGCCAGGATGCGCTGCGTTTCAGCGTCCGGCACGTCTTCGGCGTATACGTCGATGTTCAAGGCACGAGCGGTTTCCAGCACCGAGGCCGTCAACTGTTGGCTGCCCGGGCTTTGCGACATCCCTCCAACAAAGCCACCGCCCAGTTTTACGTAGGACAAAGGCAGCGTGTGCAATTGGGCCACCGCGCCGAATTGCTGCGCCAGACGGCGCACGCCAATATGCGCGCCAAAGTCCGAGACAACGCGGGCCAGCGTGGCGATCTGCTCATGGCATTCCACCAGGCCATGCGCATCAATCTCCAGAAACAGACGATGGGCCAAGGGCCGGTGTTCCGTCAGCATCAGGGCCAATTGGCGGAAGAACTTCTGGCCGCGCAAGGACGGCAGGGCGACCCGCACCGCCAGTTCACCGTCATGGGCGGCAAGCCAATCCAGGCCCAGGCGCACCGATTCCAGGTCGCAATCCGCCACCAGATCCAGGCGCACGGCGGGGGGGATGAACAGCGTGGCGGGAATGGCAACCTGATCGGCGGACGTGCGCAGCATCAGCATGGCCTCGGTACGCAAGGCGGTGCCGTCGGCCGCCAGCAGCCGTTCCGTGGCCAGTTCGAAGTGCTTGTCTTCCAGCGCGGACAGAATGGCGTCCTTCCAGGCCCGCTCTCCCGATTCCGATGGCGATTGCATATCCGTCGCGCCCGCGATCACGACCTGATCGTTGTTGGCGCTTTCCGCGCGCATCAGGCCGAAGTCCAGGCGCGCCAGTACCGGGCCGGCCTGGTTGCCCTGGCCGTAATCCGTCATGGCCAGGGCCCAGCGGCAAAGGTGGCCTTCACCCACGGGAATGCGCGTGGCATGCAGGTCGGCCCGGAGCTGCTCGGCCACCATCATGGCCTGTGGCGCCGCGCAGCCCGGCAGCAACAACGCGAAGTCCGAGCCGTTCAGGCGGGCCAGCAAGGGCGACGCCACGTGCAGCGCCTTCAGCGCACCCTGAATCCGTTCGCACGCGGCGCGTAGCCATTGGTCGATGAATTCGCGCGGCATGTGGCGGTTCAGGTCAGCCAGGTCGCGTTGGCGGAACACCAGCACGTGCCCGCCCGCCACGGTCGGCGCTTCAAGTGCGCGCCGGAATTCATTCACGAAATACTTGCGGTTCGGCAAGCGGGTGACCGAGTCCTGGTTCAGTTCCAGTTCCAGCGATTCGATCTTGGCATTCTGTTCTTCCACGCTGGCATACACCCGCTCGCGGGTCTGGTTCAACGCCTGCACCACGCCAGACAACTCGGGCACGCGCGCCTCGACTTGTTCGGGCGGGGTGTCTTGGCCGATGCTGCGGACATGGTCGCTGATCTCGCGCAGCAGACGGTTCTTGATCCACCCCACCAGCACAAAGGCAAACACGGCCCACAACACGCCGGCGCCCACCACCAGCGCGATCATCTTCACGCTGCTGCGCCACAGGGCTTCCCAGGCGTAAGAGTCATTGGCGATCAAGGTCACTTCGCCCACCTGACGCCAGCCGTCGCTGACCGCGTGGCTGGCCGGTTGCGTGTCCAGCGGCGCCAGCTTCTGAAACCAGGCGGGAACCGCGTTCGGCGTGGCCGTGGACTTGCGCTCGATCAGCACCTTGCCTTCGGGGTCCGCCAGACGCACCAGCGAGAAGTGCCCCCCGTCGTACAGTGCCGAGATCAGCAATTCCTGCAGCACCGGATCGTTATTGGCGGGTTGCGACAAGGACAATGCCAGCGACACGGCCGCGTCGGTGCTTTGCACCTGCAACTGGCCAGACAGGTATTCGCGCGCCGAGTTGATGCTAAGCGCCAACGTGCCCAGCAGGATGACGCCGATCGCGAGGGTCACGCTAAGCAGTAACTGTCGAAGTATGGACATAGTCTTGTTTCCGGCCATCAGGGGCGTATGCCGTCCCGTTCCATGCGTTGAAGTAGATCACGCCAGCGGCTGAGTCGGTCAACCGGCGCGGCAGGCTTGCCGTCAACGTAGACACCGTCGGCGTTGAAACTGAATACCGGCGTCAGGTCGCGACGTTGCGTGGCCGGCAAGATGGTTGAGATCAGGCTGTCCAGCACCAGCGGAACAGCGTTTGGCGTGTCGTAGTAGCCCAGCACCATGTGGGCGACCTGGCTGCTGCTGGCCGGCCCGCCCACGCGCGCGCGGACGTAGATGAAACGCAGCTTGTTGGCGGGCACACCCATCGCCAACAGGGTGAAGTACTTGCCGATGACGTAGTCTTCACAGTCGCCGGCGCCTCGGCCCAGCGATTCGAGCGGCGTGGCCCAGTAATCGGCCTGCTTCCAGAGGGTGATGTCTTCGGCGGACAGCAGCGCCTGGTTCCAGAAATCGTTGGCGCTCGTCAGCTTGTCCCGCTCTTGTGACGGGGGCGGGCTGCGCATCAACTGCAGCCAGTTGCCAACAGACTTCGCGCCCTTCGCGCCATAGCGGCTGGCGGCCAGGCTTTGCAGCCGTTCCGAGCTGAGCTCCAGCGCGAAACTTCCGCCCCAGACGCAAGCCAGGCACAGCAACACCAGCCGACACAGGTTTACAAAGCCGCGGTAACGGTGAGTCGAAGACATGAAACGGATTTTCACATTTTTCCGACTCATGAAAGACGTGTCAGCAAAAAATATGGCAGGTTCAAGGGGAGGGCGGCTGCCCGCCGTCCCCTTGATGCCTAGGGCTTAGCTGTGGTCGACGTTCAGCTTCCCCTTCTGCAGCAGGTCATTGATGATGGCCTGGTTGCTCATGACCTGGCCGTTGGCGTCATGCGTGAGGTCCACGTTTTCCAGCACGATCTTCTGGTCGGCGCCCTGGGTGCCAAGCTTGCCCTGGGTGTTGATCTCGACGAGCGTGTTGTTGGAGTTGGCCGGATCCTGCTTGAAGTTCAGATACTGCGACAAGTTGCCGTCGTGCTCGCCCACGAGAAGTTCCTTCAGGTCCAGGACATCGCCGCCATCGGCGATCGAGGCCTTCGAGAAATCCTTGATTGTGTCCACGGCCGGGGCACCGACGGTGCCCTGGTCGTTGAGTTCCCACTTGAACGTGTCGCTGCCTGCGCCGCCGACAAGGATGTCGTTGCCCTGGCCGCCGATCAGGACGTCATTGCCGTCGCCGCCGTACAACGTGTCGCTGCCGGTGCCGCCATACAACGTGTCATTGCCAGCATCGCCGTACAGGGTGTCGTTGCCGCCCTGGCCGTAGATGATGTCGTTGCCATTGCCGCCGTGCAATTCGTCATTGCCGCCGCGCGCGTCGCCCTGCACATCGAAGATCGAGTGATTGTCCAGGATGAACTTGTGCAGATCGGCATCCGTGGGCTGCACGCCGTTCTTCAGCAGCAGGAACTGCTTCAGACCATCCAGGCCAGCGCCGTCACCCAGGTCGGCCGGCTTGGCCGGATTGCCGCCAATGCCCCAGGGCAACTGATCGGTATTGACCGTGTCGCCGAACAGGATGTCGTTGCCGTCGCCGCCGAATATCTTGTCGTTGCCGACCGGAGCCAGTTCGGTAGTTGTGCTGCCACCGGCCAGCGCCGACTCCAGGTCCGACGGGCTCAGCACCACTTGCGAGTTGTCGGTGCGGCCCGACGTGTACGAGCGGATATTGTCGATATCTACTCGGAACGCGCTGTTGCTCGAACTCTTGTCATTGAGGGTGAACTGATACAGGTACTGGCCAGGGCCGTGGATGCTCGAGCGGGTGTTGGCTTCCGAGCCCGACTCCACCGGCGCCCAGGCGGTGCCATTCCACTTCAACAACACCCACTTGAAGGTATCGCCGGTTCCCTTGTTGGCGACGCTTGCGTCGAAGCTGAACGTGGCGCCGCCGGCGCTGTTCACGACCATCTTGTTGGCGGCATTCATGGTCACGGTAAATTCTTTACCGTCCGCCGTCGTGTCGGTGAGGCGCATCGCATTGCCGCTTTTCGCCGCAGAGCCGTCTCCGTCCTTCTGCCAGTTGGCGGGATTATTCGCTCCCGAGGTTCCGGAGAAGTTCGCGTAGATCTCGCCGCCAGAGGTATAGCGGCCGCCGGTGTTGTCGTACTGATTAAGTGTGGAAGTGGATACACCCGAGCCGATGCCTATGCCGTGCACGTCGCTCACGCCGGCCAGGGAGTTGAACTCGGCGTCTCGGTCATAGCCCCACCACCCTTCGGAGGTAGGCTCGCCGTCCGTCAGGAAGAACGTCAGGTTCTCGTACGGTTTGCCGTTGGCATCTACCGTGGGCTGGCCGTCGAACCAGTCCTTGGCTTCGTGGAAGGCAGCGCCATAGGGAGTACCTCCGTCAGCCTTCAGACCCATCAGAATGTCTACCATTTCGTCGACATTGCTGGAGTTCAGGCCAGAGATTTCCTTCTGCAGCTTGGCGCTGCTATCCGCGAAGGTGATCAGTGACACGTTGATCGTGCCATCGTGCATCGCCAGCTGATTTTCAAGCAGCGCCTTGAGGGCCTTCTTGGCGGTCTCGAGGCGTCGCTCTTGGTTGGATCCGCTGCCCCAGTAATAGTCCATCGAACCCGACAGATCCAACACCAGCGCGATGTTATAGCTCGCGCCCGGGGTCACATTCTTCACCATGCCGCCCTGGTCGCCCAACAACACGTCGTCGCCGGATCCGCCCTTCACGGTTTCGTCGCCGTTATTGCCTGTGGTGAACTGGTCGACATGCAGCGTGAACGTCTGCTCGCTGGACGTGTCCTGGCCGCCGTTGGCAGTGCCGCCGGTGTCCTTGACTTGGAACTGGAAGGACGCGCCCGCGTTCTCGCCAACGTTCGAGGTGTTCGGCGTGTATAACAGCTTGCCGCCGGCGAGATCCGCCGCGCTGATCTCCTGGCCTTGCGTCACTGCCTGGCCATTGAGGTACAGCGTGCCGCCCGAAGGCAGGGAATCGATGATCACCGACTTCATCGAATGGCCTTCCACCGGATCCGAGAACGCGAAGTCCTTCGTGCCGAACACGTAGTCCTTGCCCTCGGTCACGCTGCCGAAACCATCCTTGGACACAGGCGCGTCGTTCACGGGCAGGACATCGATGTCCAGCGAGGAAGAGACCTGGCCCGTGCCGTCCGTCACGGTGTAGGTGATTTGCGGCACCACACCATTCCAGTTGGCGTTCGGCGTGAAGACATAGCCGCCATCGGCATTGATGAAGATCGAGCCAACGCCCACGATGTTGGCGGTGGCGCCAGCAGCATACTTCGTGCCATTGATGGTGAATTCGGCGACGCTCAGTGCATCGTTGTCCCGGTCGCCGGCACCGCTCAGCACGTTGCCGGACACCGTTTGGTCTTCCAGGCCGTGGTTGGTTTGAGCTTGGATCACCGGCAGGTCATTGGTGCCGTTGATGGTGATGGTAATGGTGCTGGTGGCGGTGCCGTCAGCGGACGCGACCGTGTAGGTCTCGACGACAGATTGGCCAGCCTTCAGGAACTGCACGGCGGCGTTGTCCACCTTGTAGGTGTACGTGCCGTCGGCGTTGATGGTGACCGCGCCCAGCTGGCCACCAGCATGCGTGCTGCCGGTGAACTTGAGGGAGCTCGCATTGAAGGTCGACTCGCCGGCGTCGGCGTCGCTGATGGTGACCGCGCCGTTCACGCTGAGCTTGCCACCTGACACGCCGACGTCTTCGGTGACCGACTTCGCGTCATTGGTCACCGTCGGCAGGTCATTGGTGCCGTTGATGGTGATGGTAATGGTGCTGGTGGCGGTGCCGTCAGCGGACGCGACCGTGTAGGTCTCGACGATGGACTGGCCGGCCTTCAGGAACTGTACGGCGGCGTTGTCCACCTTGTAGGTGTA
>NZ_JBHFIZ010000035.1:0-35914 GCF_057334535.1 Achromobacter colocynthidis
CCACTTCCACCGGCCACCAGGCCAGCGCGCGGCGGCTGACCAAACGCGGCTCGGACAGGCCGCGCTGTAGCGCAATGCGCAAGTCCGACAGGCTCGCATAGGCGCGGGCGCGCAGGGCGTGGCGCTTGGCGGGGTCCGCCTGGAACACCGTATTGACATAAGCGGCCAGCGTGTCCATCGCGGTGGCGACGGCGTGATCCAGGTTATTGCGCTCTATGCGGATCCACGGCAGATAACCCACCAGCAGCACGATGCCGGCCGCCACGCCCACATCAAGCAGGCGCGCCAGCGCGATGGCCCAGGTACCGGGCTGCAAGGCCCCGATCAGCAGCATCAGGATAGGCACCAGAATGGCGGAAAACAGCCCGTAGTTGCGTCGGATTGACCAGGGCAGCAAGGCCGCCAGCGCCGCCACCGTCAACACGCTGGCAATGCCGTTCTGGTCCACCGCCAGCACGGTCGCGCTGATGGCTACGCCTACCACGCTGCCGCCGCAGCTTTGCAGCGCCCGCGCAAATACCGAGCCGAAGTTCGGCTTGAAGATCACCACCACAATCAAGGGCACCCAGTACGAACGCGGCAGTGACGCGGCCAGCGCCACGGCTTCGGCGGCGACCAGGCATAGCCCCAGCCGAATCAGGTAGCGCACGGTGGTCGGACCGGGTCGGTAGGTGCGTGCAAGCACCCGCCAGGGCGTGCGCGGAGGCACCGGCGCAAGCAAGGCTGCGGGGTCGGCGTGGGGGGGGGGGGGGCGCCCGTCAGCAAGGGTTCGGCTTGCGCCAGGGCATCCGCCAGTTCCCGCATGCCGGCTTGGCGCAGGGCCGCGATGTCGTCGCCGGGGGCGGGGGTTTGATCGTGTTCCACACGGTCGGCCAGATGGTTCATGACGCGCGCGCAGGCCGGCGGCAGGACACGGCCGGCGCGGGCCAGCGTCAGCGCGGTATTGGCCAGCGGCGTGCAGGCCTGGAGTTGCGCCACCAGGCGGGCCAGGCGGGGCGACGGCCCGGCCGCGCGGCCACGGGCCGCCAACACCGTGTCGTAGGCGGTGGTCATTGCCGCTTCCATGTCGCGCCGGGCCACCATGGTGCGCGAGGTGCCGATGGCGGCGAGCAGGGCGGCCAGCTTGCGGTAGACCAGCGCGACGGCGGCGCGTTCGGGGGCAATCGGGTGGACCACCCAGCCCACCAGGGTGAGCGCCAGGCCGAACAGCCCGCCCATGCCCACCAGCACCGATGGCAGCCAGGGCGGCAGGGTCGACGTCAGGCTGGAGCCCACGATGACGTACACCGCGAATTGCAACGTAGCGACCGCCGCGATGTTGTTGAAGGTGCCCACCAGGCTGGCGACGAGCACCAGCACCGTCATCGCGGCCGCCGTCCACAGCCCGTGTCCGGCCACCAAGTTGCCCAGCAAATAGCCCAGCGCGCCGCCAAACACGGTGCAGCCGATGGACAGCGCCCGGTTGCGGTAAGGGCCGCCGTTGTCGCCGGTGATGGCGGGCAGCGCGCCCAGGGCGACCAGCGCGGCGGGCCCGCTTTGCTCAAGCGCCAAGCCCACGGCCGTCGGCAGGCCGATGGCCAGCGCCGCCCGCAGCGCCACCCAACGGCTGACGGGTGACGGCTCCATGTGCGCCAGGTTCATCAGCCAGCGCATGTTGGCGCCGCGTGCAATCTTGGAGCGGAACACGGCGGGCTTCATGGTGATTGGGCGCGTCGGAGGGGTGGGGTCAGGCCTTGATCAGCGGCGCTTCTGCGGGCGCCGCCAGCCGGAAGTAGTCTTCCGTGTTCAGCAGGATGGACGCGTCCAGCCGTCCGGCGTTGAACACGATTTCATCGTGGCGCGTGCGCAGGCTGGGGTCCACCAGCAGATGCAGATCCGGGTTGAAGGAAAACGGCGGGATGGCGCCGATTTCGCAGCCGGTGAGTTCGCGCGCCAGTTCCTGCGAGGCCAGCGACGCCTTCTTGCCGCCCGCGGCGCGCGCAATGGCGTCCAGGTCGGCCTGCTTGTCAGCGGGGAAAACGGCCAGCACGTTTTTGCGCACGTTCGATGAGATCTTCACGCGGCAGACCAGCGCCTTGGCGCCCTGGCTGACTTCGGTGCCCCGGATGGCAGCCACTTCCACCGAACGGCCGGCGGCGGGGTGGTTGATCAGGCGGTGACGCGCGTGGTGCTGGGCAAGCAGCGCTTGCAGGCGTTCGAAGACTTCCATATCGGTGGCGGCAGCGTAGAAACCAAGAAGGGGGAGGCGAACAACGGGTGCCGGACGTGGCGTATCGGATGTCGTACGTCGGCCCCGCTACGCATGATACGCCCGCCGGCCGCCGTCAGATCTCGCCCGTGAAGGCGTAGCCCCAACCCCACACGGTGCGGATCGGCAGTTCCACGTTCAGGTCCTGCGCCTTGCGCCGCAGGCGGCTGACCACGACATCGGTGCGTCGGACGGATTCACGGCCGGCCTGCGCATCGGCGCCGGACGCATCGCCGCGCGGCAGGCGCTTGTCGGTCGACGTGGTCAGCTTCAGCAGGAATTCGCGTTCGGCCAGGGTGAGCGACACTCGGGTGCCTTGCGGGCTGACCAGCGTCCAGGCGGCGTCGTGGAATTGCCATTTGCCCGCAACTTCTGCTGCCAGCGGCACGGTGCTGGCACGCAAATCGGCCTCGGGCATCGCGGGGGGGCGGCGGCCCGTTGCCGGTACGCGGCGCACCAGCGCTTGCAATGCGGCGGCGATTTCCGCGGTGGCCACGTCATGCTGAAAGCAGGCGTCGGCGCCGCAATGCAGGCCAAGAATGCGGTTTTCGGGCGAATCAAAGTTGGACACGGCGATGATGCCCGCCGTCGTGTCCATGGCGCGCAGACCTGCGACGGCCATGCAGAGATCGGTAAGGTCGGCCTCCATCACTAGCAATGGCGTGCGGCGCGCCTGGAACAGGCGGAACAGGCCATTGGAGTCCTCGCACCGGCGTGGCGAGAATCCCATCTCGGCCAGTGCGTCGCTGCGGCGCACGCGTTGGTCGGGATCGGGAGAGAAGACGATCAGGTCTAGTAGGTCATTCATGAAATCGTAGTGATCTGTGCAGCTTGAGCCCTTGCATGATCCTACGAAACGGCGGCTTCCCTTACCCCGCTCAACGACACTTTCGTACCCGAATTCTCAGACATGATCGCAGGCGGCCTATCACCGTGAAACATGGGCGGGTTATCGAACAATGTTTGAATCAAGGCAGGCCGTCACAACCCTGACACGCGGTTGAACGCGCAGGGTCGGCTAGGGCCTTGCCGCGACGGGTGCCGACACGGTTGGTGGGACCGTGGCCGGCGTGGCGGCGGGCTCGTTCCACCAACCGCCGCCCAAGGCTTGCAACAGTGCCGCGGTGTCGGCGTAGCGGGCCGCATCCGCCTCGGTGCGCGCGATCCGCGTTTGCAGTAGCTGGCGCTGGCTGTCCAGCAGGCTTTGGTGGCTGATGCCGCCTGCCTGGAAGCGGCCTTGCGCGATGCGTTCGGCGTCCGTCGCGCGGCGCCAGGCGTCATCGTAGGCGGCGTAGCTGTCGGCATCGGTCTGCACCGCGCGCAGGGCGTCGGCAACCTGGCGGAACCCATCCAGCACCGTTTGCTGGTAGGCGGCGGCCGCCGCCTCGTAGGCCGCTTCGGCGGAACGCTTGCGCGCTCGCAGTTCACCCCCGCGAAACAGCGGTTGCACCAGCCCCAGCCCCAAGCTCCAGACGTTCACGCCGTCGGACAAATCCCCCGCGCGCGTGCGCTGCGAGCCAAAGCTGGCCGTCAGCGTGAACTGCGGGTACTGGTTGGCGGTGGCCACGCCCACGTCGGCCGACGCCTGATGCCACAGCGCCTCGGCGGCCAGGATGTCCGGGCGCTGGCGTGTCAGCGCGGACGGCACGCCGGTGGGAACGTCGGCGGGCAGGCTCAGGTCGGCCAGGCGCAGGGGCGGCGTGCGCAGCGCGGCGGGCGGCAAACCCAGATACACCGCCAACTGATGGGTGGTTTGCGACAACTGCTTTTCCAGTGGCGGCAGCGTGGCGCGGGTCTGGGCCACCAGCAGTTCCTGGTTGCTCAGGTCGGCCTGTGCGACGCCGCCCGCCGCCACGCGCTGCCGCATGATGTCTTGCTGGCGCACTTGCGCGGCCAGCAGGTCGCGGGTGGCCGCCAGCCGCTCGGACAGGTCGGCCTGGCGGATGGCGGCCGTCACCACATTGGCGGCCAATGACATGCGCGCGGCCTGCAATTCGTGCGCCTGATAGTCCACCTGCGCCGCCATGCCTTCCAGCGCCCGTCGGTTGCCGCCGAACACGTCCAGCGTGTAGGACACATTGATCGAGGCGTTGTACAGCGTGAAAGGCGGCGGCAATTCCGCCACCGGCACGCCGTAGGCGGAAGGGTCCACCTTCTGCCGCTTGGCGGACAGATCGGCGTCCACCGACGGCAACAGGCGGCCGCCGGTTTCGGCGTCCAGGTCTGCACTGGCCTGGCGCAGCTTGGCGCGCGCCTGGGCCAGCGTGGGGCTGGCTTCGAGCGCCTGGCGCACCAGTTGGTCCAGCGCGTCGGACTGGAACAGCCGCCACCATTGCGCGGGAATGTCGACGCCTGCTTGCAAGCGCTGCGCGCCTGGGGCAGTGGGATCGGCGTCGTGCGCCGTGTAGGACGTGGCGTCTGGCGCTGGGGGTGTCTTGAAGTCTGGCCCGACCGCGCAACCCGAGATCAAGACGGGCAGGCCGATCGCCACCAGCATTGCGGCGCTGCGGCGCCCGACGCAACGGCGCCCGACGCAGCGGCGCGGCGCGGAAGATCGGGCCAAGGCCAGGCGGACAAAGGCCAGGCGGACAAAGGCGGCGCAAGAGTAGATAGGCGATAAGGCAAGGCGTGGCATGGCGCGTCAATCCAGGGTTCGGCGGTAGAACTTCACGGCGGCGGTCATGACGACCGCGGTGAACAGCATCAGCGGCCAGATGCTGGGCCACAGGTCCCACCAGCCGTTGCCCTTGAGCAGGATGCCGCGTATCAGCCGGTTGAAGTGCGTCAGCGGCAGCAGGTTGCCCAGGTATTGCGCCCACATCGGCATGCCCTGAAACGGGAACATGAATCCGGACAGCAGCATGTTGGGCAGGAAATAAAACATGGTCAGCTGCATGGCCTGCAACTGGTTCTGCGCCAGCGACGACAGCGTGATGCCCACCGTCAGGTTCGCCGCCACGAACAGCAGCGCCGCCAGGTACACGGACAGCAGGCTGCCCAGGATCGGCACATGGAAAACGAAGTGCGCGGCCAGCAGGATGATGGTGGCCTGGATCAACCCGATGGCGATGTAGGGCACGATCTTGCCGGTCATGACTTCAAGCGGGCGCACCGGCATCGACAGCAGGTTTTCCATCGTGCCGCGCTCGCGTTCGCGCGTCATGGCCAGGCCGGTCATCATCACCAAGGTCATCGTCAATATCACACCCATCAGGCCGGGCACTGTGTTGTATTGCGAGATCTGCTCTTCGTTGTAGAGCTGGTGCACGCGCACGTCGAAAGGCGGCTGCCCGCCCGCCAGCCCGGCCAGCGGCCCGGTCAGGTCTTTCTGCGCCACGGCTTGCGTCAATTGCGTGGCCGCGCCAATCGCCATGCCGGTGGCCATGGGGTCGGTGGCATCGGCCTCGATCAACAGGGCGGGGCGCTCGCCGCGCAACAGCCGCCGCGAAAAATCCGGCGGAATGGTCACCACGAACAGCACGCGGCCTTGCGCCAGCGCGGCGCGGCCGGCTTCTTCGTTGTCCAGTTCTTCGGTGATGTGGAAGTAGTCGGACGACTTCATCGCCGCGATGAAGCTGCGCGTGAACGGGCTGTGGTCGGCCGTGATGACGGCCGTGGGCATCTGCTTGGGGTCGGTGTTGATGGCGTAGCCAAACAGCGCCAACTGCATGATCGGCAGGCCCACGATCATGCCGAAGGTGATGCGGTCGCGGCGCAGTTGCAGAAATTCCTTCAGCACCATGCTCCACCAGCGCGCCCAGGAAAAGCCTTGCATGGCGCGCATCATGGGGGGCTCGCGAAGTTGTCGGTGGACCGGTTCATCAGGTAGATGAAGACGTCTTCCAGGCTGGTGTCGATGCGTTCCAGGCGCAGATCCTGGCCACGGATGGCCTCGCGCAGCGTGCGTTCCAGCAGATCCGCGTCCTGGCCGCTGACATGCAACGCCGAGCCGAACGCCACGGTCTGGTCCACGCCCGGCGCGCTGCGCAGGCGCTGGCCCAGCGGCACCAGGTTGTGGCCGTGAATGGCAAAGGTGGACAGGCGCTGTTCCGCAATTACCTGTTCGGCCGTGCCTTGCGTCAGCAGCTTGCCGTACGAGATATAGGCCAGCTTGTGGCAGCGTTCGGCTTCGTCCATGTAGTGCGTGCTGACCAGCACCGAGATGCCGCGCGCGGCCAGCTCATGCAGTTGCTCCCAGAAGTCGCGCCGCGCGGTCGGGTCCACACCCGCCGTGGGTTCGTCCAGCAGCAGCAGGCGCGGTTCGTGCAGCAGGCAGGCGGCCAGCGCCATCCTCTGCTTCCAGCCGCCCGACAACGAACCCGTCAACTGGTTGGCGCGGGTGTGCAGGCCCAGGTCTTCCAGCGCGCGGTCCACCGTCTGCCTGCGTTGCGGCATGCCGTACATGCGCGCCACAAAGTCCAGGTTTTCGCGGATGGTCAGGTCATCCCAGTACGAAAACTTCTGCGTCATGTAGCCCACGTGGCGCTTGATCTGGGCACTGTCTTGAACAATGTCGTAGCCCAGGCAGGTGCCGCTGCCGGAGTCCGGCGTCAGCAACCCGCACATCAAGCGGATGCAGGTGGTCTTGCCGCTGCCGTTGGGGCCGAGAAAACCGAAGATCTCGCCTTCTTGAACACGCAGCGATACGTCGTTGACCACATGCTTGTCGCCAAAGCGCTTGTTCAGGCCGCGCACGTCAATCACGGCCTTGCCGGGTTCGGGCGCACCGTTTTGCGTCGCGGTTAAGGCGGACGTGTTCATTGCAGCGTCGCCTCGACCGGTTGTCCAGGATGCAGCCGCGCGGCGGCGTCCGGCGCGGGGCGCGCTTCAACCATGTAGACCAGCTTGCTGCGGCTTTCGCGGCTGTAGATGACGGGCGGGGTGTATTCGGCCTGGTCAGACACGTAGTCGATATGCACGGGGATGGGGTCGCCGCAGCCGTCGCAGCGCAGCGTGGCCGTCTGGCCGGTCTTCAGTGTGCCCACCACGGTTTCGGGCACGAAGAAGCGCACCTTCACATTGCCGGGCGGCAGCAGGCTGACCACGGGGCTGCCCGCGGGCACCCATTCGCCCACGCGGTACATGGTGTCGAACACTTGGCCCGCGGCCGGCGCGCCCAACTGCTTTTGCGCCAAGGTCCATTCCGCCTGCGCCAGCGCGGCGCGTGCGGCCGCAACTTGGGCGGCCTGCGCGCGGCGCTGGTCGTCGCGGCCGGGCAGGTTGGCCACTTCCAGTTGGGCGCGCAGTTCGCGCACGCGGGCGGCGTCCGACTGCGCCTGTTCACGGCTGTCGTCCAACTGCGCGCGCGCAATGCCGCCGATGCGGTACTGCGCTGTATCGCGTTGCAGTTGTGCGGCCGAGCGGCGGCTGGCGGCCTCGGCTTGCGCCAGTTGGGCGCGGCTGACGTCGATTTCCGCCGGCCGCTTGCCGGTCGCGATGTCTTCCAATTGCGCGGTGGCCGCCGCCAACTGCGCGCTGGCCTCATCACGGGCGGCGCGTTCGCGCGTGGCTTCCAGCGCAAACAGCGGCGCGTCGGCGCTGACCTGCTGCCCGCGCTTGACGGCCAGCGCATCCAGGCGGCCGGCTTCGGACGAGGCCACATACACGTAGTCGCCTTCCACATACCCCTGGTAGAACGGCGTGCTGTCCTGGCCGCAGCCGGCCAACAGCATGGTCAACACCGGCAGGCCGGGCAGGAATCGAAGCAGGATAGGGCGGGTGAGCATGGTCGGCATCTTCAGGGTGGGCAAGCACAGGGTCGGCGTCCTCATGGTGGAAATCCTCATGGCGGGCATGCTCATGGGCGAGCGGTAGCGGAAGACGGGGCAGGCAGCGAAAACAGGCCGCCGGTCAGCATGGCGATGGCGTGCGCCGCGATCGCCTGGGTGTCGATGGCTTGCGCCTGGGCGTCGCCTTGCCAGATGCGGCGCCACAGGTTGGACGTGGCCAGCGGCAGCAGGGTCAGGCCAAGAATGGAAAGAAACACCAGCCGGGGTTCAACGCCGGGCGTGATCGCGCCTTGCTGCTGGGCCTGGCCGATCATTCCGGCAAAGGCGGCCAGCCGGTCGGTGGGCAGGTGAGGCAGCACCCGTTCACGCAGTTGCCCGCCTTCATTCACCACTTCATGCATCCACAACGCCGGCAACCACGGTCGCTCCGTCGCGCTTTGCACGATGCGATTCACGATTTCCGTCAGGTAGCCGCGCGCCGCCGTGGCGAGGTCGATGCCGGGGTTGTTGTCGGCATCAGGACCCGATTCCGAGGCCAACCGCACCGGCGCCCAGACATAGCCAATCACCGGCACCACCCGTTCCAGCACCACGGCATCGATCAATTGGTCGCGGCTTTTGAAGTAGTAGTGCAGCATCGCCGGGGTGACGGTGGCGCGTTGGGCGATCTGCGCGATGGTGGTGGCCGCCACGCCCTGCGCGGCGAACAGGCCGGTGGCGATGTCCAGCAATTGGGCGCGCATGGCGGCGTTGTCGGGGCCGGCGGCACGTGCGGGGCGGCCGGGGCGGCGGGTGGGGGCGGAAGGGGGTGGGCACATGGCGGGCAGTTTAATTAAGTATTTAATTAATTAAAAGGGGGCCGGCATTAAATGTTGAAACGCAGGGCGGTGGGCAACGATGGTGTAATGGCTCGGTTCCCCAATCTGCCGCCCGGGCCTTGCCTGCAAGGCCTGGGCAGCTTCCCAGGAGGCTGGACTTCATGACGCAATCCCCATCGATCAACCGCCGCATCGTGCTTGCCGCCCGCCCGCATGGCGAGCCCACCGATAGCGATTTCCGCCTGGAAACGGGCGAGGTCCCGCAGCCCGGCCCCGGTCAGGTGTTGCTGCGCACCGTGTACCTGTCTCTGGACCCCTACATGCGCGGCCGCATGAGCGACGCGCCGTCCTACGCCGAACCCGTGCAGGTCGGCCAACCCATGGTGGGCGGCACCGTGACCCGCGTGCAGGCGTCCAATCACCCCGACTACAAGCCCGGCGAATGGGTCTTGGCCCAGTCCGGCTGGCAGGACTACGCCTTGTCCGACGGCGCCGGCCTGCTGCGCCTGGGCCCCAAGCCGCAACATCCGTCGTATTCGCTGGGCGTGCTGGGTATGCCCGGTTTCACGGGCTACATGGGGCTGCTGGACATCGGCCAGCCCAAGGCCGGCGAAACCGTGGTGGTGGCCGCGGCCAGCGGCGCGGTGGGCGCGGTGGTGGGGCAGATCGCGAAAATCCACGGCTGCAAGGTCGTTGGCATTGCGGGCGGCGCGGACAAATGCCGCTACGTGGTTGATGAATTGGGCTTTGACGACTGCCTGGACCACAAGTCGCCTGACCTGGCCGGCCGTCTGGCGCGCGCCGTGCCGCAGGGCATTGACGTGTACTTCGAAAACGTGGGCGGCGCGGTGTTTGATGCCGTGCTGCCGCTGCTGAACCCGCGCGCCCGCGTGCCGGTCTGCGGCTTGATCTCGGCCTACAACGCCACCAGCCTGCCCGATGGCCCGGACCGCCTGGCGCTGTTGATGCGCAACATTCTGACCAAGCGGCTGAAGGTGCAGGGCTTCATCATCTTCAACGAATACGCACACCGCTATGGCGAATTCCGCGAAGCCATGGAAGGCTTGATTGCACAAGGCCGCATCAAGTATCGCGAAGACGTGGTCGACGGCTTGGAGAACGCGCCGCGCGGCCTGATCGGCCTGCTCAAGGGCGAAAACGCCGGCAAGCGCATTGTGCGCGTCGGCCCGGACGAATAAGCGCGTACACGCAATCGGAGCGAAACATGAAAATCCTGATCGTGCTGACTTCCCACGACACGCTGGGCGACACCGGCCGCAAGACGGGCTTCTGGCTGGAAGAGTTTGCCGCGCCGTATTACGCGTTCGTTGACGCGGGCGCGGCGGTCACGCTGGCTTCACCCAAGGGCGGCCAGCCGCCGTTGGACCCCAAGAGCGACGATCCCGACGCGCAGACCGACGCCACGCGCCGTTTCCGCCAGGACGCCGACGCGCAGCGCGTCCTGGCCAACACGCAGCGGTTGGCCGACATGCAGGCGGCGGACTTCGACGCGGTGTTCTATCCCGGCGGCCATGGCCCGCTGTGGGATCTGGCGGAAGACGCCAAGTCGGTTGCACTGATCGAAACCATGCTGGCTGCGGGTAAGCCGGTGTCGGCGGTTTGCCACGCGCCGGGCGTGCTGCGCCATGCCAAGACGGCGGACGGCAAGCCCTTGGTGCAGGGGCGGCAGGTAACGGGTTTTTCCAACAGCGAAGAGGCAGCGGTGCAGTTGACCGACGTGGTGCCGTTCCTGGTGGAAGACGAGCTGACGCAATTGGGCGGGTTGTACAGCCGTGGTCCGGATTGGCAGCCGCATGTGGTGTGCGACGGCTTGTTGGTCACGGGACAGAACCCGGCGTCGTCCGTGGGCGTGGCAGAAGCGCTGCTTGAGCGTTTGAAGCACTGAAGCACAGAAGCACAGAGGCGCAGAAGCGAAGAAGCGAAAAAGCGAAGAAGCGCCGAAACGCCGAAGCACTGAAGTTCTTCACAACGCCACATGGCGCGGAGGCGCGCGGATATTGAATCTGCGCCGCTCTCCCAACGCTGCTCTGTTTCGTCAGGATTGGTGCGCACTGTGTCAGAATCGCTACTTTCCGACACAAGTGCGCCGCTCAACCGAGCCGCTGCGCACCTTTCCTGATGCCCCCCGACGTACCCGAAACACCAGCAGGTTCCTGCGAGGCCGCGCTGTTCGCCGCCATGCAGGCGCGTGACCCCGCCACCGGCCGACATTGCCGCCGTGTGGTCGCCCTAAGCGTGGCGCTGGCGCAGGCCTGTGGCCTGTCCGAAGACGAACAACAGGCCGCCGCCGTAGTCGCGCGGCTGCACGATGTGGGCAAGATCGGCACGCCGGATCGCGTGCTGTTTTCGCCCAATCGCCTGGAAGGCGAAGACTGGGAAATCATGAAGTCCCACGCGGCGGTCGGCGCCGACATCATCTTGCACAGCGCGATGCCGCAACGCGACCTGATCGCGCAAGCGGTCCGCCACCATCACGAGCATTTCGACGGCTCCGGTTATCCGGCCGGCCTGCACGGCCACGACATTCCGATGCTCTCGCGCATTATTTCGCTGGCGGATTCTTACGATGCGCTAGGCGACGCACGCCCCTATCACCCCGCGCGTGGGCATACCGAAATCATGCGGATTCTGCATCGTGAAGCCGGTTCAAAGTGCGACCCGGATTTGTTGCGGGTCTTTGAAGCGATGATAGAAACGAGCAGGCTGCGGGTGCCGTGAACCGCAGCGGGCGTTTCACGTGTATGGGCGGCAGGCGCTCCATTCGTAGGATGGGTGAAGCGCGAGACATCATCCCAAAGAAAGCCGGCCTATGCCGCGCGTAACCCATCAAGCAACCGTCGATGAATTCCACCTTCGGCAAGAACTTTGCGGTTGCTGATGGGTTACGCGCGTTTCGCGTCAGGGGTGCTTTTAAAGGCTTCCGCGCGCTTCACCCATCCTACGGCAGCGGGCGTTTTACGTAGGATGGGTGAAGCGCGAGACATCATCCCAAAGAAAGCCGGCCTATGCCGCGCGTAACCCATCAAGCAACCGTGGATGAATTCCACCTTCGGCAAGAACTTTGCGGTTGCTGATGGGTTACGCGCGTTTCGCGTCAGGGGTGCTTTTAAAGGCTTCCGCGCGCTTCACCCATCCTACGGCAGCGGGCGTCTCACGTAGGATGGGTGAAGCGCGAGACATCATCCCAAAGAAAGCCGGCCTATTCCGCGCGTAACCCATCAAGCAACCGTGGATGAATTCCACCTTCGGCAAGAACTTCACCATCGCTGATGGGTTACGCGCGATCTACGTCAGGGTTCTTGCGAGCCTTCCCCCCGCGCTTCACCCATCCTACAGTCGATACGTTTTTGCTACCGTGGCCAACTCTTGCAGCGTGCGTTGTTGCCAGGCTGCGTCGTGGCCCAGCTCTTCCGCAAGGATGCGCGCGACCTCGGGGGCGGCCAGCATGGCGGCTTCCGCGTCCAAAAACAGCGCGCGGTTGCGGCGGGCCAGCACGTCTTCGGCGCTGCGCGCCAACTCATAGCGCGCCGCGAAGCGTACGTGCGCTTCCGACAAGCCGCTGGCCTTGACCAGCATGCGATCAGCACCGGGCAGCGCTTTCAACACCGCAAGATCGCTGCCGTAGTAGCTGTCCGGCGTTCCTGCATGCTCTTCGGACGGCGCCAGGCCCGCCGCGCCGTGCAGCGGCAGCGATTCGGTCCGGCACGTTGCCTGCGTCAACAGTTGATGTTGAATCGCCGTGTCCACCACGTCCTGCGCCATGCGGCGGTAGGTCGTCCACTTGCCGCCCGTTACCGTCACCAGTCCCGCGTTGGACACCAAAATCGTGTGCTCGCGCGACAACTGCTTGGTCGACGCCTCGCCCGTGGCCTTGACCAGCGGACGCAGGCCCGACCAGACGCTGGTGACGTCGTCGCGGGTCGGCTTGCGGCTGAGGTAGCGCGCGGCGGTGCTCAGGATGAAGTCCACATCCTGCGCGCCGGCTTCCGGGTCCAGCGGCAAATCGCCGCGCGGCGTGTCGGTGGTGCCCACGATGGTGTGGCCGTTCCATGGCACCACGAACAGCACACGGCCGTCGTCGGTCTTCGGGATAAGGATGGCGCGTTTGCCGGGCAGGAACTCTTGCGGCAAGGTCAGGTGCACTCCCTGGCTGGGTGCCACCATCGTGGCCGCGTTCTTGTCTTCCATGCGGCGCACGGCGTCCACCCAGACACCGGTGGCGTTGATCACGCAACGCGCGCGCAACGAGAAGCTGGTGCCGCCAATCACATCTTGCGCGGTCACGCCGTCAACCTTGCCATTGCTGGTGCTCAGCCCCGTGGCGCGCACATAGTTCACGGCCGTGCCGCCCAGGTCGAACAGCGTGCGCATCAGGCTCATCGCCAGGCGCGCGTCATCGAACTGGCCGTCGTAATACAGCACGCCGCCTTTCAAACCGCGTCCGTTGACGTTTTCCGCCAGCGTAGGCGCGTTGGCCAGCGTGTCGCGGCGCGACAACCAGCGGCTGGGCGCCAGGTTCAGTTTGCCGGCCAGCATGTCGTACATCTTCAGGCCGATGCCGTAGAAGGGCTGGTCGAACAGGTTGTAGGCGGGCACCACAAAGCCCAGCGGCCACACCAGGTGCGGCGCGTTGCGATTCAGCAAGCCACGCTCGTGCAGCGCTTCGCGCACCAGGCTGACATTGCCTTGGGCCAGATAGCGCACGCCGCCGTGTACCAGCTTGGTGGCCTTGCTGGACGTGCCCTTGGCGAAGGCGGCGCCTTCGATCAGCAGGGGGCGGTAGCCGCGCGCGGGGGCGTCCACGGCGGTGCCCAGGCCCGTTGCGCCGCCACCGATGACGATGACGTCCCAGGACGGCGTGTTGTCCAGCGTGGACAGCAGGCGGTTGCGATCGGGCGGGGTGACGTTGGCTAGCGGTTGGTTCATAGGTCGGACGCTGAGGTATTCGTGGGGAGCTCTACGCCGGCCCCGTTGGGCGCGGCCGCGACTTCGCAGCGCACGCCGGAATCCAGCAGCACCTGCGCCAGTGGTTCCTGCGGGTGCGCGTCGGTAAAGAATCGGTCGATTTGCGAGATATGCGCCAGTTCCACCATGGCCTGGCGTTTGAATTTGCTGCTGTCGGCGGCTAGCCAGACTTCGCGCGATTGTTCGATGATGGTTCGCGCCACCCGCACTTCGCGGAAGTCGTAGTCGCGCAGCGTGCCGTCGGCTTCAATCCCCGAAATGCCGATCAGGCCGATATCCACCTTGAACTGGCGGATGAAATCCATCGTGGCTTCGCCCACGATGCCGCGGGCGCGCGAGCGCACCACGCCGCCGGCCACGATGACTTCGCAGTCCGGGTTGTCGGACAGGATGTCCGCCACGTGCAAATTGTTCGTAATGACGCGCAGGCCGCGATGGCGCAGCAGGGCGCGCGCGATGGCCTCGGTGGTGGTGCCGATGTTCAAGATCAGCGAACAGCCGTCCGGCACGGCGCGCGCCACGGCTTCGGCAATGCGCTGCTTGCCCGCCGCATGCAGCCCCTGGCGCTTGCGATAGGCGATGTTCTCGATGGTGGACGCTTCGATGCGCACGCCACCATGAAAGCGCGACAGCATGCCGGCTTCAGAAAGGATGTTGACGTCGCGCCGCACGGTCTGCAGCGTGACGTCAAAGCGTTTGGCGAGCTCTTCGATCGTTGCCGAGCCTTGGGCCCGCACCATTTCGACCAACGCGCTCTGTCGTGGATTCAGTGTCATATTCGCATGATAAAACAACAAAAGCGAAAAATAATGCCGCACTGCAAGATTGTTTTTTGTTCGCTTCTTGGGTAAAACGCAAAAAAAACGAAAGCCACCTGAAAGAGTATGCTCATCCTGTTACGCCATTGCGCGTAGCGGCTGGGGCGCTGTACCGAATACCGAAGTCCGTTTTTAAAACAGGGACATATAAGTAGGTTGAGGAGACTAGATGCAGCTGACCTTGGACAGGATAGGTTTGCGAGCCGGTTCGCAAACGCACCTGACTCCCATGAGCTTGGCCCCCGTGCCGGGAGCCATGACGGTGCTGCTGGGGGTGACCCTGGCGGGAAAAACCTCGTTGATGCGCATCATGGCCGGGCTGGACCGACCCACCGAAGGCCGCGTGCTGGTTGACGGCGTGGACGTCACGGGCGTGCCCGTGCGCCAGCGCAACGTCGCCATGGTCTACCAGCAGTTCATCAATTACCCGTCCATGTCGGTCTACGACAACATCGCGTCGCCGCTCAAGCTGCGCGGCGAAAAGGACATCCGCGAAAAAGTCCGCGCCATGGCGGCCCGGCTGCACATCGACCACCTGCTGGCGCGCTACCCGTCTGAATTGTCGGGCGGGCAACAGCAGCGAGTGGCGCTGGCCCGGGCCTTGGTCAAGGACGCGCCCTTGATCCTGCTGGACGAGCCCCTGGTCAACCTGGATTACAAGCTGCGCGAAGAACTGCGCGACGAGCTTTCGGAATTGTTCGCCGAAGGGCGTTCCACCGTGGTCTACGCCACGACCGAACCCGGCGAAGCCCTGTTGCTGGGCGGCCACACCGCCGTGCTGGACGCGGGTGAACTGCTGCAATACGGTCCCACCGCCGAGGTCTTTCACCGCCCCAATTCCATCCGCGTGGCGCGCGCGTTCAGCGATCCGCCCATGAATCTGTTCGCGGCCCGGCGCACGGACACGGGTTTCGTCCTGCAAGGCCAGGTGGCGGTTGACCGCAGCCTGCCTGCGGAAGCAGGCGCCGACATCACGGCGGGCCTGCGCGCGGGCGCGCTGGACGTGGAGCCGCGCCCGGGCCATATCGGCCTGGCCGGCGTGGTGAAGCTGGCTGAAATCTCAGGCTCCGACACCTTCGTGCATGCGGAAACGGCCGCGGGCGACGTGGTAGCGCAACTGCCCGGCGTGCACCGCTACACCTTGGACGAGCGCGTGCAACTGTATTTCGACCCGGCCCAGACATATGCCTTCGACGTCAGCGGCGCGCTGTTGGCCGCGCCGCGCCAGCCCGTCGGCGCCGGGGAGGTGGCCTGATGGCGCAGATTGAGCTGGACCTCTCCCATTCCTACGTCGCCGACCCCAAAACCGACGACGACTACGCACTGCTGCCGCTGCAATTCACCTTTCGCGACGGCGGCGCCTATGCCTTGCTAGGCCCGTCGGGCTGCGGCAAGACCACCTTGCTCAACTGCGTGTCCGGCTTGTTGCGCCCCTCGCACGGGCGCATTTTGTTCGACGGACAAGACGTCACTGGCAAATCCCCGCAAGCGCGCAACATCGCGCAGGTGTTCCAGTTTCCGGTGGTCTACGACACGATGACGGTGGCCGACAACCTGGCCTTTCCGCTGCGCAACCGGGGCGTGCCGCCCGAGCGCATCCGCGAACGGGTGGGCCGCATTGCCGAAATGCTGGAGATGTCGCACGTGCTGGATCGCCGTGCCAGCGGCCTTACGGCAGACGCCAAGCAGAAGATATCGCTGGGCCGTGGGCTGGTGCGCAGCGACGTGTCGGCCATTCTGTTCGACGAACCCTTGACCGTGATTGACCCGCAACTGAAGTGGGAGCTGCGGCGCAAGCTCAAGGAAATCCATCACGAATTCAAGCTGACGCTGATCTACGTGACGCATGACCAGACCGAAGCGCTGACATTTGCCGACCAGGTCATGGTGATGGCGCGCGGTCGCGCCGTGCAGGTGGGCAGCGCGGACGATCTTTTCGAACGGCCGGCGCACACCTTCGTGGGCCATTTCATTGGGTCGCCCGGCATGAACTTCCTGCCGGCGCAATGGCGCGACGATGCGCTGTGGGTGGGGCAGGCGCGCGTGCAAGGGGTTACCCCCGAGGTGGCCGCAAAGCTGGCCAACGCAGGCCCCATCAAACTAGGCGTGCGCCCGGAATACCTGCGGGTGACGGACGCGAACGCGGCGGGCGCCGTGCCCATGCGCGTGGAGCGCATTCAGGACGTGGGCACCTACACCTTGCTGGTGGCCGACTTCGAAGGCACGCCCGTGCGCGCCCGCCTGGGTAGCAACATCGTGCCCGCCGCCGTCGGCGGCACCGTCTGGTTGTCGGTGCTGAATCCGCACACCTGCTTTTACCGCGACGAGGTGCTGATCCCATGAAACCCATCGATCACCGGGCCTGGTTCCTGGTTTTGCCCGTGGTGTTGTGCGTGGCGTTCTCGGCCATCTTGCCGCTGATGACCATCGTCAATTATTCCGTGCAAGACATCATTGCCCCCGACCGCCGCGTCTTCGTGGGCACCGAGTGGTTTGCGGCCGTGCTGCAAGACGAAGAGCTGCACGGCGCCTTGTTCCGCCAGATCGGCTTTTCGCTGGCGGTGCTGGCCATTGAGATTCCGCTGGGCATCTTGCTTGCCCTGTCCATGCCCGCCAGCGGTTGGCGCGCGTCGGCCGTGCTGGTGATCATTGCGCTGTCCTTGCTGATTCCGTGGAACGTGGTGGGCACCATCTGGCAGGTGTTCGGCCGCACCGACATCGGGCTGTTGGGCGCGACCTTGTCGTGGCTGGGGGTGGACTACAACTACACCGGCAACGACGTGGACGCCTGGGTGACCGTGCTGGTCATGGACGTGTGGCACTGGACGCCGCTGGTCGCGCTGCTGTGCTATGCGGGCCTGCGCGCCATTCCCGACGCCTACTACCAGGCGGCGCGTATCGACGGCGCGTCACGGCTGGCGGTGTTCCGCTATATCCAACTGCCCAAGATGCGCGGCGTGTTGATGATTGCCGTGCTGCTGCGCTTCATGGACAGCTTCATGATCTACACCGAGCCCTTCGTGCTGACGGGCGGCGGGCCGGGTAACGCCACGACGTTCCTCTCGCAGTACCTGACGCAAAAGGCCGTGGGCCAGTTCGACCTGGGCCCCGCCGCGGCGTTCTCCATCATTTACTTCCTGATCATCCTGCTGCTGTGCTTCATCCTCTACAACTGGATGCAGCGCGCGGGCACGACCGGCGGCGTCGACGAGGAGCATCCCCATGCGTGACCAATCCACCTGGTGGCGTTCCGCCTTCCTGATCCTGTACCTGGTGTTCGCGATGCTGCCGCTGTATTGGATGTTGAACATGTCGTTCAAGACCAATACCGAAATCGTCAGCACGCTGACGCTGTGGCCGCGCGACTTCACCTTCGAGCATTACCGCACCATCTTTACCGACCCCGCCTGGTATTCGGGCTACATCAATTCCCTGATCTACGTCGTGATCAATACGGTGATCTCGCTGGCGGTGGCGCTGCCCGCCGCCTATGCGTTTTCGCGCTACCGCTTCATCGGCGACAAGCACGTGTTCTTCTGGCTGCTGACCAACCGCATGACCCCGCCCGCCGTGTTCCTGCTGCCGTTCTTCCAGCTCTACAGTTCGTTCGGGCTGATGGACACGCACCTGGCCGTGGCGCTGGCGCATCTGGTGTTCAACGTGCCGCTGGCCGTGTGGATCCTGGAAGGCTTCATGTCCGGCGTGCCGCGTGAAATCGACGAAACCGCTTATGTGGACGGCTATTCCTTTCCCCGGTTTTTCCTGACGATCTTCCTGCCGCTGATCAAGTCGGGCGTGGGCGTGGCGGCGTTCTTCTGCTTCATGTTCAGCTGGGTGGAATTGCTGCTGGCGCGCACGCTGACGTCGGTTAACGCCAAGCCCATCGTGGCCACCATGACCCGGACCGTGTCGGCGTCCGGCATGGACTGGGGCGTGCTGGCGGCGGCCGGTGTGTTGACCATCGTGCCCGGCGGCATCGTCATCTGGTTCGTGCGCCACTACATCGCGAAGGGTTTCGCGATGGGCCGCGTGTAGAAGGGGGCCGACATGTTCAGTTGGATGGTATGGACCACGCCGGTTGCCGTGTTTTTCACCTGCATCGTGCTGATGCTGATTGGCATGACCGTGTGGGAATTGAAGTCGCCCACGGTCGAGCGCAAGGGCTTTCTGCCGCTGCGCACCACGCGCGGTGACAGGCTGTTTATTGGATTGATGGCCGCGGCCTGGCTCAACCTGGCGTTTCTGGGGTTTGGCGAAAAGGTGATGGAGTGGCTGTCACTGGATGAGCCGCCATCGGTATGGATCAGCTTCGTGGCGTCCATGCTGTTGCTGGCTTTCATCATGAAAAAAGGCTGAAGGGGCGCGTCGACCCCTGGCAGGTTGGGATGGATGGTTTTGAAGGACTGCGGCCCGCATCTTCCCCGGCCAGAGGTCCGCAGCAGAACAGAAGGGGAAGGGTATTCGAGGAGACAGGTCATGAAATTGCGCATGCACGCCATGGCGGCCGCTATCGCCCTGATCGGCACATCTGGGGCTTGGGCCGGCGAGCCGGAGGCGAAGAAGTGGGTGGATTCCGAGTTCCAGCCTTCCACGCTGTCCAAGGACCAGCAGATGGCCGAGATGAAGTGGTTCATGGACGCCGCGGCCAAGTTGAAGGCCAAGGGCGTCAATGAAATCAACGTCGTGTCGGAAACCATCACCACGCACGAGTACGAATCCAAGACGCTGGCCAAGGCGTTCAGTGAAATCACCGGCATCAAGGTCAATCACGACCTGATCCAGGAAGGCGACGTGGTCGAGAAACTGCAAACGTCGATGCAGTCGGGCAAATCGATCTACGACGGCTGGATTTCGGACTCCGACCTGATCGGCACCCATTACCGCTACGGCGCCATTTTGCCGCTGTCGGACTACATGGCCGGCGCGGGCAAGGAATGGACCAACCCCAACCTGGACATCAAGGACTTCATCGGCACTAAGTTCACCACCGCGCCCGACGGCAAGCTTTACCAATTGCCCGACCAGCAGTTTGCCAACGTGTATTGGTTCCGCGCCGACTGGTTCGCCCGGCAAGATTTGAAAGACAAGTTCAAGGCCAAGTACGGCTATGACCTGGGCGTGCCCACCAATTGGTCCGCCTACGAAGACATTGCCGACTTCTTCTCGAACGACGTCAAGGAAATCGACGGCAAGAAGGTCTATGGCCACATGGACTACGGCAAGAAAGACCCGTCGCTGGGCTGGCGCTTTACCGATGCGTGGCTGTCCATGGCCGGCGCGGCCGACAAGGGCTTGCCTAACGGCATGCCGGTGGACGAATGGGGCATTCGCGTGGCCGACGACAAGTGCACGCCGGTGGGCGCGTCCGTGTCGCGCGGCGGCGCCACCAACAGCCCGGCCGCCGTCTATGCGTTGACGAAGTACATCGACTGGATGAAGAAGTACTCGCCGCAGCAGGCCATGGGCATGACGTTTTCGGAATCCGGCCCGGTGCCCGCCCAAGGCCAGATCGCCCAGCAGATCTTCTGGTACACGGCCTTCACCGCCGACATGACCAAGAAGGGCCTGCCGGTCGTGAACGACGACGGCACGCCGAAATGGCGCATGGCGCCGTCGCCCTATGGCCCGTACTGGAAGGACGGCATGCAGAACGGCTACCAGGATGTGGGTTCATGGACGTTCTTCAAGTCCACCAACCCCGACAAGATGGCCGCGGCCTGGCTGTATGCGCAGTTCGTCACGTCGAAGTCGGTATCGCTGAAAAAATCCATCACCGGCCTGACTTTCATCCGCGACAGCGACATCAACAGCGAGTTCTTCACCAAGAACGCCGCCAACTACGGGGGGCTGATCGAGTTCTACCGCAGCCCGGCGCGCGTGGCATGGACGCCCACCGGCAACAACGTGCCGGATTACCCGAAGCTGGCGCAGTTGTGGTGGAAGAACGTGGCCACGGCCGTCACGGGTGAGAAAACCCCGCAGGCCGCCATGGACAGCCTGGCCAATGAGATGGACCAGGTGATGGCGCGGCTGGAGCGCGCAGGCATGGCGCAATGCGCGCCCAAGCTGAACCCGAAGAGCAACCCCAGCAAGTGGCTGTCGGACCAGCACGCGCCGTGGAAGAAGCTGGCCAACGAGAAGCCCAAGGGCGAGACCATTCCCTATGAGCAACTGCTGGCAGCCTGGAAGGAGGGCAAGGTTCGGTAGGGGGTTGGGTGAACAGGCAGGGCGCAGCCCACGGATAGCCGCATCGGTTATCCGTGGGCGGTGGCGAATGGGCGAGGGTGTGTGCTTGCCGGTTCGCTAACCGGGTTCCCTAGCGCGCCTGCAAGCCGGCGTGCAACGCGGCGCGCGCCGGATCCAGGGGCCGGCGTTGGCCCTCTACCAAAGCCCCGGCGGCTGCCATCCACGGATGCGCGAAAGCCACCACTTCAGCGCCTTGCGCAAACGCCTCTTGCGCCGCGTGTGCGCAGGCCTTCAAGCACGCGGACGTATCGCCCGCCTGGAACAAAGCCCAGGCGTTCGGCACCAGCCGCACCGCCACCGATGCCCCGCTGGCCAGGGCATGGCGTTCGAACAGCGCCCGGTTGGCATCCACGGTGGACGCCACCGCGCACAGCACTACGATGGGTTTGCCCGCGCTTGCGGTCACAGCCGCTGTCGCCAAGGCGACGTCAGCGCGGATGACCGGCACCGGCCAATCCTGGATGCTATCCACCATGGGGCCCAGCGTGGCGCAGGTGACGATGACGGCATCCGCATCGGTCGCTAGATTCCGTACCGCGTCGCTGACCTGATCACGCAACGCGCCGTCCGTTGCCAAGCCTTGGCTAACCGCCTCCCGAAGATCCGGGCGCACGTCGTGGCGCAACTGCGTGGCGCTCAAGCCAGCGTCGGCCGCCGCATGCTCAAATACGGCCTGATTGCTATCAATGGTGTGCAAGAACGAAATACGCATCCGAAGCCATCCTGTTATTTACGGTGTGCGGGCATTGTTCTACCGCGCCGCCGCTGCAACAAGACCAGTCCGGATACCGGTATTGTCGGTACCCCGCTTTTCTCCATGCTCTGTTCGACCATGACTCTGCATTCCCATTGCCATTCGCATTGCCATTCAAGCCACCATTCGAGCCGCGATTCGAGTCAGCATTCGAGCCACCATTCGAGCGGCGATTCGAGCGGCGATTCGAGTCAGCACTCGAGCTGCGATTCGAGTCAGCACTCGAGCCGCGATTCGGATAGTCGTTCGTTTTGGCGTGCGGTTTGCGCCACGGCTCCCGCGCTTGCCGTTCTACTTGCCAGCGTGTTGGCGCCGGGCGCTGCCCAGGCTGCCGGCTTTCAGCGTCTGACGATACCCATGGACATGAACGGCCCGGCGCTTACGGGCGGCATCTGGACGCCGTGCGCCGCGCCCGCGACTGAGATCAAGCTGGGCCGCGCCACCATCCCTGGCGTCCTGAACTGCGCCGTGCCCGAAGGTCGGCATTCCTTGATCGTGATGTCGCATGGGTCGGCCGGTTCATTCTTGAGCCATCACGACACCGCCGCGGCGCTGGCGGATGCGGGCTTCGTGGTGGCCGCCATCAACCACGCGGGCGACAACGCGCAGGACCGTTCGCGGCAAGGGTATCTGTCGATCTTCTCGACGCGCCCGCGTGAGATACGACGCGTAATCGACTACATGACCACCGCCTGGCCACAGCAAGCGCGCGTGGACGCCGCCAAGATCGGCGCCTTCGGTTTTTCTCGCGGCGCGTATACCGTCTTGGTGTTGGCGGGCGCCAAGCCAGATTTTCAGGCAGGCCTGGCGGTTTGCCAGGACGCGCCGACGCTTCCCATGTGCCGCGATATCGCATCCGGGAAAATTCCTCAGCAGCCCTATGTGCAGGATGCGCGCATCAAGGCGGTGATCATTGCAGATCCGCTGAATGCTTTTCCGGGCAATGCGTTGCAAGCGGTGAAGATCCCCGTGCAGCTTTGGGCGTCAGAGCTGGGCGGAGACGGTGTAACCCTGGCCGGTGTGGAAGCGGTGAGGCTGGGGCTGGGGCGGGGGCCGGGGCAGGTTGAGGGCGGGGGCCAGGATCAAAGCCAGGATAGGGATCAGGAGCAAAGCCAGGATCAGACCCAGGATCAAAGCCAGGATAAGGATCAGGATCAAAGCCAGGATAAGGATCAGGGCCGGGGCCACGCTCCGAATTATCAGGTGGTGGCAGGCGCTGGCCACTTCGCGTTCCTGGCACCTTGCCCGCCCGACCAGGCGCAAGCCGACATCTGCCAGGACGCGCCCGGCTTCGACCGCCGCCAATTCCATCAAGCCTGGAACGCCCGCATGGCGGCGTTCTTCAAGGCGCACATCAGCGATACCGTGATCCCCCCGACACCGACGCCCGCCAACCGGTGACCCGCCCCGGCCTCCTGTCCATGATGCGTAGGATGGGTGAAGCGCGGCAATGTCTGCCCGCGAAAACCGGCGCCTGCCGCGCGTAACCCATCAGCCACGTCCGCGCGATGGGTTACGCGCGATCTTCGGCTGGGTTCTTGTGACGCGTATCGCGCGCTTCACCCATCCTACGGGCGGGCATCGGCGTGCTATTCACGATGCGTAGGATGGGTGAAGCGCGGCACCGCCTGCCCGCGAAAACTGGCGTCTGCCGCGCGCAACCCATCAGCCACCTCCGCGCGATGGGTTGCGCGCGATCCTCGGCTGGGTTCTTGTGACGCGTATCGCGCGCTTCACCCATCCTACGGGCGGCGATGGGCGTGCTGTTCACGATACGTAGGATGGGTGAAGCGCGGCACCGCCTGCCCGCGAAAACCGGCGCCTGCCGCGCGTAACCCATCAGCCACGTCCGCGCGATGGGTTACGCGCGATCCTCGGCCGGGTTCTTGCGCCGCGTATCGCGCGCTACACCCATCCTACGAACATTCCATCACCAGCGAACGATGCGCGCACACGCCCGCCATCACCCCGGATGCGCTGGCTAGCGTGGCGTTGCTCATGGGAATGGCGGCGTCGCCCGCGGCGAAAACGCCTTCAATGCTTGTCTGCCGCAGATCATCCACGCGAATCAATGGACCCAGGGGGCCGTCGTTGAACGCGCAGCCCAATTGCGCGGCCAGCGGGCTGGCCATGTGCGTCTTGCTGGCCACGAACAGCGCGTGGACTGCCATGCGCCGCCCGCCGGCCAGCTTGACCGCGTCCAACCCGGGCGTCGTGCCCATCAGTTCAACGATAGGGCTGCGTTCGATACGCACGCCGCGCTTGGCCATCAAGGCGGCCTGTTCCTCATCCGGTTCAAATTCGCCCTGCGTGAAGTACGTGGTGGGCCCCCAGTCCGGCAGCAGCATGGCCTGGTGCGCCGACAGTGGATGCGCCGCCATCACGCCCAACGGGCTGCCGGCCACTTCATAGCCATGGCAGTAAGGGCAGTGCAAGACCGTCTTGCCCCAACGCTCGTTCAAGCCGGGCAGGGCGGGGAGTTCGTCGCGCAGCCCGGTGGCCAAAATCAGCCGCTTGCCTTGCACCTGCTGCCCGTCCCGCATCGTTACTTCAAAGCGGCCGATTGAACCGCTGGCGGTCACGGCATCGCCATCCAGGAATGTCACGGTGGGATAGTGGGCCAATTGTTCGCGGGCCTGCTGCACGATGTCATGCGGCGTCTTGCCGTCCTGGCCCAGAAAGCCGTGCGAGTGGGCAGCGTAGCGGTTGCGGGGCTGGCCGCCATCGATCAACACGATGCGCCTTCTGGCGCGAGCCAGTTGCATGGCAGCCGACAGGCCGGCAAAGCTGCCGCCCACAATGATCACGTCGTAATTCATCCGCAAACTCCTTTCCATTGTTCATCAAGATACTTGATAAGTTGCATGATAATTCGATTGTCGATTTTCACGCAACATCAAAAGTTCTTGATGCGAAAAGCCTTGCCGCGCACCCGTAGTCGACGGTGTATCCTCGACTTCCGTGCCGCGTCCACACCCCGACGCGATACGACAGAACAAGGCGGGCGGCGCCCATCCTGCGCCAGCCCTGGCAACCCAGGAGACAAAACATGCTGTTGACCGAAGAGCAACTCAGTATCCAGGAGATGGCGCGCCGTTTCGCCATGGAACGCCTGGCGCCAAACGCCGAGCGCTGGGACCGTGACCACCACTATCCCGCCGACGCCATTCAAGAGATGGCGCAGTTGGGTTTCTTCGGCATGCTGGTGCCCGAGGAATGGGACGGCAACGACAGCGGTTACGTGTCGTATGCCGTGGCGCTGGAGGAAATCGCGGCCGGCAGCGGCGCATGCTCCACGATCATGAGCGTGCACAATTCGGTCGCCTGCATGCCCATCCTGAAGTTCGGCAACGACGCGCAGAAAGAGCAATTCCTGCGGCCGCTCGCAAGCGGCGAGCACATCGGCGGCTTTGCCTTGACCGAGCCACAAGCGGGCTCGGACGCCAGCAGCCTGCGCACCCGCGCCCGCCGCGACGGCGACGACTACGTCTTGAACGGCGCCAAGCAATTCATCACGTCGGGCAAGAGCGGCCAGACCGTGATCGTCTTCGCGGTCACCGACCCCGACGCCGGCAAGCGCGGTATCTCGGCCTTCATCGTGCCGACCGACACCCCCGGCTATCAAGTGCTGCGGGTGGAAGATAAGCTGGGCCAGCACGCGTCGGACACCTGCCAGATCGCGTTTGAAGACATGCGCATTCCCGCCGCTTACCGGCTGGGCGAGGAGGGGCAGGGCTACAAGATTGCGTTGGCCAACCTGGAGGGCGGGCGCATCGGTATCGCGTCGCAATCGGTGGGCATGGCGCGGGCCGCCTTTGAATGCGCGCGCGATTACGCGCGTGATCGCCAGGCCTTCGGCAAGCCCATCATGGAACATCAGGCCGTGGCGTTCCGCCTGGCCGACATGGCGACGCAGATCCATGCCGCGCGCCAGATGGTGCTGCATGCGGCGGCGCTGCGCGAAGCCGGCAAACCGGCGCTGATGGAAGCGTCCATGGCCAAGCTGTTCGCATCCGAAATGGCCGAGAAAGTGTGTTCGGCCGCCATCCAGACCTTGGGCGGATACGGCTATCTGAAAGACTTCCCGGTCGAACGCATTTACCGCGACGTGCGCGTGTGCCAGATCTACGAAGGCACCAGCGACATCCAGCGGCTGGTGATCGCGCGGGGTTTGTAATCCGCGTCGCGCGTAATCCGCGGATTTGCAAGCCAAGGGTCTCTAAGCGCCAGCTTTGCAAGCCCGGATTTGCAAACCCCGGATTCACCAGCCCCAGATTCGCAAACCCCATCCCCAGGCTTGGGTCTCAGACCTTGCCCATACGCCTACCGGCGGTGGGGCGCCTCGCGCCGCGCACGCCGGCGTCGGCGTGCCCACAGGGCATACACCACGATATTGCCGACGATCAACAGCGCGGCCAGCACCATCTGCGTGGTCCGGGTGATGCCATCGGGGTAGATGATGCCCAGCAAATAATGTTCGATGAAGCCGCCCGCGTAGCCTTGTTGCCCCGCCTGTTGGCGCAGCGACACTTCCAGCGGGGTCAGGGGGCAGATCCAGCCCATGCCAACCACGACCGCGCCCCACACCAGCGCCGGCAGATGCCAGTAGGCCATGCGCGGTCGCCACAGCGCCAGCAGCCCGCCGAACACCACGAAGGCAACAAAAAGCCCGTGCACGACAAGTACCAGGTCGGCAAGAATGCGGTAAGTCATTGGAATATCCGGAGGGAACGCAAAGGCACGACGGGCAGACTGGCTCAGACCTTCAGGTCGCGCAGCAGCTTGGCCAGTTCCGGCGCCGTCATCAGCGACACGCCTTGTGCCTTGGCATATTTCCAGGCGTTGTCCGACACGTCGCCCAGGGCGATGTAGATGGCTTCGCGCGCGCCACGCTTTTCACGCACGGCTTGCAGTTCGCGCAGCGGCTCCACGCCAACGCGCGCGGCCTTCCAGCGCTTGGCGCTGACGATTGCCACGTGGCCGTCTTTGCTCAAGGCGAAGTCCGCACCCGGCGTTTGCAGGCGTTCGACCTCGCAGCCATCGCGCTTGAAACCGGCTTCAACGGTGTTGGCGAAGTCGGCCCAGGACATGGCCGCGGTGGCTTCGGCCACGGCTTGCACGCGCGTTTCCGACGGTGCCCGCAACTGCTTGTAGGCCGCCATGATGGCAATGACCGCGAACGGTACCGCCGCGAACACACCCATCGCCGCGTACTCCAGCGGCAGCGCGGCAAAACCGCCGGCGCTAAGCAGCACGGCCACGCCCGCGCTCATCCACCACGGCGAGCGCAGCAGCACCGCGAAGATGGAATTCTTGGCCATCTTGAGTTTCATTGCGGGGCTCGCACAACGATGCGGATGTCGCCGCAAGTGACGATCTGGCCGTCGCGGATCTTCGCGGTCTTGCGCGTTTCGATGACGCCGCCCACGCTGACCTGGCCGTCGGCCACCATCATCTTGCCCGCGCCACCGCTGTCGCAGACGCCGGTGGCTTTCAAGAGCTGGTTGATTTCAATATAGGGGCTGCCTTCGGCAAGCGTGAATTCAATAATGGGCATGGGTTGCGCGGAAAGGGATAGGTGAAAAGCCGGTCAGGCCGGGTCGCCGCTATTCGTGTTGGCGGGCGGGGGCGGCGGGGGCGCCACGGGCGTCTCCGGCACGGGCGGGGCCGTGGGGCGGCTGTTGTTCTCGGCGCGCGCCATCCAGGCGATCAGCGACGAACGCATGGCTTCCTCGACCGACATCTGGATGGGCTGCACCCAGTCTTGCGGCACAAACACGGTGTAACCGCCAATCATGTAGCCCATGGGCAGGTAGACGGCCACGCGGTCGCCTTGCGTAAACCCTTCGGGCAAGCCTTCCATGCTGCGGCGGGTCACCAGGCCCACCAGTTCCAACTGCTGGCCCGGCACGCGCAGGATAACGACCTGTTGCGCCGTGTTCTTGGAGCTGGGCGAAAAGTAATCGGCAAAGCTCTTCAGTGATGAATAAATGCTTTTGACCACCGGCAGGTTGGTGAAGGGCATTTCCACCACGGTCAGAAACTTCTGCACGCGTTGCTTGGACACCAGATAGCCGATGGCCAGAATGCCCAGGATGCCCAGCGCCAGCCCCATGCCCGGTACGTAGAAGCCGCCGATGAAGGGGCGCAGGAACGTCAGCGCCACGGCTTCCGTCCACGCCAGGAAGATGTAGAGCAGGTAAATGGTCAGGGCCAGCGGCAGCACGGTAATCAGGCCGCGGAAAAAATATTTATAGAGGCGATTCATAGGCAGGGACTAAAGAATTGGGGTCGGACCAGGGTTGGGCAGCACGGGTCAGAGGGCCGCCAGCATAGCAGCCGCGGGCGCGCGCGCCCGTAACAAACCGCGTATCCAGTGGGGCGCTTGCCCCAGTGCCGACGTGGCAACTACCGATCCACCGGCAGATACAGGGTTTCCTTGATTTCTTCCATAACGATGTAGCTGCGGGACTCCGCCGACGCCGGCAAGCGCTTCAGGATTTCGCCCAGCAGGCGGCGGTATTCGTTCATTTCCGTCAGGCGGGCCTTGACGAGGTAATCGAAATCGCCAGACACCAGATGGCATTCCATCACTTCGGGCACGTACAGCAGCTCTTTCTTGACCTTGTCAAACACGTCGCCGGATTTGGCCGATAGCTTGATCTCTAGAAAGACCAGCAGGTTTTTGCCCAACGCTGCTGGATTGACGCGCGCATGGTAACCCGTGATGACGCCTTCGCGTTCCATCCGTTTGACCCGGTCCGAACAGGGGGTGGCCGACAAGCTGACCCGCTCGGCCAGATCGGTAACGGAAATGCGGCCTTCGCGCTGCAGGATTTCCAGGATTTTCAGGTCAATTCGGTCTAGGTCGCGCATTTCACTTTTGCCGATCGGAAAACAGGGGGTGCCCCAGAAAAAGCGCTGCCAAAGGGAAATAATCAGTGCTTTTCACTGCGATTGGGGTCATAGACTACCGAAATAACTGAGTAAATCCAAATACGGAAAGAATCATGCATGTAATCGTCCTAGGCAGCGGCGTTATTGGCACCACGACCGCGTATTATCTCGCCCGTCAGGGTGCCCGCGTGACGGTCTTGGACCGCCAGCCCGCCGCCGCCCAGGAAACCAGCTACGCCAACGCCGGCCAGGTCTCGCCGGGCTATTCCACGCCCTGGGCCGCGCCCGGCATTCCGCTGAAAGCCATCAAGTGGCTGTTCAAGAAGCACGCGCCCTTGGCGATACGCCTGGACGGCAGCCTGTACCAATTGAAGTGGATGGCCGCCATGCTGGCCAACTGCTCGGCCGACCGCTATTCGGTCAATAAAGAGCGCATGCTGCGCCTGGCCGAATACAGCCGCGATTGCCTGCGCGAACTGCGCGCGTCCACCGGCATTCATTATGAAGAGCGCACGCGCGGCACCTTGCAGTTGTTCCGCACCGACGCCCAGTTGGAGGCCGCCCGCCGCGATATCGCCGTGCTGGAAGAAGTGGGCGTGCCCTACGAACTGCTGGACCGCAACCGCCTTGTCACGGCCGAGCCCGCCCTGGCGCGCTCGATCCACAAGCTGGCCGGCGGCCTGCGCCTGCCCAACGACGAAACCGGCGACTGCCGCCTGTTCACCACGCGGCTGGCCGAGATGGCCGCCGCGCTGGGCGTGGACTTCCGCTACAACCAGACCGTTTCCGGCTTGAATACGGCAGGCGGGCAGATCACCGGCGTGCGCGTGGGCAACGAAGTCTTGACGGCCGACCGCTACGTGGCCGCCTTCGGCAGCTACACGCGCGGCCTGCTTGAGCCGCTGGGCCTGGATCTGCCGGTCTACCCGGTCAAGGGCTATTCGCTGACCATCCCCATGAAAGACGAGGCCGCCGCGCCCGTCTCCACCATCCTGGACGAAACCTACAAGATCGCCGTCACCCGCTTTGACGACCGCATCCGCGTGGGCGGCATGGCCGAACTATCCGGTTTCGACCTGCGCTTGAAGGACGCCCGCCGCAAGACCCTGGAACTGGTCGTCAACGACCTGTTCCCCGACAGCGGCCACGTGGCCCAGGCTGAATTCTGGACCGGCCTGCGCCCGATGACGCCGGACAGCACGCCGATCGTCGGGCCCACCCGTTACGGCAACCTGTTCCTGAATACCGGCCACGGCACGCTGGGTTGGACCATGGCTTGCGGCTCCGGCAAGCTGGTGGCCGATCAGGTGATGGGGCAGCGCCCCGCCATTCGCACCGACGGCCTGGGCATCTCGCGCTACGAGCGCGGCGCGGCGTCCAGCCCGTCCCTGGTGTTGGACGGCAAGGGCGCTTGAACGGGCGCTGAGTCGGCGTGACGGATTCGGCACGCTGCCGCTTTGGCGGGTGCCGGCTTATGCCAAAATCGGCGCATGACTCATTTCCTGCATACCGCCGACTGGCAGATCGGCCGTCAATACGGCCAGTTTGAAACCGACGACGCCGCCATCCTGGCCGAAGCGCGCTTTGATGTGGTGGCGCGTATCGCGGCGCTTGCCGCCGAACGCCGTGTGGATGCCGTGCTGGTGGCGGGCGACGTCTTCGATACGCAAGGCGTGTCCGACCGCAGCATCCGCCGGCTCTTCGCCGCCATGGCTGCCTATGCCGGCCCTTGGGTCATGATTGCCGGCAACCACGACGCCGCCTTGGCCGACAGCGTCTGGAGCCGCGCCGCGCAGTTGGACTGCATTCCCGCCAACGTACACGTGCCGACGCGCATCGGCGTGGTGGACTTGCCCGCCATCAACCTGGCCGTGCTGGCCGCGCCGCTGACCCAACGCCATACCTACGACGACGTGACACAGTCCTTCGACACGCTGGACACCGAAGCCGGCCGCGTGCGAGTGGGCCTGGCCCACGGCAGCGTGGCGGGCCGTTTGCCCGACACCATCGACGCCACCAACCCCATCGCGCCCGACCGCGCCGCCCGTGCCCGCCTGGACTACCTGGCGCTGGGCGATTGGCACGGCTGCCTGTCCATCGACGCACACACTTGGTACGCCGGCACGCCCGAGCAGGATCGCTTTCGCGGCAACGAGCCGGGCTACGTGCTGGACGTGCACATCGATGCGCCGGGGGCCACGCCTGTGGTCGAACGCATCGCCATCGGCAAGTACCGCTGGTCGGCCTGGGCAGAAACCATCAGCCTGCCCACTGACGCCCAAGCGTTGGCAGAGCGCCTGGCGGCGTTGCGCGCTGACGATGTCCTGCGGCTGGACGTGCAAGGCCACGTCAATATGGAAACCTGGGACGCGCTGCAACGCGCCGTGGACCAGGCCGCCGCGCAGGTGCGTGCCTTGCTGCCCGACCTGTCCGGCTTGCGGCTGGAGCCTGACCAGGCTGATCTGGCCGAACTGGGCGCCAGTGGCTACGTGGGCGACGTGGCCGCGCAGTTGCAAAGCATGCAAGGCGAGGGCGAGCAGGCTGCGGTGGCAGGTGAGGCCTTGCGCTTGTTATTGCGGTTCCAGCGCGAAAGCGCCATGGGGGCCGCCAAATGAAGCTGTCAAAGATTGCGCTTGAAGAGTTCCGCAAGTTTCGCCAACCCTTGGTGCTGGACGGCCTGCAAGACGGCTTGAACCTGTTCGTGGGCGCGAACGAGGCCGGAAAAAGCACCGTTGCCGCCGCCATACGCGCGGCCTTTCTTGAACGCTACAGCACCAGCAAGGTCGCGGACTTGGCGCCGCATGGCGAGTCTGGCGCGCGGCCCAGCGTGGAGCTGTCGTTCGCGCATGCCGGCCATACCTATGTCTTGAAAAAGCAATTCCTGTCGCGCGCCCGTTGTGAATTGCTGATCGACGACGGCGCGCAGCGCCTGGATGGCGAAGAAGCCGAGAACGCGCTGGCCGCTTTGTTGGGCTTTGAACTGCCGGGCCGTGGGCAAAGCAAGCCGGATCTGGCCGGCATCCCCGGCTTGTTGTGGATTCAGCAAGGCGACGGCCACAATCTGCAAGCGGCGGCGTCTTACGCCGGCACGCATTTGCGCGATGCGCTGACGCAGTTGTCCGGCGAGCTGGCCTCAAGCGATGGCGACCGCCTGTTTGAGCGCGTGTCAGCCGAACGCGCCGCCTTGCTGGATGCGCGCAACGGCCGCCCCAAGGGCATCTATAAAGACGCCGAAGACGCCCTGGCGCGCGCCACCACCGAACGCGACGATTGCGCGCAAGCCATGGCGCAGTTGAACGCCGACGTGGACCGCCTGGCCGAACTGCGCCGCGAGCACGAACGCGCCCAGGCCAACGAACCCTGGAAAGACTTCGAGGCCAAGGCCGCTGATGCACGCGCGCGGCTGGCGGCGGTGGCGAAACAACGCGAGGCACTTGACGGTCTGCGCCGCGAACAGGCGCAAGCCGCGCAAACGCTGGCCTTGCTGCAAGACCAGGTGCGGCGCGATCAACAAGACGAAGCCGATTACCAGGCGCTGGTGCAGGAAGCGCAGGGCGCGCGCGCTCGGGTGGACGCGGCGCAAGCGCCGTTGGCTCGCGCGCAGCAACAACAGCAGGCGCATGCCGCCGCGGTCGACGCCGCCCGCTTGCGGGTGGCCGCCGTTCAGGCCGTAACCGATCGCCGCGACCTCGAACACCAACTGGCCCAGTTGAATGCCGAAGTCGAACGGCTGGACGATGCGCTCAAAGCCGTCACCGTGCTGATCGAACAGGGCTCAACACTGAAGGCCGAAGCGCTGCGCATTGAAATCGCCGACGGCGACATCGACGCACTGCGCAAGGCCGAACGTGAACTGGCCAATCTGCAACTGCGCCAGCAAGCCATCGCAACACGCTTGTCGTACCAACTTGAGCCAGGGCGCCAGGCAACGTTGGATGGCCGGGCGCTTACCGGCGCCGACCAAGTGTTGCTGACGTCCGCCGCCAACCTTGAACTGCCCGGCGTGGGCCGCTTCCGGATAGAGCCGGGCGGCCAGGATCTACCCGCACTGCAACGCGAGCTAGTCGGCCTGCAAGCGGCGTGGGCAGCCTTGCTGGAACGGTTGGGCGTGTCAACGCTGACCGATGCCGAGCAGCGCCATGCGCGCTATACGGCGTTGCAGCGCGAGCTTGACGGCATGCGCAAGACGCTGGCCATCCATGCGCCCAAGGGCGTGGATGTGTTGCGCGGCCAGCGCGACGAGGCCCTGGCCCGCCGCGTGCCGTTGCAAGAGCGGCTGGCCAAGCTGCCCGCTGCGGGGCTGGCGGGTGAAGACAACCTGTCTGCCGCCACCCAGGCATTGCGCGAAGCCACGGCGGTGGCCGCGCAGGCCGACGCATCGCTGGCGGCAACTCAGCGTGCGCTGGATGCGGACTTGGCGCGCGCGCAACTGCTGGAAGGGCAGGCGGCGGCACGCGCGGTGGATATGCAATCCGCCGAACGCGCCGCGCAGCGGCAGGCACGCGCCGGCCGCTTGGCCGAAGTGCGCAGCGCACACGACGACCTGGACCGTCGCGTGCGCGAGGCGCAAGCCGCGCTGGCGGAACACCGGCCCGAACTGGCCGAGCAAGATGTCCAACGCTATGAAAAGTCGGCGTCGATCGAGCGCGAGGCGCAACACAAGCGGCATGGCGACATCCTTCAATTGCAGGGCAAGCTGGATCAAGCCGGCGCGCAGGGCTTGGGCGAACGCCTGTCGGAAGCCACCGCGGCATGCGAACGGCTGGCGCGTCGCCGTGATGAGCTATCGCGCCGCGCGGCCGCGCTGGACTTGCTGCAGAAGCTGCTGACCGACAAGCGCGCCGCCGCCACGCAACGCTTGCAGGCGCCGCTGGCTCGCCGCTTGAACCACTACCTGGCATTGCTGTTTCCAGACGCCGCGCTGCGGCTGGACGAGGCCTTGCTGCCCACGGCGCTGCGCCGCGCCGAGGGCGAAGACTTGCTGGATGCGCTTAGTTTCGGCACGCGCGAGCAACTCGGCATCTTGGCTCGTTTTGCGTATGCGGATCTGCTGCGCGAGGCCGGGCGGCCCACCTTGCTGTTGCTGGACGACGCACTGGTGCACACCGACGACGCCCGCCGCGACTTCATGAAACGCGCATTGTTCGACGCGGCAACGCGCCACCAGATCCTGATGTTCACCTGCCACGGCGACGCCTGGCGTGACATGGGCGTGGAACAGCGGCGCATCGGCGCTTAAGGTTCTTGACGGGAAAAGGGGCGGTCGGTAGTCTGTGCGGATGCCCGATTTCACGCCCCTCGCCAGCCTTGCCCTTGCCGCCGCAGCCGCAGCGGCCGACGGCATGCGCCGAGGCTCGGCGCGAGTGACGGGCCGCGGGTTTTCCCCTGCGCTTTCTGCTGGCATTTGTTCTGCCACCTCTCCCGTCGTTTCTCCTGTCTTCTCTGCGGTGATGTCGCCGCCCGTCTCGCCGCCCGTCGGCGGGGTCCGTGGCGCGAACCCGCCCGCCGTGGTCGTGATCGGCTGATCGCCGACCCACCATTCCCGGCTCCAGCTCCCGTTCATAGATAGTCCTTCAGTGTGCGACAGACGTGCGCCATGCGCGTGCGCGCTTGTCGGCCGTCGGCTATCGGTCTGGAGCCTGTGCATACCCTGACAGGTGAAATCTCATGTTTTCGAATCGCATCTCGTGGGCCGCTTACGGGTCCACAACCTTGTTCGTGCTGCTGTGGAGCGCCGGCGCAATCTTCGCCAAATGGGGGCTGTCGCATGCGTCGGCCTTCGGCTTTCTGCTGCTGCGTTTCCTTCTGGCGTTGTCGGTGCTCCTGCTGATTTGCATCCACCGCAAGCGCTGGTTGCCCGCGCCGGGCACGCGCGCGATGGTCGCGGCAACCGGCCTGTTGCTGATCGGCGTCTATTCCATCTGTTATCTGCTGGCCCTGGACCACGGCATTACGCCGGGCGTACTGGCCACCTTGCTGGGGGCGCAGCCCATCCTGACCTTGGCGCTGATGGAACGGCGTTATGAACCGGCGCGCATCGCCGGCCTGCTGCTGGCGTTGGCGGGCCTGGTCATGGTGGTGTATCAAAGCATCGGCATGGCGCGCTTCTCAGTAGCCGGCATGGCGTTCGCGTTTGCTGCCCTTGCCAGCATGACGGCGGGGGCCATCCTGCAAAAGCGCGTCACGCAGGCGCCGTTGGATGTCATGCCCTTGCAGTACGCGGTAAGCCTGGCGCTGTGCCTGTTGCTGGCGCCGTTCCAGCCGATAGCAGCGCAATGGAGCATCGGCCTGATCTTGCCCTTGGTCTGGATGGGGCTGGTGATTTCTATCGGCGCGACGCTGCTGTTCTACCGCATGATCCAGGCCGGCAACTTGGTCAACGTCACCAGCCTGTTCTATCTGGTGCCGGCCGGCACGGCAGCCCTGGATTACCTGGTGCTGGGCAACCGCCTGTCGGGGCTTAGCCTTGCCGGCATGGGCGCGATCTTGCTGGGCTTGATGCTGGTGTTGCGGCATCAAGCCCCCGGGGTTACGCCAAGGCGGGGCTGACCGGCAGGGGCCTCGCCTGGCGGGTGCTGCCCGCGTTGGCAGTGCTGCCTGCAATGTCGTTGCTGTCTGCGTCTACGTTGCCGTCAGCATCGACCTCGCCGTCAGCATCAACGTCGCCGTCGGCCACGGTGCTGGGGCCAGCCCAGTGCCCGCTGACCAATTGGGCAGGCCGCGATCGCGCAACGACCCGGGCGCAAACGGACCAGGCGTCCAACCTGACGCTCAGTCCGGCGTAGACCCCGTGGCCGTCGCCGGCCTGGATCACGCCGTCTGCTTTCACGCCTTCACCGGCGCGGATGGAGCCGTCGGCTCGGATGTCTCCCCCGGCGATCATGCCCCAGCCCGAGGCCAGATGGTCGCCGCATTGGATGGCGCCACCGGCCTGAATGCCGGAGGTGGCGCTGATGGCGTTGTCGGCGCGCACATCGCCGCCCGCCTTGATGCCTTGGCCGCATTGGATGGCGCCTTGCGCTCGCACGTCCTGGCCTGCATGCAAGTGGCCGGTGACGGCCAGGTCCTGGCCCGCGCAGATGTCCCATTTGGCGCGCACGTTGCCACGGCACTCCAGGCGCGAGGCCGACTCGATGCCCCAGTCCGCGCTGATGTCGCCGCCCGCGTGGATCTCGCCGCCGCTTGCGATGTTGGCGGCGGCCGTGATGTTTTCGCCCGCCATGATGGTTTCGCCGGCGCGGATGCCCCCGCCCGTGATGATGCTGCGCCCGGCGCGCACCACCGTGTCCACATTGATACCCATGCGAATTTCCAGCGTGCCCGCGAAGACGATGGCATTGGCGTCAAGCGAGTCCAGCCTGAGCACCGCGTCGGTCGGGCCAAACTGATCCAGCAGCCAGTTGGCGTGCCCCCCCCGC
>NZ_JBHFIZ010000035.1:35954-196223 GCF_057334535.1 Achromobacter colocynthidis
CCAGCAGCCAGTTGGCGTCGCCGACGCGGCCGTCGGCGACCAGGGCGTCAAGCACGGCTTGGTAATCCCCCTGGCCGTTGTGGTCGCGGATGAACCATTTGTAGCCGCCCGCGCAGGGGTTCTTGGCTTTGACGAATTTCTTGGTAAGTTGCATGGCGCTGGAATGAAGATCAGTGCGTGGCCAAGCCGCCGGCCATCCGGCAAGCAGCGTAGATTCCAAAGGGGGATCGACGGACGTACCCGGCCACGCGGCAGGGCGTTCGCCAGCCAGGCGCCGCGGACAAGCACGGATGTGCTCAGGCCGCCGGCAGCAGGCCGGAATCAGAAATTGGGGAAGCGGGAAAGCCGGGCGATCAGCCGGGCTTGGAGCGCGCGTAAGCGGAACGCGCGGCGACTTCCTGCGAGCTCAACAAGGTCGAGCGCAGGGCGCAGAGAACGCAAGCAGCGGGGAGGAGGGGAGAAAAATGGGATCGCACGGGGGCAGATGCTAACACCCGGGCATCACTAGTCAAGTCGGCAAGCTGTCCCCGTTTCGGGGACAGCCATGCGCGGCGACGTGATCAGTTCGTCGACACGATATTGCGTTCCTTGGCGATGCGTTGGCGCAGCTCCAGTTCGCGCTTGATCTGTTCGGCGTACTGGGCGGGCGTGTTGCCGTCCACCAGCGAGCCGCCGTCGGCCAGGCGCTGGACAACCTTCGGGTCTTTCAGCGTCTTGACGGCCGCCTCGTACACGCGGTCAATCACCGCTTTCGGCGTGCCGGCCGGGGCCACCAGCCCGTACCAGGCCATGTTGTCCATCTCCGGCAAGCCGGCTTCCTTGAACGTCGGCACATCCGGCAGGGTGGGCAGGCGCTTGGGGGCGGCCACGGCCAGGGCGCGCAGCTTGCCGGCCTGAATGTGCGGCATGGACGACGGCAGGTTGTCGAACTGGGCGTTGACCTGGCCCGCGATCACATCATTGAGCGCCGGGCCCGAGCCACGATAGGGCACGTGCACCATGTCGGTCTTGGTCAGGGACTTGAAGAGTTCGCCGTCCAGGTGGCCGATGCCGCCCGCGCCGGACGAGGCATAGGCGTACTTGCCCGGGTTCGCCTTCAGCAAGGCGATGAATTCCGCCAGGTTCTTGGCCGGCACCGACGGGTTCACGGTCAGCACGTTCGGCACGTTCACCAGGTTGGTGATGGGCACGAAGTCCTTGAGCGGGTCGTAAGGGTTCTTGGGGTTGGTGGCCGGGTTGGTGGCCATGGTGCTGACGGTGGCGACGCCCAGCGTGTAACCGTCGGGGGTGGCGCGCGCAACGGCGTCCGCGCCGATGGACCCGCCGCCGCCGCCCCGGTTTTCCACCACGACGGCTTGGCCCAGCTCGCGGCCCAGCCCTTCGGACACGATGCGGGCAACGATGTCGGTGGTGCCGCCGGCGGCAAACGGAACGATCAGGCGGATGGGTTTGTTGGGGTAGGGGGCGGCGGCCTGGGCCGCGGAACTAAAGCAGACGCCTGCGATGGCGGCGGCCAGAATGGCCTTGGCATGTGACAGCACGGTCAAGAGTCTTCTCCATATTGTTGTTCCGAGCCGACCGGCTTCTTGGGCCGGCGTCGGTAAAGCGCGCTTTGCCTCGGGTACGGGCTTGGTCGCGGCTTCGTGGGCGCAATTCCACACAGGAATCCCCCTAGGGTCAACTCGGGATTTCTCCCTGCTAGTCATGAAAATATTTTTCGGGTGTTGGGTGTTGCGCGAAATTGACGTCAGATAGGCAAAAAACTCATGTATGACAACCACATGAACTTGTCGAGATCGCCTTTCAATGCGCAATCATTGCGCAGTCATCTTGCCGTCATCAGCTCGTTACGCGCATAAATTGCTGCATAACTTACAAGAATCTGATATTTTTCGGATGAGATTCTTGGCCGGTCTTGCAAGACAGCTATTGCGTTTGTTTCAATCTGCGGCGTTCAATGGGGCGGTAGTTACGTCCCCGCGGGGCAACGTGTAGTGCAGCGACGTACCGGGCCAGGGTTCCGTCCGTTATTCAATCCCCGGTCTGTTTCGTCTTTCGCTGCCATGTGCTGGCGGGAGGGGGCCCGGACATTCTCGGAACGCCATGTCGCTGATCCTGATCCTCGCTCTGCCGTTTGCCGGCAGCCTGTGCGCCGCGCTGCTGCCTTCCAACGCCCGCAATGCCGAGGCGTGGTTGGCAGGCCTTATCGCCCTGGTCTGTGTGGCTCTGATCGCCAGCTTGTACCCGGAAGTCGCCAACGGCGGCGTGATTCGGTTCGATATGCCCTGGGCGCCCGCCCTGGGCCTGCAATTCACCCTGCGGATGGACGGCTACGCCTGGCTGTTCGCGCTGATTGTTTCCGGCATGGCTGCGCTGGTTGTCCTGTACGCGCGCTATTACATGTCGCCGGAAGACCCGGTGCCGCGCTTCTTCTCGTTTTTCCTGGCCTTCATGGCCGCCATGCTGGGCGTGGTGCTCTCGGGCAACCTGATCCAACTGGTCATGTTCTGGGAAATGACCAGCCTGGCGTCCTTCATGCTGATCGCCTACTGGCATCACCGCCTGGATGCCCGTCGCGGCGCGCGCATGGCCTTGACGGTAACCGGCGCGGGCGGGCTGTGCCTGCTGGCCGGGGTGCTCATCCTGGGCCACATCGTGGGCAGTTACGACATGGACCGCGTGCTGGCCGCCGGCGATCTGGTCCGCGCCGACCCCTGGTATCCCGCCGTGCTCGTGCTGGTGGCGCTGGGCGCGCTGACCAAGAGCGCCCAGTTCCCGTTCCACTTCTGGTTGCCCAACGCCATGGCGGCGCCCACGCCGGTGTCCGCCTACCTGCATTCGGCCACCATGGTGAAGGCCGGCGTGTTTCTGCTGGCGCGCTTCTGGCCGGTGCTGGCCGGTACTGACCAGTGGTTCTGGATCATCGGCGGGGCAGGGCTGATCACACTGGTGCTGGGCGCCTATGCCGCCATCTTCCAGCAGGACATGAAAGGCGTGCTGGCGTATTCCACCATCAGCCACCTGGGCCTGATCACGCTGCTGCTGGGCCTGAACAGCGAATTGGCGCTGGTGGCCGCTATCTTCCACATGATCAACCACGCCACGTTCAAGGCGTCGTTGTTCATGGCGGCGGGGGTGGTCGACCACGAAACCGGCACGCGCGACCTGAGCCGCTTGTCCGGGCTATATAAAGCCATGCCGATCACCGCCACGCTAGCCATGGTGGCGGCGGCGTCGATGGCGGGCGTGCCGCTGTTGAACGGCTTTTTGTCCAAGGAAATGTTCTTCGCCGAGACCACCTTCGTCAGCGGCGACCGCTACACGCAGATCGGCTTGCCGCTGTTGGCGACCATTGCCGGCGCGTTTAGCGTGGCGTATTCCTTGCGTTTCATCCTGCAGGTGTTCTTTGGTCCCCCGGCTACCGACCTGCCGCGCGCGCCGCATGAGCCGCCGCGCTGGATGCTGTTTCCCAGCGCCTTGCTGGTGTTGATGTGCCTGCTGGTGGGCGTCGCGCCGGGCCTGACGGTCGGCCCGTTCCTGGCGACCGCCGCGCAAAGCATCCTGGGCGACAACATGCCCGAATACAGCCTGGCCGTCTGGCATGGCGTGAATCTGCCCCTGGTGATGAGCATGGTGGCCACCACGGCGGGCGTGCTGCTTTACCTGGTTCTGCGTGCCCACCAGCGCGCCAACCCGGGCCGCGTTCCCTTTATTTACCGCTTGGACGGCCGGCGCACGTTTGAAGCTTTGCTGGACGGCTCCAGCGTGGCGGCGGCCTGGCTGCTGCGTTGGGTGGGGTCGTCGCGGCTGCAAGTGCAGATGCTGCTGATCCTGCTGGGCACCTTGTTCGTGGCCTGGCTGCCCCTGCGCGGGGGCGGTTGGCTGGAAGGCACGGGCCGCATGACCCCGCTGGACCCGGCCTTTGCCCTGTTGTGGCTGGTGGGCGGCGTCTGCGCGGTGGCGGCAGCCTACCAGGCCAAATATCACCGTTTGGCGTCCCTGGCGCTGGCTGGCGGCGCGGGGCTCATCACCTGCCTGACGTTCGTCTGGTTTTCGGCCCCCGATCTGGCGTTGACCCAACTGTCCGTGGAAGTCGTCACCGTGGTGCTGTTGCTGCTGGGCTTGCGCTGGCTGCCGCGCCGTATCGAACAAGACGACGAAGAAACACTGAAAGCAACGTTGCTGGCCCGTGGCCGCCGCTTTCGCGATCTGTTGATGGCCACGGCCGCCGGCACCGGCATGGCGGCGCTGGCCTACGCGGTGCTGATGCGCCCGCAAGGCGACACGATTTCATCCTATTTTGTTGACCGCGCGTTGCCGGACGGCGGCGGCACCAACGTGGTGAACGTCATCCTGGTGGACTTCCGGGGCTTTGATACGTTCGGCGAAATCACGGTGCTGGGCATCGTGGCGCTGACGGTCTACGCGCTGCTGCGCCGCTTCCGTCCCGCCACTGAAAGCGCCGACCTGCCACGTCAGCAAAAAGAACAGGACGGCGGCGTACCCGCCGCGCCCGACATCAAATCACTGGTGCCCAGCGGTTCGATGATGGTGCCGACGGTGCTGGTGCGCCTGATGCTGCCCACCGCCGCGCTGATCTCGGTGTACTTCCTGCTGCGCGGCCACAACCAGCCCGGCGGCGGTTTCGTGGGCGGCCTTATTTTCGCCACCGCCGTCATCCTTCAGTACATGGTGGGCGGTGTTTACTGGGTGGAATCGCGCAGCCGCTTGAACCCGCAGAACTGGATCGGCATCGGTCTGCTGGCGGCGGGCATCGCCGCTGTGTCCGCATGGCTCGCCTATAAGCCCTTGCTGGCCGCGCTGGCCTGGGACGTGGCGTTGCCGCTGATCGGCCATGTGCACCTGTCCAGCGTGCTGCTGTTCGATCTGGGTGTGTACATGCTGGTCGTGGGGTCCACCGTGCTGGTGCTGGTGGCGCTGGCTCACCAATCGCTGCGCGCGCAACGCAAGGCAGCCGCCGACATGCAAGCGGCCGCCGTACAAACAGGGGAAGCCTGATGGAATTGATTTATGCCGTCGCGATTGGCGTGCTGGCGGGCTCCGGCGTCTGGCTGCTGCTGCGGCCTCGCACCTTCCAGTTCATCATGGGCCTGTCGCTGGTGTCCTATGCGGTCAACCTCTTCATCTTCGGCATGGGCCGGCTGACGTCGGGCCGTCCGCCCGTGATAGCCCCGGACATGGCGCACGACCCGTCCTGGTATGCCGACCCGCTGCCGCAGGCGCTGGTGCTGACCGCCATTGTGATCGGCTTCGCCACCACGGCGCTGTTCCTGGTGGTGCTGCTGGCTTCGCGCGGGCTGACGGGTACCGACCACGTTGATGGACGGGAGTCCCAATCTTGAATTTTTGGCTGCAACACCTTCCTGTATTGCCCATCATCGTGCCGCTGCTTGCGGGCGCGGCGATGCTGCTGTTGGCCGATACCAGCCGTTATGCGCGCGGCACCATTTCCGTCATCGCCACGCTGGGCCAACTGGCTGCCGCGGTCGCCTTGCTGGTGGTGGCGGGCGGCGGCGTGCCCGGCGTCTGGCCCCAGGGCGTGGGCGTGTATCTGGTAGGCGACTGGCCCGCGCCCTTCGGCATTGTGCTGGTCGTGGACCGATTGGCCGCCGTCATGCTGACCTTGACCGCCGTGCTGGGCCTGGCCACGCTGACCTATGCGCTGGCCCGCTGGGACCGCGCTGGCGTGCACTTCCATTCACTCTTCCAGTTCCTGCTGATGGGCCTGAACGGCGCCTTCCTGACTGGCGACCTTTTCAATCTGTTCGTGTTTTTTGAAGTGTTGCTGGCGGCGTCCTATGGCCTGCTGCTGCATGGCTCGGGCGTGGCGCGCGTCAGCGCCGGCCTGCAATACATTGCCGTCAACCTGGTCGCCTCGTTCCTGCTGCTGATCAGTATTGCGCTGATCTACGGCGTGACCGGCACCCTGAACATGGCCGACCTGGCCCTGCGCGCGGGTCACCTGACCGGCGCCGAACGCATGCTGTTCGAAGCGGGCGCGGCCATTCTGGGCGTGGCGTTTTTGGTGAAGGCCGGCGCCTGGCCCCTGAATTTCTGGCTGGTCAAGGGTTATGGCTCGGCCGGCGCGCCCATCGCCGCCATGTTCTCCATCATGACCAAAGTGGGCATCTATGCCTTGTTGCGCATTGGCTCGCTGCTGCTGCCCACGGGTGCGCCCGCAGCCTTCAGCCTGGATTGGATGTTCGCGGCCGGGCTTGCCACGCTGCTGTTCGGCGCGTTCGGCCTGTTGGCCACGCAGCAGTTGGAGAAGATAGTCGGCTACTGCGTGATCGTGTCGGCCGGCACCTTGTTGACGGCGCTGGGCATGCCCGGCGTTACGCTGACCGGCCCCGCGCTGTTCTATCTGATCAGCTCGGTGCTGACGACCGGCGCGTTCTTCCTGCTGGCTGAATTGATCGAACGCACCCGCAGCTTCGGCGCCAACGTGTTGGCCGTGACGCTGGACGCGTTTGACCTGGATGATCCGGCGTCGGTGAATCGATCCGACGACGTGGTCGGCGTCGCCATTCCCGCTGCCATGGCCTTTCTGGGCCTGGCCTTTATCTGCTGCGCGTTGCTGGTCACGGGTTTGCCGCCGCTGTCGGGTTTCGTGGCCAAGTTCTCGCTGCTGTCGGCCGCCGTGTCGGCCGCCACCGAGTCCGCGCCGCCCATGGATGCGTGGATTCTGGTGGCCGCCGTGTTGGTGTCCGGCCTGGCTGGCCTGATCGGGCTGGGCCGCACGGGTATCCGCGTGTTCTGGGCCAGCGACGACCGCAGCACGCCGCGCCTGCGTGTAATCGAAGCGGGGCCGGTTGCGGTGCTGCTGCTGCTGTGCGTGGGGCTGGCGGCCGGGGCAGGGCCGGTGTCGGCCTACCTGGACGACGCGGCGCGCTCACTGGACCAGCCCAAGTCCTATATTGAAGCCGTGATGTCCGCGCAGACCGTGCGCGGCGCGAAGGGAGGAAGCTGATGCGCCGCGTTTACTTCCTGTTCCTGCCGGTGTTCCTGTTTGTCTTGTGGCTGGTGCTGAATGAAAGCCTGTCGGCCGGCCAGATTGCGCTGGGCGCGGTCCTGGCGCTGTGGTTCACCTGGGCCGCATCGCGCTTGCGTCCGCTGCACGCGCGGCCGCGGCATCTGTGGAAAGCTGTGCCGCTGTTCCTGCATGTCGCGTTGGACATCTTCAGGTCCAACATCGCGGTGGCCAAGCTGATCCTCAACCCGCGCCGCAATGATTTTTCGCCCGGTTTCATCCACATACCGTTGACCATGCGTGACCCGCACGGCCTGGCGATGCTGGCCTGCATCGTCACGTACACGCCTGGCACCGTCTGGGTGGACCTGACGCCGGAACACAGTTTGAAGCTGCACGTGCTCGACCTCCAGAATGAGCAACACTGGGTCGATCTGGTGCAGCAGCGCTACGAGCGCCCCTTGATGGAGATATTTGAATGACGATGAACACCGCACTGTATTGGGCGGCGTCCTTTGCCATGGTGTGTTTTGCCCTGGGCATGGTGTTTGCCGCCGTCCGCCTGCTGCGCGGCCCCACCGCGCAAGACCGCGTGCTGGCGCTGGACACGCTGTATATCAACGGCATGTTGATGATGCTGGTCTTCGGCATCCGGTCGGGCTCGTCGCTGTACTTCGACATTGCCTTGCTGATCGCGCTGTTCGGCTTTGTGGGGTCCACGGCCATGGCGCGCTTCCTTCTGCGCGGCGAGGTGATCGAGCCATGATGGACGCCACCATTCCGCTTTGGGCTGGTATTCCCGCCTGCATCCTGCTGGTGCTGGGCGGCTTGCTGGCATTGACCGGGTCCGCCGGCCTGCTGCGCTTTCGCAGCTTTTATTCCCGCATCCACGCGCCTACGCTAGGCAACACACTGGGCTGCGCCTGCGTGTTGCTGTCGTCCATCCTGGTGTTTTCGGCGTGGTCGGCGCGGCCGGTGTTTCATGAAGTGATCATCACCTTGCTGTTGGTTATTTCGTCGCCCGTCACCGCCATGCTGCTGATGCGGGCGGCCACGTATCGCAACCGCCTGACCAAGGCAGACGCGGACCTGGACGCACGCTAAGGCTCGTAACAAGCGACACGGCATGTGAACGTAAGCAGCCGTGGCGCAGCGCGGCATTTCACACAGACAGGGGCAACCGCCCCTGTTTTTCCGCCTGCGCGGTGTTCCTCGTACGTTTGGCGCTTGATACGTAACCTTACGAATTCACGTTGCTCGTCATGTGCCTGGCGTCTCATCGTGGGATAGTGGTTACAAGCAGGCGGCGGAACCGCTGTCAGGTCCGCGCCGCCTACGGTTCAATTCTTAAAAGGAGCTGGCCATGAACGTACGACCCATGCATACCAAACGCCTTGCGGCATCCCTCTGCGCCGCGGGCTTGATGCTGGCGGCGGGAGCGGTCCACGCGGCTGATGCGATTGGCCGCGCCGCCATCCAGTCCCAGTACGAACAGGACGTGGCGAATTGCAAGAGCGGCAAGTCCAACCAGGACCGCGCCACTTGCATGCAGGAAGCCGGCGCTGCACGCCAGGAAGCCAACCGTCAGAATTTGAAGGAAGGCTCCCCCGACCAGCACCAGCAGAATATGGTCGACCGCTGCAACCGCCTGCCGGCCACGTCGCGCCAGGATTGCCTGACGCAGATGACCTCGCCCACGAACGTGCGCGGCAGCGTGCAGGGCGGTGGGGTGTTGCGTGAAACGGTGATCCAGGTGCCAGCGGGCACGGTGCCGCCCAGCACCACCATGCCGCCGGCCACGCCGGCCCCGGGCATGGCTCCCCCGCCTGCCACGACTGGCGCCCCGATGCGCCAATAACCGGCCTGGCATAGAAGGGCCAGGACAACGGCGCCGCCGCCCGCGAGGGTTGCGGCGCCGTTTTTGCGACGGGTGACGGCGCAGCGGCCGTCACATTCAGGCAAAATGGCGGCTGTTGCGCGTTTGCGCGCTTGTCACACCACCCATGCACGCATCCCCATGTCCGACGTCATCGCCCTGATTTTCGATTTCGACGACACGCTGGCCTCGGACAGCACGTCCGGTTTCCTGGAAAGCATCGGCGTGGATACGGCCTCGTTCTGGAAAGACGAAGTCGACCCGCTGCTGTCCCAGCAAGACTGGGACCCCGTTCCCGCGTATCTGTACAAGATGATCCAACTGTCGCAGGCGGGCACGAACGGGCTGATCACCCAGCAGCGCCTGAAAGACTGGGGCGCGCGCCTGGAGCTGCATGACGGCGTGCCGACCCTGTTCCAGCGGTTGCGCGCCGCCGTGCGGGCCGAACAGCCGCAAGTCCAGCTTGAGTTCTACCTGATATCCAGCGGCATCGGCGACGTGGTGCGGTCCACCCCCATTGCGCATGAATTCACCGAAATCTGGGCCTCGGAATTTGTGTATGGCGACGACGGCGGCATTGCGTTTCCGCGCCGCATCGTCAGCTTTACCGACAAAACCCGCTATCTGTTCCACATCCAGAAAGGCATCATCGGGCGCGACTTCCGCAACAAGCCCTTCGAGGTCAACCGCAAGGTGCCCGAAGACCGCTTGCGCGTGCCGTTCGACCAGATGGTGTTCGTGGGCGACGGCTACACCGACATCCCGTGTTTTTCCTTGATCCGCCGCGCAGGCGGTTTCGCCTTTGGCGTCTGGGACCCCAAGCACCGCGACAAACGCAGCCGCGCCTGGGGCTTCATCGAAGAAGGGCGGGTGTCGAACCTGAACCAGGCCCGCTACGACGAACAGGCCGAACTGTACCAATGGCTGGAAGAGGCCGTGACCAGCCTGGCCGGCCGTATCGCGCTGAAATCGCGGGTGTACCGTGGTTGAGGCCAGTCCCGTGGCTGCCGTTGCGCCCTGGACCGCCGAAGACGAACGTTACATCGGGTTGGCGCTTGAAGAAGCCCAGGCCGCCTACGCCATTGGCGAGGTGCCGGTGGGCGCGCTGGTCGTTTCCGCGCAGGGCGAGATCCTGGGGCGCGGCTACAACCGCACCATCATCGACCACGACCCCACCGCCCATGCCGAAATCGTCGCCTTGCGCAGCGCGGCGCGGCACCTTGAAAACTATCGCCTGCCCGGCATTACCGTGTACGTCACGCTGGAACCCTGCGTGATGTGCATCGGCGCCATGCTGCACGCGCGGCTGGCCCGCGTGGTGTTCGGCGCCTACGACCCCAAGACCGGTGCCTGTGGCAGCGTGCTGGACGTGGGTTCCGTGCCCAAACTCAATCATCACACTTCAGTCACCGGCGGCGTGCTGGCGGAACCTTGCGGCGATCTGCTGCGCCGGTTCTTCCGTGAACGCCGCACCAAGGAATCCATCGCATGAGCACCCGCAAACCCGCCAAATCCGCCTCCAACAAGGCGGCTCGGCCAGCCAGCAAGGCGGCCCCACCGGCGGCTAATAAAGCGGCTAATAAAGCGGCTAAAAAGGCGGCTAATAAAAAGGCGGCCACTACGGCGGCCGCTACGGCAAGCGCCGCCCACGACCATGATCACGGGCTCGCCTGCGGCGAAGACTGCGGCCACGACCACAGCCACCATCACGCCGAAGGGCAGGTCATGCCGGACGCCCGCGGCATTTATCTGATCTCGCCGTCGTCGGCCGTGCGCGACCCCGCCACCGTTGAACTGGCCCTCGAACGTTTGCAGCAGCAGGGCTTCAAGACCGCCCTGGACCGCACCGCTTTTGCCGAGCACCAACGCTTTGCCGGCACCGACACCCAGCGCGCCGCCAGCCTGGCGCGCGCCATCAAGCAAAAGCTGCCCATCGTCATGGTGACGCGCGGCGGCTATGGCATGGGCCGGCTGCTGGACCAGATCGATTGGAAGGCCATGGCCGACAGCGGCAAGCGCTTCGTGGGCATGAGCGACTTCACCGCGTTCAATCTGGCGCTACTGGCGAAGACGGGCGCGGTCAGCTACACCGGCGCGACCGCCGTGGCGGACTTCGGCGGCAAAAAGGTCGACGACCTGACCGAAGCGCTGTTCGGCGAAGTCATGCGCGGCGAACTTGAAATCCTGAGTTTCGAGACGCAAGACGCCGACCCGGTCGACGCCCGCGGCATCCTGTGGGGCGGCAACCTGGCCATGGTGGCGTCCCTGATCGGCACGCCCTACATGCCCAAGGTGCGCGGCGGCATCCTGTTCCTGGAAGACGTGGCCGAACATCCGTACCGCGTTGAACGCATGCTGATCCAACTGTGGCAGGCCGGCATCCTGGCCAAGCAGAAGGCCATTGTCCTGGGCCGTTTCACCGACTACAAGCTGGCCCCGCACGACAAGGGTTACGACCTGCACGAAGTCGTGGCGTGGTTGCGCAAGACGGTCAAGGTGCCGGTCATCACCGGCTTGCCCTATGGCCATGTGGCAACGAAAGCCACGCTGCCCATCGGGCAAAAAGTGGGCATCGCTACCGAGAAGGGGCTGGCCCACCTGGTGCTGGACGAGCACCACCACTGATCGGGTACGCACGGCGCCTAAGCCTGAGGCGCGTGGAGCGCAGGCGGGAAAAACCCATTTGCTACACTACTGGGTTTCCTCGCATGCGTCTTCGGGCGCCTTCAGACTCAAAAATACCGTGATATCCACAGCCAATCTCACCATCCAGTTCGGTCCCAAGCCCCTTTTCGAGAACGTCAGCGTCAAGTTCGGGGAAGGCAACCGGTACGGGCTGATCGGGGCCAATGGGTCCGGTAAGTCTACGTTCATGAAGATCATCGGCGGCGACCTCGAAGCCTCCGGTGGCAACGTTTCCCTGGAACCGGGCGTGCGCCTGGGCAAGCTGCGCCAGGACCAGTTCGCGTTTGAAGACCTGCGCGTGCTGGACGTCGTCATGATGGGCCACACCGAAATGTGGGCCGCCATGTCCGAACGCGACGCCATCTACGCCAACCCGGAAGCCACCGAAGACGACTACATGCGCGCGGCTGACCTGGAAGCCAAGTTCGCCGAGTACGACGGCTACACCGCCGAAGCGCGCGCCGGCGAACTGCTGCTGGGTCTGGAAATCGCCGTGGACCAGCACAACCTGCCCATGCGCGAAGTGGCCCCGGGCTGGAAGCTGCGCGTGCTGCTGGCGCAGGCGCTGTTCTCGAACCCCGACGTCCTGCTGCTGGACGAGCCCACCAACAACCTGGATATCAACACCATCCGCTGGTTGGAAAACGTGCTCAACAGCTACCAGAGCACGATGATCATCATCAGCCACGATCGCCACTTCCTGAACCAGGTGTGCACGCACATGGCCGACGTGGACTACGGTGAAATCCGCGTCTACGCGGGCAACTACGACGACTACATGCTGGCCTCCACCCAGGCCCGCGAACGCCTGGTGTCCAACAACGCCAAGGCCAAGGAACGCGTTGCCGAACTGCAAGACTTCGTGCGCCGCTTTGCCGCCAACAAGTCGAAGTCGCGCCAAGCCACGTCGCGCCTGAAGCAGATCGACCGCATCAAGGCCGACCAGGTCGTGGTCAAGCCGTCGTCGCGCCAGAACCCGTACATCCGCTTTGAACAGAACAAGGTCATGCACCGCCTGGCGGTCACGGTTGAAAACCTGACCAAGGCTTACGACGCGCCCGTCATCACCAAGTTCTCGGCCATGGTCGATGCCGGCGAAAAGATCGCCATCATCGGCGCCAACGGCGTGGGCAAGACCACCTTGCTGCGCCTGCTGGCCACCGAATTGCAGCCGGATTCGGGCTCGGTGAAATGGTCCGACAACGCCGACCTGGGCTACATGGCCCAGGACGTGTCCGACCAATTCCTGCAAACCGACATCAACCTGCTGGACTGGATGGGCGACCACCGCCAGCCGGGCGATGACGACCAATCGATCCGTTCGGTGCTGGGCCGCCTGCTGTTCTCGGCGGACGACCTGCCCAAGGCGCCCAAGGTGCTGTCGGGCGGTGAAAAGAACCGCATGACCTTCGGCCGCCTGATGCTGGGCCGGCACAACGTCATGCTGCTTGACGAGCCCACCAACCACCTGGATATGGAATCGATCGAGTCGCTTCAGTTCGCCTTGGAAAAGTACGAAGGCACGCTGGTGTTCGTATCGCACGACCGCGAATTCGTGTCCGGCCTGGCCACCCGCGTGATCGAAATCCTGCCGTCTGGCGAGATCATCGACTACCGCGGCGGCTACGAAGACTATCTGGAATCGCGCGGCATCGAAGCCTGACGCTCCATCGGTAGCTAATGGTCAAGCACGGCGCGTCCTTCGGGGCGCGCCGTGTTGCTTTCGGCTTGGCCTACAGCTGACGGGGCAGGGGACGGGGCTTGGGTCTTCCACCGGGTCTTATATAACTGCTGGCTGTAAAGACATTCAATATCGATCGTTTGAATTCATATAACGAATTGTTAGATTTGAGCCTCGTCTTCACGCGCGCCCAAGATTCGTCCTATGAACCTGAACTTCGATCACGTCCACAAGCACTTCGGCGACCTGCCCGTCGTCGATGGTTTCACCAGCGAAATCAAGGCTGGCGAGCTCGTCGCCTTGGTCGGCCCGTCGGGCTGCGGCAAGTCCACGCTGCTGCATTTGGCGGCCGGGCTGGAAATGCCCACCCAAGGCAGCGTCCTGGCCGACGGCAAGCCGGTGGCGGGCCCGCACCCCAGCCGCACGCTGGTGTTTCAGGAACATGCGCTGTACCCCTGGCTGACGCTGGAAGACAACGTGGCGCTGGCGCTGGAATTCCAGAATGTCGCCAAGAAGCGCGCGCGCGAGTCGGCGCGCGAATGGCTGGCGCGTGTCAGCCTGGCCGGCTTTGAACACTACTATCCGCATCAGGTGTCGGGCGGCATGCGGCAACGCGCCGCGCTGGCGCGCGCGTTCATCGCGCAGCCCCAGACGATGCTGATGGACGAGCCCTTCGGCGCGCTCGACGCGCTGACCCGCCTGAGCCTGCAAGACGTGCTGCGCCAACTGATCGCCCAGGAAAAGCCCACGGTGCTGCTCGTGACGCACGATGTGGACGAGGCCCTGTTCCTGGCCGACCGCATCGTCGTCTTCAGCCCGCGTCCGGCACGCGTGCTGCGTGAATTCAACCTGGCGCATCGCGCGAAGACACACGATCTCTCGGATCTGGCCGCTGAAAAGCGCGAGATCCTGCGCCTGTTGGGCATCGCGGTAGACGGCTCGCAAGCCCACGCCGACATGGCCCTGGCCGCCTGACCCGATTTCTCTTATTCGCAATTTGTGGCGGCGTCCGCGCCTTGCCAACCTTGTATCCCCTGGAGTTCCTCTGATGAAATTCAAGCAATGGCTTTCCCTGCCGCTGGCGGCCGCGCTGCTGGCCGCGGCGCCGGCAATGGCCGCCGAAAAGTTCCGCGTGGGCTATCTGCGGGTGATGGACGACGCGCAAGCGATCGTGGCGCAAGAAGGCGGCTATTACCAAAAGGCCGGCCTGGATTCTGAACTTATCGAATTCAAGTCCGGCACCGACCTGATCAAGGCGATTGTCGGCGGTCAGTTGGACATCGGCGTGCTGGGCTTCACCAACGCTGTGGCGTGGGCGTCCAAGGGCGCGGACCTGAAAGTGGTGGGCGGCGCTCAACAGGGCTATCACTCGCTGGTCGTGCGTGACGATTCCGGCATCCAGGACATCGCCGGCCTGAAGGGCAAGACGCTGGCCTCGCAAGCCGAAGGCAGCACCGCGGACGTGGTGTTGAAGGGCGTGGTGCTCAAGCAGGGCAAGCTGACTCCTGACGACGTCAACGTCATGGGCGTGAGCCCGGCCGTTGCCGTGCAGTCACTGGTGGGCAAGCGCGTGGACGCGGCCTTCCTGTTCGAGCCCTATGACCGCATCGCGCAGTTGGTGGCGCCGGTCAAGCAGATCTACGAAGTGGGCCAGGCCTGGCCGTTCCCGTGCATGGTCGTGATCACCTCGGGTGAAACCCTGGCCAAGCGCAAGGACGATGTCTGGAAGGCGCTGGACGCGCAAAACCAGGCCATCACGCTGCTGCAGAAAGAACCCGCGCAGGCATCCAAATTGATCGCCTCCTACTTCATCGCCGAGCCCACCTTGAAGACGCTCAAGCGTGGCGAGCTGCCGCGTGAAACGGTGATTGCCGAAGCCATCAGCACGCAGGTATTCACGCCCAAGCTGACGGAAAAGGACACGGCGCGCATGCAGGAAATTGCTGACATCCTGCAAGCCCAAGGTTCGCTGAAGACCCGCGACGGCAAGCCGTACGACGTGTCCAGCATCGTTGATCTGTCCTGGCAAGAGGCGCGCAAACTTTGAGCTCGTCTACCCGTGTGACCGGCGCCCGCAAGCATCTTGCGGGCGTTTTGGGTGTCCTTTTCATTCTTCTGTTGTGGCAATCGGCGGCGTTCGTTCTGCCTGATTTCCTGATGCCGGGCGTGCCGGCGGTGGTCGAACGCCTGTTCGAAGACCTGGGCAAGCAGTCGTTCCATCAAAGCCTGATGGGTACCTTGGGCCGCTTGGGCGCGGGCTATGGCCTGGCGTTGGTGGCGGGCATCAGCTTCGGGCTGGTGGCGGCGGTGCTGTTCTTCTTTCGCGAAGTGCTGCGCAGCGCCATCGTCATCCTGCAATCGATTCCGTCCATTGCCTGGGTACCGCTGTTCCTGATCGTGATGGGCTTTGGCAATACGCCCATCATCGTCGTGGTGGCGCTGTCGGCGTTCTTCCCGGCCGCGCTCAGCGTCATGAACGCCACCGAATCCGTGCAGCGCGTGCATGTGTCGGCGGCGCGCGTCATGGGCGCCACGCGATGGGGCCTGGTCAAGCGCGTGTACCTGCCCGCTGTCATGCCCGAACTGATCACGGGCGCACAGCTTGCCTTCGGCAACGCCTGGCGCGCGCTGATCTCCGCCGAGATGCTGATCGGCTTCGGCAAAGGGCTGGGCCGGTCGCTGGCGTATTCGGGCGAGATCGCGGACATGACGGGCGTGATGACCAACATCCTCGTCATCGCCGTGCTGGCCGCCTTGATCGACCAGTTCGTGCTTGAAAACCTGAAGCATCGCTTGTTGCGCTACCAGTACGTGTAATCCCATGGCCACGACCCGGCGGTTGTCCCGCATCACTCATCTCTTCGTCGCGACGGCATGCCTGCTGCTTGCCGGCGCGGGCACCGCGCACGCGCAGCAACCCGCGGGCTTTGCCGCCGCGAAGGCGCGCGGCGAATTGGTGGTGGGCGTGCCGTATCTGGCGCCGCTGCCTGTTGCGGGGGCAAAGATTCGTACCCCCCACGGGCTGGACGCCAACATGGCCGAAAAACTCGGTCTGAGCCTGGGCTTGCCGGTGCATTTGCAGCAGGTGCCGGCGGACGAGGCCGGGGCACGCTTGGCAGCGGGTGACGTCGATGTGGTGCTGGCCGATCGCGCCAGCGCTCAGCCGGCCACGGTGGCGGTGGAGCCCACCGGCTACCGTACGCGCCCCAAAGCCGTGATCCGCAGTGACACCCCCCTGCGCAAGCCGGCCGATGTGCGCGGGCGCAGCGTCTGCATGGCAGAGGCCGCAAGCGACACCCGCGCGCTGGCCGAAAGCTGGGGCGCCGTGGTGCGCACCTACCGCGTGCCGTCCGATGCGCTGGTCGCGGTGCGCGAAGGCGCTTGCGATGTCGGCTTGGTAGACGACGCCGTCTGGGAGCCGCTGGTGCGCTTTCCCGAATGGAAGAAGTTCTCCGCAACGCTTGAACCGGACGGCGCGCCGCGCGAGCGCGTATGGCTGTTGCCGGCCGCTGACACCGCCGGCCGCGCGTGGCTGGCAAGCGAAATGAAGGCATGGAAGCAGTCTGGCGCCTGGAAGGCAATGAGCACGAAATGGGCGCGCGACGTGGCCTTCGACGTCTACCTGGACCAGGAAGTGCCCGACTGCCACGGCTAAGGGCGGGTGCAGCCCAGCACTTACAATGCCGGGCATGACGCACACGTTGACCGCTCCTTGCTCGTATCAGGAAGACATCAAGAAAAGCCGCTTTGTCGCGCATGCCGCCCCGGTTGCCACCGTGGAAGAGGCGATGCGATTCTTCGCCGAGCGAGGTGACCCCGAAGCCACCCACAACTGCTGGGCGTACCGCATCGGGCAGGAATACCGATTCAACGACGATGGCGAGCCCGGCGGCACGGCGGGGCGTCCGATCCTGCAAGCGATCGAAGGCCAGGACATGGACCGCGTGGCCGTGCTGGTGGTGCGCTGGTATGGCGGCATCAAATTGGGCGCGGGCGGCTTGGTGCGGGCGTATGGTGGCTGCGCGGCGAATTGCCTGCGGCTGGGCGAGCGCAGCGAAATCGTGGACTTGGCCACCGTCCGCTGCACCTGCGGTTTTGCGGACCTGGCGTTGCTGAAGTCGCGGCTGGCGCAGGCGGGCGCGGTGGTCCAGCAGGAAGACTTCAACGAAGAGGGCGTGGCGCTATGCTTCGTGGCCCCGCGCACCGTGGTGAGTGACCTGGAAGTCACCGTCGCCAACATCACACGCGGACGCTCGGCCTGGGAACTGGTGTCTTAAGACGTCCGCCGTGTAGGCGACCCGCATTGGAAAAGGGCCCGGTTTGAACTGAACCGGGCCCTTTTGTTTGCTTACGCGTTCTGGCTGTCTTGCGCCGCTGCGATTTCCTGGTGGACCTTTTCCATGTCCACTTCCTTGATCTTGGCAAGCAGCTCATTCAACTGCCCGCCCGACAGCGCGCCGGGTTGCGAGAACAGCAGGACCTTCTCACGGAAGACCATCAGCGTGGGAATCGAACGAATTCCCAGCGCGCCGGCCAATTCCTGCTCGACGTCGGTGTTCACCTTGGCAAACGTGACGTCGGTGTGCTCGGTCGCGGCTTGCTCAAAAACGGGAGCAAAGCCACGGCACGGGCCGCACCACGGAGCCCAGAAGTCAACGATCAGGGTACCGTCAGGCGTAATGGCTTCCTGGAAGCTTTCTTTGGTGAGTTCAACAATACTCATTTTGGATCCTTGCCGCGGAGCGCGGCGCAAAAAGGCGGTATCGGGGACCCGGGGTGTGCCAGCCCCGGCCTGATTAGGCGACGCTTCATGTGCCACGCGCTCTGGGGCAATAGTAGAGCGGGCAATGGCCACGTCGCAATGGTTGGCGCTGTGGAGAGCGCAGTCAGCGGTGCTTAGACCGCGGTTTTTGTAGAGACACCCGCGTCGTTCTTCAAGGACGCAACAATCTCAAAAGAGCGCAGGCGATCGGCGATGTCGAAAAAGTCGGACACGATCATGACTTCATCGGCCTCGGTTTCGGCCACCAGGGCTTCCAGCCGCCGCTTCACGGTGTCGGGCCCGCCGACGATCGAAGCGCTCAGTCTTTGATTGACCGCCTCACGCTCCCATTCGTTCCATAAGCCGTCCATGTTGTCGACCGGCGGCTGCAATTGCAGGCGATGACCACGCACCAACGACAGGAATTTCAGTTGCTGGGTAGTCGCCTGACGCTGGGCGGCTTCGTCCGACTCGGCCGCCACCACGGGCACGCCGATCATCGCGTAAGGGCGCGACAGCGTCTCTGACGGCTTGAACAGGTGCCTGTACAGCCGCATCGCGGCCATGCCTTCCGGCGAGAAATGCCCCGCGAAGGAAAACGGCAGGCCCAGTTCCGCAGCCAGACGCGCGCTGAAATCGCTGGACCCTAACAGCCAGATCGGAATGTCCAGCCCCTCGCCGGGGATGGCGCGCACGGGCTGGCCCGGCCGGGAAGGCGCCAGGAAACCACGCAATTCTTCAACCAGCGCCGGAAATTCCAGCCCACTGCGAGGGCCCCGGCGCAGCGCGTGCTGGGTGGCGCCATCGCTGCCAGGCGCACGGCCCAGGCCCAAGTCGATACGGCCGGGGTACAGGGTTTCCAGCGTGCCAAATTGCTCGGCGATGATCAGCGGTGCATGGTTCGGCAACATGATGCCGCCCGATCCAACGCGCAGCGTGCGTGTCTGGCTAGCCACGTGACCAATCAACACGGCGGTGGCGCTGGACGCCACGCCATTGATGTTGTGGTGCTCAGCCAACCAGAAGCGCTTGTAGCCAAGGCGTTCAACATGCTGGGCGACTGCCACGGTATTGCGGAAAGCGTCGGCGGCATCGCGGCCCTGAACAATCGGGGCCAGGTCCAGGACCGAAAACGGGATGCGGGCAAGGGCGCTCATGCGGACATCCCCTCGTTCAGGGCAAGACAGGACGGCAACGCGGGGATAAGGCGAGTAAGGCGCAAGGTGAACTCCATACGGGATACATGGGGAGTGTATCGGCGAATTCAACCGGGGCAGGCAGCAACCTTATGGGCGGGCGGGTTGTAACTCAGCGGGGGCAGCGCCAGACGAGCCCATACAAAGCGTTTGTTCAGCCCTGTTTAGGCAGCGTGGATTAGCGGCAGGAAAAGCCATGGTTATGGAGGCCGTCGAGGTAGGCGACAAGGCCCGCTAGCAGGATTTGTGATTAAAGTAATCTTCCAGCGCTGTAATTTGCGGGAAAGTCGAATGCCACGTTTCGGTCGAAAAATCTAAGTGGTCTTCGAGGTCGCAGTAAAAAACATCTCTTTCTTCGAACGCAACTACAGCCTTCGTTGCTACGAATACTCTGCATGGGGATAGGTGGGTCCAGGCCGCGATGCATAGGTGGAAGGTGCGGTCTGTGAATGTCCATTGCGAAACAGCGTAGGACATAAGCTGATTTATTAGATCTTGAGATGGATTCTTGGTTTCGGATATGTATCTTAATAATGAAATTCCAGTCCTCCAATCCAACTCTGCCTTCCTGCGGAAGCTCCAGGAAATGAAATTGTCGAGCGTAGAGGCGTCGTTCAAATTGCAAAAAAGTGAGGTGAATGGTGCTGCTCTCAGTATGTGATCACGCATCGAATCTTTCACCAATGATACGTACGAGCATGCTGTTCCGGAAAGACTCGAAGATTGACCGCAAGGGTCGACGATGGCGTCGTAGGTTTTTGAAATCATGATATCAAGTTTCGCACACGAGATATTTCGTTCATCCAATTTTCGACTTCAAAGTTGGAATCTCTTTCGACGCATACGGTAATTTCCTCTCGGTTATTCAGAATCTTCTCCGCAAGCCGAATGCTGCGCGGGTCGATGTCGCAGTCGTGAGTGTCAACAAAGAAATGTGGAAGAAACGAAGTCTTGGCGAACCCGGCAATATGGAAGTGCTTTGTGTCAGTGCTGAGTGTTCGCCATGCCAATGCATCCTCGCCGATGTTAATTTCCGCGATCGTTGCGTTTGAAATGTCAAATAGGAGGTTGCATGATGTGCTTCTTTTCAACTGTACAAAAAAATCCGCCTGTTTGTACGGCTGCGCAATGATGGACGGGTAATTTTCGATGAAAATAGTCGATCCCAGTATTGCCTGCCAGTGTGAGAGTTTCTCTGAGCAAAAGGCTAGGTCGGTGGCGTAATTGACTTCTAGCATTTGAGGAAAATAGTGACCGCGGTGAAGGAACTTTCCTAGATGATCTGATATATAGATGGGATTGAGGACAGAACTGAGTTCATTAATTTTGCAGGCAATTGTCATGAGAACTTCCGGATCTTGGTGAAGGAATCTGGAGTTCATAATGTGAAATGCGCATGCTGTTCCGTCTAATACTGACATGATAGAAGCTGCACTGCATGATAGAAAATTGTCGATCATTATTTCGACAAAATCAATCGCGCCATGATGAATTAGTTCTCGTACGCTAGCCAAATCTCGGGTGCTTGTCCAGTTTATTCCGATTTTCATTCTTTGTTCAAAAAATCCGAAAAAGAGTCCAAAAAATACACAGATGATTTCGCAATTTCACTGTCTAGTTCTTCTTTAGAAAGAGATATGCGCTTATCCATTTTTCTTATGTGATTAATCCAGTCGTGAAGCAATTGAGACTCAGGTCTTTCATCTAGTTCTATAATTTCCGGAAAATTCTCAACAGCGCCTTTAAGAATCTTCTTGAGGTAATTTTCCGCGTATTTAAGACTTGCATCGCTGTCTCTCGCAGTGGGGCCGCTACCTCCCGCCAGGATGGCTCTCAAAATATTGAAGTCGTTCTTGTATTTTGAGGGGTGGTCCTTCCACACTTCGTCGCTGTGCTCAATATTTATATAGGCGGTGCGGGGTATGAGGTCACTACGTATCAGACCGCTGAGTAGGTGCCAACTTTGAGCGTGCACTGGCGTTCCATGGCTGTCATGCATGCTTCCATCTTTTCCGATAATAATGCCGGATAAATGTACTTCCACGACCTTATCCCAAGGTATTAGCCCGATTGAAGCCTCGGCGGGAAGTCTTGCATTGTGGGAGTCAATTATTAAGTGACTGATATCTATTATTAGATTGGCGTCGCTCTCTTCAGTTATTCTTGCTATGCTCTTCCATGTTTTGAAAATGTCGTCTGCATCGTTTGAGTAGAAATTCGCATTTTCTATCCAAATTCTCTTCCCCGATTCTCTTCTAGCTAGGTCTATGAATTCGATCGCGCGTCGCTCTGTGGCGGCCGTTGCGGTGTAGTGAGAAGAGAACCCTAACTTTCCAATATTGTCGTGTCGTTCTCCGCAAAGGTGGAAACCAATGCTAATAACTCGATTGTCGCTTTTAAGAGTGGACAGCTTTTCGTTTATGAAGACTTCTTGAAGGCTTCGTTTTTCTGTAATGGGCGAGCGAGATATGTGAACAGACAAATCGTTCCGATAGGTAGATATAAACTCTCGTTCGCGAGAGAACACTCTGCGATATGCGGTTAAGCCCACCTCCATTAGCTCTACGTCATGTTCGATAAAATCGTTGGAGGTAATGAAATTTGGGTTATAGCTGCATGCGACTCTCATTTTTCTCCGTCCAATAATAAGGCGGCCCACGATGTAAACGCGTCGGCCGCCCGTCGTTAGGGACTAATTACTTGTTATAGCTGCCGCAGGTTGCGTCCTTGTCGTTCACTTTAACCACGATTTTTTTCGCTTTCATGAGATTTCCTTATTGAAAATAGGTTGATTGCCGCGGAAAATTCGAATCATGAATCTGTCCTGGCGATTAGAAATTAACTTGCGAAGTATTTGTCCTCAATTCGTGTAAACCCTTTCGTAACAATACGATTTTTTGAGGTTTTTATTTTTTTCTATATCTTCGTGCTAATTTTCTAGAGTATTCACAAGAGGGGCTTTTTGAGGTGAGTTCAAAGCTTGGTGTGACCCTAGGTACTTATCAGTGGCGCAAGGAGCAGAAGTGAACTATTGGGAGGTTATCCGCCAATCCCTGACCATCTCGGGATCCCGATTGGTCGCTCTGTCCATGGTGTCGCTGGATCTGATGATCCTGAACAGGTTTTCTTTAAGCGAGACGGCCGATTTTGCGCTGGCAGCTCAGTTTTCGCAGATCTACATCGTGCTTGCGCTTGGCCTGACGGTGGGCGTAAACATTGCTTATAATTTGCGAAAGCCGCACTCCAAAACCATTACGGGTTCGATCGTTGGCTATGCGCTGCTCGCGGGCGTTTTGCTTTTCCTGATATCGATCGCCATGGCCTTTTTTGTGGAGATGTCGGAAAACGCACGCAATAGTTATTACGCGCTGGCGGTGGGTATCGCCCCCACCACGATCTACATCGCACTATGCGCGATGATCGAAGCGTCGGGAGGGGCGGGCTGGGTGTTCAGGTTGACCGTCGGAGCAGCCGTTGCGAACGCGGTGCTTGACCTGCTTTTGATCAACGTTGGCCTGTTTTCCCCAGCCGTGGCAGTGGCCGTTGCTACAACGGTGGTCAGGCTGCTGCTGTTGGCGTGCGTGCTCTACGGCTGTGTGGCGACCTATCGAATTTCCATTGCCCCGGCTTTCGACCGGATCGAATGGAAGGACCTGTTCAGCTACGGTCGATCCGAGGCGCTGGTGGGGCTGATCTTTACTGGCGGCATGTCGTTTTTGTTTGCGTACGCCAGTGCACGGGGCAACGAGGGCTTGGTGGCGCTGCTCGCTATCGGGATAAATTTCTTGAATATTGCCTCTGTCATCTATATCGGGATGACTCGCGCCGTCGCCAACGTCGCTTCTGCGCTACCGCATCGGATCCTTACTGATTTGAAGGGCCTCGCAATATTTGGACTTTCTTATGTCGTCCTGAGCGGAGCAATCCTGTATGTCGCGTCTCCTCTGCTTTCCTGGCTTTATCTGGGGCAGGTTTCGCGAGAGTTGCTAAGCATCTTCGTTATTGCGATCTGGGTTGTGGCGTTCGACGGATTGGCGATGTTGTTCATTACATTGCTTCGATTGCTGGATTGGAGGGCGGGTCCGCCATTGCTCCGGCTTGCGCTGATTATTGTGGGGGTCCCTATATCGTTAGGCTGGTTTGATCCATCGGCGATTCAGCCCGTATTCAAAGGACTTCTGATCGGCAATGGGGTTGCGGCAGTGCTCGCAGCCGCTGTATTGCTCTACGCCGTGGTGGACCGAACGCGAAAGGAACTGATCGCTGCGCCTGGCGGGAATTGAAAAAGCCGCCACGGCAACGCCGGGCGGCTGACTGAATGCTGACTTCTACCCAGGCTATTCAGGGAAAAATGCGTATCGGATCACGAACAGAACAGCGACCAGCCAGGTGGCCGGATGCACGTCGCGGACCTTGCCGGTGGCGGTTTTCAACACCACGTAGCTGATGAAACCGAAGGCGATGCCGTTGGCGATGGAATACGTGAAGGGCATGACCAGCGCCGTCAGCGCTGCCGGCGTCGCCTCGGTGACTTCGTTCCAGTCGATGTCGATCAGTTCGCGCATCATCAGGCCGGCCACGTAGAGCAGGGCCGGGGCGGTGGCGTAGGCGGGCACGGCGCCGGCCAAGGGCGAGATGAACAGCGCGGCCAGGAACAGCAGCGCCACCACCAGGGCCGTCATGCCGGTACGGCCGCCTGCCTGCACGCCCGAGGCGCTTTCCACGAACGCGGTGGTGCTGCTGGTGCCCAGCGCGGAGCCTGCGACGATGGCCGTGCTGTCGGCGAACAGCGCCCGGCCCAGGCGGTTGGGGCGGCCTTCAGGCACCAGGCCGGCGCGCTTGGCCACGCCGACCAGCGTGCCGGTGGCGTCGAACACTTCAACCAGCACGAACACCAGGATCACATGCACGAAACCGCTGTGCAGCGCGCCCAGGATGTCCAACTTCAGGAAGGTGGGGGCCAGGCTGGGCGGGGCCGAGAAGATGCCCTTGAATTCGTTGTAGCCCAGCGCCATCGACAACACGGTGACGACGATGATGCCGATAAGAATGGCGCCACGAACGCGCAAGGCGTCCAGCGAGGCGATGATGAAGAAACCCAGGATGGCGAACAGCGGGCCATGCGCCGTCAGGTTGCCCAGGGAAACCTTGGTGGCCGGATGGGCAACCACGATGCCCGCGCTGGACAGCGCGATAATCGCCAGGAACAGCCCGATGCCCGCCGCGATGGCGCTGCGCAGAGAATGCGGAATGCCTTTGACGAGCCACACGCGGATGCCCGATATCGTCAATATCAGGAAGATCACGCCCGAGATGAACACGGCGCCCAGCGCCTGCTCCCAGGTGTAGCCCATGGTCTTGACGACGGTGAAGGCGAAGAACGCATTCAGGCCCATGCCGGGCGCCATGCCGATCGGCCAGTTGGCCACCAGCGCCATCACCAGCGAGCCCAGCGCGGCCGCCAGGCAGGTGGCCACGAAGACGGCGTCGCGGTCCATGCCGGTGGACGACAGGATGTCCGGGTTGACGAAGATGATGTATGACATCGTCAGGAACGTCGTCAGGCCAGCCACGATTTCGGTGCGCGCCGTGGTGCCGTGTTCACGCAGCTTGAATAACTTCTCCAGCATTCCAGTCCCCAGTGTGTTTGCAGGCTTGTAGGTTGTTGTAGGCGGTGGCCGATCGGCGCCGCGCGATTTCAAAACAGGCGTATTTTCGCATCAGTTGTAAACTCTGCCGCCATGATTATCCTCGGCTTTGAAAGCTCCTGCGACGAAACCGGTGTCGCAGCCGTCTGTACGGAACGTGGTCTGCTGGCGCACGCGCTGCACACCCAAATCGCCATGCACCAGGAATATGGTGGCGTGGTGCCGGAACTCGCGTCGCGCGACCATATCCGCCGCGTCGTGCCCTTGACCCGCCAGGTGCTGCAAGACGCGGGCCTGCAAATGTCGGACATTGGCGCCGTTGCCTACACGGCGGGGCCGGGTCTGGCGGGCGCCTTGCTGGTGGGCGCCAGCGTCGCGCAGTCGTTTGCGTGGTCGCGCCATCTGCCCGCCATCGGCATCCATCACCTGGAAGGCCATCTGCTGTCGCCGATGCTGGCTGACCCGCGCCCCGACTTTCCCTTCGTGGCGTTGCTGGTGTCAGGTGGCCATACGCAACTGATGCGAGTGGATGGCGTGGGGCGCTATGAACTGCTGGGCGAAACGCTGGATGACGCCGCGGGCGAAGCCTTCGACAAGTCGGCCAAGCTGATGGGGCTGGGTTATCCCGGCGGCCCGGCGCTGGCCAAACTGGCGGGGCAGGGCGACGCGACCCGTTTTGAATTGCCGCGCCCCATGCTGCATAGCGGGGACCTGGATTTCAGCTTCAGCGGCCTGAAGACCGCCGTGCTGACGCGCGTCAAGGCGGCTGAAAAGGAAGGCGGGCTGGACGATCAGACCCGCGCCGACCTGGCGGCGGCCACGCAAGGGGCAATTGTCGATGTGTTGGCGGCCAAGGCCATCAAGGCGCTCAAGCAGACGGGCCTGCGCCGCCTGGTGGTGGCTGGCGGGGTGGGGGCGAACCAGTTGCTGCGCGCCAAGCTGGCCGCGGCGCTCAAGCCCTTGCGCGCGCAAGCTTATTTTCCGCCGTTGGAGCTATGTACCGATAACGGCGCAATGATCGCTTTCGCGGCGGCCGAGCGCGTCAAGGCGGGGCTTGTAACGCTGGACGCGGATGCGCACAGCTTTACGGTGAAACCGCGTTGGGACCTGGCGGATATTGCCTGATCCGTTCCCGCGCCTCTTTCCACCTGCCGGCAAGACGGAATTATTTCTTCTTGCCGCCGCCGATCTTGCTTTCCGTGCCTTGCACCAGGCGCGCGATGTTGGCGCGGTGACGGTAGAACAGCAGCACGCCGATCACTGCCAGGGCCACGCCCAGCGCCGGCTTCGCGTGCCACGCCAGCCCCGAGCCAAAGACGTAGTAGACCGGCGCAAAGAACGCCGCCACCAGCGATGCCAGGGACGAATAGCGGAAAAACACGGCGATGATCAGCCAGGTGGCGGCGGTGGCAACAGCCAGCCAGGGCTGAATCGCCACCAGTACGCCCAGCGCGGTCGCCACGCCCTTGCCGCCCTTGAAGCGCAGGAAAACCGGGTACAGATGGCCGACGAAAGCGGCCAGCGCCACCAGCGCCAAGCCGGCGGGGGCGATGCCTGGGGCCAGTCGTTCGGCCAGCCAGATCGCGAACCATCCCTTGGCGGCGTCGCCCAGCAAGGTCAGCGCGGCGGCAGTCTTGTTGCCGGTGCGCAGCACATTGGTGGCGCCCGGGTTCTTGGACCCGTAGCTGCGAGGGTCCTGCAGCCCCATCAGCTTGCTGACGACCACGGCGAAGGGCACGGAGCCGATCAGGTAGGCCAGCAGGACGAGCGCAGCAGTGAACGCCAGGGAGGGTTCGGTAATCGCCATGGGGTAGGGAGTCCGTTGTTGTCGGTTGTTGTCGTAATGGCTGCGGATTCTACCGCGCCGCGCGAGGCCCCTGGGTACGGGTTATCGAGCGTGGCGTTCCCGCCCCAGCGGCATACGCGGTCATACCGGGTGCGGCGGCGGACGGTACAATCCGACCCGTCCACGCGCGTTTTATTTTCTTTCGGATGCACAATGCGAATTCTGGTTTCGAACGATGATGGTTACTCGGCCCCCGGGCTGGAAGCGCTTGTCGCGGCGCTGCAAGGCTTGGGCGATCTCACCGTCGTCGCGCCCGAGACCAACCACAGCGGCGCCTCCAATTCCCTGACGCTGAACCGCCCCTTGACGGTTCGCACTGCCTCGAATGGCTTCATCGCCGTCAACGGCACCCCCTCCGATTGCGTGCACGTGGCGCTCACGGGCTTGATGGACGCCCGGCCAGACCTCGTCGTGTCCGGCATCAACAACGGCGCCAACATGGGCGACGACACGCTGTATTCGGGCACCGTCGCGGCAGCCAGCGAAGGCTATCTGTTCGGCATCCCGGCCATCGCCTTTTCCTTGGCCGAGAAGGGCTGGGAACACATCGATTCCGCCGCGCGCGCCGCCCGGCTGGTGGTGGAACGCCATCTGGCGCAGCCCCTGGCCGCGCCGGTGCTGTTGAACGTCAACATTCCCAACCGACGCTTTGAAGACCTGCACGGCTTTGCCGTCACGCGGCTGGGCAAGCGGCATCCGTCGCAGCCCGTCGTGCGCACCACCACCCCCTATGGCGATACGGTGTATTGGATTGGCCCGGTCGGTTTGGCCGCCGATGCCACGCCGGGTACGGATTTTCATGCGGTGGAGCAGGGCTCGGTGTCGGTGACGCCCTTGCGGCTGGACCTGACCCAGCACAGTCAACTCGACGAAATCCGAACTTGGGCAGAGCCGTTATGCGCAAACGCGTAAGTCAACCCGATGTGTCGCAGGCGGTGCCCGGGCGCCCCAGCCCGGTCCGCTACGACTCAGGCCGGCTCAGCCCCGGCGTTACCGCCACCAACAGCAACACCCGCATTTCCGCGGCCACCTTGCCTCGCCAGACACAGGCTCCCACCCCGGCCTCGGGCAACAATCTTGGACTGAACTCGGACCGCTTGCGCCAGGCCATGGTGCAGCGGCTGCGGGGGCAGGGCATCAGCGACGAGCGTGTGCTGAACGCCATGGCGGCCGTGCCACGCCACATGTTCGTGGATGAAGCCCTGGCCAGCCGCGCCTACGAAGACGCGGCGCTGCCCATCGGGCATTCGCAAACCATCTCGCAGCCTTGGGTGGTGGCGCGCATGATCGCGGCAGCATGCGAGGACCGCACGCCGACGCGCGTACTGGAAGTGGGAGCGGGCTGCGGCTACCAGGCCGCGGTGCTCGCGCAGTTTGTGCGTGAAGTGCATTCCATCGAACGTATCCGTGGTCTTTACGAGCTGGCGCGCGAGCATCTGCGCGCCTTGCGGCTGACTACGCGCATCCGCCTGATCTATGGCGATGGCACCTTGGGCCTGCCCGGCGTGGCGCCGTTCGATGCTATCGTTGTGGCTGCCGCTGGCCTGGCCATTCCGCAAGCGCTGCTCACGCAGCTTGCGCCTGGCGGACGCCTGATCGCTCCCGAAGGGGGCACCAACCAGCGCCTGGTGTTGATCGAACGCACCGGCGCGGCCAGCTGGAAACGCACTGAATTAGAGGCCGTGCGCTTTGTGCCGCTACGCGCCGGAATACAATCTTGAGCAAACAGGAGAAACGTATGCTCAACGGGCAGTCGCAACTGACCGATATGACTATGGGCGCGTCCATGACGCGCCTGCGCCGCCCGCTCTTTATCGCGGGGGCACTCAGCCTGGCTATTTTGGCCGGCTGCGCATCAAAAGGAACTCGCGCTCCGGTGGTCGACATGACCAACGGACAGCCAGCGTCAACGGGCCAGCCCGGTGGCAGCTATGTGGTCAAGCCGGGCGACACGCTTTACAAAATCGCCCGCGCCAACAACGTGGATATCGAAAGCGTCAAGCGCTGGAACAACCTCAGCGATCCCAACCAGATCTCGGTCGGCCAGGTGCTTAAGATGTCGGGCGGCGCCAGCACGGGCGCGCAACCCGCACCCATCGCCAGCGCCAAGCCGCAACCGCGCCCGCTGGACCAGCCTGAAACCCCCGTCGCCACCAACCCGCCTCCGGACGCCACGCCCGCCCCGGCGCCGGTGGACGTCAAGCCCACGCCGCGCGCGGCGCACGCCAGCGTCATCAATTGGGCATGGCCGGCCAACGGCGCCATCGTGCAGACCTTCAACGCCAGCAGCAAGGGCATCGACATTTCCGGCGCCCTGGGTGACCCGATCACCGCCGCCGCGGATGGCCTGGTCAAGTACAGCGGCAATGGCGTGCGCGGCTTGGGCAACCTGATCATCGTTGAACATCAGAACGGTTTCATCACGGCCTACGCGCACAACCGCTCCTTGCTTGTGAAGACGGGGCAGAACGTCAAGCGCGGCGCCAAGATCGCCGAGCTTGGCCAAAGCGACACGACGTCGCCGCGCCTGCACTTTGAAATTCGCCGCCAGGGTACGCCGGTCGACCCCATGCAGTACCTGCCCGCAAAATGACGCCCACCCTGGTATTCGACCTGGAAACCATCCCCGATGCCGAGGGGCTGCGCAAGCTCAACGGCTGGGGGGCGGATGTTTCGGACCAGGACGTCGTCGAGCGTGCGCTGGCCGCGCGCCGTGAAGCCGTAGGCCATGACTTCCTGCCCCTGCACCTGCACAAGGTCGCGGTGGTGGGCTGCGTGTTCCGCGACGACCAAGGCTTTCGCGTCAAGACGCTGGGGCAACCCGACGACCCCGAAGCCGCGTTGCTGGCGGGCTTCTTCAAGACCATTGAACGCTACACGCCCAAGCTGGTGAGCTGGAACGGATCGGGTTTCGACTTGCCCGTTCTGCATTACCGCAGCCTGATCCTGGGCGTGCCAGCGCCGCGCTATTGGGACATGGGCGAAGAAGACCGCGACTTCAAGTTCAACAACTACATTGCGCGCTATCACACGCGCCATGTGGACCTGATGGACGTGCTGGCCAAGTACAACGGCCGTGCCAACGCGCCGCTGGACGACCTGGCCAAGCTGTGCGGCTTTCCCGGCAAGCTGGGGATGGACGGCAGCAAGGTATGGGAAGCCTGGAATACAGGCCGCGCCGACGAAGTCCGCGCCTATTGTGAAACCGACGTCGTCAACACCTGGCTGGTGTACTGCCGCTTCCGCTTCCTGCGTGGCGAGCTGGACCGCACCGGCTACGACGCCGAAGTATCTCTGGTGCGCGACACGCTGTCGGCCAGCGACGCGCCGCACTGGAAGGAATACATGGCGGCCTGGGACGCCAACTGACGCCTTGCTTCTTGCGGGCGTGGACGCATGCCAGGATACGACGGGGCCCCGCAAGGCCCCGTTTTCACGTCTGGCGCAGGCGCAATCGACTGAAACATGGACCGCGGGCGCGAAACCCGGTTGAAACCAGGCCAACCGCACAATGGCCTCGCTTTCTTCACTTTCAGGAGACACTCATGTCCCGATTCGCACTTCGCTCCAATTTGGCCGCTCTTGCATTTGTCGCCGCGACGGGCGGCTTGATGGCTGGCTCCGCCATGGCCGCGCCTGCGGCTCCCGCCGACGGCGGCCCGGCTTCCATGCAGCACCACGGCCCGCGCGGTGGCGAGTTCCACAAGGGAATGCGCGACGGCCTGTTCATCCCCGGCCTGGGTCCCGTGTCCAAGGCGCAGGTTGATCAACTGAAGCTGGACGAGAAACAGCAGGCGCTGTTCAAGACCGCGCAGGAAGGCCAGCGCGAGCTGCACAAGGCCATGCGCGAAGCTGGTGGCAAGCGCCATGACCTGTTGAAGACCCAACTCGACAGCGGCAAGCTCGACCCGCGCGCGCTGATGGCGCAGTCGGAGCAATCGCGCGATCAGTTCGGCACCGAGGCCAAGCAGGTCCGTGACCAGTGGCTGGCGGTGTGGGATAGCCTGAACGATACGCAACGCGCGCAAGTGACGAAGATCGTCAAGGATCGCGAAGCCAAGATGCAGGAACGCCACGCCAAGATGGAAGCCCGCCACGGCAAGGGCAAGGGCGGCATGCCGCCGCCTGAAGGTGCCGACGCTCCTCCGCCGCCGCCTTTGGCCAACTAAGCCGGCCGCCGTCCGCCGCCATCAAGGGGCGGACGCCTTGTCGATAACCCCGGACGCGTTCCCCGCGTGCCGGGGTTTTTGTTTGCGCAGCTGCCCGCATCAGCCCGCGCGTTGAACCAGTTTGGCGCAGATTCCCCAAGTTGATGCACGACGTGACGCTGGTGTGGCGGGGCGCGCCCGTTTCTGGTGCGTGCCCCCCGGGGTCGTGTTTCGGAATGACTGCTTGTCACTCTGGCATCACCCCGCGCGCCACTCGCTTGTCACCCCGCTGAAACCTGGCACGGACATTGCTTCAGAAAGAATGAACCGGTAACCAACCGCTGCAAAGCCGGTCAGAGGGAGGCGGCATGGGCCGTCCTCCTCCTTCTCGTCAAATCCGATCAGGACTCCGCACCATGAAGAAGACGTTGCTAGCCTTGCCCTTTGCGCTTGCTGCTTGTTTCGCCTCGACGGCCCAGGCCGAACCCACCGACCTGGGAGCCGGTTTTTCGTTAAGCGGTAACGCGGCCATCGTCAGTGACTATCGCTTCCGCGGCTATTCACAAACCGATTTCCGTCCCGCCGTGCAGGTGGGCTTTGACTTGGCCCATAGCTCCGGCTTCTATCTGGGCAACTGGAACTCCAACGTTTCCGACTTCGTATTCACCGACGGCAACCTCGAAATGGATTTCTACGGCGGCTGGAAAGGCGACGTAGGCGGCGGATTCACCCTGGACGCCGGTGTGCTGCATTACTACTACCCGGGCTCCAGCTCTCCCAAGGGCGGCAACTACAACAACACCGACCTGTACCTGGGCGCCTCCTACGCCAACTACTCGTTGAAGTACTCCTACACGCCCAGCGACTTCTTCAGCACCCCGGACAGCAAAGGCACCTGGTACCTGGACGGCACGGCCACGTTCGACCTGGGCGACGGATGGGGCTTGTTGGGCCACCTGGGTTATCAAAAGCTGAAGAACCAATCCAACATGGATGGCGATTCCATCGGGCACTACGTCGATTACAAGGTTGGCGTCACCAAGGACCTGAAGGGCTGGGTGCTGGGGCTGGCCGCGGTGGGCGCCACCAAGGACAACTGGTTGCCCACCAAATACGGCCATCCGTCCGGCCGGATAGGTGCGGTGTTTTCCGTGGCGCGCGCGTTCTGATTTGAAATCCGTGGCGGCGCTGTAAAAGGCGCCGACGTTTGGGGAATTGAAGGAGACTGCCTGATGGGACAGTCCCCTTCAATTCCCCTTTTTTTATCCTGTCATGGGCACCAAAGCCCCCGCGCGACACGGCCTTCAATACGAACCGCGTTGCGCACATCGCAATAATTGCCTCTAATGGGCGCGCACAAGATGCGGCGGGGGACTTTCCGCGCATCAGCCTGGCCGCTACTGTCGGCGGCCGGCGATTCAAGGAGCTTTGAGCGCAGTGACTATCGATTTCGAAGAAACAATCAAGCCGTTTTCCTGGATGGAGTACGAAGGCAACTTCTCGGTAAGCCTCAATGTCGGGGAATACAAGGAAGAGGTTTTTCGCCGCAGAAGGGAAGAGGGGTTTCTGGGCACGGGCTATGACTGGACGTCTTTGGCGCTGGTTTTTCTGAACGAGAAAACGCCCGAACTCGATGAGTTGATCGATTTCGATCCGGAAGCCGATACGTTCTGCGCCTATTCGTCCGATAGCGAAGCGCTCAAGACCTTCGCGCTGGCGTTCAAGGCCGCTTGCGAAGACAGGAAGCTGATTCAAGACCTGTTTTCCCGGGCTGAACTGGACTGATCGCGTTGCAATGATCGAAACCCGGTTGTTGCGCCAGTTTGTCGCCGTGGCGGAAACCCTGCATTTCAATCGCGCGGCGCAGCGCCTGCACATGGCGCAGCCGCCGCTCAGCCAGGCCATCCGGCGGCTTGAAGCCGAAATTGGCGCGCAGTTGTTCGAGCGCACCAATCGCAGCGTGGCCCTGACGGCGGCGGGCGAGGCATTCCTGCAGTCCGCGCGCCGCATCCTGGGTGAACTCGAAGACAGCGTGGCGCATACGCGGCGCGTGGCGCAAGGCATGGACGGCCATCTGACGCTGACGTTCATCAATATCGCGCCTTATGCGCCGCTGCTGCGTGCGTTGCGTGGTTTTCGCGATGCGAATCCGGCGGTCGCTTTCACCTTGCAAGAGGCGACCACGCACGAGCAAGTGCAGGCGCTGGAGGCGGGGCGCGCCGATATCGGTTTCATGCGTACACCCGGCGCCACCACGCCCAGCCTGCAATTCGAACGTCTGTTGCAAGAGCCTATCCAGGTTGCCTTGCCGGCCGGGCATCGCCTGGAAGGCGAAGCGGTGGTGGACTTGGCCGCGTTGAAAGACGAGCCGTTCGTCGGCTCGCCCCGGCGCTTGGGGCAGGGCTTTCACGATCAGCTCACCCAGCTCTGCCAAACGGCGGGCTTTGTGCCCAAAGTGGCGCAAGAGGCCCGCCAGTTGCAGACGGTGGCGGCCTTGGTGGCGGCGGGCTTCGGCGTGGCCTTGCTGCCCGCGTCGCTGGCCCGGGCCGGGGGCGACGACGTCGTGTTCCGCCCCATTGCCGTCGATGCGCCCGAGGCGCTGCGGCATGTGGAATTGCTGATGGCGTGGAACGCAGAGCGGGCCTCGCCCGTGCGGGATCGCTTGATCGACGCCGTTCGGCTGATCAAATAAGACGCTAGAAGTCTTATTTAGCGATAAATAAACTATTTTACGGCGCACTGTGGCGCTTCTAAGCTCGGCGGCTGTCTTTGCTGACCTTTGAACGCCATGCCTATCGCTGTCTATCTTTTCTCCGTCTGCACCTTTGCATTCGGCCTATCCGAATTCGTGGTGGCCGGCCTGGTCTCGGCCATGGCCGATGGCCTGCACGCCAAGATCGAGGCGGTCGGCACGGCAATCGCCGCCTATGCCTTCGGCGCGGCCATCGGCGCGCCCCTGCTGACCGCCTTGGTTGCGCAGTGGCGCGACCGGCGCACCCTGGCGTGGGCCATGGGGGTGCTGGCGGTGGGTAGCGTCCTGATGAGCCTGTCGGGCACGCTGCCGATGCTGCTGGGTCTGCGGTTTGCCGTGGGGCTGGCGCATGGCGTGTTCATGGCGGTGGCGTCCGACGCCGCCACCCGGCTGGTCGACGAGGCGCGCGCCGGACGCGCCGTGGCGGTGGTGTGGATCGGCCTGACCCTGGCGTTGGCGCTGGGCGTACCGCTGGGCACGTTTCTGGGCAGCGTCTGGTCATGGCGCGCGGTGTTCCTGGCGATTGGCGCGTTGGCCGTGCTGGGCTTGGCCGGCTTGCTGTGGTGCATGCCGCGCGACGCGGGCGCCGCTACGGCGGCGCAGGACAGGCCCGGCGCCATGGCCGCGCTGCGTGCCATCGCCCACCCGCAAATGCTGATGACGGCAGGCGTGGGGGCCTTGGTCAGCGTGGCGACCTTCTGCTTTTTGACCTTTATTTCGCCCTATTTGTTGCAGGTGACCGGCGTGGGCGTGCAGCGGCTGAGCACGGCGATGCTGCTGTTTGGGCTGTTTTCCATCGGCGGCAACCTGCTGGGCGGCTATCTGGTCGACAAGATGGACCCCGACCGCGCCGCATTGTTGGCGTTGACGGGGCTCTTTGCGACGCTGCTGGGCCTTTACCAGTGCCGCGCCTCGGGCTGGGCCGTGCTGGCGCTGGCGGGCGTGCTGGGACTGGTGTTCTTCTGCATCGTGACGGTGTTGACGCTGCGCTTGCTGAAACTGGCGCAACGCCACGTGCCGGCCGCCACAGCGGTGGCCGCGGGGCTGAACATTGCCTCGTTCAACCTGGGCACGGCAGTGGGGGGCGGCTTGGGCAGCCTGACGATCGCGTGGCTGGGTTTATCGGCGCTGCCGCTGGTGGGCGCCGCCGCCGCGCTGGCCGCGATGGGGGCGCTGTGCCTGCAATCGTTGCGCTTGCGCCGCAGGCAGGCTGCATAACCTGGGCTTGCCGGCGGGCGGGGAGGCGGGGCGGTCCGGCCCCGTCAAAGACCATTTCCGGGAATGGGCGGAGTCCTTCTACAATCATGGGTTGCGTGTAATTCTGGACTGCGTGAGATGTCAGACGTTTTGAGTATCGAGTCCCTGGATCTGGAAGCCAGGGGAATCGCCCGCCGCGACGGGAAAGTGGTATTCGTGGAAGGCGCCTTGCCGGGCGAACGGGTCACCACCGTCACGCTGCGCCGCAAGCCGTCTTACGAGATTGCGCGCGTGGATGAGGTGCTGCGACCCTCGTCGCAGCGCGTCGTGCCGCGCTGCCCGCACTTTGGCGTCTGTGGGGGCTGTGCCATGCAGCACCTGGAACCCAGCACGCAGGTGGCTATCAAGCAACGTTCGCTGGAAGACACCTTCTGGCACGTCGGCAAGCTGCGTCCGGCGCTGGTGCTGCCGCCGTTGCAGGGCCCGACCTGGGGCTACCGCTACCGCGCCCGCCTGTCGGTGCGTGTGGTGCCGAAGAAGGGCGGGGTGCTGGTGGGCTTTCACGAGCGCAAGAGCAGCTATGTGGCCGACATGCGTGAATGCCACGTGCTGCCGCGCCACGTCAGCGACCTGCTGATGCCGCTGCGCGCCATGATCGGGGCCATGTCGGCGCCCGACCGCATGCCGCAGATTGAAGTGTCGCTGGGCGACGGCGTCACCGCCCTGGTGCTGCGCCATCTGCTGCCCTTGACCGATGGCGACATCGCCATCCTGCGCGCCTTCGCCGCCGAGCACAACGTGCAGTGGTGGTTGCAGTCGAAGGGCCCGGAAACCGTGCATCCGCTAGAGCCCGAGCACGCCGATGCCCTGTCCTACACGATGCCGGAATTCGGGCTGCGCATGCCGTATCGGCCCACCGATTTCACGCAGGTCAACCATGCCATCAACCGTTCGATGGTGTCGCGCGCGCTGAAGCTGCTTGACGTGCAGCCCACCGACCGCGTGGCCGATCTGTTCTGCGGCCTGGGCAATTTCACCTTGCCGCTGGCCACGCAAGGCCGCGAAGCGGTGGGCGTAGAGGGCAGCAAGGCCTTGACCGACCGCGCCTTCGACGCGGCGTCGCGCCATGGTCTGGGCGAACGCACCAGCTTCGCCACGCTGAACCTGTTCGAGGTTGACGCGCATTGGCTGCGCAGCCTGGGTTACTTCGACCGCATGCTGATCGACCCGCCGCGCGAAGGCGCGCATGCGGTGTCGCAAGCGCTGTCTGAACTGACGGTGGAAGAACGGCCGCGCCGCATCGTCTACGTGTCCTGTAACCCGGCAACGCTGGCGCGCGATGCCGCCATCCTGGTGCACGAAGGCGGCTTTGTGCTGAAGAGCGCGGGCGTGATCAACATGTTCCCGCACACGGGCCATGTGGAATCCATCGCCGTGTTTGAATCGCTGGATGCCGCCGGCGTGGCTGAGGTAAAGGAACGGGCTCGCCAGCGCGCAATCCAGGCCGAAGCCGACGCCATCGCGGCGGAAGAAGCCAAAGCCGCCGCCGCCGCTGAAAAGGCGGCCGCCAAGCAGGCCGCCACTGACGCCTACCATGCGCGCGTCGCAGCCGAGGCGGCAGAGGCGGGCGAGGCCGCGGAGACGCCGTAACGTTGTCTTGGCGTGGGCCTGTGCGTGGGCCCTAGCGCGGGCCTCTGCGCGAGCCTTCGCCCAGGCCTCAGTGCGACCGGCCCAGGTTTTCCAAAATCGGGCAGTTGGGCCGGTCATCGCCATGGCAGTGCTGCGCCAGATGCTTGAGCGTCGCGGCCATGTCGCGCAGGGCTTCTGCCTTGCGCTCCAGTTCCTCTACATGCTCCAGCGCAATGCGCTTGACGTCGGCGCTGGCGCGGCTGCGGTCCTTCCACAAGGCCAGCAATTCGTTCATCTGCTCCACCGAAAACCCCAGATCCCGCGCGCGCCGCACGAAGCGCAGCGTGTGCAGGTCCTGGTCGGTGTAGACGCGATAGCCCGAGTCCGTGCGCGTCGCGGGGCCGATCAGGCCGATACTTTCGTAGTAGCGGATCATCTTGGCCGAAATGCCGGAGCTTTTTGCTGCTTCGCCGATATTCATGTTGAGGCTCCTGGAATCAGGCACGGCCGGCATGCGGCCGGAACGCCTTCAAACGCAGCGCATTGCCCAGCACGAAGACGCTGGACAGGGCCATCGCGCCCGCCGCGAAAATGGGCGATAGCGACAGACCAAACGCGGGATACAAGGCGCCGGCCGCCAGCGGTATCAGCGCGGCGTTGTAGGCAAACGCCCAGAACAGGTTCTGGCGGATGTTTGCCAAAGTTGCGCGGCTGAGCGCGATGGCGTTGGGCACGCCGTGCAGGTCGTCGGCCATCAACACCACCGAGGCCGCTTCAATCGCAACGTCCGTGCCGGTACCGATCGCGATGCCGGTGTCGGCGGCGGCAAGCGCGGGCGCGTCGTTGATGCCATCGCCCACAAACGCCACCTTGCGGCCGCCTTCGCGCAGCGTGCTGATGGCTTGCACCTTGCCGTCCGGCAACACTTCCGCGCGCACTTCGTCGATACCCAATTGGCGCGCGACGGCCGCCGCCGTGTAACGGTTATCGCCGGTGATCATGGCCGTCTTCAGGCCCTGCGCATGCAGCGCGGCGATGGCGGAAACGGCGGACGGCTTGATCGGGTCCGTCACCGCCATCATGGCGGCGGCCTGGCCGTCGATCGCCACGTAGATGGGCGTCTTGCCTTCATTGCCCCAGTCCGTGGCACGCGCGCCGAATGCACTGACGTCGACGCCCCGTTCGGCCATCAGCCGCGCGGCCCCCGCCAACACGCTGCGGCCCGCCACGCGGGCTTCGACACCCGCGCCCGTGATGGCGGCAAAGCCCTCGGCCGGCAACAGCGCGAGCTTGCGTTCCTCGGCGGCAGCCACGATGGCCAGCGCAATGGGATGCTCGGAACGCGCTTGTACCGAAGCAACCCATTGCAGCACCTGCGGGCCGTCATGGCCGGCGGCGGGTTCCAGTTCGGTCAGCGTGGGCTTGCCGAGTGTCAGCGTGCCGGTCTTGTCAAACGCCACCACATTGACGTCGCGCAGGGTTTGCAAGGCGTCGCCCTGACGGAACAGCACGCCCATTTCAGCCGCGCGGCCCGTGCCCACCATGATGGACGTGGGCGTGGCCAGCCCCATGGCGCAAGGGCAGGCAATGATCAGCACGGCCACCGCGTTGACCAGCGCGTGCGACAGGGCGGGCGAGGGGCCGAAGAAGAACCAGACTACAAAAGTCAGCAGGGCGGCCGCCATCACGGCGGGCACGAACCAGGCGGTGACCTGGTCCACCAGCGCCTGGATCGGCAGTCGCGCGCCTTGGGCCGATTCCACCATGCGGATGATGCGGGCCAGCATCGTGTCGGCGCCGGTATGAGTGACGCGCAGCGTGAAGCTGCCCGAGGTGTTCAGGGTGCCGCCGGTGGCTTGCATGCCGGGCTGCTTTTCAACCGGCACGGGTTCGCCCGTAAGCATGGACTCGTCGACATACGAACTGCCTTCGATGACGTCGCCGTCCAGCGGGATTTTCTCGCCGGGGCGCACCAGCACGATGTCGCCCGTATTGACCTTTTCGATCTCGACATCCACGGCCTGACCGTCGCGCATGACGCGCGCCGTGCGCGGCTGCAAGCCGATCAGGCGCTTGATGGCCGCGCCGGTCTTGCCCTTGGCGCGTGCTTCCAATGTGCGCCCCAGCAAGATCAAGGTAACGATGACGGCGGCGGCTTCAAAGTAGACGTTGCGCGCGGCCTCGGGCAGCCAGGCGGGTGCAAAGGTGGCCACCACCGAATACCCCCAGGCGGCGCCCGCGCCCAAGGCCACCAGCGAATTCATCTCGGGCGCGCGCCGCCATAGCGCGGTCAGCCCCTTGGTGAAGAATTGGCGGCCGGGCCAGACCAGGACGGCGGTGGTCAGCACGAATTGAAGCAGCCAACTGTTTTGCTGGCCGATGGTGCCCAACACCCAATGGTGCAGGGCCGGAATCAAGTGCGATCCCATTTCCAGCGCAAACACGGGCAAGGTCAGCACCAGCGCCACGGTGAACGCCCGTTGCAGGCGCTGCGCTTCGGCGTCGCGCGCTTGCGACTGGCGTTCAGCGGGGTCGTCTTGCGCGGCGATGGGGCGGGCCTCGTAGCCCATCTTGACCACGGCATCCACCAAGGCCTGGGGTTGGGCGGAATCCGGGTCGTAGGACACCAGCGCGCGCTCGGTGGCCAGGTTGACCTGGGCCTGGGCCACGCCGGGAACATGGGTCAGGGCCTTTTCCACGCGCTTCACGCACGACGCGCACGTCATGCCTTCAATGGCGAGTTCCAATTGGGTGGTTGAGGGGCTGGCAACGCTCATGGCGATTCTCGTGTTTGGGGGTGAGCTTGCAGTTTCATCCTTCCCATCGTGGGAAGGTCAAGGCGCAATTTTACGCTTGACCTTGACATGATGGGAATGTTTAAGCTGCGTGTCATGGCGGGTCAAATTCTGCATCCGCCAACGCTGATCTTGAGGAAAACAACCATGAGCATCGAATTCCAAGTCCCCGACATGACCTGCGGCCACTGCGTCAAGAGCATTACCAGCGCGGTAAACCAGGCCGTTCCCGGCGCCACGGTCGCTGCCGACGTGGCGTCGCACCGCGTCACGGTGACGGGCACGGATCAGGCCGATAAGGTCGAAGCCGCCATCCGCGAAGCGGGTTACGAGCCGGCCCGGGTGTAAGTCACGTCCGAAGATCGGAAGGCGGCTATGATAGATGCCGCTTTCCGAAATCGATTCTTTCATTGTTAAATGCTATCGATCAATTTAGTTTATTAAATTTGTTTTATTGATAGCTGGCGTTTATGATTCTTTCCATGGTGGTTAAACAAACCCCGCTACCCAAGGAGAGATTTGAATGCTGCAAAACCGCGAAGGCCAACGTGTTCCGAACGTAACGTTCCCCGTCCGTGAGGACAACACGTGGAAGAAGGTCACGACCGACGATCTGTTCAAGAACAAGACGGTTGTCGTCTTCTCGCTTCCCGGCGCTTTCACGCCGACCTGCTCGTCCACCCACCTGCCGCGCTACAACGAACTGGCCCCCGCGTTCTTTGCCGCCGGCGTCGACAGCATCGTCTGCGTGTCGGTCAACGACACCTTCGTCATGAACGAATGGGCCAAGGACCAGGAATCGGCCAACATCACCTTGCTGCCCGACGGTAACGGCGCCTTCACGGAAGGCATGGGCATGCTCGTCGACAAGAGCGACCTGGGCTTCGGCAAGCGTAGCTGGCGCTATGCGATGCTGGTGAAGGACGGCGTCGTGCAGAAGATGTTCATCGAACCCGAAAAGGAAGGCGACCCGTTTGAAGTGTCGGACGCCGACACGATGCTGGCGCACATCGCGCCGACGGCCAAGAAGCCTGACCAGGTGGTCGTGTTCTCCAAGCCGGGCTGCCCGTTCTGCGTGGAAGCCAAGGCGCTGCTGGACGAAAAGGGCTATGCCCCGATCGAAATCCCGCTGGAAAACAAGGTCCGTGGCCGTGTGATCGGCGCGGTGTCCGGCAAGGGCACCGCTCCCCAGGTGTTCATCAATGGCGCGCTGATCGGCGGCCTGGAAGACCTGAAGGCGCATTTCGCCTAAAGGCTGGCGGCCGGGCAGGGGCAAGCCCCGCGCCCGGCCGGTGAAGTCAGGCGGTTGCAAGTTGACCGCCTGGTTTTTTCCGGCACGAGCTTCCCTTTTTACGCACCCTTAATGCATGCCTTATGCGGCCCTTTACCGGTGTCGCCGGACGGTGTTCGTCCCGAGGATGCGCAACAAGGCGGAACTCGCCTTTGAATTCTTCTTGCTACCCGCAACAGGGGAACCCACAGTCATGAAAACTCTGCATACCGATATCGCTGTCATCGGCGCCGGCACGGCCGGTCTGGCCGCTTATCGCGCCGCGAAAGCCGCGGGCAAGCGCGCGCTGATTATTGAAGGCGGCCCCTATGGCACCACTTGCGCTCGTGTCGGCTGCATGCCGTCCAAGCTGCTGATCGCCGCCGCCGAAGCCGCCCATAACGCGGCGCATACCGAAGCCTTTGGCGTACACGTCGGCGGCGAGATCACGGTGGATGGCGTCGAGGTGATGGACCGCGTCAAGCGCGAACGCGACCGCTTCGTGGGCTTCGTGCTTGAAGGCGTCGAGAACATTCCCGCTGAAGACAAGCTGCGCGGCTATGCGCGCTTTATCTCCGACACAGTGTTGCGAGTGGACGAGCACACGGAAGTGCATGCCTCGCGCGTGGTCATCGCAACCGGTTCACGGCCCTCGGTGCCGCCGCCGTTTCGTACGCTGGGCGATCGCCTGGTGGTGAACGACGACGTTTTCGCCTGGGACGATCTGCCCCGCCGCGTGGCGGTGTTCGGACCTGGGGTGATCGGGTTGGAACTGGGCCAGGCGTTGGCGCGTTTGGGCGTCGAGGTGCGCGTCTTCGGCGTCAGCGGCAGCCTGGGTGGCATCAGTGACCCTCAAGTGCGGCATAGCGCCCGCAAGATCTTCCAGCGCGACTTCTACCTGGACCCGGACGCTCGCGTGCTGGAAACCACGCGGGTGGGTGACGAGGTGGAAGTGCGCTATATCACGCTGGACAACAGCGAGCGCATCGAACGCTTCGACTACGCGCTGGGCGCGACCGGCCGCCGCGCCAACGTGGACGGCCTGGGCCTGGAAAACACGTCGCTGGAACTGAACGTGCACGGCGTGCCGGTGTTCGATCGCGAAACGATGCAAGCCGGCGATTCCGCCATCTTCATCGCCGGAGACGCCAACGCCGACGCACCCTTGCTGCACGAGGCCGCGGACGAAGGCCGCATCGCCGGCGAAAACGCCGCGCGCTTTCCGGAACTTCGCAAGGGCCTGCGCCGCGCGCCGTTGGCCGTGGTGTTCTCCGATCCGCAGATTGCCTTGGCGGGCCAGGGCTACGGCCGCCTGATCCCCGGCACCTTCGTGGTGGGCGAAGTGGACTTCAGCGACCAGGGCCGTTCGCGGGTCATGCTGAAGAACAAGGGCATGCTGCACGTGTACGCCGACATTGCCTCGGGCCGCTTCCTGGGCGCCGAAATGGTCGGCCCCAGCGCCGAGCACATCGGCCACTTGCTGGCCTGGGCCGTACAGCAGGAGCTGACCGTGGCGCGCATGCTGGAAATGCCGTTCTACCACCCCGTCATCGAAGAGGGGCTGCGCACGGCGCTGCGCGACGCAGCCGCGAAACTCGCCGCCGCTCGCGAATCGCTGCGCAACGAGACGTCGGAACAAGAGACGGTTTAACGTGGGCAAGGGGGGGCGCTGGCCCCCCGCACCCAGGCGGGACTTCCGCAGTTTCGACCGCAGAGGCGGTTGCGCCGCCCCGATAAAAAATGGCCCGATCCATCAGGATCGGGCCATTGTCTTTGATGCGTGGCGCCCTTAGTCGTCCGACTGCTTCTTCGGCACCGGGAATGGGTTTTCGCGGTATTGCAGGGTGAAGCCGGCGCGTTCGTCCTCGCCCAGCTCGCGGGCGAGGTAGGGCATGGCCTGCTTCAAGCCTTCGTGCAGGGTCCACGGCGGGTTGATCAGGAACATGCCGCTGCCGTGCAGGCCGTAGCCGTCGATGGTGGCCTTCTTGACGGTCAGCGTGGCGTGCAGCCAGCTCTTGACCTTCAAGTTTTCAAAATGGCGCGCCATTTCGCTGGCCTCGCGGCGTTGCACCAGCGGGTACCAGATGGCGATGGTGCCGGTGGCGAAGCGCTTCACGCATTCCTTGACGGTAATCAGCGTGCGGCGGTAGTCGTGCTTGTCTTCGTACGACGGGTCGATCAGTACCATGCCCCGGCGCGTGGGCGGCGGCAGCAGGGCCTTCACGCCCTCGAAGCCGTCATCGCCGTAGATGGTGGTCTGGCGCTGCGCCGTGCGGCCCTGGTGTTCCAGGTTGACGACCAGGGTGTCGATCTCGGTCGGGTGCATTTCGAACAGGCGCAGACGGTCGGACGGGCGCATCACGTCCAGCGCCAGCCACGGCGAACCGGGATAGCGCTTCAGGCGGCCATTGGTGTTGTAGTCGCGGATGCGTGCAACGTAGTCGGCCAACAGCGGGGGCAGGTCCTTGGCGTCCCAGAGGCGGCCGATGCCGCCCTCGAATTCGGACGTCTTGTTTGCCCAGTCGCTCTCCAGGTTGTAGAGGCCGGCGCCGGCGTGGGTGTCCACGACCCAATAGGGCGCGTCTTTTTTGTTGAAGTAGTCCAGGGTGTGGACCAGGATGGCGTGCTTGAGCACGTCGGCGTGATTGCCGGCGTGGAAGGCGTGGCGGTAACTGAACACGGGGCGTTCTGCCTCAGGCGGCGGGCCGGATCGCGGCCAGCTCGTCGGTGAAAATGCCGTCGATGCCCCAGTCCAGCAGCAAGCGGGCGCGTTCGGGGTCATTGACGGTCCAGGCCGCGATCCGATAGCCGGCGGCATGCACGGCGTCGATCAGTTCGCGGGTTGCGTCTTGTTGGTTGATGTTTAGCGCCACGCACTTGTACTTGGCAAGGCGTTCGCACCAGTCGGCGGGTACCTTTTCCACCAGCAGGGCGCGCGGCAATTCGGGGGCGGCTTCCAACGCCGCTTGCAGGGCGTCTTCGGCAAATGACGACAGCAGCGGGGGCGTGCCGGCGTCTTGCCACAGTTGCTTGCAGGCCAGCGCCACGGCCGCGCCCGTTTCGGCTTCGCGGCCGGGGCAGGGCTTGATTTCGACGTTGCTGGCGATGTGGTTGGCAACCGTGTAACGGGCCACGGCGGCCAGGGTGGGCAGCGGTTCGCCCGCGTAGGCAGCCGAATGCCAGGCCCCGAAGTCCAGTTGCGCCAGTTCCGCGTAGGGCTTGGCAGCCGCCGGGCCCGTGCCGTTGGAGGTGCGGTCGACGTTGTCGTCGTGCATCAGCACCAGCACGTTGTCGCGGCTGAGCTTCACGTCGTATTCGAACATCGTGAACCCGTGCGCGGCGCCCACGCGCATGGCGGCCAAGGTGTTTTCCGGCGCCAGACGGCCGCCGCCACGGTGCGCGATGTAGCGGGAATAGGGCCAGGAGGGCAATTCTGCGGTCATTTTGGTGTTGCTTGGGGTTCTTGGGGACAGGGTTGCAAGGATACTCCTTCTTGGCAGGCGATTCCCGGGGCGCCTGGCCCCACAGCGTGGCAATCGGCAGGCTGACGGCGCGGTGGACGGCGCGGTGGACGGCGGATAGGCCCGGGGGAGGGCAAGCGCGTCTGCCCGCCCGGAATAATCTGAAGAGAATCTAAAGGCCCCATGCGAGTGAGAAATGCTAAAATCCGCCCGCTGATCCGGTATTGACCGGTATGGGAATGGGGCGAATCCAGTTCGCCCTTTTTTTTGCGTTTTCGTGCGGCTTCGGGTGGACACCCCCGGAGCGCGGCAACAGGGATTCCATGTTCGAATTAATTCGCAGCCATCGGCGCTGGATGCAGCTCATCCTGCTGCTTCTGATTGTGCCGTCCTTCTTCCTCGTCGGAATTCAAGGCTATGACAGCTTCATGCGCCAGGAGCCTGAGTTGGCGACGGTCGCCGGCCAGCCGATTTCGCGCGCCGAGTTTGATCAGGCGCATCGCGACCAACTGGCGCAGATACAGCAACGCCAGGGCGCCCGCTTCGACCCCGCCGTCGTTGACACGCCCGCCTTGCGCGAAAACCTGCTGAACCAGCTGATCAACCAACGGCTGCTGGCCAACGTTGCCGTCGACAACCGCTTCACGGTGTCCGACGAAACGCTGCGCAACACCATCGCTGCCATTCCCCAGTTCCAGGACAACGGCCGCTTCTCGCCCGAACGCTATCGCCAGGTGCTGGTGGCGCAAGGCATGTCGCCGACGTCGTTTGAAGCCGGCCTGCGCCGTGACCTGGCCGTTGGCCGCGTGCTGGATCCCGTGGGTGGGTCCGCCGGCGCGCCCGCCGAAGTCGTGGCCTCGCTGGAAACGGCATTGACGCAGCAGCGCACCGTGCAACTGCGCCGCTTTGCCGCTGAAGACTATCGCTCGCAAGTGACCGTGTCGCCCGCCGACATCCAGGCCTGGTATGACGCCAACAAGCAGCAACTGCAGATTCCCGAACAGGTTCAGGTGCAATACCTGGTGCTGGACGAAGCTGCCGCCACGCAGGGCATCCAGGTCAAGGACGAAGACCTGGCGTCCTACTACGAGCAGAACAAGAACCGCTTTGGTCAACCCGAGCGCCGCCGTGCCAGCCACATCATGATTGAATTGCCCTCGGGCGCGTCGGAAGAGGCCCGCAAGGCCGCGCGCGCCAAGGCCGAGGATCTGGCCAAGCAGGCGGCTGCCGACCCGGCCAAGTTTGCCGAACTGGCCACCAAGAATTCGCAAGACGCGGGTTCGGCCGCCAAGGGCGGTGATCTGGGCTGGCTGGCGCCGGGCATGTTGACCGGCCCGCTGGAAAAGGCCATCTTCAGCCAAGCCAAGGACCAGGTGTCGGGTGTTGTGGAAAGCCCGTTGGGCCTGCACATCATCAAGGTCACCGAGATCCAGCCCGCTGCCATCAAGCCGCTGGCCGAGGTCAAGGACCAGATCACCGGCGAAGTGCGCAAGCAGCTTGCCGCCGTGCATTTCTCGGAAATGGCCAGCCAGTTGAACAAGCAGGTCTATGACCAGCGCGACAGCCTGCAACCCGCCGCGGACGCCGTGGGCCTGAAGCTGCGTACCGCCTCGGGCGTGACCCGCGAAGGCCTCTTGCCCGCCGACAAGGCAGGCCCGGGTTCCGCCGCTGACAGCCCCGACGCCGAACTGCTGGACAACCCGCGCGTGCGCCAGATTCTGTTCTCGCCCGACGTGCTGCGCGAAAAGCAGAACTCCGGCGTCATCGAACTGTCGCCCGCCGTCATGCTGGCCGTGCGCGTCGCCAATCTGGAACCGGCCCACGTGCCGCCCCTGGACAAGGTCAGCGATTCGATTCGTTCCCGCTTGATCCAGGAGCGTTCCGCCGAAGCCGCCAAGAAGGCCGGCGAAGCGGCGCTGGCTGCCGACAAGGCCAACCCGTCCTCCGCGCCGGAAGGCTTCGCGCCTGCCGTGGTCATCTCGCGCCAGGATCCCAAGGACCTGCCGCAACCCGTCGTGGACGCCGCGATGCGCCTGCCGTCGACGCCGTTGCCGGGCTATGCCGGTGTTCAGTCGGGCGACGACTACACGCTGGTTCGCCTGGAAAAGGTTGAAGCCGGTACGGTTGACGAGGCTGCCAAGGCCCGCCTGGCGCAGCAGTTGTCGGGCGGCCTGGGTCAGGCCGAAATCGAAGCAATGCTGAAGATGCTGCGTGAACAGTACAAGGTGCAAGTACTGCCCAGCGCCGCTGAGGTCATTCGCGGCGATCAGCCGCAGGCAGAGGGCTGATCCGCCCGTAGATCCGCCCTAGTTCAGCAATGGCCGCAACGTCGGCCATACGTTGTCCAGCAGTTGGGGCTGGGCATCCTCGTTAGGATGGATGCCGTCAGCCTGGAACATTGCCCGGTTCGTTGCAATACCTTCCATCAGGAAGGGCACGAGCCGGGCTTTTTCGTCTTTGGCCACCGTGGAAAACAGTTGGGCGAAGCGCTGGGCGTAATCGCGGCCGTAGTTGGGCGGAATCTGCATGCCCACGATCAGCACTTGCGCCTTGGCCTGCTTGGCGGCCTGCGTCATGGCGCGCAGGTTTTGCTCGGTCATCGACAATGGCAAGCCGCGCAACGCATCATTGGCGCCCAGTTCCAACACCACCACGGCGGGGGCGTGCTGGCGCAGCAGCGCCGGCAGGCGCGCCATGCCGCCGCTGGTGGTGTCGCCGCTGATGCTGGCATTGACGACCTGGTACTTGGGGTATTGTTCGGAAACCCGCGCCGACAGCAAGGGCACCCAACCCGTGCCGCGCTTGATGCCGTATTCGGCGGACAGGCTGTCGCCCACCACCAGCAAGGTGCGCGATGCGGAACCCTCGGCCGCCGGGGCGGTCTGAGCGTGGGCGGGAAGGGCCATGACGGCAATCGCCAAGGCGGACGTTAGATGCAGAAGGGAAAATAGGCGCATGGATAGCAAGAATTCGATCGAGGTGAAAGGGCTGGGCAAGCGGGTAGCCGATGCCGGCGGGACGCTGTCTATCCTGGAAGGAATTGATTTTACGGTGCAGGCCGGCAGCGCCGTCGCCATCACCGGAAGCTCCGGTTCGGGCAAGTCCACGTTGTTGGGACTATTGGCCGGGCTGGATGTTCCCAGCGTGGGCAGCGTGCATCTGGCCGGGCACGACCTGTTCGCCCTGGATGAAGACGGCCGCGCGCGCTTGCGTGCCAATCATGTGGGCTTCGTGTTCCAGTCGTTCCAGTTGCTGCCCAACCTGACGGCGCTGGAAAACGTGATGCTGCCGCTGGAACTGGCCGGGCAGTCCGCGCGCGAGGCCGCGCAGGCCATGCTTGAGCGCGTGGGACTGGGTGCGCGTCTGCATCATTACCCCCGCACCTTGTCGGGCGGCGAGCAGCAGCGGGTGTCGCTGGCGCGCGCCTTTGTTGTGCAGCCTGACCTGTTGTTCGCCGATGAGCCCACCGGCAGCCTGGCCGCCGCCACGGGCGTCACCGTCATCGACCTGATGTTCGACCTGCACCGCGAGCACGGCACCACGCTGGTGCTGGTAACGCACGACCCGCAGTTGGCCGCCCGATGCGGCCGTCAGCTTGTGCTGGCCGCGGGCCGGATGGTGCAGGGCGACTGATACGCCCCGGCCCGGCCGGCCCCGGCCCCGGTATTACTTCGCCTTGGCCACCGCCTGGTTCCACGCCGCGACCACCGTTTCATAGTCGGTGGCGGCCGCTTCCTGGCTGACGGGGAAGATCTTGATGGTCTTCAGGTCGGGCAGGGTGGTCAGGCTGGCCACGGCCACGTCTGTGCGCGTGGGGCGGCGAAAGTTCTTCACCAACTGCGCTTCCTGTGATTCCTTGCTCAAGAGCCCGTCGTAAAGGGCTTTCGCTGCGTCCAGGTTCTTGGCGCCCTTGATGATGAACATGCCTTCCGGCGCCAAGTAGCTGCCTTCGCTCGGATAGACGAGCTTGATCTCCTTTTGCCCGCCCGCCACGTATTCCTGCGCGGCGTATTCCAGCGTCATGCCCACCGCGTACTCGCCCGCGGCCACGCCCTTGTAGGTGGTGCCGGACGACGCGGTGACCACGGCGTTGGCCGCGATCTTGTCCAGGCCGGGCTGGCCGAACTGCTTGTACAGCCCGTACACCAGCATGTACGCGGTGCCGCTCTTGGACGGGTCGGTAATGGCGAACTTGTTCTTCCATTGGGGCTGCATCAGGTCCGACCAGGTGGCTGGCGCGGGCAGGCCCTTCAACTGGCGTTCGTTGACCATCATCACCATCACGTGCACGTTCGTGCCCACCCACAGGTCATCGGGGCCACGGAACTCGGCGGGAATCTTGTCCAGGTCGGCGGGGCGGTACGGCTGCAATTGCTGGCGGTAGGCGCCCAGTGTGCCAAAGCCGCCGCTCCAGAAAAGATCACCGCGCGGATTCTGCGATTCGGCCTCGATGCGCTTCATCATCGTGCCAGTGCCACCCGTGACGGGCTGCACGTTCAGCTTGGGGCTCGTCTTCTTCACGGCCTCTAGCGCGGTCTCGATGGTTTCCGTGTTGTTCGACGAATAGAGCACGACGTTTTGCGCGTGCGCGGCGCCGGCGGCCAGGGAGGCGGCCAAAACGCTGGTCTGGATCAAGTGCTTGAGTTGCATGGAGAGCCTTTGGGTCGAGGGGGTTATTTGCCGGAGAACAGCTTGATGCGGAACGTCTTGACCGACACGATGATGGGCAGCACGATCACCGTGACCAGCGCCGCGCCATAGGCCGACGCCATGCCCAGCCTGCCGCCGTCAACCTGGCGGAAGATGGCGATGGGCATGGTTTCCAGGCCGCCGCTGTAGGCCACGATGGAGGCCGACAGCTCGGATATCGTCGTCAGCCACATCAGGATCGCGGCCGATATGATCGACGCCTTCATGGCGGGCAGGATCACCTTGAAAAACGTCATCAGTGGCGACACGCCCAGGCTGATCGACGCTTCCTCGATCGAGTCCGGAATGTTGAATAGCACCGACGACGCATTGCGCACCGCGAATGGCAGCCGGCGCACCGTGTAGCACAGCACCATGATCCCGGACGTCCCCGCCAGCACCAGCCAGCCCGTGTTGAAGGTCTGCACCAGCGCAATGCCCAGCACCGTGCCGGAAATGGTCAGCGGCAGCACGACGATGTAGTCCAGCACCTGCGTGAACGCGTTGCGCTTCTTGATCGTCAGATAGCTGACCAGCACCGCGAAGGCCACGCCCAGCACGGTGGCCAGCGAGGCGAACTTCAGCGAATTCAAAATGGGTTCTGGCGCGCCATGCACGGCGCGTTGCATGCTGGCCAGCGACCACTCACCCCATTGCATGACGGGCCCGCTGGTCTTGGTGAAGGCGGCGATGAAGACGATGATGAGCGGCAGCATCGACACCAGGATCACCATGCCCACGCCACCCGCATACAGCACGGCTGTCCATGACCGCACGCGCACCGCCGCCGGGGCGCGGCCTTGCGTCATGGTGTAGACCTTGCGTTCGACGACGCGCTTCTGAATGAACAGCACGATGGCGACAATGGCGATGGACACCACCGACATGGCGCTTTGCAGCGTGGGGCTGCCGCCCATTTCGCTGACGAAGGTGTTGTACGTCATCACCGACAGCAGCGGCACGCGGCTGCCCAGCAGCATCGCCAATGCAAAGTTGCCGACCACCAGCGTGAACACCACCAGCGCGTTTACCAGCACCGCTGGCAGCAGCACCGGCACCAGCACGCGCAAGCGAGTCAGCAAGGGCGGCGTGCCCAGGCTGAGGCCGGCTTCTTCCAGCTGACCATCAAAGCCGCGCAGCGCGGCCAGCACGCCAAGATAAATGTAGGTGTAGTAGACGAGCGTCATGGAAAACACCATGCCCGTCCAGCCGTAGAAGGACGGCAGCGAGATACCCACGTCGCCCAGCAGATTGGTCAGCAGGCCGTTGTTGCCCAAGAGCAGCAGCCAGGACTGGCCCACGATGATCTCGGGAATCACGATGGTCAGCACAGGCAGGATCGCCACCAGGTTCTTCAAGGGAAAGTCGTAGCGCGCGACCAGATACGCGAACGGCACGCCCACCAGCACGGTGCAGGTGGTGACCGCCAGGCCCAGGATGAGCGTGTTGCCGAACGCCTCCAGGTATTGGGAATCGGCCAGCAATGCCTTGAAGCCTTCCAGCGAAAAACCGCCGTCCTGGCCGGTGATGCTGTTACCGAACAGCACGCCTAGCGGATACAGCACGAAGAACAGCAACAGGATCAGGCAGATTGCGGTCAGGATGCCCCAGGGCCACCATTTGATTTTCATGGCGGGCGCGTCCTCAGGCGTTCACGACGCGGCTGTCGGCGGGGATCAGCACCTGCACGGCTTGCCCGGGCTGGAACTGCGCCACCATGTTGCCCGCGTGCAGTTCGACGCGGATCTCTGAACCGTTGTCCAACGCGATGCGGTAGGCGGTCTTGAAGCCCAGGTACTGGCGCCGCAGCACCGTGCCGGGCAGAGTGTTGGGGACGTAGGGCGCGGGCGCCATCAGCGCGAGTTCTTCCGGGCGGGCAATCAGCACGCCGCTGGCGTCCAGCTGCGCGCTGCCCTGCACACCATCAAAGCGCAGGCCACACAATTCATAGCGCACGTGTCCTTCCGGCGCGCCCGCCAGGCCGGTCTGTGCCGGCACCGGGATCACGTTGGCTGAACCGATGAAGTCCGCCACGTAGGCGTTGACCGGCGTGCCATAGAGTTCCTCGGGCGTGCCCAGTTGCGCGATATTGCCGTGGTCCATGATCGCGATGCGGTCGGACATCGCCAGGGCTTCTTCCTGGTCGTGCGTGACGAACACGGTCGTGATGCCGGCCTCGCGCACCAGATCCAGAATGACGTCGCGCATCTGCAAGCGCATCTTGGCGTCCAGATTCGACAGCGGTTCATCCATCAGCAACACGCGCGGCCGGATCACCAACGCGCGCGCCAGGGCGACACGCTGGCGTTGGCCGCCGCTCATCTGGGCGGGGTAGCGGTCGGCCAATGAGAGCAGCCCAACCTTGTCCAGCGCTTCGTTGGCGCGCCGCGTGGTTTCTGCGCGAGCCACGCCGCGCGCACGCAGGCCGTAGGCCACGTTGTCGAACGCGCTCTTGTCGGGGAACAGCGCGTAGTCCTGGAACACCATGCCGATGTCGCGGCGGTGCGCCGATACATGGGTGACGTCGTCCTGGTCGAACAAGAGGCGACCGCCGTCCGGCGCGTAAAAGCCTGCTATGCAGCGCAGCAAGGTGGTCTTGCCGCAGCCGCTGGGACCCAGCAGCGTGTAGAACGCGCCGTCGGGAATGTGCAGCGACAAATTGCGCAACACCTGCTGTCCGCCAAAAGTCTTGGCGATGCCGTCTACCGTGATCGATGCCATAGTCCGTTCCTGCTTGGGTTCACGGCATCATAGGAACGCGCCCGGCTGGCGACCAGCAGTGTTTTTTAAGGCATGGCGTTAGATTTTCTAAGAGGTCGCCGTCGCCGCTATCCCCTAGAATGCGGCAGAACAGCGCAGGCGTGGCATGGCCGCGCCGCCAATAATTAGACGACAAGGGTAAACGTGGGAAAGAGCAGCACAGACTTGCGCCTGGCCGGCGCCTGGGCGGGCGACCGCTGAAATGGCCGGGCAGACCCTGCCGCCGTTGAAAGCCCTGCGCGTGTTCGAAGCCGCGGCGCGCTTGCGCAGCTTCACGGCCGCCGCCGACGAACTCAGCATCACGCACAGCGCGGTCAGCCAGCAAATACGCATTCTTGAAGAGTATGTGGGGCAGCCGCTGTTTGCGCGCGAGGCACGCGGCGTGGCGTTGCTGCCCTGCGCGCAGGCGTATTTTCCCGAAGTGCAGGCCAGCCTGGAACGCATCGCCGTCGCCACGGCCAAGCTGAAATCACCCGCCCACGGCGGTGTGCTGCGCGTGTGCGCCACGCCCTCGCTGACGATGAAGTGGCTGATCCCGCGCCTGTCGACCTTCCAGGTGCTGCATCCCGGTGTCGACGTGCAACTGAGCACGCAGGCGCGCCCCTTCCTGGATCGTGGCGGTGACCCCGGCAGCGATGTGCTGATCCGGCATGGCTTCATGGCGCATTCCGACCTGGCTTGCGTGCATTGCCTGGACGACTTCCACGTGCCCGTCGCGTCGCCGCGCTTCATCGACCGCAACCGGCTGAACACGCCGGCCGACTGCCTGGGCCATCCGCTGTTGAAGATCTCGGGCGGCATGGATCATTGGCCGCGCTGGTTCGCGCTGGCCAAGGTGGACGTGCCGGCGCAATTGCCGGGGCCGGTGTTTGACCACCAGTTCTTGTGCATGCAGGCGGCCATGAACGACCTGGGCATCGCGCTGGCGCCTTGGTGCCTGTTGGAAGACGACATCCGCGCCGACCGCCTGCGCCCCTTGTTCCCGCACCCGCACCTGCCCAACGCCGGCATCCATGCGATGTATCGGCAGGACGGTCCGGCCTCGGCATCCGCCCAATTGTTCATCAGCTGGCTGTGCGCCCAGCGTTCCAGCTTGCCCATTCCCGCCTAGACAAGGATTTCCATGCTTTATTCGTCCACCGTTCCTGGCTTGCACTGGCGCGGCATCACGCCACCGTTGGCCTTGTCGGACTACAAGGTCATTGCGTTCGATATGGATTCCACGCTGATTTCGATCGAGACGCTGGATGAAATGGCCGATCTGATGGGCAAGAAAACCGAAGTGGCGGCGCTGACGGAAGCCGCCATGCGCGGTGACATCACCGACTACAAGCAAAGCCTGCGCGACCGCGTGGCGTTATTGGCCGGCATGCCCGAAACCTTGCTGGACAAGGTCTATGACGAACGTGTGCGCATCAATCCCGGCGCAGAAACCCTGATTGCCGCTTGCAAGGCGGCGGGTCTGACCTGCCTGTTGGTGACGGGCGGCTTTACCTGCTTCACGGACCGCCTGCGTCAGCGTTTGGGGCTGGACGACGTGCGCGCCAATGTGCTGGAGGTGCTTGATGGGCGCCTCACCGGCAAGCTTGTGCCGCAGCCTTGGGGTGACATTTGCGACGGCGAGGAAAAGCGACGCAAATTGGCCGAGGTGTGCGCGCAGCGCGGGGTGGGGCTGGATCGGGCGATTGCCGTGGGCGACGGCGCGAACGACTTGCCGATGATGCGCGCCGCTGGCTTGTCGGTCGGCTACCGAGCCAAGTCCGTCGTACGACAAACCGTCAATGTGGTGATCGATGAAGGGGGGCTGGATAGGCTTTTGGAATTGATCTTGACGAAAAACCCGAAGTAAGCGGCGTTTTTAGACTTAATGCAGATTGATACGATAAATGCTTCAGAGTAGTCTGATTAGCAACCGAGACATGGAATTCGCCACGGCGCCTGCCTAGCAGCGCTTTGACGCCGGCCTGATGCCACGGCGATGTCGAGGGAATGCAGTTTGGCGGGCAAGCGTGCGCGCCAGACGTTGCCTCGCTCTGGAGCCGCCATGACTGTTTGTCGTTCAGCGCTTGTCCTGTCTCTAGCTGCCTTGCTGACCCCGATGACGGTCAGTGCCGCGGGCGGCATCATCCGGTTTTCCGGCTCGATTGTGGAACCCACCCGATGTCAGGCGAGCCGCGTGCCCGCAGCCGGGCAGGGCGCGCATCGGGTCAGTTGCATGCCTGCCCCGGGCAGACAGCCGGTGACGAGTGAAAGTGTCGTCAAGGTCAGTACGAAGGCGCTTCGGCCCTTGCCCGGCGGACCTGGCGGCGTGGCCGTACCGCATCGTTTGGTGACGCTGGATTATCTGTGACGGGCTGTGCGCGGCCGGGCAAGCCCGGCGCGCAGGCCACAGAATGTGATCAACCCGCGATCAACCCGCGATCAACCCGCGATCAACCCGCGATCAAACGAGGCCGCGAATTTCCACGGCCGGATCCACATCGGCGTCGTAATTCACTCCATCGATCTCGAACCCGAACAAGCGCAGGAATTCCTGCTTGTAGCCCGCGAAGTCGGTCAGTTGGTAGATGTTGTCGCTGGTGACCTGGGTCCATAGCGCCTGCACCTGTGCCTGCACCTTCGGGTCCAGTTCCTTGTAGTCGGCGCGCAGGCGGCCTTGCTCATCCAGGATGGGCGTGTCGCTGCACAGGCTGTCTTTGTACAGTCCGTACACCTGCTCGATGCAGCCTTCGTGCGAGCCTTCCGCCTTCATGATCTTGAACAGCAGCGACAGGTACAGCGGCATCATCGGAATGGCCGAGCTGGCCTGGGTGACCACGGCTTTCAGCACTGACACGCGGGCGTCACCGCCGCGCGCGGCCAGCTTGGCGCGAATGTCCAGCACCTTCTCGTCCAGGTCCTTCTTGGCCGCGCCGATCGACCCGTTCCAATAGATGTCGTGCGTGATCTTTTCGCCCAGGTAGGTGAAGGCCGTCGTCGTGGCGCCTTCAGCCAGCACGCCGGCATCCAGCAACGCGTCGATCCACATCTGCCAGTCTTCACCGCCCATGACGGCCACGGTGGCGTCAATCTCGGCTTGCGTGGCCGGCTCCAGCACGGACTCCTTGACCACTTCACGGTCGGTGTCCAGCCCGCGCAGGTTGACCGCGTTGCCGATGGGCTTGAGCGTGGAGTTGAACACCTGGCCCGTCTTGGGGTGGGTGCGGCGCGGGGCGGCCAGGCTGTAGATGACCTGGTCCACCTGGCCCATGCCCGCCTTGATGGCGGCAATGGTCTTTTGCTTGATCTCGTCCGAGAAGGCGTCGCCGTTGATGCTGGTGGCGGTCAGGCCTTGGGCTTGGGCCGCCTTGTGGAAGGCGGCGGTGTTGTACCAGCCCGGCGTGCCGGCCTTGGCGGCGTCGGCGGGGCGTTCGAAAAACACGCCCAAGGTTTCCGCGCCACAGCCGAAGGCCGCGCTGATGCGGGCGGCCAGGCCGTAGCCGGTTGACGCGCCCAGCACCAACACGCGCTTCGGGCCCCCGGCGATGGGGCCTTGTGCCCGAACGTAGTCGATCTGCTTGTTGACGTTGGCTTCACAGCCAACGGGATGGGTGGTGACGCAGATAAAGCCGCGCACACGGGGCTTGATGACCATGAAGACCTCGCTCGGGGAAATGCCGGATGCTGGGAGCCTAAGCGCGAAAGCGCAAAAAGCGACGAGCATTGTACGGGAGCGGTCGCACGCGCGCCGCCCTCGGCCCCGTCATGCGTTGCGCCGTGGGCCTGACCTTGGGTTTGGCCGTGGGTCCGGCTGTGGGTCTAGCCCCAAGCCTAGCGAACAGTGGCCCTGGCGGCTGCCGCGCTGGTGGCAACACTGCGGCGCCATTCGATCAACCCGATGCCGATGCCGCTGGCGCAGATGATGGCGATGCCCAGCCAGGTCAGTGGGTCCGGGAAATGGCCATAGACCAGCCAGCCCACGGACGTGGCGCTGATGATCTGCAAATAAATGAAAGGCGCCAGCGTGGACGCCGGGGCTCGGCGGTAAGCGGCGATCTGGAACAGATGGCCCACCCCGCCAGTCAGGCCGGTCGAGATCAGCAAGAACCAATCGAAGCCGGAAAGCCCCTGCAAGACCGGCAGTGCCGCCGGCAGCACGAAGGGCAGGGTCACGGTCAGGCAAACGGTACCCACCGCGCCGCTCCAGATCAGCGAGGTAAAGGGATCATCGCCCGCGACCCGCCGCGTGGCGATGAACTGCGCGGCGAAGCAGCAGGCTGTCAGCAGACCGAAAATGGTGCCGACCGGGTGCAAGCCGCCGCCGGGTCGGATCACGATGATGACGCCGATAAACGCAATGCCCGCCGCCACGAAGCGCGACATGCGGGCGGGCTCTTTCAGGACCCAGGGCGCCACCGACAGCACCAGCAAGGGCGCCAGGAAGTTGATGGCCGTGGCCTCGGCCTGGGGGATGTAGCTGAGCGTCGTGAAGAACATCAGCGTGGCCAGGAACATGGAGCCACCGCGGATCAGTTGTTCGCGCGGCTTGTTGCTGCGCAGCACCCGAAGCCCGCGCGTCGGCAACACCAGCGCCAGCACCAGGATCAGGTGCACGACATAACGGAACCACGACAGCACCAGCAGCGGCACCCCCGCATTCATGACCCATTTGCCGCTGGCGTCCAGACAGGAAAGCGTCCACATCGAAAGCACCAGCAGCAAGATGCCGACGAGCGGGCCGCGCGAAGCGGGCGCGGGGGCTTGTGGGCGACCTGGATCGGCCGGGGACATGGACGGGCTCCTGATGGGGAAATGGGCGGCTGCCATGATACGCTCATCGCGCCGGGGGAACAGGCCAATGATCGAACTACGTAACGTCGAAACTTTTTTTTGGGTCGCCACGCTGGGCAGCTTCCGCGCTGCCTCAGACAAGCTAAACACCACGCAGCCCGCCGTGTCGCAGCGCATCGCCTCGCTTGAGGCGGACCTGGGCGTGCGGCTCTTCGAGCGCGACGCGCGCGGCGTCAAGCTCACCGCCAAGGGCCACGAACTGCTGTCGCATGCCGAGCGCATGCTGCAAGTGCGGCGCGACATGTTCGAGGCCGCGCGCGAACAAAACGTCATGACCGGCACCGTGCGCATCGGCGTGGCCGAAACCATTGTGCAGACCTGGCTGCCCACGCTGATCGAACTGATTCATTCGACCTACCCGGCGTTGGTGCTGGAGATTGAGGTGGACACCACCCATGTGCTGCGTCCGCACCTGATGTCGCGCCAGATCGATCTGGCCTTCCTGATGGGGCCCGTGCTTGAGGCGCGCGTTGAAAACCTGGCGCTGTGCAGCTATCCGCTGGCCTGGGGGGCCAGCCCCACGCTGGACCTGGGCCCCGAGCCGCTGACGCTTGAGCGCATCGGCAAGCTGCCCATCATCACGTATCCGTCCAATAGTTCGCCGTACCGCGTGGTGCGCGACATGCTGACGCGCGCCGGCGTGGCCTCGCCGCGCATGTATGGCAGCGCATCCATGTCCATGGTGGTGCGGATGACGCAGGACGGCATCGGCACCAGCGTGATCGCGCCGGTGTTCCTGGGCAAGGAACTGGCGCGCGGCGAACTGCGCATCTTGCGCGTGCAGGCCGACCCCTTGCCCGAGTTGAGCTTCACCGCAAGCTGGGTGCAGGGGCCGGACAGCCACGCGGTCAGGGTGATTGCGCAGATGGCGCAAAAGGTCGCGGCGCAGGCCGGAAACGGAATTCCTACCTAGGTGTTTTCCCCTGGTCAGGGGCCGGCACGGGTCCGCCGGGGGTATCGTCAGTCATGCGCGGGCGGGCGTGAAACCGCCTGCAACGCCGCGCCAGGCCGTCGTTTGCGTGAATTCAGTCCGCGCCGCCGGGCGAGACCCAAGAAATATTTATACCCCCACATCGCAACATACGATTGGACGCTTCCTGCCCTGGCGGATGCAATGGCGAGACATCAAGAATGCAACGCCTGGATACACAGTGCGGGGGAAAAGCATGAATAGTCACTCGATCCAATTGCAGACCCTGGCGCCACGTCCTCGGCCACGCGCAGCGCGCGTTCATCGCGCCTGACCACCTGAACCCAAACCGCACGTGATCGGGGTAACGGGATCCCGCGTGCGCAGACCATCCCGCCAGCCAGGAGTTTTGTCCATGAAGAAGTCTCTTGTTTTCGCCGCCGTCGCCGCCAGTTTGCTGACCGGCGCCGTTCACGCGCAGGACCTGCCCAAAACCCAGTTGAAGGTCGTGGGAGGCCTGTCCAACCTGACCGCCTATAACGACTACGAAAAGCCGTTCTGGACGAAGACCATTCCCGAGCTGTCCAAGGGCCAGGTCACGGCCGAAATCAAGGGCTTCAACGAAATGGGCCTGAAGGGTCCCGAGTTGCTGCGCTTGATGTCGCAAGGCGTGATTGAATTCGGCACCGCCACGCTGTCGTACTTCGCCAGCGACAACCCCATCAACGAAGCCATCGACCTGGCTGGCCTGGCGCCTGACGTCAAGACCGCCCGTGCCGTGACCGATGCCTTCGAACCCGTCTACGCCAAGCTTTACGGCGAAGGCAACAACGTCAAGCTGCTGGGCATTTCCACCTATCCCGCGCAAGTGCTGTTCTGCAACGCCGAGATCAAGGGCCTGGCCGACATCAAGGGCAAGAAGGTCCGCACCAGCAGCCGCACCACGGCTGAATTCGTCGAAGCGTTGGGCGGTTCCAGCGTGACGATGGCCTTCGGTGAAGTGGTGCCTGCCTTGCAGAACAAGGTGGTGGATTGCGCCATCACCGGTTCGCTGTCGGGTTACTCGGCCAAGTGGTACGAGGTGTCCACGCACCTGGTCGCGCTGCCGATCAACTGGAACCAGCAGATCCACGCCGTCAACCAGAAGGCCTGGGACAAGCTGGACCCCGCCGTTCGCACGTTCCTGCAAACCAACGTGAAGACGCTGGTCGACAACATCTGGGATGCCGCCGCGCGCCAGACGCAGGAAGGCTATGACTGCAACACGGGCGCCGCTGCTTGCCCGTTCCCGGTCAAGGGCAAGATGGTTCTGGTTCAGCCGTCCGACGCTGACCGCGCGCTGCTGAAGAAGGTTGCCCAGGAAGCCGTGCTGCCCAAGTGGGCCGCCCGTTGCTCGGCACAGTGCGTGAAGGACTACAACGCCACCATCGGCAAGACGCTGGGCCTGACTGCCAGCAAGTAAGCGCTGGACAGCGCCGCCGCATCGCGCGGCGGCGCGTTTTTCCCGCTAGTCATACCGGGCGCATGCCCGCAGAGGTGCTATCCATGACCCAAACCGAAAACTTCCGCCTGTTGGGCGGTCTGTTGCGGCGCGCCGAGAGCTTGTCGCGCGCAGCCGTCTGGGCCGGCGGCGCGTTGACGGTGGCCAGCGTGCTGCTGATCTCCTTCGACGTGCTGGCCCGCAAATTCCTGGGCTTTACCACCGGCGGCGCCGATGAGCTTTCCAGCTACGCCTTCGCCATCAGCACGTCCTGGGCCTTGGCCTTCGCCACCTTGCAGCGCGCCAACGTGCGCGTTGACGTGCTCTACCAATATTTGCCGGTACGCCTGTCGGCCGTGCTGGATTGGATTTCCATGGTGGCGATGGCCGTCTTCATGGTGTTCCTGACGTATTACGCCTACGACGTGGTGCAAACCTCGTGGGCGCAGAAGTCCACGGCCAACACGCCGCTGGCCACGCCCTTGTGGATTCCGCAGGGCTTGTGGCTGCTGGGCCTGGCCTGGATGTGCATCACCGTTGCGCTGATGCTGACGCGCGCCTCGGCCGCGCTGGTCACGGGCGATATCGAACTGGTCAAGCAGATCTGCGGCGTTCGTTCGGCGCAGGAAGAAGCTGAAGAAGAAGCCGCCGCGGGCGAGCGCATGGTGAAGGGAGAAGCGGCATGATTTCCACCGCATTGACGTTGTTGCTGGTGCTGATCGGCCTGTCCATTCCGGTGGGCGCGGCACTGGGCGTGCTGGGCCTCATCCTGGACCCGCTGTTCTCGATGCTGCCGCTGTCGCGCGCCATCGGTGAAATTTCCTGGAGCTCGAACAACGAGTTCCTGCTGGTGGCGATTCCGCTGTTCATCATGCTGGGCGAAGTGCTGCTGCGCGCGGGTTTCGCCGAACGTATGTACGGCGCGATGAGCCTGTGGCTGTCGTGGCTGCCGGGCGGCTTGATGCACGCCAACATCGGCGCCTCCACCTTGTTCTCGGCCACGTCCGGTTCCAGCGTGGCCACCGCGGCCACCGTGGGTACCGTCGCCATTCCGCAGATCCGCAAGTACGGCTACAACGAACCGCTGTTCCTGGGCAGTCTGGCCGCGGGCGGCACGCTGGGCATCTTGATTCCGCCGTCGATCAACCTGGTCATCTATGGCGTGCTGACGAATTCGTCGGTGCCCAAGCTGTATCTGGCCGGCATCATTCCCGGCTTCGCGATGGCCGCGTTGTTCATGCTGATGATTGTCATCGCGTGCGTCGCCAAGCCGTCATGGGGTGGCAAGAAGATCCACGCAAGCTGGGGCCAACGCCTGGCCAGCCTGGTGCACCTGGCGCCGCCCATGGGCATCTTCTTCCTGGTGGTCGGTTCCATCTACGCGGGCCTGGCCACGCCGACTGAGGCCGCCGCGTTGGGCGTGCTGGGCGCGTTCATCCTGGCCGCCTGGTTCCGCCGCTTGTCCTGGACGATGCTGCGCGAAGTGATGGAGGGCACGATGCGGTCCACGGCGATGATCATGCTGATCGTCATCGCGGCCAGCTTCCTGAACTTCGTCATGTCGGCCACCGGCCTGACCGACGCGCTGACCAAGTCGATCACCGGCCTGGGCCTGTCGCCCGGCTGGATGCTGGTGATCGTGGTGATCTTCTACCTGGTGCTGGGCTGCTTCATGGAAACGCTGTCCATGATGATCACGACCATCCCCATCGTGGCGCCCATCATGATTGCGCTGGGTTACGACCCGATCTGGCTGGGCATCGTCATCATCATCCTGGTCGAAGCCGCGCTGATCACGCCGCCCGTGGGCCTGAACCTGTTCGTGGTGCAAAGCCTGCGCAAGAGCGGTTCGATGGGCGCCGTCATTGTCGGCAGCCTGCCGTTCGTGGCCGCCATGTTCGTGATGCTGGCCTTGCTGGCGTTCTGGCCCGACATCGCGCTGTGGTTGCCGCGCGCCTTTGGTTGATTGCTTGTTTGAACCGGGTGCGGCCCATGGGTGGCCGCACCGTTTTCCACCCGTTATTTCCGCAGGACTGATATGAAAGCCATATTCAACATCGACGACGCCAATCCCCGCCAGGTGGAAGTGGACTTCAACACCCTGATCGTGGCCGGCTGGGCCGGACGCGACATGGCCGCCATTGAGCACCACATCGAAGAGCTGGCCGCCATCGGCGTACCGCGTCCGACCAGCGTGCCGCTGTACTACCGCATCGCCGACAACCAACTGACCCAGGCCACGCAAGTGCAGGCCGTGGGCGAGGATTCGTCGGGCGAAGTGGAAACCTTCGTGTTCGCCGTGGACGGCGAGATGTACGTCAGCATCGCGTCCGACCATACCGACCGCAAGCTGGAGACCGTCAGCGTCGCCATGTCCAAGCAGGTCTGCGTCAAGCCCGTGGCAACCAAAGCCTGGCGCCTGGCCGACGTGGCGGACTACTGGGACGAACTGGTCATCCGCTCGTACATCGTCGAAAACGGCGAAAAGGTGCTGTACCAGGAAGGCCCGCTGTCCACGCTGCGCACGCCGCAAGACCTGATCGCCGGCTACACCGGCGGCGCGGCCGTGCTGCCGCAAGGCGCGGGCATGACCTGCGGCACGGTGGGCGCCATTGGCGGCATCCGCGCCGCTGCCGACTTCACCATGGAACTGTTCGACCCGCGCCGCCAGCGCACGATCAGCCACCGCTATCATGTTGAATCGCTGCCCGTGGTGGCCTGATTCCGGTTCCGGATCCTGATCGCATTGAACGCCAGGCGCGCCTTTTCTCAAGGTTGCGCCTGTCCGCACTTTTACGCCGCAAGTCGGCACGAGGACAAAGATGGTTTCGACCTTGAATGAACTGACCTTGGCCCTGAGTGAAGGCCGTACCACGTCGGTCGCCCTGACCGAACTGGCGCTGGCACGCGCCCAGGATGCGGCGGGCGAGGGCGCGCGCGTGTTCACCAAGCTGTATGCCGAATCGGCGTTGGCCCAGGCCCGCGCTTCCGACACCCTGCGCGCAGCCGGCATCGTGCGCTCGGCGGTGGAAGGCCTGCCGATCAGCATCAAGGACTTGTTTGATATCGAGGGCGAAACCACCATGGCCGGTTCCGTCGCGCGCGAAGGCGAGCCCGCGGCCGACGCCAACGCCGAAGTCGTGCAGCGTTTGATCGCCGCCGGTGCCGTCATCATCGGCCGCACCAACATGACCGAATTCGCCTATTCGGGCCTGGGCATCAACCCGCACTACGGCACGCCGCTGAACCCCTACGATCGTGGCACCGGCCGCATTCCGGGTGGTTCATCGTCGGGCGCGGCGGTGTCGGTTGCCGACGGCATGGCCGTTGCCGGCATCGGTTCGGACACCGGCGGTTCGGTGCGCATTCCGGCCGCGCTGTGCGGCCTGACGGGCTTCAAGCCCAGCGCCTGGCGCGTGTCCATGACGGGCGTGTTGCCGCTGTCGGCCAACCTGGATTCCATCGGCCCCATCGCGGGCAGCGTGCGCTGCTGCGCCGAGCTGGATGCCATCCTGTCCGGCGACGGTGGCCCGGTGCCCGAGGCCATGGCGCTGCGCGGCCTGCGCCTGGCCGTGCCGACCACCCTGGCGCTGGACGCCATGGAAAAGCACGTGGCCGACAGCTTTGCCGCTGCCGTGGCCAAGCTGAAGGAAGCGGGCGCGCTGGTCGAGGAAATCGCCATTCCCGAATTCGCCGAACTGGGCAACATCAATAGCAAGGGCGGCTTCACGGCGGCCGAAGCCTGGGCCTGGCACCGCGACCTGATCGCGCGCGCCGGCAAGCGCTACGACCCGCGCGTGGTGTCGCGCATCATGCGCGGCCAGGACATGAGCGCCGCCGACTACCTGGACCTGCTGGACGCGCGCGAAGCCTGGGTGGCCGCGGTGGACCACCGCATTGCCGGGTACGACGCGCTCATCATGCCCACCACGCCCATCGTGGCGCCGGCGGTGGCGGACCTGGTGGCTTCCGACGAAGCCTATTACGCGGCCAACGGCCTGATCCTGCGCAACCCCACGTTGATCAACTTCCTGGACGGCTGCGCGCTGTCCCTGCCGTGCCATGCGCCGGGCACGGCGCCCGTGGGCTTGATGATCTCCGGCAGCAACGGCGCCGACCGCCGCATCCTGGCCGTGGGCCTGGCGGTTGAAGCGCTGCTTGCCGGACGTTGATCGCCAAGCGCCTCACAACCCGCATCAAAAGGAATTGTCATGTCGCCCGTCGACGTAGTACGCAATAGTGTCGAACTGGCCCGCCAGGCCCGGCTGGACGCCCGCAGCGGGCGTCTGACCGGCCCCACGGCCAACCTGGCGCCGGGGCACGTGCAGGCCAACCTGGCCATCCTGCCACGCGCGCTGGCCGCCGAGTTTCTGCATTTCTGCCAGCGCAACCCCAAGCCTTGCCCCTTGCTGGCCATGTCCGAACCCGGCAACCCGGCTTTGCCGGAATTGGGCGAGGACATCGACATTCGCACCGATATCCCGCGCTACCGCGTCTGGAAGAACGGCGAGCTGGTGGCCGAACCCACCGAAGTGCGCGATATCTGGCGCGATGATCTCGTGTCGTTCCTGATCGGCTGCTCGTTTTCGTTCGAAGAAGCCATGCTGGACAACGGCTTGCCGGTGCGCCACATCGAGCAGGGGTGCAACGTGCCCATGTACCGCACCAACATCCCCACGAATCCGGCCGGCTCGTTCAGCGGCCCCTTGGTGGTGTCCATGCGCCCCTTGAAGGCGGCGGATGCCATCCGCGCCATCCAGGTGACGTCGCGCTTTCCGTCCGTGCATGGCGCGCCGGTGCACATCGGCGACCCCGCATTGATCGGCATCGCGGACATCAACCGGCCGGATTACGGCGACGCGGTTGAGATTCGCCCCGGCGAAATGCCGGTGTTCTGGGCTTGCGGCGTAACGCCGCAGTCGGTGGTGTCGTCCGTGCGGCCAGAGTTCTGCATTACGCACGCCCCGGGGCACATGCTGGTGACCGACCTGGTCAACAGCCGAATGGCCATGCTGTAAAAAAAAGACCCATCACAACAAAGCGATGGGTCTTTTTTTGGAAAACGCCAGGCTTTAGAAAATGTGGCGGAAGCCCACGGCCGCGCCCACCTGATGGTTCTTGCCGGCAATTTCGTTGCTGGCGGCGTTGCTGACCTTGTTCCAGTCCACGGTGCCGTAGACCTGCGAACGCTTGGACAGCGCGTATTCGGCCACGGCCACCAGCGCATAGCGCTTGCCCTTGTCGCCGTCTTCAACCACGTTCTTGCTTTGGTCGTAGTAGCCGGCGCCGGTAATGGCCCAACGCGGCGTGGCTTGCCAGGTGACGCCGGCGAAGTAGCCGTTGTCCTTGCGGTCCAGCCCGGCGGTGGCGGTGGCGCCACCCATGACGGCATTGACCCAGCCGGTTTCGTCGCGGCCGTTGAAGTAGCCGACGAACACCTTGGCGCTGTCGAACTGATAGGACGCGTTCAAGTTCCAGACGCGCTGGCGCAGGTCGGAATCCAGGCCGTCGTAGGTCTGCTGATACGCCGCGCCCAGGCCCAGCTTGCCAACCATGTAGCGCAGGCTGGCGCCGTATTGCTGGCCGGCCTTGCGGTCTTCCCAGCTTTCGCCGTTGGCCCACGACAACGCCAATGACAGGTCGCCAATGGTGTTGGAATACTTGGTCATGTTGTTGGTGCGCACGCGCGACATCGCAGCGGGCAACCAGGCGTTCTGATCGTAGTTGCCCACGGTCAGCGGGTCGAAGTGGTCGGCCAGCAGGTCGAACATCGGCGTGTTCTGCAAGCCCAGCGTCAGTTGGCCAATGTTGCCGCCATCCAGGCCCACGTAGGCCAGGCGGCCAAACGTCTTGCCCGTGGCCGACGAATTGCCGTTCTGCATGTTGAAGCCGTTTTCCAGGCGGAAGAAGGCGCGATTGCCATTGCCCAGGTCCTCCGAGCCACGCAGGCCCCAACGGCTGTTCGAGATGGCGCCGTTTTCCATCGAAATGCGGCTGCCGTCCTGGCCAACGCTGCCGGCGCTGGTGCTCAGATAGCGGATGCTGACGTCGGCGATACCGTACAGGGTCACGCTGGTTTCCGCCGAAGCGGCGCCGGCGGCCAGGCCCAGGCCTGCTGCGGCGAGCGTAAGGGTGATGCGTTTCATTCGAGACTCCTCCTGTGTAGCTGATTTTTTTTGATTGCACCCGGCTTGTGGCCGGAGGTATTGCGCCGGAAGGGTGGTCCGACGCTGGGCCCTTGCACCGACGCTTTGGATTCAGCGCGGGTCCGGAGCAGTGGCCCAATGGGGTTTGCGAAACGGCTGCGCCAACTTGGTGCAGCCCTTTGGCGCCAGGGGATTCTAAGAAAATTGGCGCTGCTGTAGTGCCCAATTGGATTTGGCGTTTTCCCTGGTTTACAGAACGCGGAAAGCAGAAAAGGGAGCGCGCGGGCGAAAAAAAACCGGCCGCCTGAAGCGACCGGTCTTGCATGCAGCCCTAAGGCGTCACAGCGTCATGTGCAGAGGCAGCCACGTCGCGATGCCGGGGACGAAGTACAGCAACAGCACCGCCACGATCATCAGCAGGAACATCGGCATCGAGGCCCGCGCAATGTAGGGCAGTTCGCGCCCGCTCATGCCGGACAGCACGAACAGGTTGAAGCCCACAGGTGGCGTGATCTGTGCCATTTCCACGACGAACACGATGAAGATGCCGAACCAGATCAGGTCAATGCCCGCGGCCTGGACCGTGGGCAGCAGCACGCCCATGGTCAGCACCACGATCGAAATGCCGTCCAGGAAGCAACCCAGCACCACGAAGAACACCATCAGCGCCATGATCAGGCCGAATTGCGACAAGCCCAGCCCGCCGATCCATTCGGCCAGCGCGCGTGGCAGGCCGATATAGCCCATCGCCAGCGTCAGGAACTGCGCACCCGCCAGAATCAGCGCAATCATGCAATACAGCCGGGTAGCGCCCAGCAGTGATTGCTTGAAGGTTGACCGGTTCAACGAGCCTTGCAGTGCCGATAGGATCAATGCGCCCACCACGCCCACCGCCGCCGCTTCCGTGGCCGTGGCGATGCCGCTGTAGATCGAGCCCAGCACGGCCCCGATCAGCACCATGACGGGAATAAGATGCCGCGATTGCGACAGCTTCTGCATGAACGACATGCCGGGATCCGCCTTCGGCACTTGGCCGGGATTGCGTATTGCCCACAAAGCGATGTAGCCCATGAACAGCAAGGCCAGCAGCGCCCCGGGGAAGATGCCCGCGATGAAGAGCTTGGCGATCGACACGTCGGCCGCCACGCCGTACACGATCATGATGATGGACGGTGGAATCAACAGGCCCAGCGTGCCCGCGCCTGACAACGTGCCCAGGATCTTGTCCTCGGGGTAACCGCGGCGCGTCAGTTCGGGAATGGTCATCTTGCCGACGGTGGCGCAGGTGGCGGCAGACGACCCCGACACGGCGGCAAAAATCGCGCAACCGATCACGTTCGTGTGCAGCAGCCGGCCCGGCAAGCGGTTCAGCCACGGCGCCAGTCCCTTGAACAGGTCTTCGGACAGCCGCGTGCGGAACAGGATTTCACCCATCCACAGAAACAAGGGCAGGGCGGTCAGCGTCCAACTGGACGAGGCGCCCCAGATGGTAACGGCCATGGCGTCGCCCGCCGGGCGGCTGGAGAAGATCTCCATGCCGATCCACGCCGTACCCGCCAACGTCAGGCCGACCCAGACCCCGCAGCCCAAGAGCACGAAGATCGAGACGACCAATAGGGTAATGACAAGAAGTTCATTCATGAGATTGCTGCGAGGTAGCGGCGGCCACGCCGCGTGAACGACGGACCAGTTCGTCGACTAGGGCGACCAGGAACAGGACCGTGCCCACCGCCATGCTGATCTGGGGAATCCAGAGCGGCGTGGCGTCGTTGGACGTGGAGATGTCGTTGTACAGCCAGGAGTCGTACGTCAGCTTGATGCTGAAGAAGGCAAAGGCCGAAGCCAGTAGCGAGCCAACGGCCAGTGCAAAAATATCCAGCCGGCGGCTGCCGGCCGGTGCTAGCGAATTCAGCAACAGCGTCACACGGATGTGTTCGCCGTGCTTGAACGTGCTGGCCAACGCCAGAAAACCCGCCGCGGCCATGAAGTAGCCTGCATACGCATCGGTGCCCGGAATGTTCCAGCCGAGCTGGCGGGCGATGATCGCCGCCAGCACCGACACCAGGACGCCGATCGTGCACAAGCCGGCCAACAGGCCGGCCGCGCCGTAAAGACCATCTAAAAAGCGGCGCATGGAAATATCACTGCTTCTTGTAGGTGTCGATCATGGTTTTGCCGTCCGCGCCGGCCTTCTTCAGCCAGTCATCCAGCATGCGCTTGCCAATCACCGACAGGCCTTCCTTCAGCTCGACGGTGGGCTGCACGGTTTCCATGCCGTTCTTGGCCAACTGTTCCTGATACCACTTGTTCTTTTCTTGCGACAGCTTCCAGCCGCGCGCCTCGGCTTCCGCACCGGCCTTCTTCAAGGCGTCCTGCGTGGCGGGCTCCAGCGCGTCGAAGGCCTTCTTGTTCACGATGATGGCGTTCTTGGGCAACCAGGCCTGCGTGTCGTAGAACTTCTTGATGTACTCGTAGGTCTTGGTGTCGTAGCCGGTGGAGGCCGACGACATATAGGAATCGATCACGCCGGTGGCCAGCGCTTGCGCCAGTTCAGCCTGCTGCACCGTGACGGGCTGCGCGCCCACCAGTTCAGCGATCTTGGCCGTGACCGGGCTATACGCGCGCCACTTCAAGCCCTTCATGTCGCTGATCTGCTTGATTTCCTTGTTGGCGAAGATGCCTTGGGGCGGCCACGCCACGGCGTACAGCAGCATCATGCCTTGCGACTCAAGCTTCTTTTCCAGGAAGGGTTTTTGCGCCTGGTACAGCTTGAACGAAGCGTCGTAACCCGTGGCCAGGAAGGGCAGGCCATCCAGTTCGTAGATCGGGTCTTCATTGGCGAAGTTGGTCAACAGGATTTCGCCGATCTGCGCCTGGTTGCCTTGCACGGCGCGCTTGATTTCCGGCGCCTTGTACAGCGAGGCATTGTTGTGCAGCTGGATCTTCAGCTTGCCTTGCGACAGCGTATCCACGTCCTTGATGAAGGTCGTCAGGTTTTCAACATGAAAGTTGCTGGCCGGGTAGGCGCTGGGCAAATCCCACTTGGTTTGGGCCTGTGCGCCGGCGCTGAACGCCAGGACGATGCTGCCGGCCAGCATTGAAATTTTCTTGTACATGGATGGTCCTTCTGTGCGAATGGTGAAGACGGGTTGTGCCCGATAGGCATTCTTGAAAGAGTCTGCTGCGCGGATCGTGCGCGGCTTGAAAGCCGTGCCATTCTATGGTGCTGCGCGGCACCATCGCGCAGAAAAAACGCGGGTTTACGGGTTAATCCTAGGCTTGGGCGTGCCAATTCGTTGAAGGTTAAATCGTTGTGCACCCCATGGACACCCGGCATTCAGCCCCCCGTTTTTTCTTCTAAGATTGCGGCTGTTGAATGCGTGCCGCAGAGGTCACTTGTGAATTTCGTTTTCCGCCGAGATGAGTTGCTGGTTGAAGAAGCGTCCAGCCTGTTGCCGGACCTGGCGTTGTGCGAACGCATCGGCCTGGCCCTGCCGGCCTTGCAGCCGATCTGGACCACGCCCGATTCCCCGTATCGGACGATGCACGTGGACCCCACGCTGGAGGCGCCCGAAGGCTATGCCTTCAAGAAGCTGCGCTCGCTGTTCGGCGTGCTGGACGACGAGCGCATGGCGCTGGCGGGCCGTGCCTACCAGATCGCCGAATGGGCACGCACGCATCGGTTCTGTGGCGCCTGCGGGACGCCCGCCGAGCGCGTGGCGCACGAATTCTGCCTGCGCTGCCCGTCCTGTGGCTTCTCAGCCTACCCGCGCATCTCGCCGGCCATGATGGTGCTGATCCGCAAGGGCGACAGCATTCTGCTGGCGCGCCACACCACCACCGCCACGTCCCGCTATACGGCGCTGGCGGGCTTTGTGGAACCGGGCGAAAGCATCGAAGAAACCGTGCATCGTGAGGTCTACGAGGAAGTCGGCCTGAAGGTCGGCAACCTGCAGTATTTCGGCAGCCAGCCCTGGCCGTTTCCACATTCGCTGATGGTGGCGTTCACCGCCGACTACGTCTCGGGCGACATCCGCGTGCAGGAAGACGAGATCGCCGATGCGCGCTGGTTTGGCCCGGGCGACCCCATGCCCGACATCGCGCCGCGCATTTCGATTGCGGGCTGGCTCATCCGCGCCAATCTGCCCATGGGCTGGACCGCGCCGTAGGCACGTCAAGCCGCCTCCGGCGTCATTTCCACTTGCACAACGCTAGGGGTATTCCCTTGAAACGGCCGTTTTCGGTCGTTTGGCGCTTATTTTTTATGGATGAAATGCACATAAATTATTAGTATTTCGACCAGATAAACTTGGTTCGAGCGTTCCATGAGCCCCACGTTGATAGCCTCGTCGGCCCACCTTGCCGGCGGCAGTGCGCCCGATCTGTCCGAAGTCGAATTCGGCCTGATGATCGCCAGCCATGCTTTTGACCGCTGGACCGTGCGCTGCATGGCGGCGGCCGGGTTGCCCGACCTGACGCCTACCGACGTGATGGTGTTCCACCATGTCTACCACCGGCAACGCGCCAAGAAGCTTGCCGACATCTGCTTCACGCTCAACGTCGAAGACACCCACATCGTCAGCTACGCGCTGAAGAAGCTGGAGCGCCTGGGCGTGGTCAAGGGCGAACGCAGCAGCAAGGAAGTGTTCTACAGCGTCACGCCGGACGGCGCGACCATCCTCAAGCGCTACGGCGAAATCCGCGAGCAATGCCTTACCGCCGGTCTGGACGGGCCAGGCGGGGGCGGGCTGGATTTCAGCCGTCAACTGGCGCATGCATTGCGCTCGCTATCGGGCCTGTACGACCAGGCCGCACGGGCGGCAACCTCACTCTGAATCTGTTCGGGCATGGCCCGGCACACCGCAACCCGACTGCGGCGGCACGCGCCGTGGCCGTGGGTTTTCAAGGATCACGCATGAAGAAGTGGCAATTCTGGATCGATCGTGGGGGCACCTTCACCGACATCGTGGCGCGTCGCCCCGATGGCACGACCACCACGGCGAAGATGCTGTCGGAAAACCCCGAGCAGTATCGCGACGCGGCCGTGGCCGGCATTCGCAAGCTGCTGGGCGTTGCGCCCGGCCAGCCCGTGCCGGTCGAGCAGGTTGAGTGCGTGAAGATGGGCACCACCGTCGCCACCAACGCCTTGCTGGAACGCAAGGGCGAACGCACGCTGCTCGTGACGACGCGCGGGTTTCGCGATGCGTTGCGGATCGCCTATCAGAACCGGCCCCGGCTGTTCGACCGCAATGTCGTGCTGCCCGAAATGCTTTATGAATCCGTCGTCGAAGCCGACGAGCGCGTGGCCGCCGATGGCGAAGTCATCCGCGACCTGGACGAAGCCGGCCTGCGCGCGGGCATGCAGGCCGCCTACGACAGCGGCATCCGCGCAGTGGCCATTGTGTTCATGCACGCCTGGCACGCCACCGGCCATGAACAACGCGCGGCTCGCATCGCCCGCGAAGTGGGCTTCACGCAAGTGTCGGCCTCGCACGAAGTCAGCCCGCTGATCAAATTCGTGTCGCGCGGCGACACCACGGTGGTTGACGCCTACCTGTCGCCGATCCTCAAGCGCTACGTGGATCAAGTGGCGGGTGAACTACCGGGCATCCGCCTGATGTTCATGCAATCCAGCGGCGGCCTGACCGACGCGCACCGTTTCCGTGGCAAGGACGCCATTCTGTCCGGCCCGGCCGGCGGCATCGTCGGCATGGTGCGCACCAGCGAAATCGCGGGGTTCCCCAAGGTCATCGGCTTTGACATGGGCGGCACGTCCACCGACGTGTCGCATTACGCGGGCGAGTTCGAACGCGAATTCGAAACCCAGGTGGCGGGCGTGCGCATGCGCGCACCCATGATGAGCATCCACACCGTGGCGGCAGGCGGCGGGTCCATCCTGCATTTCGACGGCGCGCGCCTGCGCGTCGGCCCGGATTCGGCGGGCGCCAACCCCGGGCCCGCCTGCTACCGCCGTGGCGGCCCGCTGGCGGTGACGGACTGCAATGTGCTGTTGGGCAAGATCCAGCCGGACTTCTTCCCCAAGGTCTTTGGCCCCGATGCCAACGAAGCGCTGGACCGCGACGCCGTGGTTGCGCGCTTCACGGCCATGGCGGACGAGGTGCGCACCGCCACCGGCCGCGAAATGACGCCGGAGCAACTGGCCGAAGGCTTCCTGGAAATCGCCGTCGGCAACATGGCGGAAGCCATCAAGCGCATCTCGGTACAGCGCGGCCACGACGTCACGGAATATGCCCTGACCGTGTTCGGCGGCGCGGGCGGGCAGCATGCCTGCCTGGTGGCCGATGCGCTGGGCATGACGACGGTGTTCGCGCACCCGCTGGGCGGCGTGCTGTCGGCCTATGGCATGGGCTTGGCCGACCAGACCGACATGCGCCAGAAGACGGTTGAAAAAGTGCTGGACGCCGACCTGATGGGCGAGTTGAAGGACGAACTGGATGTGCTGGCCGGCCAGGCGGTGGGCGAGCTTCGCCGCCAGCATGTGCCGGATGGCGACATCAGCGTGCAGCGCCGCCTGCATTTGAAATACCGGGGCACGGATACGGCGCTGGAAGTCGCCTTTTCCACTCTGGAGCAGGCACGTGGCGATTTTGAAGCCGCGTATCGGCAGCGCTATTCCTTCCTGATGCCCAATCGCGAACTGGTCGTTGAAACCATTTCGGTGGAAGCCACCGGTGGCGGTGAGCGCGTTGGCGAAGCATCGGTCTCGCGCACCCGGGACGGCGCCCTGTCGGCCCGCCGCGTGGTCAACATGTACAGCGCGGGTGAATGGCGCGAGACGCCTTTGTATGTGCGTGAAGACATGGCGGGCGGCGACGTGGTGGCGGGTCCCGCCATCATCTCCGAGCCCAATCAGACGACCGTTGTCGAACCCGGCTGGCAAGCGGAACTGACATCGCAAGACCATTTTGTGATCCGGCGTGTCGAGGCGCGTGCCGATCGGCGCCGCATCGGCACGCAGGCGGATCCGGTCATGCTGGAGGTGTTCAACAACCTCTTCATGTCGATTGCCGAGCAGATGGGTTACCGCCTGCAGAACACGGCGTATTCCGTCAACATCAAGGAACGCCTGGACTTCTCGTGCGCCATTTTTGATGCGCAAGCCCGTTTGATCGCCAATGCGCCGCACATGCCCGTGCACCTGGGGTCCATGGGTGAATCGGTGCGCACGGTGATGAACGCCAACGCGGGCCGCATGATGCCGGGCGACGCCTATGTGGTGAACGACCCTTATCACGGCGGCACGCACTTGCCCGACGTGACGGTCATTACCCCGGTGTTCGACCACGCCGGCCGCGAGATCCTGTTTTACGTCGGTTCGCGTGGGCACCATGCGGATATCGGCGGTACGACGCCGGGTTCCATGCCGCCCGATTCCAAGACGGTCGAAGACGAGGGCGTGCTCTTCACCAATTTCCAGTTGGTGAAGAACGGCGAATTCCGCGAGCAGGCCGCACGCGACATCCTGGGCTCGGGCCGCTGGCCCGCGCGCAATCCGGATCAGAACATCGCCGACATGCACGCGCAGATCGCCGCCAACGAGAAGGGCGTACAAGAGCTGCTGCGCATGTGCGACCACTTCGGCCTGGATGTGGTGCGCGCCTATATGGGCCACGTGCAGGACAACGCTGAAGAAGCGGTGCGCCGCGTGATCTCGGTGCTGAAGGACGGCAGCTACGAATACCCGTTGGACAACGGCGCGGTGATACGCGTGGCGGTGAAGGTGGATACGCAGGCGCGTAGCGCGGTGGTCGATTTCACCGGCACGTCACCGCAGTTGGACAACAACTTCAACGCGCCTGGCGCGATTGCCGTGGCCGCGGTGCTGTATGTGTTCCGCACCATGGTCAACGACGACATCCCGCTGAACGACGGCTGCCTGGCGCCGCTGTCGATCATCCTGCCGGAAGGCTCGATGCTGCGCCCGAACCCGCCCGCGTCGGTGGTGGCGGGCAACGTGGAAACGTCCATGTGCATCGTCAACGCGCTGTACGGCGCGCTGGGCGTGCTGGCGGCCAGCCAGGGCACGATGAACAACTTCACCTTCGGCAACGCGCGCCATCAGTACTACGAGACCATCTCGGGCGGCACGGGGGCGGGCCCGGTACGCATCGACGCGGCGGGTCCGCAGGACGAGGGCTTCGCCGGCACGTCGGTGGTGCAGGCGCACATGACGAATTCGCGCTTGACGGACCCCGAGGTGCTGGAGTTCCGCTTCCCCGTGCGTCTGGAGTCCTACGAAATTCGCAAGGGTTCCGGCGGCGCGGGCCGCTATCCGGGCGGCGAGGGCGGTGTGCGCCGCATTCGGTTCCTGGAAGACATGACGGCAGCTATCCTGTCCAACAACCGCCGCTACGCGCCGTTCGGCCTGGCGGGCGGACAGCCTGGCGCGATGGGCCGAAACTCGATCGAGCGCGTCGATGGTTCCATCGAGGAACTCGGCCCGCAAGACAGCGCCCAATTGCAGCCGGGCGACGTGTTCGTGGTCGAAACCCCCGGGGGTGGAGGATACGGCAAGGCGTGATGGTATCGCCTCGGTGCACAAAATAGGCAAGTCGTAGGATGGGTGGAGCGCGCGAACTCCGGGGCAAGAACCCCGACGTACAACGCGCGCAACCCATCATGCAACGGTGGGCGTGTGGCCAAATCAGCCACAGAGCTCGTGGCCAATTCAGCCACAGCTCAACCACCGCTTGATGGGTTACGCGCGTTCAGCGTCAATTTCCTGTTCCAGGACGGTGCGCGCTTCACCCATCCTACGATCCGGCTATTCCGGGTCCGACATTACATCCAGCGCAATGTCCGCCATCTTTCTGCGGTCATAGACTCGCAACGTGACCTCGTCGTCGCGGATTTCGAACATCGCGGTTGCCAAGGTATTTTCACCATCCGGATCGGCCGCGTCGGTCCGCAAGATCGGCAGGGCACCCAGCGTGTCGTGCAGCGCGGCCAGCATGTCCGCGCTGCCGGTTTCAGGCGACCAGCCATCCACAATTCCCTCGATCCGGTTTTGCCGGTCGCGCGATGATTCCGTAATCACTTGAGGCTGGTCGCGTGCCTTGGCGTGGACCATATGGTTGGCGTGACCATAGCGCGTGCCAATATCCATGGTGGACACCAGCCCCGGCGCCGCCTCGGCACTGATCAGGCGGGGGTCCGTTGCGCTGCCCAGCAAATGGTGAAAGCCGCCGGAATGCGGCAGATCCTGAAGCAGGGCGATGGCCTCATCCAACGTGGCGCAGTCCAGCACCGCGCGCGCCAGAAACATGCGTGGCACGCCCGGTTGGCGCAATCGGGTGCGCAGGTTATTGATGGTTTGCACCAGGCCGGCCCGATTGGCGCCGAAGGTATGCCCCGGCAAGGAACCTGGGTAATAGAAGCTGACATAGCCAGGTGCGTCTTCCAACGCCACATCAACCAGATGGCAGCGCCCATATAAGTACGGGTCGCCGTCTTCGTTATGCCCAATCCAGCGGGTGCCGTCCGCGCCTTTCAGTGCGACGGACGTGCAGCCATCGGTGGTGCTGTGCAGCAAGTCGCCACGGCAATTCCAAAGCAGCACGTCTTTCACGGGCATGCGCAGGCCGTCGGCCAACCCTTCAAGCTCTTCCCATATCTGCGGCAACGCTTCCCGGGCCTGCTGCCCCAGCTCATCCACATAGGGATGGTCACGCCAGCGCCGCAGGGCTTCCCAAGTGCTGCTTTGATTCAGGTACGCCGACATCATCGGGCGTGCCAACTTGCCCAGCGCCTGGCCAACTTCGCGCCGGTTTCCGGCTATGCGTACATACTTGTATGGCATGGGGATTCTCCGGGGTGACATGCGGATTGTAATTTTTCTAAGCTCTGCCGGGTGGGGACGGATGCGTTAAGATCGCCGATAAGCAGCGCCGGAGATCCCGGAGCAGCCAGGAATCATGCCCCTACAACAACCCGGGGAGCCGACGGTCCCCAAGAGGAGAGTTTCATGATCAAACGTAAAGTCGCCGCCGCCTTGGTCGGCCTGTCCGTGGCCATGTTCGGCGCCGTGTCCGGCGCGCAAGCCCAGGGCAAGGAATTGGTGGTGGCCACCGATACCGCTTTCGTGCCGTTCGAGTTCAAGCAGGGTAATACCTATGTGGGCTTTGATGTGGATCTCTGGGCCGCCATCGCCAAGGAACTCAACCTGAAGTACAAGCTTCAGCCGATGGATTTCAACGGCATCATTCCGGGTTTGCAAACGAAGAACATCGACGCCGCGCTCGCGGGCATCACGATTCGGGACGACCGCAAGAAGGTCATCGATTTCTCGGATCCCTACTATGAAAGCGGCCTGGCCATTCTGGTCAGCGACAAGAACACCGATATCAAAGACGCCAAGTCCCTCGCCGGCAAGACCGTTGCCGTCAAGACCGGCACCGCTACCGTGGACTTCCTGAAAGCCCAGGTGCCGGACGCCAAGCTCAAGCTGTTCCCCAACATCGATAACGCTTATCTGGAACTGGCAACGGGCCGCGTGGACGCCGCCGTGCATGACACGCCGAATGTTCAGTACTACGCCAACACGGCGGGCAAGGGCCGCGTGAAGGTGATCGGCTCGGTCAAGAGCGGTGACTTCTACGGCATCGCCTTCCCCAAGGGCAGCGACCTGGTCCCGCAGGTGAACAAGGCCTTGGCCACGTTGAAAGCCAACGGCCAGTACGACGCCATCTATGAAAAGTGGTTCGGCAAGAAGCCGTAAGCGCTGGGCATAGCATTGCTTTGGGCGCCGTCCGCCACGAAGTGCGTGGGCGGCGCCGCGATGATGCGGCGCGCGACGGCGCCTTGGGGGGACTACCGTGGAATTTGACTGGGCTGTAATTCAAGACGCGATACCCAATCTGCTTGAGGGTACGCTGATGACCATCAAGATCACGTTCTGGGGCTTGGTTGGCGGTTTTCTGTTGGGTGCATTGTCAGGCGTGACCCGGGCTTATGGGCATCCCGTCCTGTCGGCGATCGCACAAGTCTATGTGGCCGTCATTCGCGGCACGCCGATTGTTGTGCAGGTGATGTTCATCTACTTCGCCTTGCCGCTGCTGGCCGATATCCGGGTGGATGCCGAATGGGCGGCCATCGTCACCCTGATCATCAACTCGGGCGCCTACATCTCTGAAATCGTGCGGGGTGCGCTGCTGTCCGTGCACAAGGGGCTGAAGGAAGCGGGGCAGGCAATGGGCTTGCCGTTCCACAAGATCTTGTTCCATATCATCGGACCCGTGGCGTTTCGCCGCATGATTCCCCCGCTGGGCAACCAGTGCATCATCAGCTTGAAGGATTCATCGCTGTTCATCGTGATCGGCGTGGCCGAACTGACACGCCAGGGCCAAGAGATCATGGCCAGTAACTTCCGCGCCGTTGAAATCTGGTCCGCTGTCGCGATCGTCTACCTGATCCTGACCGGCCTGATGGCGCTGAGCCTGCACCTGGTGGAAAGAAGGATGCGCATATTATGAGCATGGTCGAATTCCATAACGTCACCAAGAACTTTGGCGAATCCATGGTGCTGGACGGCATTTCGCTGAGCATCGACGCGGGCGAGGTCGTGGTGGTGGTGGGCCCGTCGGGTTCCGGCAAGTCCACCTTCCTGCGATGCATCAATGTGCTGGAAACCATCAACGGCGGTGATCTGCTGGTGGATGGCTTGAGCGTGAAGGGCGATACCGCGCAGGTTCGCGAGATTCGCCGCGAAGCCGGCATGGTGTTCCAGCAGTTCAACCTGTTCCCACAGATGACCGCGCTGGAAAATGTCATGTTCGGCCCCGTGCATACGCGCGGCCAGCCGCGCGGCGAAGCACGCGAGCTGGCCGAGGCATTGCTGGACAAGGTAGGCCTTGCTGAGCGCATGCACCACTACCCGGCGGAGCTGTCCGGCGGTCAGCAACAGCGCGTGGCCATTGCACGCGCCCTGGCCATCAAGCCCAAACTGATGCTGTTCGACGAGCCCACCTCGGCGCTCGACCCCGAACTGCGTCACGAAGTGCTGAAGGTGATGCGGGACCTGGCGGAGGAGGGCATGACGATGGTGGTCGTGACCCACGAAATGGAATTTGCGCGCAAGGTCGGCAGCCGGCTTATCTTCATCGACGCGGGAAAAATCGCGCACGATGGCCCGCCAGCTGAACTACTGAGCAACCCGCCCAGCCAGCGTTTGAAGGATTTCCTGCAGCACGTGACCTGAGGCGCGATTCAGTCATGGCGTAAAAAAACCAGCATGTTGCTGGTTTTTTTTGTGCCCTGCGCTGGGTCGTGAAGAAAGGGCGTCAGCCTTTCACCCGGACAATCTTCTGCACCTGCGGCACGTGTCGAATGGCGCGGATAACCTGGGCCAGGTGCTTGCGGCTGTCGACCTGAATGGTCAGGTGCAACGACACCGTGGACACCGCATCGTCGTGCATCGTCACGTGCATGATGTTGGCGTCGGCCGCGGTAACTTCCGCCGCCAACCGGCCCAACACGCCGCGCTCGTTGCGGGTGATGATGTCCAGGCGCGTGGCCAGGTGCTTGGCTGTGTGGGCGTCCCAGGCGACGTTGATCCAACGCTCGGGCTCGCGCAGGCGCTGGCGCATGGCCACGGGGCAGTCGGCGGTGTGTACCACCAGCCCATGGCCCATGCGCATGCCCGCCACAATCGGGTCGCCCGGCAGCGGACCGCAGCAGGGCGCCAACTGCACGGCCTGGCCTTCGTTGCCTTGGATCAGGATGGGGGCGCTGCGCGCGGAAGTCAGCTCGTCCACCGCCGCCGCCGTGGTGGCGACCAATTGGTGTTCCGGCGCAAACCGGCGTGCAACGACGGCGGCCAGGCGTTTGCCCAGGCCGATATCGGCAAGTATTTCCTCGCGCGAACTGGCGCCGGTGCTACGCGCCAACTTCTGCCACGCGGGGTCATCGGTGGCCGGCATCGGCATATGCAATTCTTGCAAGGCCTGGCTCAACAAGCGTTCACCGAACGCCACCGATTCTTCGTACTTGACGGTGCGCAGGTAGTGCCGAATTTCAGAGCGCGCGCGGCCGGTGCGTACATAATTGAGCCACTGCGCGTTGGGGCGCGAGGCGGGCGACGTGACGATTTCCACCGTGTCGCCGCTGTTCAGCTCGGTGCGCAGCGGAACAAATTCGCCGTTGACCTTGGCCGCCACGGCCTGGTTGCCGATGTCCGTGTGGATAGCGTAGGCAAAGTCCACGGGCGTAGCGCCGCGTGGCAGTGAAATGATCTTGCCGCGCGGCGTGAACACGTAGACCGCGTCCGGAAACAGATCGACCTTGACGTGTTCAAGGAATTCGCCGGAATCACCCGTCTGGCTTTGAATATCCAGCAGCGATTGCAGCCATTGATGGGTGCGCTTTTGCAGGTCGTTCAGCGTCAGGTCGGCGCCCTTGTACAGCCAGTGCGACGCCACGCCTTCTTCGGCCACGTGATGCATGTCGCGCGTGCGGAACTGAAATTCCACCGGCGTGCCGTAGGGGCCGACCAGCGTGGTGTGCAAGGACTGATAGCCGTTCACCTTCGGGATGGCGATGTAGTCCTTGAATTTGCCGGGTACGGGTCGATAGAGCTGGTGCAGCGTGCCCAGCGCCAGATAGCACTCGGGCAGCGTGTGCACGATGACGCGAAAGCCATAGATGTCGAGCACGTCGGAAAACGACTTTTTCTGGTCCACCATCTTGCGGTAGATGCCGTAAAGCGTTTTCTCGCGGCCCGTGACTTCGGCTTCGATACCGGCGGCGGGCAGCGAGGCCCGCACTGAATCCGCAATCTTTGTGATGACTTCGCGGCGATTGCCGCGCGCGGCCAGCACGGCCTTGTACAGCACCTGATAGCGGTTCGGGTACATGGCCGCGAAGCACAGGTCCTGTAGTTCCCGAAACAGCAGGTTCAGGCCCAGGCGATGCGCAATGGGTGCATAGATGTCCAGCGTTTCGCGGGCGATGCGCCGGCGCTTCTCGGGGTTGACCGCGTCCAGCGTGCGCATGTTGTGCAAGCGGTCGGCCAGCTTGATGAGAATGACGCGCACGTCGCGCGCCATCGCCAGCAGCATCTTGCGGAAACTTTCGGCTTGTTGTTCGGCCTTCGTGGCGAAGTCCAGGCGGTCCAGTTTGGACAGGCCATCAACAAGCTCGGCGACTTCAGGGCCAAAGCGTTCGGCAAGCTCGTGCTTGGCGATGCCCTGGTCTTCCATCACATCATGCAGCAGGGCGGCCGACAGCGCGTTGACGTCGAGCTTCCAGCCTGCGCAGATTTCAGTGACGGCGATGGGGTGCGAGATATAGGGCGAACCGCTGGCGCGGAATTGGCCCAGGTGCGCCTGATCCGCGAAGCGATAGGCTTCGCGCACACGTTCTACATCTTTGGGATCGAGATAGCTGCCGATGATTTCGGTCAGCGGCGCCAGCGAAGCAACCGGCGAAGCGGTTGCGTCCGCCGCTTCTTGCGCAGCGACAGACGGTGGCGTAGCGAGGTTTTTGCTTTTCTTACCCGTGCGGCGCCCAAGACGGGAGCCGGCACGTAGCGCGGCAAGCAGACCAGATGAAGCGTACTTCAGCCCGGGAAAAGCCATACTTGCCGCCCCCCGGAGAGTATCAGGTGGGAACTTTACGCAGCATTTCCACGCCGGTTAGGCCGCCCGCGATTTCGCGCAGTGCAGTGACCGTGGGCTTGTCTTTGCTGTCCAGGCGCGGGGCATGGCCTTGCGCCAACTCGCGGGCGCGATACGTCGCGGCCAGCGTGAGCTTGAAACGGTTGGGGATTTGATTCAGACAGTCTTCGACGGTAATGCGAGCCATTAGGACACCTGGTGCTGATGGATTATTGGAGAGAATGCAGTCGGCTCAGTGCTCGGCGGGAATGCCAAGTTGCGAGAACAACTGAGCGTGCCGGGCGGCCTGAGACGAAAAACGCAGCCGCGCGGCGCTGACTATTTGTATCAGTTCCGACAAGGCTACGCTAAATTCTTGATTAATAATAACATATTCGCATTCTGGCGCGTGGGCGATTTCGCCGCCCGCGGCCATCAGCCGGCGCGCGATCACTTGCGGTGCATCCTGGCCGCGCGCCTTCAAGCGGTTTTCCAGTTCATCGATCGACGGCGGCAGCACGAAAATGCCGATTGCCCCTGGAAAACGCTGTTTTACCTGGCGCGCGCCTTGCCAATCGATTTCAAGCAGGACGTCGCGCCCTTCGCGCGTGGCGGTGTCGATGCGGTCGCGCGGGGTGCCGTAGAAATTGCCATGCACTTCGGCCCATTCCAGCAAATTTTGCCCGTCGCGCATCTGCCTGAAGTCTTCCGCGGACACGAAGCGGTATTCACGGCCATCTTCTTCGCCGGGCCGGGGCGCGCGCGTGGTGCAGGAAATGGAAAGTTCGATGGAAGGATCTTGCTGGAGCAAGGCCTTGACCAGGCTGGACTTGCCCGCGCCGCTGGGCGCGACGACCATGAAGACGTTTCCGGGATTGGCGTGCATGAATATGACCGGCGTGTGATGCTAAGACCGGAAGTCTAGCAAATCACGCGGCGCGGCAGGGGAAAACCCGATGCCGCGCCACATGTTTTTTCAAGGCCTGCGATTAGAGGCGGCTCAACCCGAAGTGGCTCAACTCGCCGGTTTGGCATTCGCCTGGATCAGCGTGCCGCCCGGCGGTGGGGCATCGCTGCCCAGCAGATGGCCATTGACCTCTATCCCGTAGAGGGAATCGTCCGAGTCATGGTATTTGGCTCGCGTTGCCGCGACCGATTCGGTGTAGCGCGGGTCTTGCGGGCGTTCGTGCGCATTCATGAAGTAGGCCACGTCCCAGGCTTCCTGATCGCTCAGCATGCCGCCCTGGCCCAAGGGCATGTTGGCCTTGATGAAGCCCGCGGCGTTGCCGATCTGGTGCATGCCGGCGCCCCAATTGAACGAGTCGGCGCCCCATAGCGCCGGAAACACCCAGTGCTTGCCGTTCTTCTGACCCTGGCCTTGGGCACCGTGGCATACCGCGCAATACTGCGCATAGACCTCGCTGCCGCGCACGTAGTCCGCCTTTTGCGCGGGCGCGGGCAGTTTGCGGTAGCCCTGGCCTTCCAACACCACCCCCGTGGGCGCCTTGCTGGCCAGCCAGAACATATAGCTTTGCAACGCGGTCAGCACCGGATCATCCGCCGCCGGGGCCTTGCCGTTCATGCTGAATCGAAAACAGCCTTGCAGGCGCTCGGCCAGTGTGTTGACGTGTTCGTTCTTGGCGCGGTAGGCCGGGTAGAGCACGTAGGCCGCCCACATCGGCGCGGAATCGGGCCTGCGTCCGGCATCCAGATGGCAACTGACGCAATTCAAGTTATTGCCCACGAACTTGCCCGCCATTTGCGGGGTATGCAAAAAGATCTGTTCGCCTTGACGCACGATCTTGCCGAAGTCGGTGTCCGGCAAGGAGGCCGCGGAAGGTGGCGTGAAGGCGGGGCGGGCGTCGGCCGCGAACGTGGTGGACGACGCAAAGAACAGGGTGAAAAGCGAGGAGAGCAGCGCGCCGGTGAACCCGGCCCTGCGCACCGCGCGGGAGATCGAACAGGGCTTCATTGCGTCTTCCCCTGGTTGGCGGGCGTTTGCGTGGCGAGCTGATCCGCGGCGGCGGGCAGGCCGGCGTAATAGGCCGAGACGGCGTCGATCTCCGCGTCGCTCAGGCGGGTGGCCACGGCGGGCATCAAGGCCAAGGGACCGGGCGGCCGCTGGCCTTGCTGCCACGCGCGCAACTGGCCGGCTATATACGCGGCGGGTTGTCCCGCCAGGCTTGGGAAGTTTTCACCCACGCCGATACCTCCTGGCCCGTGGCACTGATTACAGGCGGGCACGTTCTTGTCCCACGCGCCGCGTGTGGCCAGCCAGGCGCCGGTGTCGGCCGGCTTGACGGGGTGCATGGCCGTCGCGGCCAGGCGGTCGGTATTGAGTGGGGAGGGCAAGCCCGCGTAATACCGGGCCACGGCCTCTTGCTGCGCGGGATTCAGGGCCTTGGCGGTGGCGGCCATGATGGGGCTCACACGCGAGCCGTTGGCCATGGCTTCCAGTTGTTCCGCCAGATACTTGGCGCCGATACCCGCCAGTTGTGGAAAGCCCGCGGCGGGGTTGCCTTCGCCGCGGGCGCCGTGACAGGTGATACAGGCGGGAGCGCCGTTGGCGCCTTGCATGCTGATCTGTTTGCCGTCAGGCGCGCCCTGCGCATGCGCAACCGTCGCGCATAGCAGACCTGACAGCAACGTGGCGCGTAAAGACCGTGGGGTCATGGTTGCCTGCTCCGTAGCTCGTTATTAAATTTTGGGTAATAAGCTAATTTCCGCAAATTATATAAAGACTTGTGACAGATCGCGCGCCTTTTGCGACTTGATGTCGGCCGCCCGCGTTTCTTCTGCTTGCAAGCCGTCGCGCCGCATTGTGTCCGCGTTGGAAACTTTGCTTGCAGCTTCGCAAGAATGATTGCGGTAGCATCTCGCCGATTGATAACAAGGAGAATTCGATGCATACGAACGAGATCGAACCGCCGCGCGTAGCCCTGGTAACCGGCGCAGGGACAGGAATTGGACGTGCGGTAGCGCTGGAGTTTCTGGCCCAAGGCTATCGGGTGGTGCTGGCGGGGCGTCGGCGCGATCCGCTTGAAGCCACGCGCACGGCGGCGGGCGAAGACGGTGTGCGCGCCCTGGTGGTGCCCACCGATGTCTCGGACGAGCACGCCGTGCGTGATCTATTCGACACGGCGCAGCGTGAATATGGCCGCCTGGACGTGCTGTTCAATAACGCGGGCCGTGGCGCGCCCGCCATGCCGATTGAAGAACTGCCCGTGTCGGTGTGGCGCGAAGTCGTCGACACCAACCTGACCGGCATGTTCCTGTGCGCGCAAGCTGCCATCCGCGTGATGAAGGCGCAGTCCCCGCAGGGCGGCCGCATCATCAATAACGGGTCGATTTCCGCCCACGCGCCGCGCCCGTTCTCCATTGCCTATACGGCCACCAAGCACGCCGTGACTGGTTTGACCAAATCCATCTCGCTGGATTGCCGCCCCTATGGCATTGCCTGCGGGCAGATCGACATCGGCAACGCCGCCACCGACATGACCGAGCGCATGGCGGCGGGCATCCTCCAGGCCGACGGCAGCACCAAGGTCGAGCCGCGCATGGACGTGGCCCATGTGGCGCAAGCCGTCGCCGCCATGGCGCGCCTGCCCTTGGATGCCAATGTGCAGTTCATGACCATCATGGCTACGAACATGCCCTTCGTGGGCCGGGGCTGAATGCACGAAGCCTGCCGGCTATTGCCTGGCAGGCTTCGATGCCCCTGACATGCTAGGCGCCCGGCAGGCGCCTTTTTTTGCGCCGGTCCGCCTGGGCCCGGCTCTTACTGCCTTATCGCGAAGCTTGCGCCAGCATCTGGCCCTGCGTGGTGTCCAGATAGCGCCGCGCGCCTACGTAGCGCTTGGTCCAGTAGGGGTTCTTCATCTCGTCGACGCGCACCTTGGTGCCTCGCCGGGGCGCGTGGACGAACTTGTTCTGGCCGATGTAGATGCCTACATGCGACGTTACACCCCGGCCACGGGTGGCGAAGAAGACCAGGTCGCCCGGACGCAGTTCTTGCTTGTTGGGCACGGACTTCCCTTCGCTGCGCTGGGCGCGGGCGGTGCGGGGAAGTTCAAGGCCGGCGATCTCGCGGTAGACATACAGCACCAAGCCGCTGCAGTCGAAACCTTCGGCGTCGTCGCCACCCCAACTGTACGGGGTGCCGATCGCATCCAGACCCGCTTGCACGACACGTTCACGCAAGGTGGGTACGGTGGGCTCTTGCGCCAGGCGCAGGCCGCTGAGCGTGGGGCGGGCTTGCTCGGTGGGCAGGGAGGCCTGAGCGGCGCCTGGTATCCACGAGAGGGTCAGAGCAAGAAGGGGGGCTGACAGAAAAACGGGAATGCGGAAATTGGCAATTCGGACTTTTCGCGTAGGCGGCGTCATTACGTCACTTCAGAAATCGGAGTAGGCGACATGGCTTCGCCCAGAGGGGGCAAGCCGGCGGAAAGGGGTGGCTTCGGGACGCAAAAGGCCTCGGAAGCTGTTGAATTATAGTGGAATAAAGTTTCATTACATTTGTAGTGCAATGCAGCAAAATTTGGGTGCAACCGTTACTTCCGCCAGGGGGTACGACGTAACGGTTGCAGCATTCGTGGCTTGAAAAGTTGGGGTATCAGGAAAGCCACTCTTCAACAAGCCGCGCCTCAGAAACTGCCGCGCAAGCCCACCATGACGGCGCGTCCGCCTTCCGGCGCCACGTCGCGCAGTACCGAGGTGGCGTAGCGGATGTCCTGATTGGTCAGGTTCAAGCCGCGCACGTAGGCCTCCCATTGCACGCCAGTGGTCTTGAAGCGGTAGCCGGCGTTGGCGTCCAGGCTGTAGTACCCGGCGGTAGAAGTGTCGTTGGCCGGGTGGTCGTGTTGGGCAAAGGCTTTGGATACGCTAACTCCCGCGCTGTAAGGCCCGTAGCCGTAGTCCAGCGCCACGCGCAGGCGCAGCGGCGGAATGCGCGGCAGCGAACGGCCCGTATCCCGGTTGCGCGAGAGGGTGTAGTCGCCAGACAAGCCCAGGTCCAGCGTATGACCGTCTTGCTGCAAGACCCGCGTCACGTTTTCGGCTTCCAGGCCGTACAGGCGGGCGGGCACGCCTTGGTAGCGCGCCTCGGGCAATGCGTCGTCGTCGCCCGCCGCGACCACGTCGCCGTCGTCGTTGCGATAGCGCCCGGTGTTTGTTTCCGCCAGATAGTTGGAGAAGCTGCTGTAGAACACCCCGATGCTGCCGTGGTCGGTGTCATTTTTGTAGCGTAACGACAGGTCGCCCGACCACGCGCGTTCCTTGCCCAGGTTCTGGTCACCGACCAGATATTGGCCCGTGGCGGCGTGGGGGCCGTTGGCGTAGAGCTCGTAGAAGGTGGGCGCGCGCTCGGTATAGGCGCCGTTGGCGGCGACCGACCAGCGGCTGTCCAGCTTGTAGATGCCGCCCACCGAAAAGCTGCCCGCGTTGAAGTCGCGGCGCGAGGATCTGTCGAAACGGTCGTTGCCGCCCGCCGTCGGCGTCAACTGCGTGTGATCGATACGAGCCCCGGCTGACAGCGTAAAGCGGTCGGTCAGGTCCCATTCCTCCAGCGCAAAGAGCGCGGCGGAATCGGTGTCGGTCGTGGGCACCAGCGCTTCGTCGCCCAGCGCTGAAAAGCGCGTTTGTCCGAACTGCAGGCCCAGCACGCCGTGCAACGGGCCAATGTCGGCGTGGCGCGCCTCGACGCGGGCCTCATAGCCCCGGTTCTTGAACACCGTGCCGGTTTGGCCGTCCTCCACTTCCTTGTGCTGGTAGTCCGTGTAGGCGAAGTTGAGCTTGATGCTCTTGAACGGCCCATCAAGGTCGCGCAGCTCGCCGGCCGCGCCGAAGCGTTCCTGGTGCATCTTGATGCGCACATCCTCTTCGGCGACAGACCCATAGTTGGCGTCGTAACCGCTGTAGGACAAGCCTGCGTAACCGTGATCGCTCGTCCAGGACATGCCCAACGCGCCGCCGCTGGCCTCGCCATCGCTGTTGGGCAGGCGGCCGCGGGGTTGATCGGCATCGGGCCCGTCGGCCGCGCGTTGCTGCGCCGTGCGTGCATAGCCGGGAATGCGCAGCGTATCGGTCTTGCGTCCGAACACATCGGCGTGGATGGCAAAGGTGCCATCGCCGCCTTCCAGTTGCACGGCGCCGTTGCGGTCGTTGTTGGCGCCGCCGTAGCTGCCGCCCACCTCGCCGTGGATGCCGTCGATGGGTTCGGTGGGGATGCGGTTGTCCACGGTGTTGACCACGCCGCCGATGGCGTTGCCGCCGTAGAGCAGGGCGGCGGGGCCGCGCAGCACCTCCACCCGGTTCATCGACAGCGGGTCCTGCGGCACGGCGTGGTCGAACGACAGCGACGACGCATCCAGCATGCCGACGCCGTTGTTCAACAGGCGGATCCGGTCGCCGTCCAGCCCGCGGATGATCGGCCGGCCCACCATGGGGCCGTAACTGGTGGTGGACACGCCGGGCAACCCGTTCAGCGTTTCACCCAGATTCGAGGCGCGGCGCAACGCCAGGCCTTGGCCTTCCAGCACGCTGGCGGGCGTGGTCAGCGCGTCGCTGCCCAGCGGATTGGCGGTAATGACGACGGGCGCCAGCGGGGCGGCGTTGGATGGGGTTTGCGCCTGCGCGGCGGCGGGAAGGGCGTAGGGCAACGCGGCCAGGCAGGCAAGCGTCAACGGGCGCATGGCAACAGCGCGCAGCGCGGCACGCGCCCCGGCGGAATAGGTCGGGAAACTCATGGTGGCAATCCAGGAGCCGGCGCAAGGGCCGGCGGATGAAATCAGAAAAGGGGAGGTTTGCGGATTTCAGCCCTGGACGGGCGGGGCGCGGGATTGGAACCAGGTGCCGCTGATAGCGATGGCACTGGCCGGCGCTGTGAACGCGGGCGTGGAGGTGGCGGTACGGACCGCATTCCAATGAAACGACGACGGCAGCGGCGCATCCAGCAGGTCCCAGAGATCGCACAGGTCGCAATGGCCCGGCTTGTCTTGTGGATGGGTGTCGTGTTGGCTTGCGGCGGGCGGCTCGCCCAGGTGGGTAAGCGCGTGGCGAAGGTTGCCGACGGGCGCCAGCAGCAGGCAGGCGCACACCCAGCCGAGCACCACCCACCGCGTGAATCGCGGTGGGGTGTTGCGGGGTGGGGGAAGCTGCAAACGCATCCGTCTGGGGCAAAAATAAAGTACGGAATGATATATCGTTTCGTCAGTGCGCGCGATGCCTGCCTTGTCGCCACAGGGCTGAATGTGTCACTTCAGGCGCGAAGGGCTCGGGCATAATCGTCGACATACCCGATAAGACAGCGATAAGACAGAAAAGAAGCGGAGTAGAGCTCAATGATGAACGCAGTACACCCTTTGTCTTCCATGAACCGGCCCGACGCCTTGCCCTTCGAACCCTTCCAGGATGCGCGGGCCGCCGTCGACCGCTTGTCCGAAATCTACGCGCGCAACACGGCATTCCTGCGCGCCGCTTTCCGCGAAGTGCTCAAAGGCCCCGGCAACGGCCCCGAGCGTGCCCGCGCGTATTACCCGGCAATCCGTATCGTGGTTGAAACCTACGACCCGATCGACACGCGGCTGTCGTACGGCCATGTGGCCGAACCCGGCGTTTACCAAACCACCATCACCCAACCCGAATTGTTCCGTGACTACCTGATCGAACAGGTGGGCCAACTGTTGCAGAACCACCGCGTGGCGGTGGAAGTGGGCGAATCCGATTCCCCCATCCCGCTGCATTTCGCCTTTCCGGAAGGCGCCTATGTCGAAGGTGAACACCTGGAAGCGCTGAAGCGCCCGCTTCGTGACCTGTTCGACGTGCCTGACCTGGCCGTTACCGATGACGCCATCGTGAACGGTTCCTGGCGCGGCAAAGAGGGTGAGCCCAAGCCGCTGGCGCCGTTTACCGCACAACGCGTCGATTATTCGCTGCACCGCTTGCAGCACTACACGTCCACCGCGCCGGCGCACTTTCAGAATTTTGTGCTGTTCACCAATTACCAGTTCTATGTCGACGAATTCTGCGCCCGCGCTCGCGCGCTGATGGCCAGCGGCAACGAAGACTACGAAATGCTGGTCGAGCCTGGCAACCGCATTACGCGGCGTGGCGAAAACGGCCCGGGCGACGAAGGCCAGGGCGTGCGCCTGCCGCAAATGCCCGCCTATCACCTGGTGCGCAGTGACCACTCCGGCATCACGCTGGTAAATATTGGCGTGGGCCCGTCCAACGCCAAGACCATTACCGATCACATTGCCGTGCTGCGTCCGCACGCCTGGTTGATGCTGGGCCATTGCGCCGGCCTGCGTGATTCCCAGCGCCTGGGCGACTACGTGTTGGCGCACGGCTATGTGCGCGAAGACCACGTCCTGGACGATGACCTGCCTACCTGGGTGCCGGTGCCCGCCCTGGCCGAGGTGCAGGTGGCCTTGGAACAGGCGGTGGAAGAGGTTGCCGGGCTGTCGGGGTGGGACCTGAAACGCATCATGCGCACGGGCACCGTGGCCACCATCGACAACCGCAACTGGGAACTGCGCGACCACGTTGAACTGGTCGAGCGCTTTGCGCAGTCCAGAGCCATTGCACTGGACATGGAATCGGCCACCATCGCCGCGAACGGTTTTCGCTTTCGGGTGCCTTATGGCACGTTGCTATGTGTATCCGACAAGCCCCTGCACGGCGAATTGAAACTGCCTGGGATGGCCAGCGTGTTCTATCGACGGCAGGTCAACCAGCATCTGGAAATTGGCATCCGTGCGCTGGAGCGCCTGCGCGACATGCCGCCTGAGCGCCTGCATTCGCGCAAGCTGCGTACCTTCATGGAAACGGCCTTCCAGTAGGCCTGATCCGTCCCCAAACCCCTCGCCGTTTTTGCGGCGGGCGGGTTTGCGCTATTCTCGCGCGTTGCTCGGTAATCCCAGGCTTTCGCGCGGTAAATGCGCGGACGCTTTCAAGACGTGAAGGAATGCATTTTGGCCCCCTCGGAACATGATGAACGCCGCTCCGGTGGCACGCGCGCGGCGAAGGCGAGTGCGCCTTCGGAGCTGCGGCGCACCTTGTCCGCGCGCCACCTGACGATGATCGCGGTAGGTGGCTCCATTGGCACGGGGCTGTTCGTGGCCTCGGGCGCGACCATCGCCACCGCGGGCCCCGGCGGCGCGTTGCTGGGCTACGTGCTGATCGGCGTGATGGTCTATTTTCTGATGACCAGCCTGGGCGAATTGGCTGCCGCCATGCCCGTGTCGGGTTCGTTTTCCACTTACGGCGCGCGCTACGTCGAAGACGGTTTCGGCTTCGCGCTGGGTTGGAACTATTGGTACAACTGGGCGGTAACCGTGGCGGTGGATCTGGTGGCCGCGCAGCTCGTCATGGCCTATTGGTTTCCCGACGTGCCGGGCTTCTACTGGAGCGCCTTGTTCCTGGCGATTACCTTCGGGCTGAACGCGATGTCGGCGCGCGGCTTCGGTGAAGCGGAATTCTGGTTTGCGCTGATCAAGGTCGTGGCCGTGCTGGGCTTTGTGGCCATGGGCGTGATGATGCTGTTGGGCATTATCCGGGGCGGCGAAACCGGCGGCGTGGCCAACTGGACGGTGGGCGATGCGCCCTTCGCCGGCGGGTTCGCCGCCTTGATCGGCGTGGCGATGGTAGTGGGGTTTTCTTTCCAGGGCACCGAGCTTATCGGCATCGCCGCAGGCGAATCCAAGGACCCGGCGCGCAACCTGCCGCGCGCGGTTCGCCAGGTGTTCTGGCGCATTCTGCTGTTTTACGTCATGGCGATTCTGGTGATCGGCCTGCTGATCCCGTACACCGACCCGCACCTGCTGCGTAACGACGTTGAAGACATCAGCGTCAGCCCGTTTGCGCTGATCTTCGAACGCGCAGGGTTGTTGGGGGCGGCCTCCGTGATGAACGCCGTGGTGCTGACGTCGGTGTTGTCGGCGGGCAATTCGGGCATGTACGCCGCAACTCGCATGCTGTACAGCCTGGCGCGGGAAGGCAAGGCGCCGCGCATTTTTGGCCGTATTTCGCGCCATGGCGTGCCGCTGTGGGCACTGCTGGCCACGACGGTGGTGGCAGCCTTGTGCTTCTTCACCTTTATCTTCAGCCCGAACGCCGTGTACATCTGGCTGCTGAACACGTCTGGCATGACCGGCTTTATCGCGTGGCTGGGCATCGCCATCAGCCACTATCGATTTCGGCGCGGGTATGTGAAGCAAGGCCATAGCCTGGCTGACCTGCCTTATGTGTCGCCGTTCTTTCCCTTCGGCCCGATCTTCGCCTTCGTGCTGTGCCTGGTGATCACGCTGGGCCAGAACTACCAGGCGTTTCTGCAAGACCGCATCGATTGGGGCGGCGTGGTGGCCACGTATATCGGCATTCCGCTGTTCCTGCTGATTTGGCTGGGCTACCGCTTGGCGCGCGGCTCGCGTTTCATCAGCTACCGGGACATGCGCTTCCCGGAGCCGCGCGCGCGTCGTGAATATCTGGATGCAGCCTTGCGCGGAGAGCCCGCGGCGGGCGAGGCGCGGTAGGAATAGCAGGCGCTGGATTGCCCGGTAAGGACGACCCCGCCCCAAGGCGTGCTCAGGCCATGGGCCGGCACTGCTCAAGCATCCATGCCCCGAATTCGCGCACCAGCGGCGTGTCCGCCTGCGCTTGGGGATAGACGAAGTAGTAGGCGTCGGTGCTGCTCAGCACTTGCGGAAACAGTTGGATCAGCTCGCCCGAGTCGATCTCGCGTTCAACCAGAAAGCGGGGAAGCAGCGCCGCGCCCAGACTTGAGGCGGCGGCTTGCGCCAGCATTGCCGCCTGCTCGAAATGCGGGCCTTGCATGGCGCGCGCAGAACTGGCGCCGTGCTGGTCGAACCACGTAGCCCACTGTGCGGGGCGTGAGGTCTGGTGCAGCAACACCACTTGAGCCAGATCCGCGATATGCCGAATGCCATGGCGCCGTTGATAGCCGGGGCTGCACACGGCGATCACTTCTTCGGGCATCAGGTATTCGCATACGGCACCGGCCCAGTAGGGCGCGCCAAAGTGGATGGCTGCGTCAAACGGCTCTTGCGAAAACTCGAAGGGCAGGGTGCGCGACGTGAAGTTGATGGTGACCTCGGGCTTGCGCGCCATGAAATCGCCCAGGCGGGGAATGAGCCAGCGCGTGCCCAGCGTGGGCAGCACCGCCAGGTTGAGCTGGTCACGCCGGGTGCAAGCCATGGTGCGCCGCGTGGCGTCGGACAATTGGTGCAGCAGTATGCGCACTTCCGAGGCATAGGCGCGGCCGGCATCGCTTAACACCACCCGTTGACGCACGCGATGGAACAACGTGACGCCCAACTGCGTTTCAAGCTGGTGGATCTGGCGCGATACCGCGCTTTGCGTCAGGTGGAGCTCATCCGCCGCGCGCGACACGCTGTTGCGCCGGGCGACTGCTTCGAAGGCCAGCAGGTTGGCGACGGGCGGCAGAAAGGTCTTGCGGAACATGGCGATTCCTAATCGGTACGTCCTGAAAGTAAACCCGCCATGACAACATGCCCTCGTGGGCGCCCGAATAGGAAAAGTCTGAAATGCAAAAAGGCCGCGTTATCGCGGCCTTGAAGCATTGGCAACGCGCGTCGCGTTACTCGATGTTTTGCGCCTGTTCGCGCATTTGCTCGATAAGCAGTTTCAGATCCATGGCGGCGCGGGTGACTTCCATGCTGCCTGCCTTGGAGCCCAGGGTGTTGGCTTCGCGGTTCATTTCCTGGAACAGGAAATCCAGGCGCTTGCCGGCGCTGCCGGCGTGCTTCTTGCCCGACGCCGCCTTGCCGCCGCCGTCGGTCAGCAGGTGACGCAATTCTTCAAGGTGCGAACGCAGCCGCGACAGTTCTTCCGCGACATCAATACGCAGCGCAAACAGGTTGGCTTCCTGCGACAGGCGCTCGGACAATTCCGTGCCCGAGATGTGCGTGAAACCGCCCGGAAACGCCGATTCCACGCTTTCGCGCAGCTTGGCAGCCAGCTTGTCGCGATGGTCGGACAGCAACTGCGGCAGATGCGCCTGAACGATGTCGACTACACGGGCGACCCCATCGGCGCACTCGCGCATCATGCCTGCCAGGCGTTCGCCTTCGCGCGCGCGGCCTTCCTGCAATTGCGTCAGGGCCTGTTGCGCGGCTTGCAAACAAGCGGCGCCCCAGATCTGCGGGTCCAGCGCGTCGTTGCCGCGTTGGCCGGGCCAGTTGAACAGTTCCACCAGCCGGGGGGGAGAGATATCGGGAACGATGCGGCGGGCCGCCTGGAGCTGCTCGGCCAGGCTTTCCAGCCAGGCCGGATCGAGCTTGGACAGGTCGGTGCTGGCATTGCGGGTGAACGACACACGGATCTCGACCTTGCCGCGCGCCAGATTGGCCGTCAACAGTTCGCGCAACGGCGTTTCAACGTGCCGCAGTTCGTCGGGCAAGCGGAAATACAAATCAAGGAAGCGGCTGTTGACGCTGCGCAGTTCAATGGCAAGCGTGCCTTGTTCTAGGTCTGCTCGGGCGTTGCCGAAGGCGGTCATGCTGCGAATCATGGGCGTGTCCTGGTGAAGCTTGGGGTAAGAGCCGGTTGCGCCGGGACCCGCGGCATCCTGGTAAAGGGGGCGGGTCTGTTTATTGAACCGGATATATCGCGGCAGGATACTCCAAGCCGGGATTTCCTGCGGCGGCTGCCCGTACAATGCCGCGAACCCTATTTCTGTCTGGAGTCTGCCTGTGACCACTACGCCCACCATCGCCCGTCCGTCTGGCCGCGCCGTCGACGAATTGCGGCCGTTCAGCCTGGAGCGCGGCTTCACGCGCTACGCCGAAGGGTCGGTACTGGTGAAGGCGGGCGACACGCATGTCCTGTGTACGGCAAGCGTGCTGGAAAAGGTGCCGCCGTTCTTGAAGGGCAAGGGTGAAGGCTGGGTCACGGCGGAATACGGCATGCTGCCGCGCGCGACGCATACGCGCGGTGACCGCGAAGCCGCGCGCGGCAAGCAAAGCGGCCGCACGCAGGAAATCCAACGCCTGATCGGCCGCAGCCTGCGCGCCGTGTTCGACATGCGGGCACTGGGCGAACGCACCTTGCATCTGGATTGCGATGTGCTCCAGGCTGACGGCGGCACCCGCTGCGCCAGCATCACCGGCGCCTGGGTCGCGGCCGCGGATGCGGTGGCCTTGCTGATGAAGCGCGGCGATCTGGCGGTAAATCCGATCCGCGACGCCGTCGCCGCCGTGTCCGTGGGCCTGGTGCAAGGGCGTTCGGTGCTGGATCTGGACTACCAGGAAGATTCCGCCTGCGACGCCGACGTCAACGTCATCATGACGGGCAGCGGAGCGTTCGTGGAAGTGCAAGGCACCGGCGAAGGCGCAACCTTCACCCGCGCTGAGTTGGACACCATGCTGGTGCTGGCGGAAGGCGGGATCGCGAGCCTGGTCAAGGCGCAACGGGCTGCGCTGGTGTGACCTGATTGGTCGGTGCGCTGAACGCGCTCTGCTGGCGCGACCTATTCGGTCTGCGCCCTACGGGCTGCGCTGGCGCGACCTGTTCGGTCTGCGCCCTATGGGCTGCGCCGGCGCGACTTTTGTAGGATGGGTGAAGCGCGGGAAGCGGCCGGCAAGAATTCTGCTGGGAAACGCGCGTAACCCATCGTGCGGCGGTGATTTTTTGCCTTGCCGGTTCTTTGGTGAAATCGGCTTGGGCTTCACCGCTGCTTGATGGGTTACGCGCGTTGGAATTCGGTTTTCTATTGAATGGAAATCTCGCGCTGCACCCATCCTACGTGGGCAATAGGGTGCCCACTTTCTCTGCCTTTTCCAAGGCCCAGATTTTATCTATCAGGCCGCGTAGCTCCGATTCCGTCGCCGCATTGGCGTAGCGGCCCAGGCTTAGCGTCTTGTCTTCGATTTCGGGGCGGCTCAGGGTGTTGCCGGGGTCGCCCTTGGGTTCGTCGACGCGGCCGTGCAGCGTGCGGCCGTCGCGTGTGGTGACGGTGACTTTACCGATCCAACGTTGCGGATAGGCGTTGTCGACCTCGGCGTCCAGCACCATCTCCACTTTCCCCCGGAACGCTGCCACCGCCGGGTCATCCAGCCCCGCATCAAATTCCGCCAAGCCCGCGCGCCCTTGGCGGGCGATCAGCGCCAGCACCGTGCCCATCGAAAACTTGGACTGGTGCACCGTTTGCGGGTTGACCACCGGGCCCAGCACATCGATCGCGCCCTGGTGCACATGCGCCACCACGCGCTCCACATCCGCCTCCGTCAGCTTGTTTTCCCGCAGCGCCTGTTGCAAGGCGTCCGCCGCCGGGTGCGTGTGACGGCACGAAGCATGGAACTTGAATGACGTCTCGGCCAAGGCCCAGCGTTCGCCCAGACGGTCGCAAAGCTTGGAAGGGTCCGCATCCGTGGACATACCCGCCGCCATGCCCTGCGGGCCTTCCAGGATGTGGCGCGCACCGGTGAAGCCCTCGCGTGCCAGGTAGGCGGCGGTCATGCCATCGGCCGCGGCCTTGGCCGTATGCAGTTGCTTGGAGTCGGCCGCATCACGCAGAAACTCCCACAGACCGGCCGCCTGTGTGCCGGCCGAGCCCAAGGCGTGCAGCATCTGCTCGGGCGTGAGCTTGAGCAGGCGACCGGTGGTGACGGCGGCGGCCAAGGTGCCGGCCGTGCCCGTCGTGTGGAAAATCTTGTAGTGCGAGCGCCCCAGGAATTCACCCACCCGGATGCCCACTTCATAGCCCGCAACCGACGCCACCAACAGATCACGCCCCGAACTGCCCAGCGCCTGCGCAACCGCCAGCGCGGGCGGGAACACCACGGCGGCCGGATGGAACACGGAACCGTTGTGGACGTCGTCCTGCTCCACCACATGGGCCGCCGCCGCATTCACCATGGCGGCAAACAGCGGCGTGGTGCGGCGGCGGTTGATCAGTACTTCGCTGGGGCCATCGGACGGCCCCATCGCAGCGGCATACCGGTCTATGGCCAGCACCGCGCGGGCCGACGCGCCGGCGAGTATCGACGCCAGGCAATCCAGCAACAGGTCTTCGGCGCGGCGCAATACCGGCGCGGGAATGTCTTCGTAGCGCAGGTTGGCGGCAAAGGTGGCCAGTTCGGCGCTTAGATGGGGAGTGTCTTTGGTTGCGGTCATGAGCATTGATGTCGAGTCAGAAGGAACGGGGCAAGCCCAGGATGTGTTCGGCAACGTAAGACAAAATCAGGTTGGTTGAAATCGGCGCCACCTGATAAAGCCGCGTCTCGCGGAACTTGCGTTCCACGTCGTATTCGGTGGCAAAGCCGAACCCGCCGTGGAACTGCAGGCAGGCGTTGGCGGCTTCCCACGACGCATCCGCGGCCAGCAGCTTGGCCATGTTGGCCTGCGCCCCGCAGGGTTGGTGCGCGTCGAATAGCCGGCAGGCTTCGTAGCGCATCAGGCTGGCGGCTTCCACGTTGATGTGGGCGCGGGCGATCGGGAATTGCACGCCCTGGTTCTGGCCGATCGGGCGGCCGAACACCATGCGTTCCTTTGCGTAGGCGGTGACCTTGTCCACGAACCAGTAGCCGTCGCCGATGCACTCGGCGGCAATCAGCGTGCGTTCGGCATTCAAGCCGTCCAGGATGTACTTGAAGCCTTTGCCTTCTTCACCGATCAAGTTTTCGACGGGAATTTCCAGGTTGTCGAAAAACAGTTCATTGGTCTCGTGGTTGACCATGTTGGGAATGGGGCGGATCGTCATGCCGTGCTTGACGGCGTGATGCAGGTCCACCAGGAAGATCGACATGCCTTCGGACTTGCGCGTCACCTGGTCCAGCGGCGTGGTGCGCGCCAGAAGAATCATCAGGTCGGAATGCTGCACGCGCGAAATCCAGACCTTCTGGCCATTGATGACGTAGCGGGCGCCACGGCGCACGGCCGTGGTTTTGATCTTGGTGGTGTCGGTGCCGGTGGTGGGTTCGGTTACGCCCATCGACTGCAACCGCAGTTCGCCCGCGGCGATGCGCGGCAGGTACTCGCGTTTCTGCGCCTCCGAGCCGTGGCGCAGCAGGGTGCCCATGTTGTACATCTGGCCGTGGCAGGCGCCGGAATTGCCGCCGCTGCGGTTGATCTCTTCCATGATGACCGACGCTTCGGTCAGCCCCAGACCCGAGCCGCCGTATTCCTGGGGAATCAGCGCGGCCAGCCAGCCGGCCTCGGTCAGTGCGCGGACAAAGTCCTCGGGGTAGCCGCGTTCTTCATCAACCTTGCGGAAATACTCGCCCGGAAATTGCGCGCAAAGATCGCGCACGGCTTCGCGGATGTCCTGATAGTCGTGTGAGGCGTGGGGCATAGGGGTGTAGTGGGTCTTGTGAAAGGCAAAAGAATGGATCGGTACAGCATCGAATGTGCCGCATGGGCGCGGGCGTGCCAATTCACAATTCCTTAATACGGGGTTCCTGTTCGCAAAAGCGCACTTTCATGACCGGCGTTGGTCAGTGCCCAAGGCAGTTGTGTCAAGAAATTGCCAAACTGCCTGTCCATAATCCAGGGCACTGCGCCCCACGGCGCCCGGCTATAGACGGATGGATATGCAGAAAAATCTTAGGGTCACCACGGCGGTATCGGCCATTCTGGCGTTGTTCGTGTTGTTGTTTGCCATTGCAGCGGCGGCGGGCATTGCGGTATTGCGCGACAACCGCGCCGACATCGAAGCCCTGGGCCGGGGCAGCATCGAACGCGCCAGCGACCTGGCCAACATGACCAGCCGGTTGTTCCAGGCGCGCGCCGCGCTGGCCGACGCCAAGACCAGTATGGAAGGCGGGCTGGAAGAGGCGCGCAACCAATCCCTGGCGCAGGCCGAGGCGCTGCTCAAGCAGGCGGGCGAGAGCCTTGCGCGGCTCCGCGGCAATCCGGATACCAGCGCGCAAGGCGGTCCGTTGTTTGAACAGTTGCTGGCCGCGTACACCGCCTTCGCGGACCAGACCCTGGCCCCCATGCTGCAGGCGACGCAAGGATGGAACGGCATCGAAGTGAACCGGCTGGTGGACAAGGTGCTGCCCGCCAGCGGCGCGGCCTATGTTAAGCAGGCGGACGCCTATCAGACCTACGCACGCGAGCAGGGCCAGGCCGCCGTTGCCAGCGCCAGCCAAACCCTGGAGCGCGTCATCATGGTGGCCGGCGTGGTGCTGGCGGTGGTGCTGTTGCTGGCCGTGCTGATTCGGCTGGCGTTTCGACGCAGCATTCTGCGCCCGCTGAACGAGGCCGGCGCGCACTTCGACCGTATCGCCGATGGCGATCTGACCGGCGCCATCGCCACGCGCGGCGACAACGAAATCGGCGTGCTGTATTCAGCCATGCGCCGCATGCAGACGGGGTTGTCGGCGGCGGTGGCCTCGGTGCGCCATGGTGTCGAGGAAATTCACACCGGCTCCGGCGAGATCGCGGCAGGCGGCGCGGATATGTCCGACCGCACCGCGCGCCAGGCCGGGTCCTTGCAGGAAGCCGCCGCCAACATGACGCAGTTGGCCCACACCGTCCAGCTTACGGCGGGTAACGCCGACCTGGCCAGCCGCCAGGCGGAAAGCGCCACGCAATTGGCCCAGCGCGGCGGGCGTGCGGTGGACGAGGTCGTGCAAAGCATGCAGGGCATTGCCGACAGCGCGCGCCGCATCGGTGAAATCGTGGGCGTGGTGGACAGCATTGCTTTTCAGACCAACATCCTGGCCTTGAACGCCGCCGTCGAGGCGGCGCGTGCAGGCGAGCAGGGCAAGGGTTTCGCGGTGGTGGCGGGCGAGGTGCGCTCGCTGGCGCAACGCAGCGCGCAGGCGGCCAAGGAAATCAAAGGGCTGATCGAAGATTCCGCCGAGCGCGTGCAGGCCGGCGTGCGTCAAGTGAACCTGGCCGGCGACACCATGCGCGACATGGTGGTGTCGGTGGACCGGGTGACGCAGATCGTGGCCGAAATTTCAAACGCCACGGCCGAACAGGCCGCGGGCATTGCCTCGGTGAACGACGCGGTGGCCGATATTGAAAGGTCCACCCAGGAAAACGCCGCCATGGTCGAGCAGACCGCCGCCGCCGCCGCAGCCCTGGAGATCCAGGCGCAAGGCCTGCGCCGGGCGGTGGCCGTGTTCCAGATCGCCCAGGCGGCCCAGAACGCCTCGGCCGTGCAGGCCTCGATCGGCCAGTTACGCGGCCAGGTCGGGCAGGACGCCGCCGGTGTAGCGCTCGATCACCAGCGACAGGTTCCCATGCTTGACCTTGTGCTTGACGTTCGCGGCGGCCGACGCGATGTCCTCCGGGCGGATGCGCTCGCATAGCGAGGGGGTGACGGTCAGCGCACCGACACCCAGCGTGACGAAGGGGAAGAAGCGCGGCACGCCGTAGCGGTCTTCCGCTTCGATGCCGCCATTCTTGCGGCCCAGGTCGTCGTACAGGGCGGTGGCTTGCTCGTTGAATTCCGCAATGATGCGCTGCACGCGCTCGGCCCAGTCCGGGCTGCGGAACAGCACCACGAAATCATCGCCGCCCACATGGCCGACAAAGTCGCGCAAGGGGTCGCAATGTTGCTTGAAGACTTCGGCGGTCAGCATGATCATGTCGTCGCCGCGCCAATAGCCGTACACGTCGTTGAAGGGCTTGAAGTTGTTCAGGTCGCCATAGCAAACCGTGAAGTCGGCCGCGTCTTCCAGCAGGGTTGCAATGTGGCGACTGATGGGAATGTTGCCGGGCAGGGACGTCAGCGGGTTGGCGTAGCGCGCCGCTTCGATCCGCATTTCGGTCACGGAACGCACCAGCGTTTCGCCAGTTGCCAGGCCGTCGTAACGGCCATCCCGCGTGATGATCAGGCCGTCCATCAGGTAGCGCTGGTCTTCCGAAATCAGCACATGGCTGAGCTGGTCGATGGACACGTTAAGGTCCACCAGCACCGGTTCGGCGTTCATGAAGGTTGAACAGCGGTCGCGGCCGAACAGTTCGCGCGTGTAGCGCTGCGCGTAATGCTCCGAAAAGTCGCGCCGGTTGATGATGCCCACCGGCCGGTTGTCGGCGTCGACCACCGCCACGGCGTGCATGTTTTTTTGTTCGATAAAAAGCCGGTGCACGTCATCGTTGGTGTGTTTGTCCAGCAAGGCGGCCGGGGCTTCCACCCGCAGGCTGGCCGCCGTGCCGCCCGCCGCGCGTTGCGACAAGGGGGCGGTGCTGCGTACGCGCAGCGAATCGCGCACGGGCGCGGTCAGCTCGGTCAGCAGTGTTTCTTCAGGCCGGCCCAAGTACCAGCCTTGCGCATAGCGGATGTCCAGCTCGCGCACCATGGCCAGGTCTTCGGCGGTCTCGATGCCTTCGGCCACGATGGCCGTGCCCAAGTGCTGGGCCACCTTCAGAATGGCGCGCACCATGCTTTGCTTGCGGTCGTCGTGGCCGATGCCGTCGAAGAAGTAGCGGTCGATCTTGACCAGGTCGGGCTGCATTTCAGCCCACAGTTGCAAGTTCGAGTTGCCTACGCCGTAGTCGTCCAGCGCGATGCGCATGCCGTGCTCGCGCAGGCAGGCGAACGCATCGCCCAGTTCCTGCATGTGATCCGACAATGGGTCCTGCTCGGTCAGCTCGACGATGATGCTGGACGCGGGCAGTGCGCAATCCTTAAGCAGTTGCTGCGGCATATCGCTGCCCCATAGCGTCCAATAGTGGATCAGCGCTGACCCCGACAGGTTCAGGAACAGCTTGCCGGCCGCTTCGTTGCTGTGAAACCCCTGGGCACCGGCCCGAAAGCTGGCCAGCTCCAACTGCGGGTGCAGGCCCCGGCGCCGGGCTTCGGCAAAGAGCGCGTCCGGAAAGTGCAGGGCGGTGTCGGCGGGGCCGCGTATCAGGCTTTCGTGGCCGTAGATGCGGGTGTGGGACAGGTCCACCACTGGTTGGTAGCGAGGCCGAAGTAGACGCTCTTGCAAGATGCCGGCCAAGCCGACGGATGCGGGCGCGTCGCCCAGAGTGAATGGCGTGCGGGCCGTGGTCGGCCGAGGCAGAGCGTGAAGGGAGGTCATCGCCGAGGCGTTCAGATACGATCAGTGACAAGATTGGTCATGTTGACAACAAAATATGTCTGCGTTGTTGCCGCTGCGCGCGACGCGCAATCTTCAAGCGCTGTTACATGGGTGTCAACCGAGGTTTCCCCTTGCTATGAGCGGGGGCAGGGGCCGCGCGCCACCCCGCGCCCTATACAATTTGCCCCATGACTTCCCCCAAGATTCCCGAATCCCTGCGCCGCATCGTGCTGGCGTCCAACAACGCCGGCAAGTTGCGTGAGTTTTCCGCCTTGTTCGCGCCCCTGGGCGTAGAACTCGTGCCTCAAGGCGAGCTCGGCGTGCCCGAAGCCGAAGAGCCCCATGTAACCTTTGTTGAAAATGCGCTGGCCAAGGCGCGCCATGCCAGCCGCTTGACCGGCCTGCCGGCCCTGGCCGACGACTCCGGTCTGTGCGTGGCCGCCCTGGACGCCGCGCCCGGCGTGTATTCGGCTCGCTACGCCAAGATGCACGGTGGGGAAAAATCCGACCAGGCCAATAACGCGCTGCTGGTGCGCAACCTGGCGGGCGTAACCGACCGCCACGCCTGGTATGTGGCGGTGCTGGCCCTGGTGCGTTCGGAAAACGACCCGTGCCCCATCATTGGCGAAGGCCTGTGGCACGGCGAGATCATCGACCAGCCCGAAGGCGCGAACGGCTTTGGCTACGACCCGCACTTCTACCTGCCCGACATGGCCTTGACGGCAGCCTCGCTCGACCCCGAAGAAAAGAACCGCGTCAGCCATCGCGCCCGCGCCCTGCGCGAACTGCTGAGCAAACTCAGCCACGCTTAACCCGCATGTCCATCACAATTCCCATCCGCAACGACATGGGCGCGTCGCCATCGCGTGTGCGCATGCCGCCCGGGGCCACGCTGACCAGCCTGCCGCCGCTGTCCATCTATGTGCACGTGCCGTGGTGCGTGCGCAAATGCCCGTATTGCGACTTCAATTCCCATGCCGCGCCAGGAGAAATCCCCGAACGCGCGTATCTGGACGCCTTGCGCAGTGATCTTGAACAGGCGCTGCCGTCCATCTGGGGCAGGCAGGTGGTGTCCGTCTTCATTGGGGGCGGCACGCCCAGCCTGCTGTCGTCGGCCGGATTGGACGAACTGCTGGCCATGCTGCGCGCCTGTCTGAACCTTTGGCCAGACGCCGAGATCACCATGGAGGCCAACCCCGGCACCGCCGAGGCCAGTCGCTTCCGCGACTATGCCGCCAGCGGCGTTACGCGCTTCTCGCTGGGTATCCAGAGTTTTGACGATGCGCAACTGCAAAAGCTGGGCCGCATCCACGATGCCGCGCAGGCCCGCGCGGCGATCGACATGGCGCAGCGCGCCGTCTCGCGCGTGAACCTGGACATGATGTTCGCCTTGCCCGGCCAAAGCCTGGACGCCTGTGTGGCGGACCTGCGCCAGGCCATCTCGTTTGGCACCGAGCATCTGTCGCTGTATCACCTGACGATGGAACCCAACACCGTCTTTGCCAAGTTCCCGCCCGCGGAACTGCCTGATGACGACACCAGCGCAGCCATGCAAGATGCGGTTGAAGCGGAACTGGCCGCAGCCGGCTTGGCCCGCTATGAAGTGTCGGCCTATGCCAAGCCAGGCGCGCGCTGCCGCCACAACCTGAATTACTGGGAATTTGGCGACTACCTGGGCATCGGCCCCGGCGCGCACGGCAAGCTGTCATTTCATGACCGTATCGTGCGCGAGGCGCGGTTGCGCAATCCGGAGTCCTGGATGCAGGCAGCCATGGCGCGCGACGGTAGCCACCTGGCCGAAAGCCGCCAGGTCGGCCCTGATGAATTGCCCTTTGAATTCATGCTTAACGCGCTGCGCCTGAAGGACGGGGTGCCGGCCACGACGTTCAACGAACGCACCGGTTTGTCGCTTGCCGCCATTGCGCACCAATTGGAGGCAGCATCGAAACGGGGCTTGCTGGACGCGGACCCAACGCGTCTGAAGGCCACGCCCTTGGGCTGGCGGTTTCTGAACGACTTGCAGGAAATGTTCCTGTAGTTGCTTTTGCACCAAAACGGAGCAATCATGCTCCATCTTTTGCACCATGATGGTGCTTCGTGTTTCCATAAGCGTGCGGTTTTCCCCCCGGGATTCCCTAGGGAAAACCTGGCACGCTTATTGCTTCCCTCTTTTATGCCAGTCGAGCGGCAAAGCCCTCGACCCTTTTATCTAATGGAGATGACATGGCAAGCCCGAAAGACGTCCTGAAACAGATCGCCGATAACGAAGTCAAGTTCGTGGATTTCCGCTTTACCGATACGGTTGGCCGTGAGCACCACGTTTCCGTGCCCACCTCCGCGATCGATGAAGACAAGCTGGAAAGCGGGCAGGCTTTCGACGGTTCGTCGATCCCGGGTTGGAAGGGCATCGAAGCGTCCGACATGCTGCTCATCCCCGACTGCTCGACCGCCAACCTGGATCCGTTCCGCGAAGAGCCGACCCTGATCCTGTCGTGCGACGTCGTTGAGCCGTCGGACCTGAAGGGCTATGACCGCGACCCGCGTTCGCTGGCCAAGCGCGCCGAAGCCTACCTGAAGTCCTCCGGCCTGGGCGACACCGCCTACTTCGGTCCGGAACCCGAATTCTTCGTGTTCGACGGCGTGACCTGGAACACCGACATGTCGGGCACGTTCGTCAAGATCAAGTCCGAAGAAGCCTCGTGGTCGACCGGCCTGGAATTCGAAGGCGGCAACACGGGCCATCGTCCCGCGGTCAAGGGCGGCTACTTCCCCGTTCCCCCGGTTGATTCGTTCCAGGACATGCGTTCGGAAATGTGCCTGCTGATGGAACAAATGGGCGTGCCGGTTGAAGTGCACCACCATGAAGTGGCCGGCGCCGGCCAGCTGGAAATCGGCACCAAGTTCAGCACGCTGGTTCAGCGCGCCGACTGGACCCAGATCGTCAAGTACGTCGTGCACAACGTGGCCCATGCCTATGGCAAGACCGCCACGTTCATGCCCAAGCCCATCGTTGGCGACAACGGTTCCGGCATGCACGTGCACCAATCCATCTGGAAGGATGGCCAGAACCTGTTCGCGGGTAACGGCTACGCCGGCCTGTCGGAATTCGCGCTGTACTACATCGGCGGCATCATCAAGCACGCCCGCGCCCTGAACGCCATCACCAACCCGGGTACCAACTCGTACAAGCGTCTGGTTCCACACTACGAAGCCCCGGTCAAGCTGGCTTACTCGGCCCGCAACCGTTCGGCCTCGATCCGCATTCCGTACGTTGGCAACCCGAAGGGCCGCCGCGTCGAAGCGCGTTTCCCGGACCCCCTGGCCAACCCGTACCTGGCCTTCTCGGCCCTGATGATGGCCGGCCTGGACGGCGTGCAGAACAAGATCCACCCGGGCGATCCGGCCGACAAGAACCTGTACGACCTGCCGCCGGAAGAAGACGCAAAGATCCCGACCGTGTGCTCCTCGCTGGAACAAGCGCTGGAAGCCCTGGACGCCGATCGCGAATTCCTGACCCGTGGTGGCGTGTTCAGCAACGACATGCTCAACGCCTACATCGATCTGAAGATGGGCGATGTGAATCGTCTGCGCATGACCACGCACCCGGTCGAATTCGACATGTACTACAGCCTCTGATCCTTTAGAGGCTGTGGCGGGGGGGAGCGCGATGATGTAGGCAGAAACCAGGGCCCACACATCGCGCACCACCAGGTCGCGGCTCGACGGTTTGTTCGCCAGGCATCACGCCTGGCGGGCAGGGCGCCGGGTTCCGGCGCCGCCGTCGCGGGCGCGTTCCGCTTTTCCCCTGTCATTCGGGTACGTTGAAAAATGAATGTAGAAGCTCTCGATCTGCTTGCCACGTCCGTTTTCCTGGTCAACGAGCGCGGCCACATTGAATACGCCAACGCCGCCGCCGAAGATCTGTTCGGCCGCTCACGCAAGCAACTGGCCGGGCACTCCGCCGCCACGTTGTTCGACACCCCAGAAAACATCCAGTCCTCCATTGACCGCGCCGCCGCAGGCAGGTACGCCGACGTCAGGCAATTGGCCTCGTTGCGCCGCGCCGCCGAATCCGTCGAAGTCGCGGTCACCACGGTGGGGCTGACGGGCCAACGCTGGCCGGTATTGATCGAAACGCGCGAGATCGAACAGCGCGTGCTGGCCGACCGCAACCATCGGCTGGTGGACGAAATAGAAGCGCACCGCGAGCTGTTGCGCAATCTGGCCCATGAAGTGAAGAATCCCCTGGGCGGTTTGCGCGGCGCCGCGCAATTGCTCGAAGCCGAGCTGCCCAGTGCGGCGCTGGCTGAATACACCCAAGTCATTATTTCCGAAGCCGACCGCCTGCAGGCGCTGGTGGACCGCCTGAGCGGCCCGCAACGTGTGCCGCTGAACGCGCGGCCGGTGAACATCCATGAAATCTGCGAGCGCGTGTGCGCGCTGATCCAGGCCGAGTTCCGCAACGATGTCACCATCCTGCGCGACTACGACGCCTCGGTGCCAGATTTGAAGGGCGATGCCGCCCGCCTGATGCAGGCGGTGCTGAACGTGGCGCGCAACGCTGCGCAGGAACTGGTTGCGCGGCCGCAAGGCCCGCAGACGGAACCCGGCGTGGTGACGCTGCGCACCCGCGTGGCCCGGCAGGTCATGCTGGCCCATCGGCAACACCGGCTGGCGCTGGTGCTGTCCATCATCGACAACGGTCCCGGCGTGCCGGACCACATCCGCGACCGCATTTTCCACCCGCTGGTCACGGCAAGGGCCGGCGGTACCGGGCTGGGCTTGAGCCTGGCCCAGGACTTCGTGCAACAGCACGGCGGCATCATCGAATTTGAATCCCGACCCGGGCGTACCGAGTTTCGCCTGGTCCTACCGATGGAGCCCGCACACTGATGAAACCCGTATGGATCGTCGACGACGACCAGGCCATCCGCTGGGTCCTCGAAAAGGCCCTGGCCCGCGCTGGTGTCCCCACCCGTAGTTTTTCCCAATCGGCCGACGTGCTGGAAGCGCTGTCGCGCGAAACGCCCGTCGCCTTGGTATCCGATATCCGCATGCCCGGCGGCAATGGTTTGGAGCTGTTGCGCCAGTTGAAAGAACGGCATCCCGGCCTGCCGGTCATTGTGATGACCGCGTTCGCCGATCTGGACAGCACCGTGTCCGCCTTCCAGGGCGGCGCGGTTGATTACCTGGCCAAGCCGTTCGACGTGAACGAAGCGGTGGCGCTGATCCAGCGCGCCATGCAGGAATCCGCACAGCCCGAAAGCCCGGAAGGCCAAGGCGAGGGCGCGCAGAACAACGAGCGCTGGATGATGACGCAGTCGTCTTCCACCGCCATGCAGGAAGTGTTCCGCGCCATTGGCCGGCTGGCTCAGTCCAAGGTCACGGTGTTGATCACGGGCGAATCGGGCACGGGCAAGGAATTGGTGGCCCGTGCGCTGCACGGCCACGGCGTGCGCGCCAGCGGGCCCTTCGTTGCCTTGAACGCGGCGGCCATTCCGCGTGACCTGCTTGAAGCCGAATTGTTCGGCCACGAACGCGGCGCGTTCACGGGCGCCAACAATTTGCGCCGGGGCCGCTTCGAGGAAGCGCACGGCGGCACGCTGTTCCTGGACGAAATCGGCGATATGCCGATTGAATTGCAGACGCGTTTGTTGCGCGTGCTGGCCGAAGGCAGCTTCTATCGCGTGGGCGGCGCGCAGCCGGTGCGCGTGGACGTGCGCATCGTGGCAGCCACCCACCAGCCGCTGGAACAGCGAGTTGAGCAGGGCTTGTTCCGCGAAGACTTGTTCCATCGCCTGAACGTGATCCGGCTGCGTCTGCCGCCGCTGCGCGAGCGCGTGGAAGATATCCCCGCGTTGGCCCAGTACTTTCTGACTGCCAGCGCCCGCACGCTGGGAGTGCCGGTCAAGCGCCTGACGCCGGATGCGCTGGCCGTGCTGACCAAGTTCGACTTTCCGGGCAACGTCCGGCAGTTGGAAAACTTCTGCCACTGGCTGACGGTCATGGCCCCCGGCCAGACCGTGGACCGGGCCGACCTGCCGCCGGAAATCCGCGCGTTGGAACACCAGCAGCAACAGCCGGCATCGGCGCCTTTGCGTCCGGCCGCGCCGATTTCAGGCATCGGTACGGTGGTGCAGGCGGGGCAAGGGCAGGTTATTGACGAGGGCGCACCGCGCAATTGGCAAGATTCCCTGCTGCGCGACGCGCAATACCGGCTGGAACGCGGCGAACCCGCGGTCATGGCCACGCTGACCCGTCAGTTTGAAAAGATCCTGCTGCAAAGCGCCCTGGACGCCAGCCGTGGCCGCCGCGTGGAAGCGGCGTCGCGATTGGGGATAGGGCGAAACACCATCACGCGGAAGCTGCGTGAATTGGGGATTGAGGACGAGTGATGGTGTGATCGTGTGATGGGTTGCGCGCGATGGGCGTCCAGATTTTTTTGCACGGCATGGCGCGCTCCACCCATCCTACGAAGGGCACCTTGTGGCACCCCGTAGGATGGGTGCAGCGCGTCCATATCACCGCAAGAACCCCGCCATAAATCGCGCGAAACCCATCACCCCATCCCCAACAAACTCTCACACAACCTCGGCGACTTCAGCTTCTGCAGCCACCATTTCAGCGCTTCTCCCGGCGCTTCCGCTCGCCAGGCGTAAGCCACATGTTCCGTCAGAGACATCCCTTCATCCGTCTCACACACCACCAACAACCCCTGCGCCAAATACGGCGCCGCCATCGTCAGCGGCAAATAACCGCATCCCAATCCCCGCACCTGCGCGTCAATCTTCGCCTGCATTGACGGCATGACCAGCGTGGCCTGATCCGCCAGGATGCCGCGTGATTGCGGTGGCAGGTTGCGCGACGTATCCGCCACCACCACCGCGCAGTACTTCGTGATGTCCGCGCGGCTAAGGGGTTGCGGCAAGGACGCCAAGGGGTGGTGCGCCGCCACGCAGAAACCGAACTGGGTCGTGCCGATGGCTTGCGATCGATACGGCCCGGTGGGCTCTGCATTGGCCCCCGCGCCAATGACCAGATCCGCGCGGTTGGACGTCAACGCATCCCAGTTGCCGCTTAGCACCTCGCTGGAAAACCGCAGTGTCGTTGCGCTTTCCAGCGTCTGGAATTCAGCGATCAGGTCATACAGCGGCCGCCATGGCAACACCGCGCTGACGGCAATGCGCAGTTCCACCTCCCACCCCGTGGCAATTCGCTTGACGCGGCAAGCCAAGTCATCCAACGATTGCAGCACATGCCGCCCGTCCTTCAGCAGCGCCTCGCCCGCCGGCGTCAGTAGCGCGCGATGGCCGGAGCGGTCGAACAGCAACACGTCCAGCCCATCCTCCAGCTTGCGTATCGAATAAGTCACCGCCGAGGGCACCTTGCCCAATTCGCGGGCCGCTTTGGCAAAGCTGCCGTGGCGGGCGATGGCGTCTACCAGGATGAGTAATTCAGGCGTAATGGGCTGCATGTCAGGTCGAAAAGTGGGCATTCAAAATATTTGAACGAACTCGTCAAAATATAGCGCCAAAACGCCTATCTGGCGCGCGCAGAATATCACTCATGCCAAGGGTGCAGCGAAACGGCAACGAAACAACGCTGGCGCAGCACCCCGACAATCATTCATATTATTGAAACAGGAGTCCACAATGCTTACGATTCGCCGCGCTAACGAACGGGGTCACGCCAACCACGGATGGCTGGATTCGTTTCACACCTTCTCCTTCGCCAACTACTACGACCCGGCTCACATGGGCTTTGGCTCGCTGCGTGTCATCAACGACGACCGCATCGCCGCCGGACGCGGTTTTGGCACCCACGGCCATCGCGACATGGAAATCATCACCTATGTGCTGGACGGCGCCATCGCTCACAAGGACAGCATGGGCAGCGGCTCGACCATCAAGCCGGGCAATGTGCAACGGATGAGCGCGGGACGCGGCGTGATGCACTCCGAGTTCAACCCGCTGCCCGACACCGAAACGCACATGCTGCAAATCTGGATCGAGCCCGACGTGACCGGTATTGCGCCGGAATACGAAGAGCGCGAATTCAGCGATGCGCAAAAGCGTGGCCGTCTGCAAGCGCTGGTGTCGCCCGATGGCGAAGACGGTTCGATGAAGATCCATCAAGACGCGCGGCTTTATGGCGGCCTGTTTGATGGCGATGAATCCGCCACGCTGAAGTTGGCGGCCGGTCGCCGGGCCTGGGTCCACGTGGCGCGTGGCAGCTTGACGGTCAACGGCGTTGAACTGTCGGGTGGCGACGCGGCAGCGATCACGGATGAAACCCGTGTCGAACTGTCCGCCGGCAAGAAGGCTGAAGTGTTGGTGTTTGACCTGGCGTAAGCCATGGGCGCCGGGCGGAAGCGGTTTCCGCCCGGCTTGTTATTGATGAGGCCAATGGGCCTTTTTTAAGATGGCCGATGGCTTTTTTCTTACGATTGCCACTGACCTCTTTTACGATGGCCGTTGGCCAATTCATGCGGAGCTCTACACCATGTCCACCTTGTCCGAAGCAGGCGAAAGCCAGATCGAAACCATCGTCGTGCCGCGCACCAGCGACCTGGGCGGGTTTTCCGTTCGGCGCGCCATTCCGTCGGCGCAGCGCCGCACCGTTGGGCCGTTTGTGTTCCTGGACCACATGGGGCCCGCCGATTTTGACGTGGGCGCCGGCATCGACGTGCGGCCGCACCCGCATATCGGCCTGTCCACGGTGACCTATCTGTATGAAGGTTCAATGGTGCATCGCGACGGTGCTGGCCATACCCAGACCATTCTTCCCGGCGAAGTGAACTGGATGACGGCAGGGCGCGGCATTGTGCACTCCGAGCGTTCGTCGCCCGAAGCCCGCCTGTCGCCGCAACGCCTCTGTGGCCTGCAAATCTGGGTGGGCCTGCCCACGAAATACGAAGAAACGGACCCCGGTTTCACGCACTACGGGCTGGACGCGCAGCCGGTGATTGAAGGCGAGGGCGTGCGCGCCCAGGTCGTGGCGGGATCGCTGTTCGGCAAGACGTCGTCCGTCAAGACGCTGTCGCCGCTCTTCTATGGCGACCTGCAATTGCAAGCCGGCGCCACCACGGTGCTGCCGGCGGAATACGAAGAGCGCGCCGCCTACCTGGCGCAAGGCACCGTCGAAGTCGACGGGCAGGTCTTCGAAAGCGGTCGCCTGGTCGTCTTTGCACCCGGCCGCCCGGTGCAAATCCGTGCAATAACCGCCGCCCGCTTCGCCGTCATCGGCGGCGAGCCTCTGGATGGCCCGCGCTACGTCTGGTGGAACTTCGTGTCCAGCAACAAGGACCGTATCGAACAAGCCAAGCAGGATTGGCAGCGCACGCGTTTCGATCAGGTTGTGCCGGGCGACGAAACGGAATTCATCCCGCTGCCGGAACCGCGCGCCTGACCTGAAAAAGTCGTTGCGACTCCCTGCCGCGCAAGCCCTGCGCGGCAGTATGATGCGCCTCCAAACCTTGATAACAACAGGATGGAGACACATGCATCGCTATACGTTCAATCTGGTACGCGGCGTGGCCGCGCTGGCGCTTGTACACGGCGCGTCCGTGGCGCAGGCGGCGGGCTACCCGACAAAGCCCATCACCTTCATCGTGCCCTACACGGCCGGCGGCACCACCGACCTGGTCGCGCGCACGGCTGGGCAGAAAGTGGCCGAGAAACTGGGCCAACCCGTCGTGGTTGAAAACCGCCCTGGCGCGGGCGGCAATATCGGCATGGATGCCGTGGCCAAAGCCGCGCCCGACGGTTATACGATCGGGTTCGGCGCCATTTCCACCAATGCGTTGAACCCCTTCGTCTATCCCAAGATGCCGTTTGATCCCACCAAGGATTTCACCGGGGTCAGCATGTTGGGCGCGTCCTCGGTGGTGCTGGAAACCGGCCCCGCCTTGAAGGTAGACAGCGTGAAGGACCTGGTCGCCTACGCCAAGCAGCACCCGGGCACTTCGTTCGGCACACCCGGCACGGGCACGTCCATGCATCTGGCTGGCGTGATGTTCGACCAGTTGACCGGCGCCGGCATGCAGCACGTGCCGTACAAGGGCAGCGCGCAGGCGCTTAACGATCTGCTGGGCGGGCACTTGCCCGTGATGTTCGACAACCTGCCCGCGTCGTTGCCGCACATCAAGTCGGGCAAGATCCACCCGCTGGCGGTGACGGGCAGCAAGAGGGCGCCGGCGCTGCCGAACGTGCCGACCCTGGCCGAACTGGGCTATGCCGGCGCGGTGGTCGACCCGTGGTTCGCGGTGTATGGCCCGGCCAATATGTCGCCCGAGGCCACGCGCGCGTTAAGCGAGGCCTTTCAATGGGCGCTGGCGTTGCCGGAAGTGAAGGACAAGCTTGAACAGGCGGGTTTCATGCCTTACGGGTCCACGCCTGAAGAGGTGCAACGCCTGACGGCCAGCCAGCACGAATCGTTCAAGGCCCTGTCGCAAAAGGTGAAACTGTCGGCGGACTGACCGCCGACGGATGCGGCGCCGATTGGCGCCAGGGTTCAGCGCCCGCGGGCGAAAGCCTGCTCGCGCTGTTCTTCCAACGCTTCGCGCCGGATGAAGTCGCGCACAAAGTCGTTGCTGGGGCGATGGTGCAGGTTGTAGGGGGTGTCCCACTGCGCGATGCTGCCCTGGCTCATCACCCCGATGCGGTCCGCGATGGCGAAGGCTTCGGCCTGGTTGTGCGTGACGAGGATGGCGGTGTGGCCGGTCGTCGTCAGGATGTCGCGCACTTCGAACGCCAGGCGTTCGCGTGTGTCCACGTCCAGGTTGGAAAACGGTTCATCCAGCAACAGCAGGTCGGGCGAGGGCGCCAGTGCGCGAGCCAGCGCCACGCGCTGTTGCTGGCCACCCGAGATCTCGTGCGGATAGCTGTTGGCGGCATGGGCCAGGCCCACCAATGTCAGCATTTCTTCGACACGGCGGGCACGCTCGGCACGCGGCAGCTTGCGTAGGCCGAAGGCGACGTTCAGCGCCACCGTCAGGTGCGGGAACAGCGCGTAATCCTGGAACATCATGCCCACGCGGCGGTGTTCGGGCGCAACTTGTTCGGTAGGCGACGAGATCACCGTCCCGTCCAACAGGATGCGGCCGGCGCGCACCGGCTCAAAGCCGGCAATGGCGCGCAGCACCGTTGTCTTGCCGCAGCCGGATTCACCCAGCAAGCAGCCGATATGGCCTACGGGCAAGCCCAGCGATAAGTCCTGCACAACGGGTTTCAAGCCCTTGGGCGTGTCGTAAGCCAGGGAAAGATGTTCGATTTCTAAGAGATCGGGCACGATGATCAATGTCCCATTTTCAGATTGGTGCGCGCCAGCAGGATGACGGGCAGAAGGCCGGCCAGCACGATCGCCAGCGCCGCCACGGCGCCTTCCTCGTACGTGCCGCGGGCGGCTTCGGCGTAGAGCCAGGTCGCTAGCGTGTCGAAATTCATGGGCCGCAGCAGCAGGGTGGCCGGTAGTTCCTTCATGGCGTCCACGAACACCAGCAGCGCACTGGCCGCCAGCGCGGGCCGCAGCAAGGGCAGATGGACGCGGCGCAAGGTGCCGCCGGCACTTTCCCCCAACAGGCGCGAGGCTTGTTCAAGCGAAGGCGGAATGCGTGCAAGCCCGGCTTCCAGCGCGCCGGTGGATATGGCCAGGAAGCGGATCACGTAGGCGCAGACCAGCGCGGCCATTGACCCCATCAGCAACAGCCCGGTTCCGCCAAAGACCTTGGCGACCGCGGTGTCGATCCACACGAAAGGCGTCAGCAGCCCGATGGCCAGCACGGTGCCGGGCACCGCATAGCCCAGGCTGGCAATGCGCGCGCACGCGCGGCCGGGGTTGAATCCCGCGCTTTCGCGCAAGGTGCGTCCGGCCCACGCCACGATCAAGCCGCAAAGCAGCGTGACGATGGTGGCGCTGAACGCGACGATCAGCGTGTTGCTCAGGCCATTGATCAGTTGCTCGGACACACCGCCCACCAAATGCAGGCGCTTGTAGGTTTCCACGACCAGGTACAGGGCAGGCGCCACAAAGCCCAGCACAACGGGGATCCAGCCCAGCACGGCGGCGATGGCGGCGGCCGGCCCGTGCAGCCGGCGCGCCTGCATCGGCCGCATGCGCTGCGTGTTGGCATAGCGTTGCCGTTTGCGGCCATGGCGTTCCAGCAGGATCAGCCCAATCACGATGGCCAGCATCGTCAGCGCAATCTGCGCCGCGCCCGCCAGGTCGGACCGCGTGACCCAGGTGGTATAGACCGATACCGTCAACGTCTGCACCCCCAGGAATTCAGAGGCGCCAATGTCGTTCAAGGTTTCCAGCAGCGCCAGGCTGACGCCCACCACGATGGCGGGGCGGGCCAAGGGCAAGGCCACGCGGCAGAAGACGGCGATGCGGCCGGCGCCCAAGGTGCGCGCGGCTTCCAGCAGGCTGGCCGCCTGCGTCATGAACATGACGCGCGTGCTCAGGTAGACGTAGGGGTACAGCACGAAACCCAGCACGAAGATGGCGCCGTAGATCGACCGCAGGTCAGGCAGGCGGAACTGGCGCGGGCTGTCGTAGCCCAACAGCGCACGGATGGCGGTCTGGATGGGGCCGATGGGGTGCAGCAGGTCCAGGTAGGCAAACGCAATGATGTAGGTGGGTACCGCCAGCGGCAGCAATAGCGCCCAGGTCAGGATGCGGCGAGTGGGAAAGTCGTAGGCGGTTACCAGCCAGGCAGCGCCCGTGCCCAGCAGCGTGACGACCACGCCCACGCCCGCAAGCAGCATGGCGGTGTTGGCAAGCGCTTGCGGCAGCACGTAGCTGGCCAAGTGCTGCCAGTGCGCCAATTCACCACCCAACGCCCACCAGCCCAACGTCAGCACGGGGGCCAGCACGGCCAGGGCGATCAGCCCGGCGCCCGCCAGCCAGCCCGCGCCGCGTTCTGTCCAGCGCAGGCGCATGGGCCGGGGCAAAGGCCGGGGCAAAGATTCAGTGTGCATACTTCAAAGTCGATGGCATCAATGGCAAGGCCTGTTCCCTTCAAAAAAGGGAACAGGCCCAATACTGTCAGACGGCCGCATCACGCGATAAGCGTCCTGCGGCTATCGAAAGATCAGTTGTCGAAGCCGACCTTGTCGACCAGCTCGCTGGCTTGTTTGCGATGCTTGGCGATTTCAGTCAGGGGCAACGGATCAACCTTCAATTCACCAAAGCTGGCAATAACCGGGTCCAGCTTCACGCCCTTGCGCACGGGGTATTCGTAGTTGGCCTGGGCATACAGCGCTTGGGCGGGTTCCGACACCAGGAAGTCCAGCAGCTTGATGGCGTTGGCCTTGTTGGGCGCGTGCGCGGCCACGGCGGCGCCGCTGACGTTCACGTGCGTACCGCCGCTTTTCTCGTTGGCGAACGTCGGGCGGATGACCTTGATGGCATCGCCCCACTTGCGCGCGTCGGTGCCGGGTTGGGCGTTCTTCATGTGGCCCACGTAGTAGGCGTTGGCCAGGCCGATGTCGCAAATGCCGCCCAGGATGTCGCGAGCCACGTCGCGGTCGCCGCCCGCGGCCTTGCGAGCCAGGTTGGCCTTGACGCCGCGCAGCCATTTTTCGGTGGCTTCGGCGCCGTCATGCGCGATCATGGACGCGACCATGGCGGTGTTGTAGGGGTGCTGGCCGGAACGGATGCAGACCTTGCCCTTCCACTTGGGGTCGGCCAGGTCTTCGTAGCGGAAGGACTCCAGCTTCAGATCCTTTTCCACGTACAGCACGCGGTCGCGCAGCGACAGGGCGTACCACTTGCCGTCGGCGCCACGCAGGTTGGCGGGAATCACGGATTCCAGGGTTTGCGACTTGATCGATTGCGTCACGCCGCCGTCAACCAGGTCCAGCAAGTTGCCGATGTCCACGGTCATCAGTACGTCGGCGGGCGACTTGGCGCCTTCAGCCTTGACGCGTTCCAGCAGGCCGTCCTTGACGAACACGGTGTTGACCTTGATGCCGCTTTCTTTCGTGAAGGCGTCCAACAGAGGCTGGATCAGCTTCGGTTCCCGGGTGGTGTACAGGCTGACTTCTTCGGCGGCATTGGCCGAAACGGTGAAGGCGGCGGCGCCTGCCAGCGCGAGGGCGCGCAGCAGCGAATTCAATTGGGGACGCTTGGTCATGTCGGGAACTCCGGCTAGGGCAGCTAGCGGACAGGGCAGGGCGAAAAACCTGATCTTTCCACTGCTTAAAACAGTCTGCTAACGAAAATGATTATCAACTGAGAACGCGACGATAACAGGAAGCAAAGGCGCATTCAACTTTTCGTAAGGGGTGGCTGTTCCCGGCTTGATCCCTATCAATACGGCATAAGCGTATTACGGAATAATGAGACAAGTTCCCAACAAGACCTGTAGAATAGGGTCAACCCTAATACAACGAATCCGACATGGCTGCTTTCAACACTGAGCGCGTACTTAGCGTGCACCACTGGAACGACACCCTGTTTTCCTTCACCACGACTCGTGACGCGGCCTTGCGGTTCCACAACGGCCACTTCGTCATGATCGGCCTGGAAGTTGAAGGCAAACCGCTGCTGCGGGCCTACAGCATCGCCAGCGCCAACTACGAAGAAAACCTCGAATTCCTCAGCATCAAGGTGCAGAACGGCCCGCTCACGTCGCGGCTGCAGCACTTGAAAGAGGGCGACACCATTCTGGTCAGCCGCAAGCCGGTCGGCACCTTGATTGTCGATGACCTGAAGCCCGGCAAGCATCTGTTCCTGTTCGGCACGGGCACCGGCCTGGCGCCTTTCATGAGCATCATCAAAGACCCGGATATCTACGAACGTTTCGACAAGGTCATTCTTGTGCACGGCGTGCGTTGGGTCAGCGAACTGGCCTACGCCGACTTCATCGAGAAAGAACTGCCGAACAATGAGTTCTTCGGCGACGTCGTCCGCGAAAAGCTCGTGTACTACCCCACCGTTACGCGTGAACCGTTCCGCAACCAGGGCCGCATTACGGAACTGATGGAAAACGGCAAGCTGTGCGATGACATCGGCATTCCGCAAATCAACCCGGAAACCGACCGCGCCATGATCTGCGGCAGCCCGCATATGTTGGCCGACATCAGCGCCATGCTCGACAAGCGCGGCTTCATCGTGTCTCCGGGCGTGGGCCAGCCGGGCGACTACGTGGTTGAGCGCGCGTTTGTTGATAAATAATCGATAGACAAGCCGTCCAGGGCTTGAAGAAAAAACCCATCGCGTGCGATGGGTTTTTGCTTTTGGGCCAGCCACGGGCCAACGAGGCCCAACTCGGCCTGCATCATTCTGGCTGGATACCCGCCTTTTTGATGATGTCGCCCCACTTCTTCGATTCGGCTTGCTGGAATTTGGCCAATTCATCCGGCGAGGAGCTGGCCGCGTCGGTGCCTGTCTGCGCATAGAACTGCTGGGCGGGCTTGGCCTTGGTGGCGTTGACCAGCAGTTCGTTCAGGCGCTTGACCACATCAGGCGGCGTGCCGGCCGGCGCGTAGGCCGCGAACCAGTAGCCCATTTCGTAGCCGGGAACGCCGGCTTCGGCAATCGTCGGTACGTCCGGCGCCAACGGCGAGCGCGCCGTGCCCGTCACGCCCAGCGCGCGCAGCTTGCCGGATTTGACTTGCGGCAGGCCAGTAGCCGTGTCGGTAATCATCATGTCGATCTGGCCGCCCAGCAGGTCAGTGACCGCCAGCGGGTTGCTCTTGTACGGCACGTGCAGCAGTTGCACACCGGCCATCTGCTGCAAGAGTTCACCCGCGATGCGGCTGCTGGAGCTGCCGCTGCCAAAGCTCAACTTGCCGGGCTGCTTTTTGGCTTGCGCCAGGAATTCGCCCACGGTCTTGGCCGGCGAGCTGGGGTTCACCACCATGATCTGGCCGCCTTTGCCCAGCAAGGTGATCGGCGAGAAGTCCTTCACCGGGTGATAGGTCAGCGACTTGTACAGGTGTTCATTGGCGGCGTGCGTGGTGTTCGTGGTGATCAACACCGTGTAGCCATCCGGTGTGGCGCGCGCACCGGCGGCGGCGCCGATCATCGCGCTGGCGCCCGGCTTGTTTTCAATGACCACGGCCTGGCCGGTCTGCTCGGTGACGCCCTGGCCGATAGCGCGGCCGATCTGGTCGGTGGCGCTGCCGGCTGCGAACGGCACGATGAAAGTAATGGGCTTGGTGGGGAACGATTGGGCCAGGGCGCTCAAGGGCAGGGCCGCGGCCAGCAACAGGGCCAGGCGGCCCTTGGATGAAATGCGCATGTTGTGTCTCCTGTGATGTTTTTTATAGGGGGTGGAAAAGAATCAGGCGGCCGGAGGACGGTCGCCGGGTACATCTGGCAGCCGGCGCGCCAGTTCAGCACTGACCTCCACCGTCAGGTCCAGCAATCGGAAAGACAGGCTCTTGCCGTGCGTGTCCAGGTTCAGTGCGTCGTTCACGCCGCCATCAAGCACACCGTCCAGCACGAAGTTCATGGCGTGCAGGGTGGGCAGCAAATAGCGCGTAACGCGCGCGGGATGGCGGTACGCAAACCAGTCGGCCACGCGCGCTTCGGTCACCTGCGCCGCCAGCACTTCGTAGCACTCCGGGTCCCAGGCGATCAGGCTCAGGTTGGAAATGTTGCCCTTATCGCCAGAGCGGCTGTGAGCCAGGCGGTACAGCGGCACGGCCTGCGGGTTTGACGAATGGCTCATGGCGCGATGGCCTCCAGGAAGTTCCAGCCGCTGTGTACGGCGTCGCGGGGGATGGTGCACGACAGCATGTTCAGCCGGGGCCGCAGCGCCGTGCGCACGCCGCCGCCGCCGGCTGGGCCGCAGGTGTACAGCGCCGTGACTTCGCGCAGGATGCGTTCGGCCTGGGCGCGGTCGGCGTGTTCACCCGCCAGGCGCAGGCGCACATCGCGCGCATGGGAATCGGGTAGCGCGCGGCGCATTTCGCCTGCATCGTCGCCCAGGATGCTGATGGCGCCGATCAGGTCGGCGCGCAACGTGAATGAGGAGCCCAGCCGCTTCTGCACGATGTCGGCAGCCAGGCGGGCGCGCGCTTCGGCTTGCACGCCTGCATAAGAGATCTCGGCTTCGGCCAGCCAGCCGCCGCGATAGCAGACGTTGACCTTCAGTTCGGACGGCCGCGCGTGGCCCGTGATGCCGTGCACCGCAACGCGGTTGCCGCCCAGTTCACCCACACGCGCCTGGCTCAAGTCAGCCACCACATCGGGCGTGAGATAGCGCGCGGGGTCGTGGACTTCGTACAGAAGCTGTTCCTTTACCGTACGGGCGTCCACCGCGCCGCCGGTGGCGTCAGCCTTGCCGATGATGAATTCGCCGTCGGCATCAATCTGTGCAATGGGAAAGCCCGCCGCATGCACGTCGGGCACCTCTTTCAGGCCCGGCACGCAGAAGTAGCCCCCCGTTACCTGCAAACCGCATTCCAGCATGTGGCCGGCCATGGTGGCGCGCCCCAGGCGGGGCCAGTCTGCCGCGTCCCAGCCAAAGTGAGCCAAAGCCGGACCCAGCGTGAGCGATGGGTCGGCCACGCGGCCCGCCACCACCACCTGCGCGCCGGCCGCCAAGGCCTCTGCGATTTCCGTGGCGCCCAAATAGGCCGTCGCGCTGACGACGTCGTGTCCGGCCAGCGCGGCGCCCAAGCGTTCTTGCAGCAGGGCGCGTTGCTCGGGCGTGTCCAGCGCGTCGCCGTGGATGACCGCAATGCGCGGCACGGGCAAGCCCTGTTCGCGCGCGATTGCCGCAATGCGTCGGGCGGCGGCCGGGGGGTTGGCCGCGCCGAAGTTGCTGACGATGTTGATGCCGTGGCGCAGGCAGTCGGCCAAGACCGGCGATACCAACTCGTCCAGCAGCGGTTCATAGCCGCGATCGGGGTCGTCGTTGCGCGCCAGTTGCGCCAGCGCCAGCGTGCGTTCGGCAAGCGTTTCGAAGATAAGCGTGCCGCCGCCCTGGGCGGCCAGGGTGCGCACCACGGCGGCAGCGCCATCGCTTCGGTCGCCCGAAAAGCCAGAGGCGCAGCCGATAAGCAGGGGAGATTGAGGCATGAGAGGTCCAGTCGGCCTTGCGGTTTCAGGCCACTATAGGCATGCGCGGATCATCCGTAAAATAGAAAGATCGGATTAATTGATAGAGAAAAGCCATGAATCTATCTGCCCGGCAACTGCGCGCCTTTGTTGCGCTTGCCGACGAACGCCATTTCACGCGGGCCGCGCAACGCTGCCACCTGACGCAGCCCGCCTTCAGCGCACTGATCCGGCAACTGGAAGATAGCGCTGGACTACGGCTGTTTGACCGCAACACCCGGCACGTGGAGCTGACCGCCGAGGGCAGGGTGCTGGATGCGTCCGCGCGCCGCCTGCTGGCGGACATGGACCTGGTGATGGAAGACATGCGTGACCACGCTGCCCGCCGGCGTGGCCGCGTGGCGCTGGCCGCGCTGCCGTCGCTGGCGGCGGGCTGGTTGCCCGGTCTGTTGGCACGCTTTAGTCAGGCGCATCCCGGCATCGTGGTGGACTTGCGCGACGCCTTGCTGGACCCCTGTCTGGACATGGTGCAAAGCGGGCAGGTCGATTTTGCCGTGGCCTCGCGTCGGGCCGACATGACGGACCTGGACAGCGAATTCCTCCACGCCGATCGCTATTTTCTGGTGTGCCGTGCGGATCATCCCCTGGCGCAGCAGCCCAAGGTGCGGCTTCGGGACATCGCCCGCTACCCCGTCATTCAGCTTGCGCGCGGCAGCAGTGTGCGCAAACATCTGGACGAGGCTTTCGGCGCCGATGCGCCTTTGCCCGTGTTTGAAGTGGAGCACCTGGCCACCGTGACCGGGCTGGTCCGCGCCGGGCTCGGGGTGTCGGTGGTGCCCGCCATGACGCTGTTTCATTTCGCCAGCAAGGACTTGCGCGTGGTGCCGCTGGCCGGGCGCGCGCTGACCCGGCCGCTTTACCTGGTGCAGCGCAAAGGCCGCAGCTTGTCGGTGGCCGCGCAGGCGCTGGCCGAGTTGTTGATTGCGCATCGGGGCGATATCGGCGGCGCCGGCCATCAGGCAGAGGTATGAAACAGGGCTTCAATCATCCCTGCGGCATTCGGCCACTTTCGCAAACGTCTATTGCTGGATAAACTTCGATAGTTGTAGCTTCTATCCGTCACCTGAAGGATTCCGCCCATGAGCAAGCAAATCATCCATACCGACGCCGCACCCGCCGCCGTTGGCCCTTACTCGCAAGCGGTTGCCGTTACCGGCACCAAGACTGTCTACCTGTCGGGCCAGATCGGCCTGGAGCCGGGCACGGGCGATCTGGTCTCCGAGAATTTCGACGCACAAGTGCGTCAGGCCTTCGCCAATATGCAAGCCGTGATCACCGAAGCCGGCGGCACGCTGGACAACGTGGTCAAGCTGACCTTGTTCCTGACCGACCTGGGCAAGTTCACTGCCGCCAACTCCATCATGGCCGAGATCATTCCGCAGCCGTTCCCGGCGCGCTCGACCATTGGCGTGGCCAGCCTGCCCAAGGGCGCGCAGTTCGAAGTCGAAGCCATCATGGTTCTGTAAGGCGTACCCGCACGCAGCATTCCAGGGGTTCGTTCCAGCATGCCGGCCGCCGCCGTGGCTTCCAAGCGACCCGGCGCCGATAAAAACGGCGCCGGCAAACCCATGACAGATACAGAGCGCAAGCTCCGTAATCTGGGTCTGGTGTTGCCCGAGGACTTCGTGCTGCATCTGCCGCTGCGCTACGAGGACGAAACCCGCGTTATTCCGATCAGCGCCTTGCGGCCTGGCTATGCCGGGCAGGTGGAAGGCGAGATCACAAAGTCCGAGGTGCAGTACCGGCCTCGGCGCCAACTCACCGCTACGCTGGCGGACGAGACCGGCGAAATCCAACTGCGCTGGTTGAATTTTTATCCCAGCCAGCAAAAGCAGATCAGCGTGGGCAAGCGCCTGCGCGCGCGTGGTGAAGTCCGCAGCAATCTGTTCGGCCGCCAGATGGTGCACCCGCGCATGACCAATGCCGACGCGCCATTGCCTACCGCGCTGACCCCGGTCTACCCCACCACCGAAGGCCTGCCGCAACTGACGTTGCGCCGTGCTATCGCCCAGGCGCTGGACCGTGCCGACCTGTCTGACACGCTTCCGCAGGAAGCCCTGCAACGCTACGACCTGCCGCCGTTCGAACCCGCCATCCGCGCCTTGCACACGCCCGCGCAGGGCGAGTCCGAACAAGCCCTGCTGGACCGCGTGCATCCCGCCTGGCGCCGCATCAAGTTCGACGAACTGCTGGCACAACAACTGTCGCTGGCCGCCGCGCGCGCCGCCCGCCGCATCAAGGAAGCCGAATCGCTACCGGTGCGTAACGAGTCGGGCGGCCTGGTCGCCAAGCTGTACGCCAACCTGCCGTTTAAACTGACTGCCGCCCAAGAGCGCGTGGTGCAGGAAATTTCGGCCGACCTGGCCAAACCGTATCCCATGCACCGCCTGTTGCAAGGCGACGTGGGCAGCGGCAAAACCGTGGTCGCCGCCATTGCCGCCGCCCAGGCCATTGCCGGCGGCGCGCAAGTGGCCTTGATGGCGCCCACCGAAATCCTGGCCGAACAACACTTTCGCAAGCTGGTGTCGTGGTTGCAGCCCTTGGGCGTGAACGTCGCCTGGCTAAGCGGCAGCCTTACCGCCAAGGCTCGCCGCGAAGCCGCCGCTGCCGCCGCCGATGGCAGCGTGCAACTGGTGGTGGGCACGCAGGCGCTGATCCAGGATCACGTTGAATTTCATCGCCTGGGGCTGTCCATTGTTGATGAGCAGCACCGCTTTGGCGTCGGCCAGCGCCTGGCCCTGACCAAAAAGGGCGAAACCGTGCGCGGGCGCATCGTCCCGCACCAACTGAACATGAGCGCCACGCCCATTCCGCGCACGCTGGCCATGACCTTCTTCGCCGACCTGGATGTTTCTGTCATCGACGAACTGCCGCCCGGCCGCACCCCCGTGCTGACCAAGCTGGTCTCGGATGCGCGGCGTGAAGAAGTCATCGCCCACGTCGCCCAGGCAGCGCGCGGCGGGCAGCAAGTGTATTGGGTCTGTCCGCTGGTGGAAGAAAGCGAAGCCCTGGAACTGCAAACGGCGGTGGACACCTACGAAGGCATGCGGGTTGATCTGCCTGATCTGCGCATCGGCCTGGTCCATGGCCGCCTGCCGCAAGCCGAGAAAGCCGCCGTCATGCAGGCGTTCCGCGAAGGCGAGGTTGACCTGCTGGTCGCCACCACCGTCATCGAAGTGGGCGTGGACGTGCCCAACGCATCGCTGATGGTCATCGAACACGCCGAGCGTTTCGGTCTGGCGCAACTGCATCAGTTGCGCGGGCGGGTAGGGCGCGGCACCGCCGAATCGGTCTGTGTGCTGCTCTACCAGACGCCGCTGTCGCAAGTGGCGCGCGAACGCCTGCGCGCCATGTTTGAAACGTCGGATGGCTTCGAGATTGCCCGGCGCGACCTGGAACAGCGCGGCCCCGGTGAATTCCTGGGCACGCGGCAATCCGGCATGGCGCTGCTGCGTTTTGCCGACCTGGAAACCGACGCCGCCATTGCGGAAGATGCGCGCGATGCAGCCGTGTGGCTGCGGGCCGAACACCCCGCCGCGGTCGAGGCGCATCTGGCGCGCTGGATGCGTGGCCGCGAAGACTTCCTGCGGACCTGACGCAATGCGGCCCGCTCTTAACCTGAATCACTTCAGCGCAGGCCCCAAGGCCCGCGCGCAACCCCCGGGGGCGTAGTCCACCATGACTCTCACCGAACTCAAGTACATCGTTGCCGTCGCGCGCGAACGCCACTTTGGCCGCGCCGCCGAAGCCTGTTTCGTCAGCCAGCCCACGCTGTCGGTCGCGATACGCAAGCTGGAAGACGAACTGGGCGTGACGCTGTTCGAACGCGGCGGCGCCGAGGTGGGCGTTACCCCCATCGGCCAACGCATCGTCGCGCAGGCGCAGAAGGTGCTGGAAGAAAGCGCCAGCATCAAAGAGATTGCGCGACAGGGGCATGACCCCCTGGCCGGACCCCTGCGAGTAGGCGTCATCCACACCATCGGGCCGTACCTGCTGCCGAAGCTGGTACCCGTGCAAATCGGCCGCACCCCGCAAATGCCGCTGCTGCTGCAAGAGAATTTCACCGTGCGTCTGGTGGAGCTGCTGCGCCAGGGTGAAATTGACTGCGCCATCATGGCGCTGCCCTTGCCCGAAGCCGGCCTGGTCATGCAGCCGCTGTACGACGAACCCTTCATCGTTGCCGTGCCCAACGACCACGAACTGGCACAACGAAAATCCATCGACGCTCAGGACCTGAAGCAGCAGACCATGCTGCTCTTGGGCAGCGGCCATTGCTTTCGGGACCAGGTGCTGGAGGTTTGCCCTGAGCTGTCACGCTTTTCAGCCGCCAGCGACGGCATCCAGCGCACCTTCGAAGGCTCGTCCCTGGAAACCATCCGCCATATGGTCGCCGCCGGCATCGGCGTGGCCGTTCTGCCGATCACCGCCGTGCCCGAACACCCGCCCAGCAACAGCCTGCTGCGCTACCTGCCGTTTGACGGCCATGTGCCCGAACGGCGCGTCGTCCTGGCGTGGCGCCGCAGCTTCCCCCGCCTGGCCGCCATCGAAGCCCTGGCCCAAGCCGTCTACGAATGCGAATTGCCCGGCGTCAAAATGCTGGCCGACGAGGTGGCGGCGATACAGGACTAGCCGCGTATTCAAGGCCCGGCATATTGCGACGCGCGCCCCATTTGCGCCGTATCAATGCAAGGCCTGGCTACCCTGGTTTTGTGCGGGGTTTGCGTCAATTCAGCATGTTTGCAGTGGTATCCTTCCTTCGTACTTTTCCTAATAGGAGCTAGCAATGGCCAAGTCCCCCAAGAAGACCCCGAGCAGCGCCCCGCGCATTAACATCGGCATTTCGGACAAGGACCGCGCCGCCGTCGCCGGCGAATTGTCCAAGCTGCTTGCCGACTCGTACACGCTGTACCTGATGACGCACAACTTCCACTGGAACGTCACGGGGCCCATGTTCAACACGCTGCACCAGATGTTCATGACGCAGTACACGGAAGAGTGGACCGCGCTGGACAGCATCGCCGAACGCATCCGCGCCCTGGGCCACTACGCGCCCGGCACCTACCGTGAATATTCCAAGCTGTCGTCCATTGCCGAACCTGAATCGGTGCCGGAAGCGCTGGAAATGGTCCGCCTGCTGGTCAGCGGCAACGAATCCGTCGCCAAGACCGCGCGTTCCGCCTTTGAAAAGGCCGACGCCGCCAACGACCAACCGACTGCTGACCTGTTGACGCAGCGCTTGGACGTGCATGAGAAGAATGCATGGATGCTGCGTAGCTTGTTGCAATAACAAGGGGCGTTTGTTCGCTTACAATGGCCGGCCATCTTTCCCAGCGGGAAGATGGCCGCATCTTTGTGAACACCCAGATAATGGCCGCCGCAAGGCGGCCATGTCCATGTATCCGTGCCACAGATAACGCCCACATTCGCTCTACGTCTTGCCTTGCCCTCTATAGCCGCGCCTACGCCGCGCGGGCTTCGCGTGCCCTGCGGCTTCACCGCACTCCCATTGGCCACCGCGCCAACTCAATCCCCCAAGCATGCACACCACCGATAGCCAAGAGCCCGGTTTTCCGCGCTGCGTTCTCATCACCGGCGCAACCGGAGGCATCGGCGGCGCGCTTGCGCTGGAATACGCCAGCGCCGGCGCCAAAACCCTGATCCTGCAAGGCCGCAACGCCACACGCTTGCAAGAACTGGCCGACCGTTGCGGCGCGCTGGGCGCGCGCGTCATTACGCAAGAGCTTGACGTCCGTGACCACGACGCCTTGATGGCGTGGTTGGCCCATGTCTGCGAAACCGAAATGCCCAACTTGGTGGTCGCCAATGCCGGCGTCAACATCAACACAGGGCCGAACGGGCAGGGCGAAGACTGGCAAGACGTTCATCGCCTTTTGGACGTAAACGTCAAAGCCGTCTTCGCCACCGTCCACGGTGTGCTGCCCGCCATGCGCCGCCTGGGGCATGGACAGATTGCATTGATCAGTTCGTTGGCAGCCTGGAGAGGCTTGCCGGAAACCCCCAGCTACAGCGCCAGCAAGGCTGCCGTAAAGGTGTACGGCGAAGCTATGCGCGACGCGCTTGCGGGTGAGGGCATCAAGTTCAACGTCGTCATGCCGGGGTACGTGGAGTCGCAGATGTGCTTCGATATGCCAGGTCCGAAGCCGTTTCTGTGGAAGGCGGATAGGGCGGCCAGGGTGATTCGCCGTGGGTTGCAGCGAAATCGGGCGAGGATCAGTTTTCCGTTTCCGTTGAATTTGGGGACCTTTCTGCTATCGGTGATTCATCCGGCGGTATCGGGATGGATTCTGAAGAGGATGGGCTACGGTGATTGAAGGCTATTGGATACCTCTGCTGCCGCCTTACCTGGCTGGGCTGGTGCTTTCACTGGTATTGGAGGGGCTACTTTTCCCTAGGCCGCTAGTGCCTTGGCGTCGACCATTTGCTTCTGTTGGCGTGCATGTCGGTGTGTGGACAATACTGTTCGCTTTCGAATTGGCGCTATTTCGGCGCCCATACTTTGGCGTGGTGAACGTGCTTGTAATTGAGCTCCTTATCATTTTGGTCAGCAATGCCAAGTATCGGGTCTTGAGAGAGCCATTTATTTATCCAGATTTCGAATACTTCATTGATGCAATTCGGCATCCCCGGTTGTACTTACCCTTTTTCGGTGCGCTGAACACATTGGTTGCTGGAGGCGGATACGGCATTGCGTTATGGGCAGGGCTTGCCTTGGAAGGATCCATGACTGCGGGTGCGGGCATATGGCTAGCGTTGTATGGCCCAGCACAACAGGCCCATTTATTCGATCCCGTAGCGCCGTTGATGCCGTTCTATTTACATACGGCGGCATTAGCTACTTCCGGGCTGCTTCTGGCATCTTGCGCTGGGCGCCATTGCAGGCCGATTTACGAAGCCTCGGACGATTTGCGTTCCTTCGGACTCGTGGCTGCTCTGTGGACTTATGCGCACGCGGAGCGCCAATCGCCCCATGAGCTGCACAAGCTAGCGCCGTTCGCGGGGCTAGAAGCTCCGCATGGGCTTCCCGCATCGACGCCGGATTTGGTGGTTGTTCAAAGCGAGTCCTTCTTTGACGCTCGACGCTACTATTCGGCATTGAAGCCGGAGGTGCTGAAAAATTTTGACTTGATTAAAAGCGAGTCAGTTCGACACGGAAGCCTGACGGTCGCGGCTTGGGGCGCAAATACAGTACGCACGGAGTTCAGTTTTCTTTCGGGAATTGCCGGCAAGGTATTGGGCGTACATCAATATAATCCCTATCGTTTTCTTGCTCGGAATGGGTTTCCAACACTTGCCTCATATCTGAAAGGATTAGGGTATCGGACTATTTGTGTACATCCGTACCATCGCGGCTTTTATCGACGCGATGTGGTGTTGCCGCGGTTGGGTTTCGATGAATTCATTGGTATTGAAGCTTTTGATGATGTCAACAGGGATGGTCCGTATGTCGGCGACCGAGCTTTGGCGGAAAAAGTGGCTCAGATGTTGCCCCGCGAGAACGATGCTCCCGTTTATATCCATGTAATAACGATGGAAAATCATGGGCCCCTTCATTGGGAAACGGTTTCGGACCGCGACAGGAGAGAATTATTAAAGTGCCAGCTTCCGGACGATTGCGACGATCTCGTGACCTACGCACGGCATTTGCGAAATGCCGATGCGATGTTCGGCATGCTTAGAGATGCGTTGAAGAGCCGCGAACGCCCGTCTTCGTTATGTATATATGGTGACCATGTGCCGATCATGCCCGGCGTTTATCGGCAGCTCGGTGCGCCAGAAGGAGACTCCGATTATCTGCTGTGGCGCTCCGACGCGGCACTTAATATTTCGGATATCAAAATCAGAGCGAAATCGTGCGACATAGCAGATCTTGCGATTGCGTTTTTAACGGCCGCGCAGCTGTATAACCCGCTAGCACCTCGGCGTTAGTTGGTTGCTGTGTTACATCGCGTTTCGATGGCCTCGCACAGAATGACGTGTGTGTAAATAATTTGTCTTAAATTTGATATTGAACGTAACAGATCTCTGCGTCAATGCTAGTACAATGCTGCGGCTCCTCCTATGTAAAAACGTAAAGAAAAAGCTGACAGTCGAACGAATGCCGTAACAGTTCAGCATTCGATATAGATCACAAAATGTAAAATGATAAATTTCGATAAATTCAAGTCCAAGCATCTTATGGTGTGGCTTGTCGCCATTCCGATGTTGGCTGCGGTTGTTTATTACAGTTTCTTTGCGTTAGATCGCTATGTTAGCGGGGCACAGGTCGCTGTTCGCCAAGTGGGTAATAACGAGGCGCCGCAGATTCCGGGGTTGGCCGTAATGCTTACCGGTTTGAATCCGACTTCGCGAGAAGAAACCTTGTATCTTCGCGAATTTGTTGTTTCGCAAGATATGTTGAATGTGCTCGAGCGCGAATTAAACTGGTCCCAGCATTATGCGGGACGGTGGCGGGACCCGCTTTATTGGTTGCCCGCGGATTCGCCGCAAGAGGATTTGCTGAAGTTTTATAGGCGCGTTGTGACAACAGTATTCGACGAACAGACAGGGCTGTTGGGCGTAAATGTGCAGGCGTTTGACTCTGCGTTTGCCGAGCAAACTCTTAAAGTCATGCTTGGCGAAAGCGAACGCTTCGTGAATGAACTCTCCCATCGGATGGCACGTGACCAGATGGCATTTGCGCAAAGCGAGCTCGCTAGCGCACGTAAGACGTATGAAGAGAGGCGCGACGCAATGTTGACTTTCCAAAATGAAAGCAACCTGCTTGACGCTGAAGCGACAGCAAAAGCCAGGGCTGGCGTTATCGTGGAGTTGGAGGCTAGCCTTACTAAGGAGCGCACCGCATTGAATGGTCTGCTGGCTACGCTCGACAGTAATACCCCTCAGGTCCGCCAGCAAAGGAACCGAATACGCGCCCTGGAAACGCAGTTGAAGTCGGAGTCGAATCGTCTGTTGTCTGAAAAGGGCGGCGACAAGCTTAATGTCGTGGCGGCGCAGTACCGGAATTTGACGATTGATGCGGTTATCGCTGAAGAGGCTTATAAGTATGCGGTCAGCTCAGTGGAGTCCACCAGAATTGAAGCCAGCAAGAAGTTGCGCAGCCTGGTTACGGTCGTTTCCCCTAATGCCCCTGACAAGGCCATCTACCCCGAGCGTATCTATAACCTGATCACTCTCTTCATTGGACTGCTTTTGTTCTATGGCATTGCCCGCTTCGTCATCGCTACGATCGAAGACCATCGTGATTGAAACTGCGCTTCTAAATCCATGAAATCGATAATTCCCCAATCTGCATGTCGACTTGCAGTTTTATGTGTGCCGCTGTTACTGACGGGTTGCGGCAGCCTATTGTCTGCGGCCGGCCCTTCGCGCAATGCGGTCGTCAGCAATGACGAGTCGCAGGATTACAAGCTGATTGAGCTGAGCGCTCAAACTATTGCGCCGTATATGCGGCCTCGCGAGCAGGCCCCCGGTGTTTCAGTTGCAATGCCAAGCGTTCCGGAAGTAAAACTGGTGCCCGGGGACGTCATTCGGGTGATGATTGCAGATAGTGCCATCGAAGGTGCGGTTTTTGCGCCGCTTGCCTTGGGCGGCACTGTATTTGATAGTGTCCGCGTGGATAGCAAGGGCACGATATCGCTGCCTTACGTGGGTCGTCAGGTCGTCGCTGATATGACGTTGAGCGAGCTTGAAGCCCTAATCAGAAAAAGGCTGAAAGGAATCACGACCGATGTGCAAGTACAGGTCGGCTTAACCGGCGATTTATCTGGATCCGTCCTAGTGGCGGGTGCGGTGAAAAGTCCTGGTAGGTTCTCTGCGTTGCAAGGCCCCCTGACTTTACTGGACGCGATCAATCGCGCGGGTGGGCCATTATTGGAACCTCATTTGATTCGGGTTGTCGTTCGGACCGGAAAGCAGTCTTACCAGTTCAATTATCAGGACCTGCTTTCGGGGAAGAATCAAATCGTTCCACCCGGGGCGGAGGTGATTCTCGAGCGGGCGCGGCAACGATTCGTCGCTATGGGGGCGGTCGGGCTGCCGGGGTTGCATGACTTGCCGTCAAATAATGCGAGCCTCCTTGAGGTCCTTGGCACTGTCAAGGGTTTGAATGAAGGGAAGGCGGATGCAGCGGGCGTCTTCATCTTCCGGTTGGTGGATCAGACTGATGCGACTACGGGCGAGGTGAAGTCAATGGCGGAGGTGTTCCGTCTGAATATGAAAGAACCGGCAGCTATGTTTTTGGCCCGCCAGTTCCTGGTGCAGCCCGAAGATGCGATCTACGTGACGAATGCAGTCGTGTATGAATTGCAGAAGATTATTTCTCCAATCGTTCAGGTGCTGGTGCTGGGGCGGACGATTGAGACCTTTGATCAATAGTGTCGCCTTTGTCTCGCCCATTTTCTCCTGAATGCAATGAAGAAAAGAAATTCGTTAACCATAATTAAGGCGGTGCTGTTCGCCCTCGTCGTCCGAGAGGTCCGGGGGCGATTCGGTGCGGACCGCCTGGGCGCATTTTGGTTCATATTTGAACCGTTGGCGCACATCGTTGCGTTAACTGCGATTTTTTCATTGATGCGCGGTCAGTTCCAATATGGTCCGCCTTTTCCGATGTTCTTGATCACCGGGCTTATTCCTTACCTGCTTTTCAGAAACATTATCATGAAAGGCATGGAATCGATTTCGGCTAATAAAGCTCTGTTCGCTTATCGGCAGATAAAGCCTATAGATACGATTCTGGCGCGCACGATTGTGGAGTGCGCCTTGATGGCGTGCGTCTACGTGGCGATAATTTTTGCACTGGGATTCTGGGGCGGGTATGACGTTGCCATCCATGATCCGTTGAAGTGGATTATGGTGATGTCCATAGGCATTGCTTTTTCGATTGGCTTGGCGTTGGTATTCTGCGTCATTGGCGAAGCGATGCCTGAATTGAAGGGTTTCATCAGGCTTTTGTTCATGCCGCTTTATTTTGTGTCCGGGGTCGTTCTTCCCATTTGGTTTGTACCTCCCCATTTTAGAGAATGGATGTGGTGGAATCCTTTTCTTCATCTCATCGACGGGATTCGAGAAGCCACGTTTCTTCAATATCCGCAAGTCAACGGCATAAGCATCGGGTATGCCGCTGCGGTCTCATTGGTAACCCTATTCATTGGCGTGGTGCTTTACCGAGTTCGCCGCGAGCAGTTGGTGGCAATATGATCGAACTGCGTTCTATTACTAAGTCGTATCGCACAAACCATGGGCGGAAATACATCTTTCGCGATCTGTCCTTTGAAATACCTTCAAATCGAAATGTCGCGATTATTGGTCGAAATGGTGCCGGAAAATCTACCTTGATGCGGTTGCTGGGCGGTCAAGACACTCCGGATTCTGGGAAGATTATCTCTGGAAAGACGATTTCGTGGCCCGTTGGTTTGAGTGGCGGATTCCAGGGCTCAATGACGGGAAGACAGAACGTCAAATTCGTCGCCCGGGTCTATGGCGCGGAGGGCGAGCGAATGAAAGAGGTTGTCAATTACGTAGAGGAGTTTGCGGAAATTGGCGATTATTTCGATCAACCGGTGAACACCTACTCGTCGGGCATGCGTGGTCGGGTCGCATTCGGCCTTAGTTTCGCCTTTGACTTCGATTATTATCTCGTCGATGAAGCCATGTCGGTTGGTGATACGCACTTCAAGAAAAAGGCAACTGAAGCATTTGAGCAACGCGTCGGCAAGGCGAACATCCTGCTAGTCACGCACGGGATGAGCCAAGTCCGATCTTTTTGCGACATGGTGTTGCTATTGAATAGTGGCAAGATCCAACGGTTCGATGATGTGGAAGAGGGGATTGCCGCCTATACGTCGCTGTAGGAGGCAGAGTCACTTCATGGCAGGAAGATATGCGGTTAAGGCAGGAAACCGGGTTTGCAGAATGCGGAACAGTTCGCGGCGTTTCCTGTTTGCTTGGCGGGCGGTGAATGAAAGTTATTCGTCCAGGACTAGCAATAATAATCTAGAGACGGCCAATACGGATTTTCAAGCATCATGAATAAAATTATTATCGTTGGCCATCCATCTACTCCCCTCCTAGATATAGAAAAGCTGCTGCGTGAGTGCGGCATGGCCGGTGCGTTGCCATCTAGGAAAGAGGGTTTTACTCCCGCTGAGTTGGGTGCGACCCTGTTGAAGGCACATGGTGTTCCGAGTGATGCTTTGACGCTAGGGCCCGGCACGTTGAACCAATTGGAGCCCGGCCCGATTTGGCAGAGTCTAGTTTTAGACTTGATGCTAGGCAACATCGATCAACATTTTTGGGGTTGGTCGGATTCGAATGCCATACATTTGCTTGACTACTGGAAACGCCTGGATCCGGCTCTCAAGTTTGTCTTTATATATTCGAAGCCTGCGGCGGCTTTGACTCCGGCCGAAAACGACGCGCATATTGGCGATCCTAAGGTACTGGATCAACGCCTACGGGGTTGGCGCGCCTTCAACTCGGAGATGCTGCATTTCTTCAACCGCAATCCCGAGCGCAGCGTGCTCGTACATGTGGAAGAAGCAACGTCGTCCGTTAAGACGTACCTTCAACACCTGCGCACGCGCTTGGATGCTCCATTGGCCGAGCCGCCCGCGTATCTCCTGGAGAATCAGGCCAGTGACTTCTCGCGAAATGTGGCCCATTGGGACAGGTCCGATTCTGCTATAGGGGGGCTCGCGCGATACGGCGACTTAAATCACGAGCAGAACCCTAGCGAATCGTTAACGTCAAAGGGCGCATTGAAGCATTTCTTGGCTGAACAGTTAGTGGCGCAGTTCCCAGAGGCCGGTCAGCTTTATGAGGACCTGCAATCCGTTGCCACGTTGCCGGAGCGGCGTTCGGAGCAAACTTCGCTTCCGATTCTGTCCGCTTGGTTGGACTTTCGGTCACTGGAGCAATCGTTAGCGGACAAGGAACAGGCCCTCTCCGAGTACATGGCCAATACTGCGGCTGAAAAAGCAGCATCTATACAAAAGCTGGAGTTGCTTGAAGACGTAAATCGTGGCCTCAATGAACAAATCAATTCCCTAAGCTTGGTCAACGCCGCGATAAAGGACGAGCTTCATGTGGCCCATGGCCTAGCAGAGGCTGCGAATCGTGACGCTTTGGCAGAGCGAAATGAACTGCTGAGTCAACTGCTGACCGTGCAAGAAGATCTAGAGCGGCGATCTGCCGCGGCAGCCACGGAGAAATTGGCGTCCGAGCGCATAAATATTCAATTGGTGAATGCCCAAGTGGAGGCCGCCGCCAATGCGCGGGCGTTCGACGAACGCTTGAAGGCGGTAGATAAAGACAAAGCCGAACTCAGGTCAGAATATGAGCAGTTATTCGCGCAGCTCAGGATAGTGCACGAAGAGCTCGAATTGCTTTATCGCGATAATCGGGAACTCAGGAAGAGAGAAATTCTTAGAAATCCGCCTTTGTACGGCGCTGCTGACCGAATTAAACAGCAACTGACCTATAGGTTGGGTGCGACGATTTTAGATTCTTCCAAATCATTGTCCGGTTGGGTTTGTATGCCGGCGGCCTTGATTCAAACGACCCGGAATTTTAAAAGAGCGCGCAGAGCTTCCGCTAATGTTAAGTTACCGCCAATCTCTCAGTATCGTGATGCGCAAGAAGCGGAAAAGGTCAAACAGCACTTGTCGTATCGCCTAGGCAAGGCATTGTTACAGAACATTGGATCTCCAATTGGCTGGTTTCGTCTGCCGGCGGCTATGCGGCGAAGTGTTCGGGAATTCGAGGCCTCGCGTGCCACAAAAAAATAAAAACATGCTCGAAATTTAAGCGCCTTTGTTTTGGGCTGGGACATCGCATCAGTTTTAGGGGTGATAGTGGGAAATAGGATGGAACTCTCACAAGTTCGCGACCAGCTGCAGATGACGCATCCAATAGTTGGCTGGATTTACGTCGGTGCAGGAGTGGGAACAGATCTTGAAAGGTGCCTTGCCAGCGATGTCACACATTTGCTGGCCATTGAGGCTTCGCAGGAGCCTTTTGCCCATCTGGAGAAGAAGCTCTATGGAAATTCGGAATGGATTTGTCGAAGGGTGCTCGTGGCCCCCGATTCGGGAGAGAGCGTCTTCTATCACGCATCGAACGCCAAGGAGAGTTCTCTCGTTCCCGCTGAGCAACTGCGTTTCCTATGGCGTAACTTGGAATCGCGCGACAGCGAATTGCTCGAATCCCAAGCTCTCGTGGACATTATCCAAGAGCATCAAGATCGGTGCCAAGGGCGGTTTAATTGGATGACGATCGATTGCTTTCCAGCTGCGGACATACTCAAGGGCTCGGAGGGTGAACTTCGGGATTTCGACGTCATTGAGGTAAGGGCGTTGAATGCGAGTGACGAGACTGGGCCGTTCGTGGACGGAATGCGCTTAGAGACGTGCAGGCAGCTGCTGAGCAGGGCAGGCTTTATAGAGCGAGTCCAATGTGAAGAGCCTACACCTGGCATCGTGAGGGCCTTCTTTGTTCGAGATTGGCGGCGTCTAGCTCGTGAGTTGGAGAGCACCATACAGGGAGTGCAGGCCGAGTTGAGTGTCGCGAACGAACTCATTGGCAAGCAGACATCCGAACTTGGCGTCCTTCGTCAGAACAATGCAGAGTTGACTTCCAACCTCGAAGTGCAGTCTGGGCCAGGAGTGGTTCGAGAGGCGGAAAGCCAGAAGCTCGTCGAATATGAGGCTCGACTCGACGGCCTGACTAACGAGAAAATTCAGTTGGAGGCTGAGATAGGCAGGCTGTCCGGTCAGGCGATGCAGCAGCAACAAGTTCAGCTTTCACTTGAAAAGCAAGTTTCGTCATTGTCGGCGGAGGCTTTGTCAGCACAAAAAAGTGCAGACGAGGCAAAGCAGAATTCTCGAGAAGCCAAAGAAATTATCAAACGGTTCGAAAATGAAATAATCGATTCCGATCAAAAAACTCAATTGCTGCGACAGGAACTTTTAATGGCCGAAGCACAGATGAATTTCATCAAGGATCTGCTGCTCAGCGGTCGCGAGTCTTGAGGAAGGTTCGCCGCGCTATGCGAAAGAATCGTCAGAATCGTTCACCATTTCACGCCGGAGCGAAAGGCCCTGCGGTGATCGAACGTGCGTCCTTAACGTCCAATGACACCGCTCAACCGCAGGAGGAGTTACTGGCGGGCGACGCAATATTTTCTAGGTGTCTGACACAGTGGCAGTTTGGCGAGTGGGAAAAACTAGTTCAAGTGAGCTTGGAAGACTTGAGACCTCTGCGGACGCGCGCCATTTTGGCCCTTCTCGTCGGAGCCGCGCATCAGCAACTCGCAAATTTCGAATCTGCAAAGTCTTTTTTTCTTGAAGCCCGCGTTTGGGGGTGCACAATGCAGCAAGTCGCACGCATCGCGGTTGCGAGCTTGCAAAGCACCTTGGCGCGAGCGGCCATGCTTCTTGGAGATTCTAAGAAGGCGGCTGTATATCTTGAAGCCGCTTTGGATGTCGCCGGGCTGGGAGATACGGGACTTCTGTTGCCGGTGCGACTGCAGGTAGAAGCGAGCAGACTAAAAGCCAGGTTTTGCGAACGGTCTAACTCTGAAGCGGTGAGCGTCACTCCGGTTGAAGCGGCGGGAGTGGTTAAGACTTTTCCGGCAGTATTTTCATGCGATGTCGAAATTGATTCTGAGAAGTTCTCAGGTTGCTTCAATTCTGACTCTAGAGGGGAGTTTGAACGCGCTGGGGCTGTGCTGAGGTATAAGACGGAAGCTGCTATTCCTATTTATTTCACCACCTCGGCGGCAGGGAGCTTAGATCATCCAAGGGAGGCTCAGTTTCCATTGGAGGGGAATCGGGAGTATGTGATCGATGGGTTTATATCCAACTCTGGTGGGCATAACCCAATAATATGGATTTTTGAATACAAAAATGGCAAGCGGATCGCCTCCCGCCATATGATTCCAAATTTTGGCTCGTTCTTCCTTAGGTTTACTTCAAATGCTGGTGCGGATAGTTTTGCGGTAGGGATAAGGTTAATGGGCACGGGGGAATTAAATCTCCACCATACCAAGTTCAAGGTGATAAGGAGTACGCTTCCGATTGCGAATATCGGGGCGTCGTGGGTGCGAGAGGTGTGCGAACAAGAGTACAAGAGCCAGGTTTTTTCGCGCTTCAACGAAAGGGCGGTGGAGTTCGCGTTTCTGTTCGCTGTTATTGCCAAATATTATCCGAAGAGAATTTTGGATGTCGGTACGGGTACAACAGCATTGCCTCATTTGATGAGAAATAGCGGGCCACTGGTTACCGCTATAGACAATATTAAGGACTATTGGGCTGAGGATATTGTTAATCGGCACTATCACGTTGTGAATGACGATATTACTCAAGCCAAAACTTCAGATCAATTTGATCTTGTCACTTGTATCAGTGTGCTCGAGCACATAGAAGAGTGTGATAAAGCTGTCGAGTCAATGAGCGGCCTTATGACGCGGAACGGGCTTCTTGTCATGACATTTCCTTACAACGAAAACCGATACGTGGACAATGTCTATAAATTGCCAGGGTCTGCTTACGGGCAGACCGCGAAATATGTGACCCAAGCCTATTGTCGTGCGGATATTAATCGTTGGCTATCGAGATTTGGACTAGAAATTCTGGAGCAAGACTATTGGGACTACTGGACTGGAGACTGTTGGACCGTGGGCCAACAGATAATACCGCCGGTCAAAGTATCGCAGGATAAGAAGCACCAATTAACGTGCCTGTTATTAAGGAAGAAAGCATGAATATTCTCACCGTTTTTGGTACTCGGCCCGAGGCCATAAAAATGGCCCCACTTGTAAGAGTATTAGCCGCGGCACCGGGTGTTCAGGCCGAAGTGTGCGTAACTGCGCAACACCGGCAGATGCTCGATCAAGTACTGGAATTGTTCGGCATTCGTCCCGACCATGATCTGAACGTGATGAAGGCAGGTCAGGATCTGACGGATATCACAAGCAACATTTTGCTCGGCATGCGAGACGTTCTGAAACGGAAGAAGTACGACCTGTTGCTGGTCCATGGAGATACCACGACCACCATGGCGGCGAGCTTGGCTGCCTTCTACGAGAAGGTGCCCGTCGGCCACGTTGAGGCCGGACTGCGTACCGGTGATATTTATGCCCCGTGGCCAGAGGAAATGAACCGTAGCCTTGTCGGCCGCATGGCGTCACTGCACTTTGCACCTACCGAACGTGCGCGGCAGAGCCTACTGCGCGAAGGAGTCGACGACAATGTGATTCACGTCACTGGCAACACGGTTATCGATGCTCTGCAACTGGTGGTAGAAAAGCTAAGAGATGACAAAGACCTGGCGGGGGGCTTGTCGGAACGCTTCCAGTTCCTGGATCCGGGCAAGCGTCTTGTACTCGTCACTGGTCATCGTCGTGAAAATTTCGGTGAGGGGTTTGAACGCATTTGCTCTGCGCTTCGAACGCTTAGCGCGCGCGAAGATATACAGATTGTTTATCCTGTCCACCTGAATCCGTCAGTGCAGGAACCTGTCCACCGTATTTTGGGTGACGTCAAGAATGTGTTCCTTATCGAGCCTCAGGATTATTTGCCTTTTGTGTATTTGATGTCTCGCGCCTACCTGATCGTCACTGATTCAGGTGGCGTGCAGGAAGAGGCTCCTTCGTTGGGCAAGCCAGTGTTGGTGATGAGAGACACAACAGAACGACCTGAAGCGGTTGAGGCGGGCACGGTGAAGTTGGTCAGCACAGATATCGACAAGATCATTACCGGCGTACTGACCTTGCTAGACGATGAAAGTGCTTACCAAGCCATGGCTCGCGCGCTCAATCCATACGGTGATGGCAAAGCATCTGTGCGGATTCTGGAGGCGGTAACTGCACGTGCCGCCAACGCATAGTAACGATATCCGGCGTTTTTATATAAATTAGAAAATATCCCAACATGTTCAATACGATTTCCATGATCGGGCTCGGCTATATCGGCTTGCCCACGGCTACGCTGTTTGCCTCACGCAAGAAGAGAGTCATCGGCGTCGATGTGTCCGAGCACGCGGTAAACACTATAAACAGCGGCAATATCCACATTGTCGAACCAGAGTTGGATATTTTGGTGCAAGCCACTGTGCACGAGGGGTACTTGCGCGCCACGCTGGAGCCGGAGCCTGCGGACGCATTTCTCATAGCGGTTCCAACTCCGTTCGTCGACGGTTTCAAGCCAGATCTCAGTTATATCGAGGCAGCCGCTAAGTCGATCGCCCCGGTCTTGAAAAAGGGCAACCTCGTGATCCTGGAGTCGACTTCGCCCGTCGGGGCTACCGAGCAGATGGCGACTTGGCTGGCGGCCCAGCGCCCCGACCTGACGTTCCCCCAGCAAGAGGGCGAAGGCGCAGATATTCAGATCGCTCATTGTCCTGAACGTGTGCTCCCTGGAAAGGTAGTACACGAACTGGTCGTTAACGATCGTGTGATCGGTGGTATGACGCGCAAGGCCAGCGAAATGGCTTGCGCTCTCTATAAGACATTTGTACAAGGCGAATGCATCATCACGGACGCGCGCACCGCGGAAATGTGCAAGCTGACAGAGAACAGCTTCCGCGACGTCAATATTGCATTCGCAAACGAACTTTCAATGATCTGCGGAAAGTTGAACATAAACGTCTGGGAATTGATTGCATTGGCTAATCGGCATCCCCGCGTGAATATTCTTCAACCCGGTGCGGGGGTAGGCGGGCATTGCATTGCGGTAGACCCTTGGTTCATCGTCGACTCGGCGCCCGACGAAGCACGCCTTATCCATATGGCGCGTCAAGTGAATGATCACAAGCCAGAATGGGTGTTGCTCAAGACCAAGGCAGCCGTAGCCGATGTGCTGGCGAAAAATCCGAATCGTACGATCGGCGATGTAACGGTTGCATGCCTCGGCTTGGCTTTCAAACCTGATATTGACGATTTGAGGGAAAGCCCGGCTGTCGAGATCTGCTTACAACTCGGTCAGCTCGGATGCAAAGTGCTTTCTGTAGAACCAAATATCGAAGAACTGCCTGCGAAACTAAGTTCCAGAACAACGAAGCTCTCCTCCTTGGGTTCGGCGTTGGAGCAAGCAGATGTTGTCTGCGTTCTTGTAAAGCATTCGGCTTTTCTAGTTTCGGTTGACGATATCAAGCTTTGCCCTAACATCATTGATGCCGTGGGGTTGCTGGCATGAGGTGATGTGCCATCATAAGTATCATGATGGTCGATATGTAATAATGAAAATGGGTGGATTTCGATAATATGTCAATAACTCGTCAAGCATATGATGAATATATGCGAGGCAATTTTTCAACTGCCTTGGATCTGTTTAGAAAACTCTCGGCTGACCTGAACCCTGATTACTTCAAGGTGAACGTTAAATTATGTCTGAAACGGTTGCCCGAATTGTTTTCGGCTGCACCTTCGGACGGTGCCGATAGGCCCGGGTGCGATGCTCGAATTTCAAGCATAAGATTGCTTGACGTTGATACTGATAATATCGAACTAAATAATTCCAGGCCTTTATACTTCCGTGTAAAACTACCGCCGAATAAGCGTGTAGGATTCCATGGAAAAATCAGTTATTCCAATGTAGACAATGCCAAGCATCCAAAGGCCTTGGCCTTCGTAGAATATCTGGATGCTGAAGGTAGGAAGATTCCAGGGCCATTTCCTGGTATGAGCAAATCCGAAAAGTATGACGATTATTGCTATCTTATGGATAGCAAAGGTGTCGAGACCAGGCTGTTCAGTCTTTCGCCACCTAGCAACGCCGTGGAAGCAGTAATGGGCTTTGTCGGATTCCATATACCCGAGGGCGCGAAAGTCTTATGCGGCACTCAGCTCCGAGCAACAACGGATGGCCCGTCGACTGCACAGGCTGCTCTTGGCAAGGTCGATACTCATGACATTTCGATGCTGGGCTGGCCGCTGCCACTTGATGATGGCCGGGTGCGAGTTATGTCGATATTTGACGAGTTCAGCCGGGAGTGCTTTGCGCCGCAGGCGACTTTGATCGAACCCAGGCCGGACAATGCTATTCCGTTGCTGGAACGGGACAAGCCGGAATTGATCTTTGTCGAGTCGGCTTGGCGGGGAAATAAGTCGACATGGCAATATAGGGTGTCTAAATATGCGCACCCGCCTGGTACGGAATTGGCCGCGCTGCTTGCTGAATCTAAGAAGAGGGGCATTCCCTCCGTTTTTTGGAACAAGGAAGACCCCGTTCATTTTGACAATTTCATCGACTCAGCTAGCGGATTTGACTATATTTTCACAACGGCGGAAGAGGCGATTCCGCTCTACAAGAAGCGAACCAATGCCAAGATAAATGCGCTGCCATTCGCTGCGGAAGCTAGCTTGCACAATCCTATCGGTTCGAGTGATAGAAATTCGAAAGTCTGCTTTGCCGGTAGCTACTATGCAAACCGGTTTAAAGAGCGTCGTGACGACCAACTGATGCTGTTGAATGCAGCGACTAACTTCGATTTCGATATTTTCGATAGAAATGCCGGTGCTGTGGCTAAGGACTTTTGCTTCCCGGAAAGATACTCGCCATTCGTGCGCGGGAAGCTTCCTTATGCAGAAATGAACCTGGCGTATAGGAGTTATCGAGTATTCCTAAACGTTAACTCGGTAATCGATTCCAACACCATGTTTTCCCGGCGCGTATTCGAATTGTTGGCGTGCGGGACGCCGATCGTTAGTACCCCATCCGTCGGTATTGACCGGATGTTCGGCAACGAGCTTGTGTGGCTTGTACAGAACGAGCACGAGGCCAAGGAGGCGATTGGACATCTCTTGAATGACGATGCGGAATGGCGGCGGCGCAGCCTGCGTGGAATCCGCGCGATTTTTGCCGAGCATACATTCGCGCATCGCTTTCAGCAGGTGCTCGACACGGTCGGCTTACGTCATGAACTGCTTCCTGAAAGACGTGTTTTGTGCATAGCGGAAGCAGACACCTCAGCCGAGCTGGTCGCTTTGAGGTCAGTACTGCAAGCACAGAAGCTGCTCAGAACTCAAACTCGGTTGGTTGTGGTTACGAACTCTCCCGGATTGCTAGCCCAAGATGGCGCGGTAAAGGTGGTTCGTAATTCCGGTAATTTGAGGAAAAATATAGCCGACAGCATGCTGGAGTGGAACGCCTCGCACCTCGCTGTACTTGATGGAAAAGCGCACTATGGAGCACATTACTTTCAAGACATGCTAAACGCTTTCGAATATTCCAGCGGGAACGTAGTCGGTAAACCAATAAACTCAACAGATTGCTATAGTTATTCCAAGTCGTTAGCGAAAGGAAGTCTCTTGATCGAACGTTCTGTTGCAGACCGCGTAAACGGGTCATTGCAGACTTTAGAGGACTTTATCCAGGCTAGCCTCAGGCTCGTCGCCGTTGATAAGGTGTTCGCTTCGGACACCGCAAACTTCATGGATCATTCCGCCGCCGCGGTGATCGGAAACGCGGCGCAGATTTCTAAGCTCATTGACGTATGAACAACAGCAGCGCGAAGAAAGTCCTTGTAACCGGTCATGATTTGAAATTCTGGCACCCTCTCCAAGCCCAATTGGAGAAGAGTGGCCGCTATGAATTCCGTATCGACGAGTGGGCGGGCCATCACCAACACGATCCGGCGAAGACCCGTTTGGGAATCGAATGGGCGGATATCATCATCGCCGAGTGGGCATTGGGTAATGCCGTGTTCGCAGCTCAATACAAGCGGCCGAATCAACGGTTGGTTGTTAGGCTCCATGCCCAAGAGCGCAGGACGGATTTTCCGGCGCAGATTGACTATAAGAACGTCGACGTCATGGTTTTTGTCGGCGAGCATGTTCGCTTAGAATGTGTAAAAAAATTCTCCATACCGAGCGAAAAGACCTGCGTAATCGGGAATTTTGTTGACGTCAAGAAATTCCAGCTGCAAAAGTTTGGTGGGTCGGAATTTAATCTTGGAATGATCGGCGTTTCCCCTGCAAGCAAACGCTTCGACTTGGCTCTTGATACGCTGGAATTATTGCTGGCCGAAGACGATAGATATACCCTGCATGTGAAAGGTCCATCGCCTCAAAGCTATAAATGGCTATGGGCACGAACCAAAGAACGCGAATACTATGAGAATATATTCGAGCGGATTAATTCTGGTTCGCTACGCTATAAGGTGATATTTGACCCAGCTGGCAATGACGTTCACAGGTGGCTTCAGAAAATCGGCTATATCTTGTCACCTTCGGACGCTGAGAGTTTTCACATGGCGGTTGCCGAAGGCATCAGTTCGAATGTGACTCCTATCGTATGGAAGTGGCCGGGCGCGGATTCCGTCTATCCGTTTGCAGAGTTGGTGGATAGCGCTCAGAACGCTGCAAGCCAGATCGCACGCCTGAATCGGTCGAATGCACGCCCGAGGCTCAATAGTCAGGCCAGCCAATTTGTGCAAGAGAACTACGATGCTGCGGTCGTTACCGAAAAATGGCTTGATGTTTTGAGCATCTGCGGGCAGAAGTCAAGCGATGCCATACAGGTTTCGGAATCGCGTAAGAAAGGTGTTTTGGTTGTTTATTCAATAGATAGCTGGAGCATTTTTCACCGGCGGGAGATGCTGGAGGGGCTGGCGAAAAATGTGGAGAGTTATTTGGATATTCTTGTAATCGAGCCTGGCACGCATTACAAGACCATTATCGATCGCGGCATTTGCGATAAGGAAACGCTCGATAGCTATACGCAATTACGTCCTGCCCAAGTGTATGGAAACATATACAAAATGCATTTGATATTTGGGCACAATGCGCCCAAGGATGTTGTGCTGCATTCTGCGTTGGCGAATGCAGCGAGTTTTGGTGATGCGGTCAAGGCTGCTGTGCATGGCATTTTTGGGCAAGACAAAGAGATTCTTCATTGGATCTACAAGCCTGACCAGCGGACTCACATCGCGGCAGGGGAGCGATTCGTCTATGAGGTCTATGACGAATATACGATGAACTTCAGTGACGGAACGTCGATAGGGAAGATGCAGGACCTGGAGCCGCTGGTTCTCCATGAGGCGGAACATGTCTTTTTCACTTCCCAACCGTTGGCATCTCGGAAGCAACGCCATTGCCGTTCGTCTAGTATCTGCAGTAATGGCGTTGCGTTTGAAATTTTCGAGTCCTATCGGGTCGACAGTCAACCCAATACTGAAGGGCTTCGCCACTCAGTCGGTTATCTTGGAAATCTCTCCGATTTCTTCGATTGGGAGACAATGTGCGAAGTCGTAGAAGAACTACCCGAGGTGGATTTTTTCTTCCATGGGCAGGTAGAGCGCCATAGATTGGAAAAAATGGAGGAGTTCGTCGACCGTCTGCATGCGCTACCTAATACGCATTTTTCAGGCAGAGTAAGCCGGTCCGCAGGTGCTGCTGCATGCAATCGATATGATGTGCTTGTTATTCCATTTGTGGTGAATGAGGCAATGCATGCCGTCAATCCACTCAAGCTGTGGGAGTACCTCGCGACGGGACGACCGGTGGTAATGACACCTATGGATGCCATTAAGGATGATATCCCGGGTCTATATAGGGCGGAGGGGAAACACAATTGGGTGAGGGCTATTCGTGCCGCGATCGACAATGCCGACGCGCATATGGAAGATAGATTAAGCAGCGCGAAGTTGAAGAATTGGGAGAGCATCGTAAAACCCTGCGCAGATATTCTGATGGAAATCCTTCGGCGATAGACGCTCCGGAGATTACTCTGTGGCAGATGCACAAAGACGAGAAGTCATATTGCTCTCTTACAAGGGCTGATTTAGAGTTACCTATCCTAGTGCGGGAAAGTATTTTTTATGAAATCTGATTATTTTTATTTTGATTTTCCTTACAAATTGCGGCATAGAGATGGGCAGGATAGCCTGCTTGTTTTCCTGCCTTCGGCCAGGACTCATCACTCCTGGCCGTACTATCCGAGGGCGCAATGGGAAGAAAAATTTAGCCCACATTTCGACGTCTTATATCTTTCCGACCCTTACCAAGAGAGCGCCTACGCAGAGAAGTTTGGCGGCAGTTGGTTTATCGATTCCGATGGTAACTCCAAATTATGGGATGTCGCGGAATCCATGCGGATCGCAATTGAGAAGGGCGGATACAGGAAAGTAGTGTTTTATGGTTCCTCCCTTGGTGGCTATGCCAGTCTCGTCCTTGCGTCATTGATTCCTGGTACGATCGCAATTGCCGAATGTCCCCAAATTAATCTGGCGAAGCATGCAGGAGCCAAGTTTGTATTGGATAATGTTCAGATGACCGAAAAAGGGGCGAAACTCCTCGATATTTTTTCATTAATTGAACAGAATAACGCCACGAGCAAATATAAAATAGTCTGCAATATCGGGGATCATCACTTTCAAGCCCATGTATTGCCGCTTCTTGATGCAATTTCCAAGGGTGATCCCACGAAGTTTGACATAGAGTGTATTTCTTATTTTTCTGGAAAATATGGTTCCGGGCACACCGCACTACAGTACGATGACGCAAGCCAGCTTATTATGAGAGCTGCAGACATTTTTCCGAATGTCCTCTAGAATCGGCTGCGTTGGATTAGTTGGCTGGTGTGGTCGTGACTGGAAAAAGATGGCCCCGAGTCGGCGATTTTTGTATATTCTCTTGTCGGTTTTCGGGTGGCGAGCCGACGGCCCAAGGCTTAGTAACCTGCCTTGATAAATACGCGCTATAGAGGGAAGTTTCTGAATGGCGCGTTATTATATTTTTAGATATTAATGCCGGGTTGAACCTCGGCAGATGCCTTATCACTGGATAAAAATCGAAACCTGCTCAAGACTTTTAGGTTGTCTTCTGCACTGAATTGGACATGAATCACTTTGCAGGGTTCTAGGTTTTCGTAAGAAAGGGATCGCACGCATTGGAGCTTTCCTTCCTTGGTGGTGCGCTCCTTTATGGAAAAAGGGGTGGCTGTTTCGATATCCAGGACCAAAACACTATTTCCGTCTTTGGAATGAATTCGAACGCAGCTACTCAATATTTCTATCGTTTTGTCCTTTGGGATATGCCAGAACTGCTCATAGCGTTGCGGGCTGCTAGAGGGACTTGTAGCGGAATGCGAGATATCATCGGAGATAGTAAAAGTTTCGCCTGAATGATAATGTAGCTCGCGTATCCACTCGTACCCCGGGTACATGTTCGTGAACCCGATGACGGACGCGGAGTCCTTATTTACGGAATGCTCTATAATGCGTGGCCGCGGAATCGGGCAAATACGCCTTTCGGTCTTCGCGTCCACAGGGGTAACCACGTTATGGGAGTATTGCGAGCGCATGTACTCACGAATCGGGTTGGATAAATCGTGGATATATAATCCCCCGTCAACTAGCCAATCCTCACCGTAGGCATATAGTGCGACGCTGTTGTCATCGTCTTGGCGGTGGTAGTGCGACAAAAATCCGCACTTGAATACCAAGTGAAGTTGCTGTTCGTGGTGTGTGGCAGATCGATTTCCATGGAATATTGCATATCCGGATTCAGGAAAGATTTTGAATGCTTCTTTTAGCGGTGTGCCATCGGCACCCCGACTGTATGAGTGCTTGAAATAAGGGTAGGAGGCGTAGGCGCTCAGCCAGGTGAATTCGCTTCGAGGCGGCGCAAGCAAGCTATCTCCGATTGTGGGGAGATTGCCATCAGGCCTTATGATGTGCGCGAAATAGTCGAGAGCGCCATTTATAAATTTAGTGGTGTCTCCCAGAACTCCTTTATCCTCACAGGATTCAATAAAGGAGTTAACTTGTATTGTGCTACTTAGAATTACTCCGTGATATTCCGGACTATTCTCAATGTGTATGTGTTCGGAGCTGAAAGATTTGATAAGCTCGTATTCGAGCCGTTCAAGGGCTATCGCTTTCGCGGCGGCAGAGAAGTCGAACGTCGAAAAAATCAAAGATGCTTGGTACAGTGCGAACGCTTGATCGAGACCATGGTTAGTGCCTTTCACATAGAAGTCATCGCACATCAGCACTCGTATATGTCGCTCAGCTGCATGCGCTAACGCGCGTAGTGCGTCCACCCGGGTCCTAAATCTTTCGAAGGTAAAAACGAAGAAATAGGAAATGTTGACTAGGCGGATTGCAGTGGAATGGTCGTTCCAAGAAAACTGTGAAGGTAGCGGGAAGCGTGTGTTTTCGCGTTCCCAGTCGGACACTATTGAAAGTGCGAATTCAAAATAGCTTTCATTTTCCACAGAGCTTGCATTTGCCAGATCGCGCAGGAAAGGCAGGGAATGTAACTGCCAAGACAAATTGTCCTTGCCTTCGCTGCCCAGCGCCCAGTTCACTGGTGTTGCTACGGCCTGCGTTCCAAAGTGGTTGAAAGGATATTCACTTTTGTCCATCAAAATCTTGGCTTTGTCCGCTGATCCGGCTTTTACCCAGGAGTCACCACTCCGCTTTATCCGGTCGGGAAACGTGATCTTGTTCCAGAAGTCCTCCGATATTCCGTCGTTTTGGGGGCTCGGGGTGTGGTCTGCCTGAAAGTAAAAGCCCTTCGATTTTGCTTTGGTGTATTCCATTAGATTAAAAATTCTTCCCGTTAGACTTGCCGACCGTATCAGCGCATTTGGCGCCCTTCGACGGATTCCTCTATCAAGAGATAAGTAGCGGCAGTTATAGTTTGAGCGTGCTTCGAATGTAGTCCATCCGTTTTGTCCACGAATGTTCTTTGCTGATGTACTCCGCGCCTGCTTCGGCACGTGCGAGATCTTGTTTAGACGGGCCGTATGTAAGCAGGCGCTTAATCACGTCGCGACATTCGTACTCGTTCTCTACGACGTGACAATAGTCGGAGAAGTATCTTTCAACCGATGGCGTAGGATTGGTTACGGCTATGCCTCCGCAGGCGATTATTTCGACCAGCCTACGGGAGTACATGGTAGGGGAGTCTTCGACGGTATTGACGTTCAGCGAGACGACGTGGTCCCGGTATATTTGTCCTGTGTGGCGGTAGGGGACTGCAGGCTTGACAGTCAGGCCTGGCAACGCTGGGTAGCGGTAATTTTCGGATTTTCTCGCCGAATTGCGGTCGTAGACATGAAGTGGCATGCCCGTGTCTGCACATGCCTGGAACATCATTTCTTGCCAGCCCCGGCGGCGTTCGTGGATGTGCTTGCTATAGCTTCCGACGAAGTTTGCACTCCGGTTCTTGAAATTGAATCCAGTGAAATGATGGAAGTTGCTTTCGACCGAAAAAGGAAGCGTGTTCACCGTGGCCAATCCACTCGTCGCTTCGATATAGCGGGGTACGCAATTTTGGTCGACCGTGAATATGTATTGGAATAGTTTGGCGCTTGCGATGAATCGGTCATAATGAGCGCCGTCTTCTTTATTCCAGAAAACCGTGGGTATTCCTCGGTCTTGGGCATACTCCACGACCGTACGCAGAAGTGCGTTGTTCCGCTTAGGATAATCAGGATAGTCAGCTATCCTGTACTTCCAGCGTTTGTCGTTGCCTTGCCAAGCCGATTCTACAAATAAGAAATCTGGTTTTTGAAAGCGTAGGACCCACCGATAGTTCAATGGTGTCACGGCAATCGCATGCCAGCGCTCTTGGAGACACGAGGCGGTTAATTCATCAGCAATGTAAGCAATTTTCATTAGGTAGTTCTTGAGCCGGCCGCAGAGGCCTGCATCGAAATCGTGATCTCGCCAGGAGGCAGATCGTTAATCGTAGCAGGCTCGGCATCGACGATAAGGCGCTTCAGACTGTTTTCTACCGCCATTTCGATGGATTGGGCGGAATAGAATCCCCCGTTCAACTGGGTGTGAAAGATCACGGAATCCCGGAAATTATGAAACAGCTTTGTGTCCGGCAAAGTGTGGTCGGTCCAGAACTCGTCCAGTTCACCCTGAAATGTCAAGCCCGCTAAAGCATATATGGCCCAGCCCAACGCGATGGTGGGTCTGCCGTGGATTAGCGCGGAGCTGCCAACGGTGCTGTTGACGGTGACAACGCCGGTTGTGTGAGTCAGTAGCGCAGGCAGATTTCCGCTTTCCAGGAAGAAGACTCGATCCGCAATGCCTAATTCGCGGGTGCGCTGTTTCAGTAGTGTTTCGTAGTCGACGATTCCTGGATCCAGAGGATGGATCTTCACGGCCAACCGATACCGGCTAGGTGTTGCCTTGGCGAACGAATCCAGAACTTGGTACATCGCATCAGTCATGCTCTTGAATGGAGAGTGATGCACGATCTGTGCGTCCGAATCCAATTGCAGGGGAAGAAGAAAGTACGGATGCTGGGCGGCTTCCGCGATCAATTTCGATTCAATGCGGCGGGATCGCCTTTCCAGGACTTTGACTTTCATGCCGCGACGGAGATACCCGAGGTATTCCGTTAATGGCGAATAAGGTACGTGGCTCTTCACCCCGCGATGTAGAAGGGGGTTCAGACCCGCCCAAAAGTTGTAGCCGACGTCATACACGGCGCGCTTCCAAAAAGGCGTCTTGAATGATCGGCCGTTCTCGAAGTGGGGAAGGTGACGGGCCTCGGTCCGGTACCAGTCGGGGTCACGCGGCAAGCGCGAGTTCGCATTGACTCCGTCCCGTTCGAGTGTGACCCAGTAAGGGCGAAAGTACCCCTCTTCGTACACGTGCACGCGAATACCGCGCTGCTGCGCTAATTCGATGGCTGGCCGATGAACCGGCCGGCAGTCGCCGAACAAAACGATGTCACTGATGCTGTGATTGTCGAATTCCTGGCGATAAAAATCCGATAGCTGACTCATTGGACCGCGATAGGAAACTGTATTTCCGGCTCGCCAATAGATACGGTCGCCTACGGTGTAGTTCACTTTACGGACATAGTGGCCCGCCCCCCTAAGAGCATGCCCCAGTCGTCGAAAGAACGGGGAGCAGACGCCTTGCAGGAAGAGGAAACGCTGCGTTGATGTCATCGCGGTACCACGAAGCCAGCCTTGGCCCAAAGCGAAACCTTCTTCCATTGGCGTTGCCACTGTGTTTGCCGAATTGGCGACAACATGCCTTTGGACAGAAGTAGGCTGCGGGTAAGGATAAGTTCGCGCAGAGTGGCCTCGCAAGTCGTAAATCCGTTGAGCGATGCGTCGAAATAGACGGGGTAGTGGAGTAGCGCTCCAGCCGTCAGCTCGTCCAGGGAGAGGCGGCGATTTCGTCGCAAAGGCGGGTTTTGGTCAGTGGTCAAACCCCATCCTGCATAGAACGGCCTTCCATAGGTGGTCACGGACTTACCGCGTAGCAGTGCATCAAACCCGCTAAGCGAAGTCATGGTGTGAACTTCATCCGCCGCGTCGATGCAACTGACAATCGACGCATGGCTCTCTATCGCGTCAGCGAATTCCAGCGCTTCCTTGCGATGCAGATGGCCAATGCGATTATTGGCCATGACATCGGGATGAGGCTTGTACACGATGAAGGCAGAAGGGGCGTGCGCGCGGGTAGCGCGAAGCAATTGCATGTTGCTGCGGACATCCAGGCAGCCGTAGCGCACGGATGCATCGTCTTGCACTTGGCCAGGCACCAGAATCGTGTGCCGACCAGGGCTCTTCCAATGCGGAGCGATGTTCGGCTCGACATTGTATTTTGTCAGTCCGTTCGACACGATCAAGTCTCGGACTTTTGCCGCTCGTGTAAGGTCTTCTTCTGTGAAGGTCCAGGTGTTGAGCAGATGTTCCAGATCGCTAGGTTGCCGCGGGTCGAAATACAGGCCCTGGTGATCGAGCACCAAGGCGCAAGGGGGGATGAAATCAGATCCCAATCCCACGGAACGAATAAAGCCGTCTTCCATTCGCATCAGTTTCGCGCCGGTGCTGCTTGCCAGCGACTCAACGGAGGCGGGCACGTCGGTTCCCCACACGACCAAGCGGTCTTGCGGCGTAGGCTTGAGTTCGATTGCGGCGGCGGCGTCCCGCACGAAATGTGGCTGCCCGCCTGCGGATCGGAGGAAGGGGCGCACATTGTCAGCCTTCCAGCGGCGGTAGCCGATCGCAATAGTGCGGCCCGGTGGGTTATAGCGTGCATCGCGCTGGCGACAAAGCCAGTCTATCGCGTTAAAGATTGTCCCGGCCTTGCCAGTTTCTGGGTCGAGGTAGCGGGAATAGTGCAGATACGCCGCCGCGAACAGCTCGTCGATGCTGCGCTGCCTTGTTCGCCTGGCGCAGGCGATGGCGTCATGGGTGTTGCCCCAGCCGGAGTACCACGGCAAACCGAAGCAATGGACCGGCAGTCCGCGAAGTAGTGCCTCAAAACCCAGATGGGAAGTGACGGTGTACACCTTGTCGACATGTTGCAGCAGGCTAGACGGGGAAACCTTGTCGCGCAGCATGACTATGCTGTCATCGACAGGAAAATCAGAAAGATACCCGCGCTTGGTGCCGCTGCTGACCTCAGGGTGGGTCTTGATGTAAAGCGTGGAATGGGGGTTGTCCCGACGAGCCGCTGCGACCATTGCAACGAAGGTCGAGGCGTTGGCCAACCCGTGGGTCACGCTTGCGTCGCCAACCGTCTGGTCCACGATAAGCACCCGTGGACCCTGCCCGCGTTCGGGCAGGGCGGTAATGTCAGGGGCGTGGTTGTACTTACTCAGGCCCTCGGCCAGTATTCTCTCCCGAGCCAGCGCGTAATCGCTTCCCGCGCCCTTCAGGACGGCGACGTCCGATGAAAGCAACGATTCCAGGTCGGACGGCCGATCACCGGCGTAGTAGATACCTTGATGGTCGACGACCAACGAGACTGTGGGAAAAGCTCTTCCTGGCGCGTAAGAACGAAGGAAGCCATCCTCAAGGTTGATGAAGGGTATGCCCAGGCGTTTCGACAGGCCCCGGGGAAGCGTCGTCGACGGCCGGTATCCCCAGCCATACACAGCCGATGTTTGGCGGAGTCGGAGAAGTTGGCCAAGATGCAGATGATTAACGCGATGGCCGAGAAACTCTTCCAGATAGGGCAGGAAAGAGAGTTTGCGTGAGAAGGTGGCGAAAGACATGTTTGCGCGGGCTCAGCGCAGCGCGCTGGCCAATACTTCGAGCGTTCTCTGAATTCCTTCCTCCGTATGCATACAAGAAATAAAAAACCTCAACCTGGCCGACTTCTCCGGCACGGCCGGATACAGAATCGGCTGCACATTAATCCCTTGCTTAAACAGCGCCGCTGACACCCGGGTCGCCTTCAACGAGCTCCCCATAATCGCCGGCACTACCGCCAGCCCGGTGCTCGTCCCGGTATCAATCCCCGCGGCCTTCGCCTGCTCCAAAAAGAACTTCCCCCGCGCCTGCAGCGCAGTCACTCTTTCCGGCACTTCCTTCATCCGCCTCAACGCCGCCAGCGACGCCGCCGCCACACTAGGCGGCATCCCGACGCTATACAGAAACCCCGGAGCCAGGAACTTCAAATGCTCCACCAGCGCCGTTTCACCGGCGATATACCCCCCGCAGCCCGCCAGCGTCTTGCTCAGCGTGCCCATCCAGATATCCACGTCTTTCCCATCCACGCCGAAGTGCTCGCGGATTCCATACCCGCGCGCGCCCATCACGCCTAGTGAATGCGCTTCATCCACCATCAAGAACGCGCGATGACGTTGCTTGATTTCAATGAAGCGGGGCAGATCCGGAAAATCGCCGTCCATGCTGTAGATGCCTTCCAGCACGATCAGCACGCGTTCAAACTGGTGGCGTTGTTCGTTCAGGATGGTGTCCAGCGATTCCCAGTCGTTGTGGGGGAAGGGCAGGCGGCGGGCGCCTGACAGCTGGATGCCTTGCAGGACGCTGTTGTGGATCAGTTCGTCGTGCAGCACAAGGTCGCGCGGGCCGAACAGGTAGCCGATGGTGGATACGTTGGTGGCGTGGCCGCTGACGAATGAAATGGCGTCGTCCACGCCGTACAACGCGGCAATTTCCATTTCCAGTTCGCGGTGGATGGGGCGTTCGCCCGATACCAGGCGGCTGGCGGAAACGGAGGTGCCGTAGCGGTCGATGGCGGCTTTGGCGGCGGCGGCCACGACCGGGTCGCCGGACATGTTCAGGTAGTTGTAGCTGGCGTAGTTGACGTACTCGCGGCCGTTGATCTGGGTGTCGGCGCCGGCCTTGCCTTCGTGCAGTTTGAAGAAGGGGTTTTTCACGCCCAGCCGTTGCGCGCCGTCGTTGATGATGCGCAGTTGCTGGTAGCCGGGGTGCAGGTGGAAGCGGTAGTGTTCTTCCGGAATCTCGGCCTTCTTCTCGGCGGGGCGCGCGGGCGCCTGGCCCGCGGGTGCGGAGGCCTGGCGCAGTTTGCGCTCCAGCGCTTGCTGGATGATTTTGTCCTTGATGCCGGCGGCAAGGCCCGGCAGCTTCTTCACGGTGCTCAATTAATTCTGGCCTACTGGATCATGCGTTGCATGGGAAGACTGCCGTTCATCTTGATTTCGTCGACGAAGTCAGACACGGTGCTGGAGCCGACTTCGGCGGCGTGGCTGGCAACCACTTGCTGCACGCTGGCGGCCACGGTATCGCCTTGGGCGTCGCTGTGTTCGTCGCGCAGCAGCAGCACCAGGCGTTCCGCCAGCTTGGCGGGCGTGGGGCTTTCGTTGAGCGCCATCACGGGCAGGCGGATGCCGAAGCGGTTCTCCAGCGCCACGACCAGTTCAACGCCCATCAACGAGTCCAGGCCCATGTCGTAGACGGACCGGGTGGCTTCGATCTTGTCGGGCGACACGCGCAGAATTTCACCGATTTCTGTCTTGAGCATGTCGGTAAAGCGTTCGTGCAGCGTGGCGTCGTCCAGGGTGGCGATCATGTGCGCGATGTCGTCGGCGCCGCCTTCATCGTCACCGGCATCGCCGGCGCGGCGGGCGATGTCCGAGAACTTGGGCAGGCCGGCGCTGGGCAGGAAGCGGCTAAGCGCGCGCCAGTCCAGTTCCAGCACGCCCAGGCCGGACACGTTGGCTACCAGCATGTCTTCCAGCGCATCCAGGGCGACCTGGGATGCCAGCGCGCCGCCGCCCATGCGGCCTTGCAAGGCGTCTTTGATCTTCTGGTTGCGGGCCAGGAAGCCAACGTCGTCGATGGCGCCCCAGCGCACGCAAGTGGCCGGCAGCCCTTCGGCGCGGCGTTGCGCGGCCAGGCGTTCCAGCCAGGTGTTGGCGGCGACGTAGTTGCTTTGTCCGGGGTTGCCGAACAAGGTGGTGGCCGACGAATAGAAGATGAACAGGTCCAACGGCAGCGTGCGCGTTAGGTCGTGCAGGTGTTGTGCACCCAGCACCTTGGCGGCAAGCGTGCGTTCAATTTGTTCGGGCGTGGTGCTGCGGGCCAGGCCGTCGTCGATGACGACGGCTGCGTGGACGACGCCTTTCAGGGGCGGCAGCGTGGTGGCCGTTTCGTCAAGCAGGCGGGCCAGCGCCTTGCGGTCGGTGACGTCGCAGGCGGCGGCGTGCACGCGCCCGCCTTGGGCCTGGAAGGCGGCGATGGCGGCTTGCGCGGCGTCGGGGGTGGGGCCGCTGCGGCTGATCAGGACCAGGTTGCGGGCGCCCTTGTCGGCAAGCCACTGCGCGGTGCGCAGGCCAAAGCCGCCCAGGCCGCCAGTGACCAGGTAGGTGGCGTCGGCGGGCAGCGTCAGGCCGGCACGATGCGGGGTGGCGGGCGTGTGGATGCCGCTGATGCCGTTGCGATACGTGATGACGATCTTGCCGATCTGGCGCGCCTGCTGCATGTAGCGGAAGGCGTCGACGATGTCGTTGGCGTCAAACACGGAATAGGGCAGCGGATGCAGCGCGCCCTGGCGGAACAAGGCCATCATCTGCGCGAACAGGCGTTGCGTCAGGTCGGGCCGCTCGTTCATCAGTTGATCGGCATCGATGCCGAAGTAGCTGATGTTGTTGCGGAACGGGCGCAGGCCGATGCGGGTGTTCTCGTAGAAGTCGCGCTTGCCCAGTTCCAGGAAGCGGCCAAAGGGCTTGAGTACCCGCAGGTTGCGGTTGATGGCTTCGCCCGCCAGCGAATTCAGCACCACGTCGACACCGCGGCCGTCGGTGTCGGCCAGAATTTCATCGGCGTAAGACAGGGACCGCGAGTCATAGATGTGACGCACGCCCAAGAGGCGCAGCAGGTCGCGCTTTTCGTCAGAGCCGGCGGTGGCGTAGATTTCCGCGCCCAGCCATTGCGCGAACTGGATGGCGGCAATGCCCACGCCGCCGGCCGCGCCGTGGATAAGGATCTTCTCGCCTTCTTCCAGGCGCGCTAGGTGGTGCAGCGCGTAGTAGACGGTGAAGAAGGTGCTGGGGATGGTGGCGGCGGCTTCAAACGAGAAGCCTTCGGGTATGTGCGAGATGGCGCTGGGTTTGGTCAGCACGCGGTCGCCAAAGCTGGCGGGGCCAAAGCCCACGACGGCGTCGCCGACGGCATAGTCGTCCACGTCCGAGCCCACGCGGATGACGGTTCCCGAAAACTCCAGGCCAAGCGTGGGGCCGGCAAAGCCGTTTTCGATGGCTTCGTCGGACAGCAAGCCCAGCGCGTACATGACGTCGCGGAAGTTCAGGCCGGTGGCTTCGATGCGGACTTCAAGCTCGTCGTCGCCCGGTGCGGGCGCCGCGCAGGATTCCCAGCGCAGGTTGCGCAATTGGCCCGGGAATTCAAAGCCCAGGCGCACGGCTTGCGACGCGCGCAGGTCGGACGAGTCTTGCGTCGGGCGCGTGGCCTGGCGCAAGCGCGGCGCGTAGCGTGCGCCGGTGTCGTCAAGAATGATTTCGTCTTCGTTATCCGCATGCGTGACTTCGCGCGCCAGGGCGTCCACCAACACGTTCGTCTGAGTCTGAGCCTGAGCTTGCGCCAGCGGCAGGTCGACCATGCGGATGCGGAAGTTGGACGCTTCGTTGGCCAGCGTACGGCCATAGCCCCACAGCGCGGCATCGTTCAGCGCATGCATGCCAGCCGAGGCGCTTGGCGCGGTACGCAGATATTGGGCGGCGTCGGCGGTGACGAGCCAAAGCGTTGCGTTGGTTTGCGTGCGTTCGCAGGCCTGGATGACGGCGGCAGCCAACGCGCAACGGCGGGTTTGCTTGGTCAGTAGATCTTGGGCGGCTTCTTGGGCGGCTGCTGGGCTTGCTTCTTGGCCATCGGTCCAGGCCAGCCCATCCAGATGCACGACATGGTTGACGGGACCAACCGCGCCGTTGCGCAGCAAGTCGTCCAAGGCGTCGGCGGCGACACCGGCAGCCACGCGGACGTGGTGGCCAGCGCGGGTCAGGGCGGCTTCCAGCGACTGGGCCAGACCGGAGCTGTGATCGGGATTGCGGTCCGCCAGGATGAGCCAGTTGGCGGGCTCAATGGCGGTGGCGTGGTCGACGGGGTTCGTGGCATTGGCACTGTCGACATCGGCGTCGCCCAAGCGCGCGGTCAGCAGGTACGCACCGGTGGCAACGGAGTCCGAAAACGCCAGCGGGCTGTCGCAATGCAGGCCCAGCGATTGCAGTTCGTCCAGCCAGAAATCGGCGGGCTGCTGTGTGGAAAGTTGTTCGCCGTTTTCGCCGGTTTGCCACCAGTTTTGGCGTCCGCCAAAGACGAAGTCGCCCCAGGCGGTGGGATGCGCGCCGCAAAGCACCAGCATGCCGCCGGGCCGCAGGCTGGCGCGGGCGTGGCGCAGGGCGGCGCGGGCGGCTTCCAGGGTGTCGAATTCGCAATGGAAAAGGGCCAGGTCGCAACGGGCGGTGGGGCTTGCGCCGCCTTCGCTGCTGTCAGCGATCAGTTCGGTTTGCGCATTGGGATAGCGTTCGGCCTGCTGATGGGCAACGTGGTCCAGCACGTCGGCCTGGTTCGAGGCGTAGCTGTAGTCGGCCAGGTTGAAGTCCAGGGCGTCGCAGCAGTTGGACGCGAACAGGGGCGCGGCTTGGCCGACTTCAATGATGGCCAGGCGTTGGCCGGGTACGCGGTTGGCTTGCGCCTGTTCCAGGATGCCGCGCAGGGCGGTGCCCAGGCGCTGGCCGCTGGCCGCGCCCAAGGCGCTGCGGGTGATGGTAGCGGGCGTGCTGGCGCGCGGGCAGACGTCGTCCAAAGCGGCCTCGCCGCGCAGCAGGGCGGGCAGGTGCAGGCCAACTCGGCCAACGGCGTGGACGATCTGCGCGTAGTCAGGATATTCGCGCAGCAGGGTGTTCCAGATGTCAGACGTGCGGCTGTCGTTGTCGTCTTGGGCAGGCAGGTGGATGCCGGCGGCGCTGGCCTCGGCGAAGCCGGCGGACGTCAGGCGGGCAATGGTGTGGTCCAGCAGCAGCGCGGTGTCCGGCGCATGGCGGCGCAGTTCGGTCACCAGCGCCTGCGGCAGCAACTGGCCGTCGGGCGCAATCTGGCGCAGGGCGTCCAGCGCGAAGCCATAGCACAGGCTGTCCAGAAGCGGGTCGACTTCTTGGGCGTAGCGGTCGTGAGCGCCATCTTGCACGCAGGCGGCAATGGCGTCGGCCAGGGCGGTGCGCAGCGATGCATGGTCTAGCGGATTGGGGCCGAAGGGCGCATGCGGGCGCGGGGTGGCAATGGCGTCCAGGAAGCTAAGGTTGTCGGCGGCGGGTTTGCGCAGGCGGATGCTGCGAAAACGGGCTTGCTCGACGGCGGCAATCTGTTCGCCGGCGGCGTTATAGAGTTCGAAGCTGGCGGTCAGCGAATGCGGCGCGCGGCGTTCCAGGCGGACACGGGCCGCGGCAGGCTGGCCGGCGTTGGCACGCAGCGTCAGGCGTCCGATCTTGGCGGGCACGAAGGCAATGCCTTGCCCCATGGCGGGGTCGTTGCGCAGCAACTGAATAATCAGCTGGAAGGCGCAGTCGAGCAGGGCGGGGTGCAGGTGGGTGGCGCCCAGCTCGGCGGCCAGGCTGGCGTCGGCTTGCAGCACCGCCAGTACGCTGGTGTCGGATTCTATCCAGCCGTGGGATACGGCACGGAAGGCAGGGCCGTAGTCCAGCCCCACCGCGCATGTCAGCGCGTTGTGCGTCGCGCCGGTGAAGTCTGGAGCGCGCGTGGGCAGGCTGAGTTCGCTCTGCGTCAGGCGGGCGCGGCCGGGCTCGCGCAGCAAGCGGCCGCTGGCGTGCTTGACCCAGGGCTCGGTGCTGTTGGTGTCTTTGGCGGTGATGCGGAAGCGCCCGTCGGCATCGTCAAGCAGCAGGCGGGTCAGCTTGCTGGGCGACGCATTCAGCAGCAGCGGCGCGTGGATTTCCAGTTCTTCAAGTTCGGCGTAGTCGCTGGTCTGCCAATGCAGCGCGGCGGCTAGCGCAATTTCGGCAAAGCCGGTGCCGGGGAATACGACGGCATCACCCACGACGTGGTCAGCCAATGCCGGATGGGATTGGGTGTCGAGTTGGTTTTCCCAGGTGTGCTCGTGCTGCTGCATGGGGTAACCCAGCAGCGGGTGCACCAGGCGGCGCGACAGCAAGCCCAGGGACTCCGGGGTGGTGGGGTGCCAGTGGCGTTCGCGCTGCCACGGGTAGGTGGGCAGGTCGACGGCGGGGCCTTCCCAGGGGAAGAGCGATTGCAGGTCGATTTGGCCACCACTGACGATGGCCTGGCCCGCGGCCATCCAGATTTTCTCGGGGTCGTCGCCGCCACGGGTAGACGTGCTGAGCACGCGCCCTTGCATGTCCGCCGCCTTGAGCGTGTCGTTCAGGTAAGAACGCAGCAGCGGGTGCGGGCCTACTTCAACAAAAATGTTGTTGCCTTGCGCGGCGAGCTGGTTGGTGGCTTGTTCAAAGCGTACCGGCTCGCGCACGTTGCGCCACCAGTACTCGGCGGTCAGCGAGGCACCGTCAAGGGCTGCGCCGGTCACCGTGGAATAGAAGGGCACATCGCTCGCGCGCGGCTGGATGTGGGCCAGCGCGCTTCGGATACCAGCTTCAATGCCGTCCATGGCGGGGCTGTGGAAGGCGTAGTCCAGGTCCAGCCGGCGGTAGAAAAGGGACTCTTCGGCCAACGCGGCTTCAAGAATGCTCAACGATTCCGGCGCGCCGGCAACCGTGGCGCCACGCTCGCTGTTGTAGCCGGCCACGCAGACCGAACCACCCAGGTTATGCAGGGCAATCAAGGCTTGCGCGGCTTCGCCGCTGATGCCCACGGCGGTCATGCGGCCTTGGCCCTTGGTCTGGCCTTGCAGGCGGCTGCGCTGGAAGATGACGCACACGGCGTCCGGCAGGCTCAGCGCGCCGCAGGCCCAGGCAGCGGCCACTTCGCCCACGCTGTGCCCAATGACGGCGCTGGGCACGACGCCACGCTGCGCCAGCATGCGCGTGATCCCGACTTGCAGGGCAAACAGCGCGGGCTGGGCGATTTCGGTGCGTTGGTAGCGGTCGTCGCCGTTTTCACCGGCCAGTTCCTTGTGCAGGGAAAAGTCGGCGTATTGCGAGAACAGCGCGTCAACCTCGTCGATGGCGCTGGCGAAGATGGGGGCGGACAACAGCCGACGGCCCATGTTGGCCCATTGCGATCCGTTGCCGGAATAGACCATGACGGGGCCGCGCGCCTGGTTCAGTGCGCTGCCGGTGACGACGTCATGCTTGGATTCCGCGCCGTCGGCGAATTGCAGGAGCAAGTCGGCCACGGTATTGCATTGCGTGCCGAAGACGACGGCGCGTTCGCCGTGCCAGTCGCGGCGCATGGCGGCGTGATAGGCGGCGTTGTAGAGGAAGCGGGCGGGTTGGTCGCGCAGTACATCAGCCATTTGCCGGGCGGCGGCTTTCAGCGCTTGGGGAGACTTACCCGAGACCAGCACCGGAATCGGCGCGGTCTTGGCCATTTTGCCTTCGGCGGCCGGGTTGCGCGGCGGCGGGCTTTCCAGGATGACGTGGGCGTTCGCCCCGCCAAAGCCAAACGAGTTCACGCCGACCACCAGCTTGCCGGTCTGGCGCAGCTTGCGGTTCTGGGTGACGACGTCCAGATTCCATTTCCGGAATTCGATCTTGGGGTTCAGCGTTTTGATGCCGATGGTGGCCGGCACGACGCGGTGGCGCAATACATATAGCGCCTTGACCAGGCCGGCGACGCCGGAGGCCGCTTCCAAGTGGCCCAGGTTGCTTTTGACGGACCCGATGGGCAGCGGGGCGTCCTTGCTGCGTTGCTGGGCCAGCGCCGCGCCGATGGCGCGCGTTTCGATGGGATCGCCAACGGCGGTACCCGTGCCGTGGGCTTCCAGGTAGTCAATGTCGGAAGGCGAGATGCCGGCCTGTTCGTAGGCCTGGCGCATCAACGTGGCCTGCGCATCGGCGCTGGGCACGGTCAGGCCGGACTTGCGGCCGTCGGTGTTGACGGCGGACCCGGCGACAACCGCCAGGATGTTGTCGCCATCGGCCACGGCCTGGTCATAGTCTTTCAGCAGGAAGATGCCGCCGCCTTCGGAGCGCACATAGCCGTCGCCCGCCGCGTCAAAGACATTGCAGCGGCCGCGGGGCGACAGCATGGATGCTTTGGAAAAGGTAATGAAACCGTAAGGATGCAGGTGCAGACTGACGCCGCCCGCCAAGGCTTGGCTGCATTCGCCGGAGACGATGGCGCGGCAGGCCTGGTGGAAGGCCACCAGCGACGACGAGCACGCCGTGTCCATGGCGATGCTGGGGCCGCGCAAGTCGAAGAAGTACGACAGGCGGTTGGCGGCGATGCTGGCGGTGTTGCCCGTGGCCATCGAGGCGTCGACGGCGTTCAGGTCTTCGGCCATGCGGTAGGCGTAATCCGAACTGGCAATACCTATATAGACACCGCAGTTGGAGCCGCGCAGGGTAGAGGGGCGGACGCCGGCCTGCTCCATGGCTTCCCAGCTCATTTCCAGCAGCAGGCGCTGCTGCGGATCCATCAACGCGGCTTCGCGCGGAGAAATGCCGAAGAAGCCCGCGTCGAACCCGGAGATGTCGCCGATGGAGCCGGCGGCAAAGGTGTAGGCAGACCCGGGATGGTCTTTGCCGGGGTGCAGGTAGGCGTCGGGGGACCAACGGTCTTCGGCTACCTGGGTGACCAGGTCGCGGCCGTCAAGTAGAGCCGGCCAGTAAGAGTCCGTGGTAGTGCTGGGGAATCGGAACGAGAGTCCGATGACGGCAACGCGCTTAGCCATGCAGTGTCCTTCTTACCCCGCCGTACACCGGCAAGGAATATGAATTTGCGGTCGCGCCGCAGGGGAAACAGAGGCCAATCATGGCTGGAACGCCAAGATGGCCGGGCGCGTTAAGCGCCGCCGATACGGCCCGACGTGCTGATGCTCCGGTGTACCGCCATCGCGAGGATGGCCCCCTTGCTGTGGACACTGCGTTGGCGCTGCTGCCGGCGCGCCATGGGATTGCTCTGAGTTGTCATTGTTTAGTGTTATTTCACCGAACCAATGCCTTCTCGACCGCTCGCTTGGGCAAGGGCGGGGCATGTATGCGGTTCGGCCGCAGAAACATTTGGATTGGAACTGAATGATTTTACCGGATACCGAGGTTACGACCCGCCCGGGCGCGGGTTCGAACCCCCCGGCCCCCCTCGCGGAACAGCGATCCCTCAAGCTTTCATTTCGCTGTCCCCGCGCTTCTCGGGCCGTAGCATATCAATCATTTGTAACTTGTTTTGGGCAAGATTAATCAAAAGGATTCACGCCTGGGGAAACCTTTGGCCACTTCCGCAATTAATCGCATAATTTGCAATAGTTACGGCACAAACTGCCTAAGTTCGGCTAAGTTCTTGCGACGCTGCGGGAGTGTAATGGATCCGTAGACCGGTCAAATCGCGTTCTGTAATTGAATGTTAATAAATGGATCAAGAAATCCCGCAAGCGGGAACGGGCGGAATCCGTTTGGCCGGGCAGGGGATCCGCCACGCGGCTCGGCGTCGCAGCGCACCTAGTATTTTCAAACCCTCGGGCCAGTCAGCCAAACCGCTGTCAGCATTGATGTGCCCGGCGCCAGAAAGGACCACGATGCGGCTGCCCCAATCTTCGGCAAAGCCTCGGGCGCGCTCCAGGGCGCAGTAGGGGTCGTCATCGCTGGCAACGACCACGCTCTGAAAAGGCAGCGATTGGCGGGAGATGGGCGCGAAGCCACGCAGGCAAGCTGGCGCGTCGGGCCGTTCGACGTCAGCGGGCGCCACCAGCAGGGCGCCGGCCACTTTGGCGCGCAAGGGTACGGGCAGGCTCGCGGTGATCAGGCAGCCCAGGCTATGGGCCACGATCAGCACCGGAGCGCGCGCCCGGTCGACTTCGCCTGCCAGCGTGGATACCCATTGCGCCGGCTCCGGATTTTCCCAGTCGCGCTGTTCGATGCGCACGGCATGAGGCAGCACGCTGACCCAGCGCGATTGCCAGTGTTCGGGTCCGGAGTTTTTCCATCCGGGGACGATGATCGGTTGGAGTCTCATGGCGGCCATGATGCCGCGCGGCGTTAGTAACTCAAACGAATAAATCGTCTATTGCATATGCCTCGCGGGATATAACGCGACGCGCTCGGCGATGTGGCACCCGCAGTGCGTGGAAGCGCCGGAAGTCGGGCCGGATGGGCTCCAAAACCCCCGTTCTTTCGGTGTATGCTTGCCGTGCAAAAGCACCGTAGCGGGGCGTGATCATACGTACTTCCGGCGTCCGCCCGATACGAAAACCAACGATTACAAGCAATCAGAGGAGTCCACTCATGAAGCCAACATTTCGTCTGACCCCGGTCATTGCGGCGCTCGGCGTTGCCGCCGGCCTGGCGTTTGCCTCGGGCGCGCATGCACAAACCATCAAGATCGGTGTGGTCGGCCCCACGACGGGCGCCGTTACCCAATATGGCGACATGGTCCGTGAAGGCGTGGACACCGCCATTGAACGCATCAATGCCGCGGGCGGCGTGAACGGCAAGAAGCTGGAAGCGGTGGTGATCGACGACGGCTGCGAGCCCAAGCAGGGCCCGGTTGCGGCGAACCGCGTCGTCAACAGCAAGATCGGTTTTGTGGTGGGTCACGTGTGCTCGGGCGCAACCATTGCCGCCGCCGACATCTACAACAACGAAGGCGTGGTGATGGTGACGCCGTCGGCCACGGCGCCGGCAGTCACCGACGGCAAGAACTACGAGTTCATCTTCCGCACGATCGGCCGCGACGACCAGCAAGGCCCCGCCGCCGCCCAGTTCATCCTGGAAAAGATCAAGCCGAAGAAGGCCGCCGTGCTGCACGACAAGCAGTCGTACGGTCAGGGCATCGCCACGGCGGTCAAGAATGACCTGGAAAAGGGCGGCGTGCCCGTCGCAATCTTCGAAGGCGTGAACGCCGGCGACAGCGACTACTCGGCCGTGATCACCAAGCTGAAGGCGCAAGGCGTGGACTTCGTCTACTACGGCGGCTACCACCCCGAAATGGGCCTGCTGCTGCGCCAGGCGGCCGAGCAGGGCGTGAAGGCGAAGTGGATGGGTCCGGAAGGCACGGGCAACCCCGACATCAACGCCATTGCCGGCGACGCCGTTGAAGGCATGCTGCTGACCTTGCCGGCCGACTTCACCCAGAACGCCGCCAACGCCGACATCGTGAAGGCCTTTGAAGCCAAGAAGCGCAACGCCAGCGGCGCCTTCCAGATGACGGCCTATGCGGCCACCCAGGTCATCGCGGACGGCATCAAGGGCGCGGGCAGCGATGACCCGACCAAGGTGGCCAAGTACCTGCATGCCAATTCCTTCGACACGCCGATCGGCAAGGTGTCGTGGAACAAGCAGGGCGACCTGACGAACTTCAAGTTCGACGTGTTCACGTGGCACAAGGACGGTTCCAAGACCGTCTATAAGTAATGCCGTGACAGTAATGCGGTGACACGGTGGCGCTTGCGCGCCGCCGGCTCTGCATGTGAATCGGGGGGGGGGGCAATGACATGGCTTGCGG
>NZ_JBHFIZ010000035.1:196258-197472 GCF_057334535.1 Achromobacter colocynthidis
AGCCAATGACATGGCCCCCCCCCCGATTCTTTTGCCTGGCAGCCGCGCCAGGCGATCGCCGTGGCGGCTGGTGGCTTAGGGTTTACAGACCCTGCACCCGGCGACCCGATTCGGCTTCGAACCAATGCAGCGGATGGCGGCCGTCCGGGCCGACATTGACGCGATCGCCCACCTTGGCCGACGCTTCGGACAACTGGCGCGTCGTGCAGCGCACCACCAGCGTGGTCTTCCCGCAGCGGCAATGCACCAGTTGTTCCGAACCCAGCGTTTCGACCATTTCAACTTCGGCCGGCACGCCTTGCGTGTTCAGCAGCATGTGCTCCGGGCGCATGCCCATGATGATCTTGCGGCCGCGCACCTGGGACGGCACTTGCAGCGGCGAGATTTCCAGCGCCATGCCGTCGGTGGTCTGCACGGTGCCGTCGCCGGCCACCTGCACTTCCATCAGGTTCATCGGGGGCGAGCCGATGAAGCCGGCCACGAAGGTCGAAGCGGGCTTTTCAAAGACTTCCATGGGGGTGCCGATCTGCTCGGGGACGCCTTGGTACATGACGATCATGCGATGCGCCAGCGTCATGGCTTCGACCTGGTCGTGCGTCACGTACAGGCTGGTGGTGCCCAGGCGGCGATGCAGTTTCATGATTTCAAGGCGCATCGCCACGCGCAGCTTGGCGTCCAGGTTCGACAAGGGTTCGTCGAACAGGAACACCTTGGGTTCACGCACGATGGCGCGGCCCATGGCCACACGCTGGCGCTGGCCGCCGGACAGCGCGCGCGGGCGACGGTCCAGCAGGTGGCCCAGTTCCAGGATCTGCGCGGCGATGTCCACGCGCTTTTTGATCTCGTCCTTGGAGAACTTGCGGATCTTCAAGCCATAGGCCATGTTTTCAAACACGGTCATGTGCGGGTAGAGCGCGTAGTTCTGGAACACCATCGCGATGTCGCGTTCGGCGGGTTCCAGCGTGTTGACGACCTTGTCGTCGATCACGATGTCGCCGCTGGTCACGGATTCCAGGCCGGCGACCATGCGCATCAGCGTGGACTTGCCGCAGCCGGACGGCCCGACGATGACGATGAATTCACCGTCTTTGACATCCATGTCGATGCCATGGATGACCGGCACGTTGCCGGCATAGGTTTTCTTGACGTTACGGAAGCTGAGAGTAGCCATGTTTATTCGGGTTCGGAGTCGTGGTGGGGGGGGGGGGGGGGGG